>NZ_JBHSBM010000023.1:50750-100641 GCF_042650625.1 Planomonospora corallina
CCGCCCGTCCCTTTTATCCCAGGTCATGCCTGGTCGGCATGGCAGGGCAACCCGCCGCGGACGGGTGGCGTCCCACTCGCGTGGGGACTCGGGCGTGACCCGTGAACGAGAATCCGTCTGCGTCGGGGAGGAATGTCCGTGCCCGGATGGCCGACCGTCGGCCGGACCGACGACCAGCGACTCGCGGAGGCGCTCCGGCGCGCCGACGCCCAGGCGCCCGCGCGGCTGTTCGACGCCTACGCCGAGCGCCTCAACGACTACGCCTTCTCCCTTCTGGACGACACCGCCGAGGCGGCGGACGCCGTGCACGACGCGCTGGTCGTCGCGCACGGGTGCGCGGACCGGCTGCGGGACGCCGGGCGACTGCGCCCCTGGCTGTACGCGCTGGTCCGCGCCCGGTGCGCCGCGCCCGCCCCGGCCGGGCGGAGCGCGGCGCCCGCTCCGCCCGGCGGCGGTCACCGCGAGGGGTACGGCGGTGCGTACGGGGACGGGCGCGGGGGCCCGTACGGAGACGGAGACGACGGCGAGCACGGCGATCCGCACCGGCGCGAGCTGGCCGTACTGGTGCGCGAGGTGCTGGCGGAGCTGAGCGGACAGGAGCGCCAGGTGCTGGAGCTCTCGCTCCGGCACGGCCTCAGCACCGGCGAGACCGGCGCGGTGCTCGGGCTGACCTCACGGCAGGCCGCCACCCGCCTCGCCCGGGCCCGCGACCACCTGGAGAACGCCGCCGCGGCGGCCGTGCTGGCCAGGATCGGCCGGGCGCACTGCCCGGACCTGTCGGCGATGGTCGACTCCTGGGAGGGGCCGCTGACCCCGCTGCTGCGCAGGCGGCTGGCGGCGCACATCCCCCGCTGCGAGGTCTGCTCCGAGCTGCGGGGCCGGCACGTCGCCGCCGGCCGGCTGCTCGACCTGGTCCCGGTGGCCGTCCTGCCGCTCTCCCTGCGCCGCCGGACCGTCGAGACCTGCGTGGACCCCCGTCACGCCGGGGCCCGCGCCGCCGTCGTTGCCGTGGGCGACCACTTCGACCGGACCGGCTTCCCGGTCGCCGCGCCGCGGCGCGGCGGGTCCCGCACAGGATCTCGGGCCGGCTTTCGTGACGGGCTCCGTGAAGGGAGCCGGGCAGGGGGCCTCGACGGGGCCCGGGCCGGGACCCGCGGGAGGAGGGTCCGACGGCCGGAGCGGAGCACGGGAAGGGGCACGGGAAGGGGCACGGGAAGGGGCACAGGGCGGCCCGGCCTGGTGGTCGCGGCCGCCGTGTGCGTGCTGGCCGCGACCGGCGGCATGATCGCGTTCACCGGGCAGGACCTCGGCCGGGGAGCGGCGGCGGCCCCGGGCCCGGAGCCCGCCCTGGTCGTCTCCGAGCCCCCTCCCGCGCAGACCTCATCGGAGGACCCGTCGCCCGATCCGGAGGAGAACCCCACCGAGGGCCCCGCCGGGGATTCCACAGAGGGCCCCGCCGGGGATTCCGCGGAGGACCCCGCCGAGGACGGGGGCCCGGAGCCGGTGCCGTCCGCGCGCACCGCGGTTCCGGCGCCCGCCAGCGCGACCCGCCCTGCGGCGCCCCGGCAGGGGACCGGGTCCCGCGGGCCCGCCACCCGCACCCCGGCCGCCCGGCCGCCCGCGGCCCGGCTGACCGTCTCGTGCCCGCCGAGCATCGACGGGGAGGGAGGGCTGATCCGGATCACCGCGCAGGGCGCCGCGCTCTCGTGGTCGGCGAGCACCTCCGGCGGGCTGGTCCTGCAGCCCCGGAGCGGACGGCTCAAGGCCGGCGCCGGGGCGATGCTCCGGGTGACCGCCGCCGGCCCCGGCGAGGGCGGCTCCGGGCGGATCTCGTTCCGGTCTCCGGCCGGCGCGACCAGCTGCGCCATCTCGTGGGAGGCCCCCGTCCCCGAGGAGACCGAGCCCGGGCCCGACCCCGCTCCGGCGCCCGAACCGTCCTCTTCTACCCCGGCTGCCAGCCCTGATCCGGAGAGCGCCTGAATTCCTGACCTGGTACTGAACAACTCCGCGACATCCCTTAGCAGTTGGGTAAACCATGGGCTCATGGCAAACGTCGCCATTGACGGGCCTGAGGGATGGTTGGTCACATCGATTAGCGGCCAGCCACGCCTCACCAGTCCAGGAGCCCGGAAATGTCGATCGTTCGCGGGGCGCTCAGCAGGGCGCTCAGCGGGGCGCTCGCGCTCGCATGCCCGGTGGGAGCGGGGCTCGCGCTCGCCCAGGTCGGTGGTTCGCTCCGGTCAGTCCTGGTTCTTCTGTTTCTTCTGCTTACTCCTGCTATCGCTCTCATTGGAGTGTTGCGTGATCGTGACCTTCTCCGAGTGATAACGGCGGGGATCGCGGCAAGTGTCGCTGTTAATGGGCTCCTTGCGATAGCCATGCTCTCTTTTGACGCATGGTCGCCGCGGGCAGGAGTGGCCACTGTCGCGATTGTGGGAGCGTTCATGTGGGTGCTGCGCACGCTGTATCGGGGCGACGAAGGCCTGCGGGCCGAACAGGGGGGCTAGATCAGAGTGAAGATCACTGTCGTGCGTCCTGGGGAGCTGGGCGAATCTGAGATCACTCGCTGGCGCGAGATCCAGAAGAGCTCCCCGTCTCTCGACAACGCGTTCCTCTCGGTGGACTTCACACTGGCGATGGGAAGACTGCGCGACCAGGTCAGAGTCGCGGTGATCGAGGACGGCGGCACGATCGCGGGCTTCTTCCCCTTCGAACGGCACGGCTTCGGCGTCGGCAGGCCGCTGGGCGGCTTCCTCGTCACCTGCCACGGGCTGATCTCGATCCCCGAGCTCAAGATCGAGGCACGCGAGCTGCTCCGGGCCTGCCGGCTCTCGGTCATCGACTTCGACTACCTGGTCGCGGGCCAGCCCACGTTCGCCCCGTACGAGACGGACGTGCGGCCGGCCCCCCTGATGGATCTCAGCTCCGGGTTCGACGCCTACGTCGAGCAGGTCCGCGCCGCCTCGCCGAAGAACTACAAGACCGTCCGCTACAAGGAACGCAAGCTCGGCCGCGAGCACGGCGAGGTCCGGTTCGAGTGGGCCTCGCCGGACCCGGCGGGGCTGCACACGCTCCTGCGCTGGAAGTCCGACCAGTACCAGCGGACCGGCCGGGTGGACCGCTTCGCCCAGCCGTGGATCGTGCGGCTCGTCGAGGAGATGCACGCCTGCCGGTCCGACGACTTCGCCGGCGTGCTGACCATGGTCTACGCCGGGGACACCCCGGTGGCCGGCCACTTCGGCCTGCGCACCGCGCAGAACCTCGTCGGCTGGTTCCCGGCCTACGACCCGGCCTACGCGCCCTACTCGCCGGGCATCATGCACCACCTGTTCCTGGCCGAGCACGCCGCCGCGGCGGGCCTGTCGCAGGTCGACATGGGCAAGGGCGACCGCGAGTACAAGGACTGGCTGAGGACCGGCGTCATGATGGTCGCCGAGGCCCGCGTCGCCCGCCCGTCCCCCACCGCCGCCGTGCAGTGGCTGGGCCGGGTCCCGCTCAGCAGGCTCCGCACCACCGTCGTGGACGACCCTCGTCTCTTCCGTGCCGCCGACCGCCTGCTCAAGACCTACGGACGGGCAAAATCCCGCCTCCGACCGCGTTTCCGCTCGCAGCAGCCGACACATACACGGTAACCATTCCTCACTGCCACCAAATTCCCGATGTGACAGCTCTCTCACTCTCAGTAGCGTCCGCTCTCGTCTCGTGCCGTGAGCGGGCGTGCGGAAGGACCATCCGTCATCATGAACTCTGAAACGATCAGGCCGACCGTCAAGCCGAACGGCATACTGCGCTCCATTCCACCGCTCGAGCGCTTCACACCGCTCACCCCGCACATGGCCATCGCACCCACCGTGAGCGTCGTGGTGCCGGCGATGAACGAGGCGGAGAACCTCCCCCACGTCTTCGCCACGATCCCGCAGTGGATCGACGAGATCATCCTCGTGGACGGCAACTCGGTGGACGACACCGTCGCCGTCGCCAAGCGGCTGCGCCCCAACGTCCGCGTGGTCACCCAGACCGGCAAGGGCAAGGGCGACGCGCTGGCCGCGGGCTTCGCCGCCTGCACCGGCGACATCATCGTGATGATCGACGCGGACGGCTCCACCGACGGCCACGAGATCATCCACTTCGTGAGCGCGCTGGTGGCCGGCGCCGACTTCGTCAAGGGCTCGCGTTACGCCTCCGGCGGCGGCAGCGACGACCTCACCTTCACCCGCACGATGGGCAACAAGATCCTCACCGGCCTGGTGAACCGGATCTACCGCACCCAGTACAGCGACCTGTGCTACGGCTACAACGCCTTCTGGGCCCGCCACCTCGACGTCCTCAACGTGGACTGCGAGGGCTTCGAGGTGGAGACCCTGATGAACATCCGGGCCGCCAAGGCCGGGCTGAAGATCCACGAGGTGCCCAGTCACGAGCGCTGCCGCATCCACGGGGAGAGCAACCTCCACGCGGTCCGCGACGGCCTCCGGGTGCTCCGGACGATCATCAGGGAGTGGCGCGACCGTCCGGCCGCCCGCCTGCCCGAGCCGAGGGCCACCGCCCCCGCAGCGGACCAGGGCGCCGCCTGACCATGAAGAGCAGCGTCGTCATCTGCGTCTACACGGAGGAGCGCTGGGAGGACATCCGGGCGGCCGTCGAGTCGGTCGAACGGCAGCGGCGCAGGCCGCACGAGGTCATCCTGGTCGTCGACCACAACCCGGAGCTGCACCTGCGGCTGAAGCAGGAGTACCCCGACGCCATCGTGGTCGAGAACACGCACGAGAAGGGACTGTCCGGCGGCAAGAACACCGGTGCGGCCACCGCCTCGGGCGACATCGTGGCGTACCTGGACGACGACGCAGTGGCGGAACCCGGCTGGCTGGAGGCTTTGGAGGAGGGCTTCCAGGACCCGACCGTCGTGGGGGTGGGCGGGCTCACCAGGCCGCTGTGGGCGACGGGCCGCCGTCCCCGCTGGTTCCCGCCGGAGTTCGACTGGACCGTGGGGTGCACTTACGTGGGCATGCCCACGGTCCGCTCGCCGATCCGCAACGTCATGGGCGGCAACGCCGCCTTCCGCAGGCATGTCGTGGCCGAGGTGGGGGGGTTCCACACCGGCATCGGCCGCAGCGTGCAGGGCCGCAGGAGCCGCCCGCTCGGCTGCGAGGAGACCGAGTTCTGCATCCGCCTGTCGCAGCGGCTCCCGGGAGCGGTGATGCTGTTCCAGCCCGCCGCGGTGATCGGGCACAAGGTCTCCGAGCAGCGGGCGCGGTTCGCCTACTTCCGGGCCCGCTGCTACGCCGAGGGCCTGTCCAAGGCGCTGGTCGCCTCCAGCGTCGGCGCTCAGGACGGCCTGTCCAGCGAGCGGGCGTACGCCACCAGGACCCTGCCCGCCGGGGTCCTGCGCGGGGTCGGCGCGGCCCTGACCGGTGACCCGTCGGGGCTGGGCCGGGCCGTCGCCATCATGACCGGCCTGGCCTGGACCGGCTGGGGCTACACGGTGGGCACCGCACGTCTGAAGCTGGGGCGATCATGACACGCGTTCCGATCCTGATGTACCACGCGGTGAGCGAGCGGCCGACCGAGGAGACCCGGCCGCTCGCGGTCTCGCCGGCGCGCTTCGCCGAGCAGCTCGAGCTGCTCCGGGAGCACGGCTTCACCCCGATGACGCTGTCCGGCCTGGTCGCCGGAGTGAGGGGGACCGGCCCGCTCCCGGAGCGGCCGGTGGCGATCACCTTCGACGACGGGTACGACGACTTCCACACCGAGGCGCTGCCGCTGCTCGCCCGGTACGGCTTCCCCTCGACGGTCTTCGTCACCACCGGCTGGATCCGGGACGCCGGGAAGGACGCGGCCGGGCGGCGGCTGGGTCCCACGCTCTCCTGGAGCCAGATCACCGAGGCGGTCTCCTGCGGCGCCGAGATCGGCGGGCACAGCCACAGCCACCCGCAGCTCGACCAGCTCCCCGACCGGGAACTCGCCGACGAGCTGCGCAGGAACAAGGCGCTGCTGGAGGACCGCATCGACCGGCCGGTGACCACCATGGCCTATCCCTACGGCTACTCCAGCGCGCGGGTCCGCCGCCGGGTGCGCCAGGCGGGTTACCTGACCGCGTGCGCCGTGGCCAACGACGCCTTCGAGAAGGACGACGAGCCGCTCGCGCTGCCCCGCCTGACGATCACCGAGCACACCTCGCCGGCGAAGTTCGTCAAGGCGGTCAGCGGACAGGGGCTGTCCCTGCTCTACCTGCGCGAGCGGACCCTGACCAAGGGGTACGCGCTCGTGCGGCGCACCCGTTACGGGCTGAACCGGATCGGGGCCCGGGCCGGGGCGGGACAGGTAATGGGCGGTGACTGACGCGCGCCTGCCGGTGGAGCGCCCTTCCGGGGTGGAGCGACGGCGAGGGTCGCTGGCCGCCCTGCGCGGGCGTCTCCCGGCGGACCTGAACGACCCCCTGCTCCGCAACGCCTACTCGCTGATCGTCAACGCCGGCGCGGCGGGCCTGCTCGGGCTGGCGTACTGGACGGTCGCCGCGCGCTTCTACAGCGACGCCGACTACGGCCGCGGCTTCGCGCTGATCGCCGCGATGCGCCTGCTCTCGGCGCTCACCGCCTTCGGGCTCACGGGCGCGCTCACCCGGTTCCTGCCGGAGGGCGGTCCGGCGACGGGCCGGCTGGTCGCGGCCGCCTACCTGGCGGGCGGCGGCGCGGCGGCCGCCCTGACGGGGGGCTTCCTGGCCACGCTCCCGATGTGGGGCGCCAACGTCGGCGGGCTGGCCGGCTTCGGGCCCGCGGCCTGGTTCCTGGTGGCGGTCGTCCTGTGGTGCGTGTTCACGCTCCAGGACGTGGTGCTCACCGCGCTGGGCAAGGCGCCCTGGGTGCCGCTGATCGGGGTGGCCGTCGGCGTGGCCAAGCTCGTCCTGCTGGTCGTGCTGGCCCCGTCCTTCCCCGGCGCCGGGATCTTCCTGGCCTGGACGGTCCCGGTGGCCGTCGCCGTCGTTCCGGTGAGCATCGCGATCTTCACCAGGCTGGCGCCGGGGACCGCCGCCCGCGACGCCCACCGCGCCCCGCCCCCGCTGCGGCGGATCGGCGGTTTCCTGGCCGGGGACTTCCCCGGCACGCTGCTCATCCTCGCCAGCGTCTACCTCGTGCCCGCCCTGGTGTCGGCCGGCGTGGACGCGCGCATGGCGGGCTACTACGGCGCGGCGGTGACCCTCGTCGGCGTCTTCGACATGCTCGCCCTCAACATGGCGATCTCCCTGACCATCGAGGGAGCGTCGGACCCGGCGGCGCTGGCGGGACGGTGCAGGCTGGCCCTGCGGCGCACCCTGATGCTCCTGGTCCCCGCGGTGGCGGTGACGGCCCTGGCCGCCCCGCTCATCCTGCGGCTGGGCTGGGGGGCGTCCTACGCCGAGCACGGGGCCGACGCGCTCCGGCTGCTCGCCCTCGCCTCGGTCCCGCACGCGTTCATCGAGATCTACCTCGGCGTGCTCCGCGCCCGCAGCCGGGCACGGGCCCTGCTGCTGTTCCAGGCGCTGCTGTGCGTCCTGGTCGTCGGGGCGTCGTTCGTCTTCTTCCGGACGCACGGCATCACCGGCGTGGGCCTGGGCACCCTCGCGGCGCAGTTGGTCGTCGCCGCCGCCGTCGCCCCGGGTCTGGTCGGGGTGCTGCGGAAGGGCGGCGCGGCGCGGGCCGCCCTCCCGCCGGAGGCGCCCGCCTCTCCGGACGACGTCCCGACCCTGGTGATGCGGGTCATCAAGGTCGACGGCCGTCCGTCCGTCACCGGCTTCCCGGCCGGGCCGTCCACGGGACCGTCCTCTGGGCCGCCCGCCTGGCACCCGGACGGCGCGGCGGTCACCGAGCCGTTCCCGCGGCCCGTGCCGCGGGGCGAGGCCGTACCCGCTCAGCGGGACCGGCGCGCGCGGCCCGCCGCGCCCGGTCCCCGCGTCGGGCCCGGTCCCCGGGAGCGACGCGTGCGGTCCTCACCCGCGTGGTGGGAGTGGACGCGCACCCTGCTGCCGCCGCTGATCACCGCCGAGGGCCTCGTGATCGTCGCGCTCGCCGTGACGGCGCCCGCCCGGCCGGGGACCCTGCCCGGGCCCGCGCTGGTCGGCGCCGGGGTCGCGCTGGTGATGGTGGCCATGGCCGCGGAGCTGGTCATGCTCCGCCGACGGTGGGTGCTCTGGATCCAGCTGATCGCCGTGGCCCTGTGCCTGCACGGGACGGAGGCGCTGGCCGGAGCGGCCGGAGCCGACGCCGCCGCGGTCACCCGGGTGATGGCGACCGGCGAGGCCGCCGGCGGGCAGTGGCCGCTGGCCCTGCCCGCCTTCCTCGCCCGCGCGATGGGGCTGGCCGACCCCACCCCGCTGCTGGTGTGGACGCCGGTCGCCGCGGCCGTGGCGGGCCTGGTGCCCATGCTGCTCGTCGCGCGGCGCGCCCACCCGGACGAGCGGGTCCACTGGCCGCTCGCGCTCGCGGCGACGACCGGCCTCTGGCTCGTGCCCGCCGAGTCGGTCACCGCCTCGGTGGCCGTCCTGCTCTGCCTGTGCGCACTCGCCCTGGCACCGGCCCGCACCGGCCTCCGCACGGAGCGCCGCACGGGCGGCCGTACGGGGCCCGCACCGGTCCGTGCCCCGCTCTCCGGTCCCGGGGTCCCCGTCCCCGGCGCCCGGACCCCCGACATCCATGAATCCCGAGTTCCAGGAAAGGACCTGCCGTGAACGACTGGCCGGCGGTCACCGTCGTGATCCCGACACGCAACCGCACCGGACTCCTCCAGGAGACGATCGACTCGATCCTCGGTCAGGACTACCCGGGTGACATCACCTGCGTCGCCGTCTTCGACCAGAGCCCTCCGGACGAGTCCTTCGCGACCGCCAGGCCCGGGCGCCGGGTCGTGGTGACGCCCAACACGCGGCAGCCGGGCATCGCCGGCGCGCGCAACACCGGCGTGCTGCTCGGCGACGGCGAGCTGGTCGCCTTCTGCGACGACACCGACCTGTGGCTGCCGCACCGGCTCCGCGCCCAGGTGGCCGCGCTCGGCGACGGGCACTTCGCGACCTGCGGGATCGAGCTCTTCAACGACACGGTGGCCTTCGCCAGGTCGGTGCCGATGTCGAAGGTGACGCTGCGGGACCTGCTGCGCAAGCAGCTGCCGTCGATGCACCCCTCCACCTACCTGATGCGCCGCGACGCGCTGGTGGACGGCTTCGGCCTGGTCAGCGAGGAACTGCCCGGCGGCTACGGCGAGGACTACGAGCTGCTGCTGCGGGCCGCCCGGTTCGGCCCGATCGTCAACGTGCCGGAGACGGGGGTGCGGGTGAGGCTGCACACCTCCTCGCACTTCTCGGTGGTCGAGACCAGCGAGACGATCTCCTCGGCGCTCCGCTGGATGCTGGAGCGCTATCCCGAGTTCGGCCGGGCCCCGGGCGGATACGCCCAGCTCGCCGGCAAGATCGCCTTCGCCGAGGCGGCGCTGGGCCGCTCGGCGCAGGCGCTGCGCTGGATCGGCCGCGCCGTACGGCGGCGCCCCTGGGAGCCCCGCGCCTACCTGGCGCTGGCCGTGACCGCGGGCATGCCCGCCCCGGCGATCGTCGGCGGCCTGCACAAGATGGGGCGCGGCATATGAACATCGACGTCATCCGCCCCTCCGAGCTCGGCAAGGCCGAGATCGACGCCTGGCGCGAGATGCAGCACGCGACCCCGCGCCTGGGCAACCCCTTCCTCAGCCCGGAGTTCACCGTCGCGATGGGCGAGGTCTGCGCCGAGGCCCGGGTCGCGGTGATCTCCGAGTCGGACGGGCCCATCGGGTTCTTCCCGTTCGAGCGGCACGCGGGCGGCGTGGGCGCCGCGATCGGCGCCTGGGTCTCGCTCTGCCAGGGCGTGGTCCACTTCCCCGGCGCGGAGTTCGACGCCGAGGCGCTGCTGCGCGCCTGCGGGCTGCACGTGTGGGAGTTCGGCTGCATGGTCGACGGGCAGACGTGGTTCAAGCCGTTCGAGACGCTGAGCCAGGAGTCGGTGATCCTCGACCTGTCCCGCGGCTACGCGGCCTACCTGGAGGAGCTGAAGGAGCGCTCGCCGAAGTTCCTCAAGACCACCCTGTACAAGGAGCGCAAGCTCGGCCGGGACGCCGGTGAGCTCACCTTCGAGTTCGCGGCCCGCGACGACGAGCAGTTCCGCCTGCTGCGGAGCTGGAAGTCGGCCCAGTACCAGCGGATGGGCCGTCCCGACAGGTTCGGCAGGCCGTGGGTCGTCGAGCTCGTCGAGCGGCTGCACGCGATCGACACCCCGGAGTTCGCCGGTCCGCTGTCCATGCTCTACTGCGACGGCAAGCCGGTCGCCGGGCACTTCGGGCTCCGCTCGGACACGATCCTGATCGGCTGGTTCCCGGCCTACGACCCGGAGTTCGCCAAGTACTCCCCCGGCCTGGTCCAGCACCTGCGGATGGCCGAGGGGGCCGCAGCCGCCGGGCTGCACTCGATGGACCTGGGCATCGGCACCGGTTCGGAGTACAAGGAGGCGCTGCGCAGCCGGGGGGAGCCGGTCGGCGAGGGCTGCGTGCGGCGCCGCTCGGCGGGCGCGGCGGCGCACTGGCTGCGCAACACGCCGGTGCGCCGGGCGCGGCAGTTCATCCTGGACAGCCCCGCCCTGTACGGCGCGGCCGACAAGGCCATGAAGCGGTACGGCAGGCTGCGCGAGCGGTTGAAGGCCCGATGAGCCGCGCCCTGGAGGCCGCCATGAGCGAGCGGATCGGGGTCGCGTGCCTGCACGTGCCCTCGGCCCGGTTCGGCCTCTACCTGGCCCTGCGCCACTGCTTCGCTCCCGGCGACCGGGTGCTGATCGCGCCGACCAACTGCGAGACCGTGCTGTTCGTCGCGCTGGCGGCGGGCCTGCGCCCCGTCATGGCGCCGGTCTCCGTCGACGACGGCAACATCGACGTGGACCTGGTCGACTGGACCGGCCTGTCGGGCGTGCTCACCACCCATCTGTACGGCCAGCCCGACCAGGTGGTCCGGCTCCGCGCCGAGTGCGACCGCCGCGGCCTGGTCCTGATCGACGACGCCGCGCACGCCATGCTGACGACCGTGGACGGCCGCCCGGCCGGCACGTTCGGCACCGCCGGCGTGTTCAGTCTCGCCAAGCACGGCAGGGCGATGTCCGGTGGGTTCCTGACGGTGGAGGACCCCGCCGCGATGCCCGCCCTGACCCGCATGCGCGACGGGCTCCTGCTCGACGGGGGCCCGCGCGCGCAGCTACTCGGCGTGCTCCGGCCGGTGCTGCGCGAGACGATCTACCGGACCGGGCTGGTCCGGCCGATGTGGCGGACGCTGACGGCGCTCGGCGTCATCCGGTGGACGGGCCACCGCTGCGCCCCCCGCGAGGAGGAGCTGCGCGAGGCCCTCGCCTCCCCCGCCGGGCCCGTCGGATCCGGCGAGTCCGGCGAGTCCGGCAGGCTCGCCGGGCTGGGCCACTGGCTCCGCATCGACCTGGACGACTGGCGGATGCGGCAGGGCGCGCTGCTCCGGGGCTACCAGCGCTCCCGCTTCCGGGTGGTCGACCGGGAGCGGGAACGCAGGCTGGCGGGAGTGGAGCTGCTGCGCGGCCTGCCGTGGGCGGCCCGGGGGGTGGCCGCCGCGCCGCCCCGGCCGCTGCTGCGGGTGCCGCTGCTGGTCGCCGACCGCGACGGGGTCCTGGCCCGGCTGGAGCGGTACGGCGTGGTCCCGGGGTTCGTCTACGACCCGCCGCTGGACGACTATCTCGACCTCGTGCCGCCCGGGCCGACCCCGGAGACCGCGCGCTGGTGGACCCGGCACGTGCTCCCGGTCGACCCGCTCCGCGCACGGCGCGTCGCCACGCTGCTGGACCGGATGGGGGTGCGGCCGGCGCCCCCTCCCCCGGTGCCCTACGCGCCTCCGTCCGCCGGGGAGGAGGCGGGCGCCTTGACGTAGGGACCAGCGAGGACAGCGCAGCGTGACCTTACGCTCACCATAACCCTCCCCCTCCATGATCCATGAGAGCTGATGAGTCAAGCAGAGCGCACGGAGAGTGATCGTCCCATGTCGGCTTCAGCCGGTCCGCTGGACCCGTACGTTCGGAGGACCCGATGACCATGCCCGGCAAGGGCAGGCACGCCCGCCACGGCACGGGGGCCGCACCCTCCCGCTGGATCCCCGTCACCCTGGTGGCCGCCCTGGTGACGGCCCTGGCGATCACCGCCGTCGTCTACATGTACGCGGCCCCCGTCGAGCACGGCGCGGCCCCTCCGTCCCCGACGGTGCCGGGGGACCAGGCCACCCCGCGCTCGTGCGTCCCGACCTCCGACCTGGTGCCGCCCTGCGGGGCCTGGTGGGGGATGCACGTGCCGCCGGACGCCGAGCGCGGCCTGGTGGACGACGTGACCGCGATGGAGGAGCAGATCGGCCGCAGGCTCGACATCGTCATCAGCTACCACGACATGTCCGAGGGCGACGCGGGCCGGTTCTTCCGGGACGACGAGAGCAAGATCGCCACCGACCGCATCATGTTCCTCGGCTGGGAGTCGTCCATCTGGGAGGGGAACGTGGACATCCCCTGGCACGCCATCGCCCGCGGCGAGCTCGACCGGGTCATCGACGCCCAGGCCGAGCGGGTCAAGGAGTACGGCAGGCCCGTCCTGATCGGTTTCGACGGCGAGAAGGACCGCGAGGAGAGCGGCCAGACCGCCGAGGAGTACATCGCGGCCTACAAGCGCATCGTCGACCGCTTCCGGCTGGCGGGCGCGGACAACGCGCTCTGGGTCTGGGGCGTCACCGGCTACTACCCGTTCCGCGACCGCTGGAAGCCGTACTACCCCGGTGACGACTACGTCGACTGGATCAGCTTCGATCCGTACAACTTCGCCACCTGCCGCGGGGCGAAGTGGCAGGATTTCGAGGAGACCGTGCGGCCCACCTACGAGTGGTTCCAGGAGAACGGCTTCTCCCACAAGCCGCTGATGCTCGCCGAGTACGGGACGGAGAGCCACGCCAGTGACCCCTCCGCCAAGGGCGAGTGGTTCCGCGACATCCCGGCGGTGATGAGGGAGATGCCGAACCTCAAGGCGATCATCCAGTGGAACAACACGGACGCGGACGAGTGCGACTTCACGCTCACCGGTCCGGGTGTCCTGCAGGCGTTCTCCGACGTCGGGAAGGACCCCTACTTCCGCCAGCCCCTCCCTTGACGGTCCGGCGGGAAGGCAGGCGCGCACGCGGCGCCCGACGGGCGGAGCGTGCGCGGGCGGCACGGGACGGGCCCTTCGCGCCCGTCCCGGTCGCGGGACGGGCCGCCACGGCTGCCCGTGGTGATACGGCGAAAGCGAAGACACGCGGAGTAAAGTCGGCAAGCGACTTAACTCCCCCATCGACTACCCAGGGAAGGGCGCGCGTGGAGGGCAGGCAGGCCGAAGAGGTGATCGACGAGGTGGTCACCCAGCCGATGGGACGTCCGGCCTCTCCCCCGGCCGCCCCCTCCGAGCCCGTCCCGGACGGAGCCGGGGAGAGCGGCCGGGCCGGTCTCCCGCCGGACCCCTCCGGCGGAGGGCCGGACGGGGAGCACACCGACCAGGAGAGCGGGGCCGGAGGGAAGCAGGGCGGGGAGAACGGGGCGGACAGGGCCGGCGCCAGGAAGGCCCGGACCAAGAAGGCGGCCCGGAAGGCCCGCGCCGCGAGGGGCGGGGCCAAGAAGCCCGGCGCCGCCAAGTCCGAGGGCGGGCAGGATCGGGACGGGAAGGCCCGGACCGCCGGATCCGCGGACGCCGGGGCCGCCGGGGCCGGCGCCGCGGAGAGCCGCGACGGGCGCGGCCCCGCGGAGGGCGCCGGGGCCGGAGCCCGGGCGGGCTCCGGGACGGGTCCCGGGATGGGCCCTGGGACGGGTCCCGGGACGAGCAGAACCGTCGAGACGGTCACCGCCGCACCGGGCACGGAGGCCGAGGAGGCCGACAAGGCCGGCGCGGCCGACAAGGCCGGCGCGGCCGTCGAGGACTGCGACGACCACGACGCCCCCACCGTCGCCTGGCGGGTGCCGGTCCCGATGGTCCCGCCCGCCCGCCGGGAGATCGTGCCGGAGCGGCAGGGGCCCGCGCCCGCGGAGACGGCCGGCCCGTCCCTGTCGGTCGTCGTCACCGCCGGCCCCGCGCAGTCGCGCTTCCGCCTGGCCGTGACGGTCAACGCGCTGCGCGCGCAGGATCCGGCCCCCGAGGAGATCGTGCTGGTCGTGGACCGCTCCCCCGAGCTGGCCGCCTGGGCCGAGGCCGAGCTGGGCGGGACCGGCGAGGTCACGGTGGTGCACGAGCCGGAGGCCGTGGGCGCGGCCGCGGCGCGCAACCTGGGCCTGGCCCGGGTGCGGGGCGACGTCGTCGCCTTCCTCGACGGCGACTCCGCTCCCGAGCCGGGCTGGTCGGCCGCGCTGCTGGACGCCTACGCCGACCCCGAGGCGGTCGCGGTCCGCGGCCGGGTGGCGCTGCGCTGGAGCACGGGCAAGCCCGACTGGTTCCCCGCCGAGCTCGGCTGGGTGCTGGGGGTGCCGTTCACCGGCTCCCGCCTCCAGACGGACCCGGTCGACGACCTGTACGGCGGCGCGCTCTCGTTCCACCGCCGGACGCTGCTCGAGGCCGGCGGCTTCCCCGAAGGGCCGGACCACCGGACCGAGGAGGTCGCGGCCGAGCCCGCCGGCGGGGTGAAGACCGAGCTCCGCACCCACCTGCTCGACCTGCGGCCGGGGGCGAAACTGCTCCACGAGCCCGCGGCGGTCGTCCGGCTGGACGTGCCGGAGCGGCGCTCCACCGTCTCGTACTTCCTGTCCCGGTGCGCCGCCGAGGGCCGCTCGCAGGCCGAGGTGGTGCGGCGGACCAGCGGCTGGGAGGGGCTGGCGGCCCACCTGGCCCCGATCAGGTACGGCCTGCCGCGGGCGGTCTTCCGCGCGGTCACCTTCACCGGGCCGGCGGACGTCAAGGCGTACAAGGCCCTGGTGGTGATGCTCCTGGGCCTGGTGGCGGCCCACGCCGGCTACGTGGGCGGGCGGCTGCGCACCACCCGGGACGACGGCGTGCCGCGCCGTACGGGCCAGTGGACGTGGTTCCTGTCGCGCACCGCGCTCCCCGTCGCCGCCGTGCTCTGGGGCCTGTCGCTGCGCGAGGTCCGCCTCGACCACATGACGGACCTGGGCCTGATCACGGTCCTGCCGGCCACGTTCTGGGCGGCGGTCGCCGTCATGGTCGTCGGGTTCGTCGCGCTGCTCGGCGACCGGAAGGCCCTGGAGCTCTGGCACGCGGGGTACACGCTGGTGCTGATCGCGGTGCTGCACGCGACCCCCGCGCTGCTCTACCCCTCCCTGCGGTACTCCTGGGCGTGGAAGCACGTCTCCGTCATCGACTATCTGATCCGGCACGGCGCGACGGACCCGGAGGTCAGCGCGCTGGCCGCCTACCACCAGTGGCCCGGGTTCTTCTCGTACTTCGCGATGATGACGCAGGCGGCCGGGCTGCCGGACGCCCTCGGCATCGCCGTGTGGGGGCCGGCGGTCTTCAACACCGCCATGCTGCTCCCGCTGCTGCTGCTGTTCCGCACGGTCACCCGGAACCGGCAGCTGGTGTGGGGCGCGGTCTGGGTCTACTTCTCCTGCTCCTGGGTGGGACAGGACTACTTCTCGCCCCAGGCGACCGCGCTGGTCCTCTACCTGACGGTTCTGGTGGTCGTGGTGCGGCGCTTCCGGCGCGGGCCGATCCAGGCCGGCGACGACCCCGAAGGGCTGGGCGCGGAGCCGCCGCCGGTCTCCGGCACCCGCCGGCGCCTGGTCTGGGCGCTCGTGCTGACCACCCCGATCGCGGCGATCGCCTCCTCCCACCAGCTGACCCCGCTCATGCTGGTGGCCGCGCTCGCCGCCCTGTTCGTCCTGCGGCGCCACCGGAACCTCGGCATCCTGCTGCTGACCGCCCTCACCGTGCTGGCGTGGAACACCATGGCGGCCTGGCAGCTGCTGGAGGCCCGGTTCAGCGACATCGTGGCGTCGCTCGGTGACGCCGGCGGCAACCTCGACCACGGCTTCCTCTCCCTCGGCACGGCCGCCCCCGGGCAGGTGATCGTCGCCTACGCCGACCGCGCCCTGTCCGCCGGGGTGTGGCTGCTCGCCGCGGGGGGCGCGCTGCTGCGCCGCCACTGGCTGCGCCGGCCGGGCCTGCCCCTGCTGGTGATCGGCCTGAGCCCGCTGCTCTTCCTCGCCGCGGGCAGCTACGGCGGGGAGATCCTCTTCCGCATCTACCTGTTCTCTCTCCCGATCACCGCGTTCCTGGCCGCCGCGCTCTTCCTGCCGGCCCGCCGGGCGTTCGTCCGCACGCTGGTCCTGCCGGTCGTCCTCATGCTCATGGTCACCGGCTTCTTCTTCGGCAACTACGGCAAGGAGCAGGCGAACTACTTCACCCGGGACGAGGTCCGGCTGGTGCGCGAGGTGCACCGGGTGGCGCCGGAGGGCTCCCTGATCGTGGCGCCCACCTTCTTCCTTCCGGCCGCCTACGACTACTACGAGCGTTACCAGCACAGCTGGCTGGACGAGCTGCCGCGCTCGCGCGAGGCCGTGCCGGGGCTGCCGGACTACGTGCCCACCCGGGTGGAGCTGGTGCGCGACCCCGTGCCGTCGCTGATCGGCCTCATGTCGGCGGTGCCGCAGGGCGCCAGGTCCTACCTGGTGCTCAACCGCGCGCAGAAGGCCGCCATCGAGACGGCCGGCATCTTCCCGAACGGGACCGTCGACCGGATCCGCCAGGGGGTCGCGTCGTCGGACCGCTTCCGGCTCCTCATCGAGAACTCCGGGGGCGCCGTCTACGAGCTGATCCCGAAGGAGTCGTCGTGAACACCTCCCGCTGGCCGCTCCTGCTGCTGGCCACCTCCGGGTGGCTGACCCTGCTCGTGGCCACGCAGGCCACCGGCGCGGCGCCGCTGCGCGTCACCGTCACGGTGGTCTATCTGCTCACCTGCCCGGGCGCCGCCGTGCTGGCGTTCTTCCGGCCGCTGCTGTCCCCGCGCGACCACACGGGGGACGCCATGGAGAGCCTGGCGCTCACGCTCGCCCTCAGCGTCGCGCTCGGCATCCTGGTCAGCGAGGTGTTCTTCATGACGGGGACGTTCACGGTGTACCGGGCGCTGACGGTGCTGGCCACCATCACCTCGCTCGCCGCCCTGGGCGTGCCGCTGACCGCGTACCGGGCCCGCCGCCAGGCGGCACGCCCCTAGCGGGACCGCTCCGGCCCGCCCGGTCCCGCCTAGCGGCCGTCCAGCGCCCGGTGGGCCCGGGCGACCAGCAGGGGGACGGCGGCGCCGATGCCCTCGAAGCCCTCGCCCACGGTCTTGCCCTGGACGAAGCGGGCGTGGATGCCCTCGAGGATCACCGCGAGCTTGAAGTTGCCGAAGGCCAGGTAGAAGTCCAGATCGGTCAGGTCGGCGCCGGAGACCTTCGCGTAGTGGGCGGCGAAGGCCCGGGTGTCGAGGAAGCCGGGGGTGAGCGTGATGTCGCCGGCCACCGGGAGCCCTCCGTCGTCGCCGGGGTCCTGCCAGTAGGTCAGGGTGAGCCCGAGGTCGGCGAGGGGGTCGCCCAGGGTGGACATCTCCCAGTCGACCACGGCCCGGATCTCCGGGTCCGCGCCGGGCGCCAGCCGTACCAGGGTGTTGTCGAGGCGGTAGTCGCCGTGCACGAGCGCGGCGGCGGGCCGGTCGGGGAGCCGTTCGCGCAGGCGGGCGGCGAGGGCGTCGTACTCGGGGAGCTCGCGGGTCTTCGAGCGCTCCCACTGCTGCCCCCAGCGCTCCAGCTGGCGCGCCAGGTAGCCCTCGGGCCGGCCGAAGCCGTCCAGGCCGACCGCGGCGTGGTCCACGGCGTGGATGGCGGCCAGCACCTCGGCGAGCCGCTCCGACAGGGCCCTGGCCTGCTCCGGGGAGAGGGCGGCCTGTTCCCGGCTCCGGATCGCCTCGCCCTCGACGTGGCCCATCAGGTAGAAGGGCGCGCCGATCACGTCCTCGTCCGCGCAGAGGGCGACCGGCTCGGGCACCGGCACGGGGGTGCCCGCCAGGGCGGAGATGACCCGCCACTCCCGGCGCATGTCGTGGGCGGTGGGCAGGACGTGGCCGAGGGGCGGGCGGCGCAGGACCAGGCGGCGGCCCGGCGTCTCGATCCGGTAGGTCAGGTTGGACCGGCCGCCGGAGATCAGGGCGATCTCGGTGGGCTCCCCCGCGTCGGGGACGTGGGCGGCCATCCAGGCGACCAGGCGGGGCCGGTCGATACCAGGGATGCTCATAGCGCACTATTAGAACGTTATTCTGCCGTCTCCGCCAGTCCGGTTCCCAGCAGGTGGGCGAGGATCGCCGCCCCCTGCCGGACCTGGGCGAGCGAGGCGGAGCCGTACCCGATCACGAGACCGTGCCGGCCGGGCGGGCCGTGGTGGTGGCGGCCGGTGCTGTCGAGCAGGACGCCGCGGGCCCGGGCCGCCTCCACCAGGGGGCCGGCCTCGTGCCCGGGCAGCTCGATCATGACGTGCAGCCCGGCGGTGTCCCCCGTCACCCGGGAGCCGAGGGCCGCCACCAGCGCGGCCCGCCGCCGGGCGTACTGGCGGCGCATGCGGCGCAGGTGCCGGTCCAGGTCTCCGCGCTCCAGCAGGACGGCCACCGCCTGCTGGGCCGGGCCGCTGGTGCGGTCGGTCAGCTCCCGGCGGGTCCGGGCGACGGCGGCGAGCAGGTCGGGGGCCGCCACCAGCCAGCCGACCCCGATGTCCGGGGACAGGGACTTGGACAGAGTGCCGAGCAGGACCACGCGGGCGGGGTCGAGGCCGTACAGGGCGGGCAGCGGGGCGACGTCGTAGCGGAACTCGGCGTCGTAGTCGTCCTCCACGACCAGCGCGCCGCTGCGCCGGGCCCAGGCGAGCAGCCGTTCGCGGCGCGCGACGGGCAGCCTGCCGCCGAGCGGGTACTGGTGGGCGGGGGTGGTGTAGAGCAGGCGCAGGTCCGCCGGGAGCTCCTCGACGATGACGCCGTCGGCGTCCACCGGGCAGGGGACGATCTCGGCGCCCCGGCCGGCGAGGATGGTCCGGGCCCGGCTCCAGCCGGGGTCCTCCACACCCACCCGGTCGCCGGGGCGCAGCACGGTGGCCGCGACCAGGTCGAGGCCGTTGCCGGTGCCGCGGGTGACCATGATGTTCTCCGGGCCCGCCGGGACGGTCCTGGCCCGGCGCAGGTGCCGGGCCAGCTCCTCGCGCAGGCGCGGCAAGCCGTAGGGGTCGGGTTCGTCGCCCGGCGGCAGGTCGGCGGCGGCGCGCCAGGCCCGCCGCCAGGCCGCCTCGTCGTAGTCCCGAACCCACGGCCGGCCCGGCCGCAGGTCGATCACGGCCCGGCCGTCCGGCCCGGTCCGGCCGCGCCCGTCGCGCCGGCCCGCCGTCCGGGACCCGCCGTCCGGCGGAGCGGTCCCGCACCGGTCCTCCGCACCCGCCGCTGACGCCGCCCCGGATGCGCCCGCCACGCCGGAGCCGCCGGGGCGGTCCCGCGCGGGCCCGTCCGCCCGGCCCGCCGCGCCCCTCCCCCCGGGTACGGCGGGCCCGGCGGGTGCGGCCCGCCAGGAGGGGCCCAGGTCGGCCACGTAGGTGCCGGAGCCGTGCCGGCCCTCGATCCAGCCCTCGGCGTAGAGCTGCTGGTAGGCGTCGGTGACGACGGTGCGGCTGACGGCGAGCTGGCGGGCCAGGGCTCGGGTGGAGGGCAGCCGCTCGCCGGGTGCCAGGGCTCCGCCGCGGATGGCCTCGCGCAGGCGGTCGCCGAGCTGGACGGTGAGGGAGGCCGGGGCGGCACGGTCCACCGCCAGGGGGAGCTCGACGGGGATGGGGGGCACGGTGGTCTCCAGAAAGGAACGGTCGCCGGGAAGGACGGGAGGAAGTGGTCTCCGGGAAGCGGCGGGAAGTGGACGTGTTCTCCGTTCCACTCGCCGCCTAGGTTAGGGCCGTGCCGGAGGCTTCCTCCCCACGGGGGTCCCGGCGTCCTCCGGCGTCCCGCCCTCCTGGAGTCCTCGATGTCCATCCTGTCCCCAGATCCGTCTCTCGAGCCGTCTCTCGAGCCGCCCCTTGAGCCGTCCCCGGGGGCGCCCTCCGGGGAGCCCTCGCCCGCGCCGCTCTCGGCGACCCCGCGCACCGCCCTCGGCCGCTCCAAGGACCGGGCCCGCACCGACCGCGCCGAGCTGTACGCCGTGCTGGACGCCGGGCTGGTCTGCCACCTGGGCGTGGTGGCCGGTGGCGTGCCGATGGTCGTGCCCACCGGGTACGGCCGCATCGGCGACACCCTCTACCTGCACGGCTCCACCGGCGCCACCTCGCTGCGGGCCGACGGCGAGGTCTGCGTCACCGTCACCCACGTGGACGGCGTCGTGCTGGCCCGCTCGGCCTTCCACCACTCGGTCAACTACCGCTCGGCCATGATCTACGGCAGGCCGCGCCTGGTGACCGACCCCGAGGAGCGGCTGGCCGGGCTGCGCGCCCTCACCGAGCAGCTCGCCCCCGGCCAGTGGGACGCCGTGCGCCCGCCGACCCGCAAGGAGCTCGCGGCGACGGCCGTGCTCGCCCTCTCCCTGGCCGAGGCCTCGGTCAAGGTACGGCAGGGGCCGCCGGTCGACGACGAGGAGGACTACGCGCTCCCGGTCTGGGCGGGGGTGCTGCCGCTCCGGGTGGCGTGGGGCGAGCCCGAGCCCGACCCGGCGATGACGGCGGATCTGCCCGTACCCGCGCACATCGCCACCCGGAACCTGGCCTCCAGGTAAGGCTTCTGCGGCAAACCGGACGCCGGGGGCGCACGTCTCATATAAAGGACCCGAACCCGGATCTTCTGGAGAGCGCGATGACCACCGGCGGATGGAGCGTGCCCGGATACACCGAGTCGCGCGAGCTCGGCGCGGGCGGCGGAGGCCGGGTGGTGCTCGCCCGGCACGACGAGTCGGGCGTCCCGGTCGCGATCAAGTATCTGTCGGAGGCGCTCCGGGACGAGCCCGGATTCCTGATGCGGTTCCGCGCGGAGGCCCGGCTCCTGGTGGAGCTCGACGACCCGAACGTGGCCCGGCTCTACGAGTACGTCGAAGAGGACGGGAACGCCGCGATCGTGATGGAGGCGGTGGACGCCGTCTCCCTGCGCGAGCTGCTCCGCGAGCACGGCGCGACCGGGCCGGAGGCCGCGCTCGCCGTGCTCAAGGGCTCGCTGATGGGCCTGGCCGCCGCGCACGGGAGCGGCGTGGTCCACCGGGACTACAAGCCGGAGAACGTGCTCGTCCAGGCCGACGGCGTCAGCAAGCTGGTCGACTTCGGCATCGCCGTACGGGCGGGGGACGCCGACCGGCCCGCGGGCACGCCGCCGTACATGGCGCCCGAGCAGTGGACGGGCGCCCCGGCCTCCCCCGCCACGGACGTCTACGCCGCCACCGTGGTCTTCTTCGAGTGCCTGACGGGGACCCGGCCGTACCGGGCGACCGACCGGGCCGTGCTGCTGCACCAGCACGCGCACGCGCCGATCCCGGTGGAGGCGGTGCCCGAGCCCGTCCGGGAGCTGGTGGCGCGGGGACTGGCCAAGGACCCGGCCGGCCGGCCGGGCACCGCCGCGGGGTTCGTCGCCGAACTGGAGACCGTCGCCGCGGCGGCCTACGGGCAGGACTGGGAGGAGCGGGGGCGGGCCCGGCTGGCCGCACTGGCGGCGCTGCTCCCCCTGCTGTTCCGGCTCCGCGGTCACGATCCGGGGGCGCAGTCCTCCCTGTTCCAGACCACGCTGCTGCGCACCGTGCTGAGGACCCTGCGCGCCAGGTCCGCGGGCGTCACCCTGGGCGCCGGGCTGGTGCTGGCCGCCGGCGGCGTCAGCGTCTACGTGCTGGCCGCCGACCGGACCGCCCAGCCGCGGATCGACGTCGCCGCCGCCGCGCCCTCCACGACCCCGCCCGCGCCTCTGTCGGCGCCCCTGTCCACGGCGCCGTCCGGGTCACCGGCTCCGGCGGGTCCCTCCCCGTCCCCGGCAGGCGGGCCCGCGGCGCCCTCCGCGGCCGGGCCGGTCCCCTCCGTGCCGGGGCCCTCGTCCGGCTCACCGTCCGGGCCCTCCTCCGGCGCCGCAGGACCGGCCGTCACCGGCCCGGCGGGCCCTCCGCCCACCGCCTACCCCTCCGCCTCCGCCTCCGCCCCGTCCACCGCACCCCCCACCGTGTCCCCCACGGCGTCCGCCTCCGTATCCCCCACCGTGTCCGCCTCCGTGTCCGCCTCCGTGTCCGCCTCCGTGTCCGCCTCCGTGTCCGCCTCCGTGTCCCCCACCGCCGTCCCTCCGCCCGGGTCCGGCGCCACGCCCTCGCCGGGCACGACGCCCACCCGCGCCTCCACGCCGGCCCCCACTCCCACCCCGGCGCCCGCCCCTCCGTCCGAGGTCCGGCGGGTGGACGTGGTGCGGGCCTCGGTCAACGCCTCGGGCGCGGCGGTCACCACGGTCACCGTCGGCGCCGCGAACGACCGGCGGGTACGCCTGCACGTCGCCTTCCGGGTGGGCCGGACCGTCCGGCAGACGACCGTGACGCTGGCCGGGGCGAAGCACTACACGCGGACGGTCCGCTTCGACTTCCCCAAGGTGCCCTGCGGATCGGGCTGGAGCGCCACGGCGACCGGACTGCCCTCGGGACGGTCCGACAGCGTGAACGGCCGGATCGCCCCGTGCGCCGACCGGCCCCCGGCGGGCACCGGCCCCAAGGCCACCCCCAGGACCACGCCGGTCCCGGAGTCGGCGACCGGCCGCACGGCGCGGCCGTCCCCCAAGCCGACGCCCAAGGTGACGGTCAAGGCGACCCGCAAGCCGACGCCCAAGGTGACGGTCAAGGCGACGGTCAAGGTGCCCGCACCGGCCAGAACGGTGCCGTCACGGTCGGTGACCCGCGCACCGTCCACGCAGGCGGAGAAGGGTCCGGGCCAGATCGGATAACAGCTGATCATCACCGCCATACGCGTCGAATCCGCTATATATCCGCGAAATACGTCGTTTTCTGGCTAAGCTACGGTCCGTCTGTCACGGGTGGGGGCCCAGGCGATTGAGGAGACCGCGATGTACGGCATGCCGACTGCCTGGCGTGTCCCTGGATACACGGAGATCCGGGAGCTGGGAGCCGGAGCCTCCGGGCGTGTGGTGATGGCCCGGCACGACGCCGACGGCACACTGGTGGCGATCAAGTACCTGTCCGACGAGCTCCGCGGCGACGCCGGCTTCGTGGCGCGGTTCCGGCACGAGGCCCGGCTGCTCCACCGGCTGAACAGCGCGAACGCCGTCCGGCTGTACGACTACCTGGAGACGGGCGAGGGCGCGGCCATCGTCATGGAGCTCGTGGACGGCGTCCCCCTGCGCGCGCTCCTGCGCTCGGAGGGGCCGACCGGGCCGGAGGCCGCGCTCGTCGTGCTCAAGGGCTCGCTGATGGGCCTGGCCGCCGCGCACCGCGCCGGGATCGTGCACCGCGACTTCAAGCCCGAGAACGTGATGGTGGAGGCCGAGGGCTCGAGCAAGCTCGTCGACTTCGGTATCGCGCTCCCCTCCGGGGACGGCGGATCCCCCGCGGGCACGCCGCCGTACATGGCGCCCGAGCAGTGGGCGGGCGCCCCGGCCTCCCCCGCCACGGACGTCTACGCCGCCACCGTGGTCTTCTTCGAGTGCCTGACGGGGACCCGGCCCTTCCGCGCGCAGACCCTCGCCGCGCTGGCCCGGCAGCACCAGGCCACGCCGCCTCCCTCCGAGGAGGTCCCGCCCGCGCTCCGAGGGCTGGTGGAGCGCGGGCTGGCCAAGAACCCGGCCGACCGGCCGTCGACCGCCACCGCGTTCCTCAGCGAACTGGAGGCGGTCGCCGCCGAGGCGTACGGACCCGACTGGCAGGAGCGGGGGCGTCGCCGCCTGGCCGCGCTCGCCGCGCTGCTGGCGGGGCTGTTCCCCCGCCAGCCGGAGACCCCGGAGGTCGACACCTCCCTGGCGGAGACCATCCTCGACGAGGACGCGGGCCGGCCCCGTTTCGGCAGGGTCGAGATGAAGATCGCGGTCGCCGCCGGATGCGTCGCGGTGGTCACCGGCCTGGCCGTCGCGCTGCTCGGCTTCGGCGACGACCCCGAACTGAAGACGCAGAGCTCGGTCGCCGTGCCGAGCACCCCCGCCGAGACGGCCGGGGGCGAGGAGCCCACCGAGGAACCCGTGGAGGAGCCTGCGGAGGAGCCCGCCGACGAGCCGGCCCCGGACGGTTCCGAGCCGTCCGCCACCCCCGCCGCGACCGGGACCGCACCGCCTCCGGCCGTGCCGACCGGCACGGCCGCCCCGGCGGCCGCCCCGACTGCGGCGCCCACGACACGGCCGTCGAGGAGACCTTCGGCGCGCCCGACGGCGAAGCCGTCCGCCACTCCCACGGAGGAGGACAGCGGACTCGGCGGTCCGTACACGGTCACGTCGCGCCCGGTCCCCCCCGGCTCCACCTCGTCCCCGTCCCAGACGGCGGGACCGACCCGGACCATCAGGCCGACCCGGATTCCCCCGTTCCCGACGCCCACCCGGACCGGCTCGGAGCCGAGCCCGAGCGTGACCCGGACGGACCCGAGCCCGAGTTCCACGGGCGGAGGGGACACCACCCCGGACTCCCCTCCGACGCCCAGGTGACACGCCGGGACGACCACGTACACGTGGTGGACCCGCGCAGGTGACACGCCGGGACGGCCGCGCGCATGTCATGGACCCGCGCAGGTGACCGCGCCGGGGTGACCCGCGCGTGCCCGGTGGCCGCGCACGGCCACCGGGCGGAACCGGTGACGGGCAGGGGGGCGTCCATCCACACTGGCGGTGGACGGCGGTAGATCGGGACCACCCCGGACAGGGCGGGGTGGCTGGGGGAACGGACACGATCGTGGACATCGGGCAGGATCGACTCGCGGGGTACCGGCTGACCGGCCGGACCTGGACGGGGGAACTCGGCACCTGGTACGCGGCGGTCTCGGCCACGGGCGCGCCGGCGAGCGCGCTCAGGTTCGAGCCCGGCGCCGTCTCCGGCCCGGCGGCGCGCGACCGGGTGGTCGCGGCTGTGCTCGCCGACCGCAGGCTCGCCCGGAGCGGCCTGGCGGGGCTGGTCCCGGTCGCCGACCTGGTCTCCGCGCACGGCGAGGTCTGGCTGCTCACCGCGGAGCCGGCCGGCCCGACCGTGGGCGACCTGCTGGGCGACGCCCCCGGCGTCCCCCGGCCCGACGCCGGCGACGCGGCCACCGTGCTGGCGGAGACGGCTCAGACGCTGCTGGCCGTGCACGCCGCCGGGCTCGCCCACGGAGCGGTGCATCCCGGCACCGTGGTGATCGCTCCGGGCGGCGTGGTGCTGCTCGCCGAGCGCGGGCTGGCCGACGCGCTGCACGGGCGGCCGCCGGCCCCGGAACGGGACGTGGCGGCCTGGGCCTCGCTCGCCCGCGGCCTGGCGGCGACCTGGGCCGCGGACGCCCCACGGGCGGCCGGCCTGCTGGAACAGGTGGCGGCGGCCGCCACCACCCGCGGCCTGGCCGCGGCCCGTGACACGCTGCTCGCCGGGCGCACCCTGCTCCCGTCGGGGTTCCCCACCCGTGAACGGCTGACGGAGACCGCGCACCGGTGGTCCGTCCACGAGGCGGCCACCCGGGCGGCGTACCCGGTCCCATCCCCGTCCCCGTCGCCGGGCAGGGCCGGCATGGACGAGGGGGAGATCGTCACCCTGCTCCACGTCGGCGCGGGCGGCGGGGAGCGCACCGGCGAGGGTCCCGGAAGCCGCGCCGGCGAGACCGTCGTGCGGTTCGGCCCGGGGGTGCCGGCGGAGACGACGGCGGCCCGGATCTGGCGGGGGGGCCGGGAGCAGGCCACGGTGCACTCCACCGGCGCCGCCGGGCGGCGCGGGCCCCGGCCCCCGGCGGGCCGGCGCTACCGCACGGCGCTCTCCGCGGTCGTCCTGGCCCTGATACTCGCGGGCGCCGCGCTGGCCTGGCTGCTGCGGACCCCGGCCAGCGCCCTGGCCGTGACCGGAGCGGAGGTGGTGGTGCCCAAGAAGACGCTCAAGTGCGGGGAGTCCGCCGCGATCCGGGGGGTGCTCACCACCAACGGGTCGGCGGGAGAGATCCGTTACCGGTGGCTGCGCAGCGACGGCGACGAGCCGGTCGAGCACACCCACCGTGTGCCGGGCGGGGAGACCGAGCACGAGGTGACCCTCCGCTGGGACGTGCGGGGCAAGGGCACGTTCAAGGGCACGGTCACCCTGGAGGTGCTCTCGCCGGTGCCCGACGGCGAGGCGGTCGAGGACAAGAAGAGCTTCACCTACAGATGCCGGTGAGGCGGCCGCCGACGAAGCACCGCAAGGTCCACAATGCGCCGCATACGGGATTCTTACTACTCTGACGGGCATGACCACGCAGACCCCCGCCGGCTGGTACCCCGATCCCTACGGCTCCCCGCAACTGCGGTGGTGGGACGGCAGCCAGTGGACCGACGCCACCCACCAGGCCGACGCGCCGGCCGCCGACCAGGCCGCGTCCCAGGGCCCCCAGACGGGCCCGTCGTTCCCGCCGGGGGACTCGGCCCAGCAGACTCCTCCGCCGTCCCAGAGCGGCATGACGCTCCAGATGGAGCAGCCGCGCTGGGACGGACCGCCCGCTGACGAGACCGTCCGGATGGCGCCCGCGGAGCACGGCGCCCCCTCGGCTCCGGCCGGTCCCTCGCCCGCCGGGCCGTACGACGGTCCCTCGCCCACCGGGCCGTACGGCGGACCCCCGCCCGCCGGCCCCTACGGCGGACCCGCCCCTGCCGGCCCCTACGCGGCCCCCGCCACGCCCTACGGCGCGCCCGCGGCCCCCGCGGGGCCGTACGGCGGGCCCGCGCCCGCCGGCCCCTACGGCGGGCCCGCTCCCGGGGGACCCTACGGCGGACCCGCAGGCCCCTACGGAAGACCCGCCGGCCCCGGCATGCCGTACGGGTCGCAGCCGGTCAAGAAGAGCCCGTGGCCGTGGATCCTCGGCGGCGGCGGGATCGTCGTCCTGATCGCGGGCATCGTGGCCGCCGCCGTGTTCCTGGTCGACCCGGACTCCCCGTCCAACGCGAGCGACTCCGCCCCGGCTCCGGTGCCGAGCGCGACGCGGGAGAGCACCCCCGAGCCGACGGCCGAGCCGACGCCCTCGCCCTCGGCCTCGCAGAGCCCCTCCGGGAGCCTGCCCCAGCCGGAGAACGGGCGCATCGTCGACCAGGTCACCGGCCTGTCCTACGACTTCCCCGGCGACAAGTGGCAGGTGCCCGCCCAGGCCGGCACCCCGCAGGAGCTCGGCCTGGCGTGGACCAGCGCGGCGGAGACGCTCTCCCACGAGAACTTCAACGGGCAGGGCGCTGACTGGCTCGGCACGATCTACACCGCGGAGCTCTCCTCCCGCTACGGGTACGACGGGCCGAAGAGCATGGACGCCGCCACCGCGCGGCTCATGGCGGTCATCGAACCGCTCTTCTACAGCCCGCCGCACGAGCGCAAGGTCCTCGAGCGCGAGGCCATCAAGGTCAGCGGCAAGGACGCCTGGCGGCTCTCGTTCGAGCTGGACTTCAGCGAGGTCTCCGCGCAGAACGGCTGGAAGTGGAAGAAGGAGATCGTCACCTTCGTGCTCGTGGACCGGGGGGAGAAGCCGCCCGCGCTGCTGTACCTGTCCATCCCGGACAACCTGGACACCTCGGTGACCGACCGGGTGCTCAAGTCGCTCGAACTCTCCTGAGCGGGGGGCACTACCCTGAAGGTTATGAGTGACCTGCTGGTCTGGATCGACTGTGAGATGACCGGGCTCGACCTCGGCCGTGACGCCCTCGTCGAGGTGGCCTGCGTGGTCACCGACGGCGAGCTCAACCAGCTGGACGAGGGCGTCGACGTGGTCATCAAGCCCCCGCCCGAGTCGCTGGAGCAGATGTCGGAGGTGGTGCGGGAGATGCACACCGCCTCCGGCCTGCTGGACGTGCTGGGCGGGGGTGTCACGCTGGCCGAGGCCGAGGCGCTCGTCCTCGACTACATCAAGGGCCACGTGAAGGAGCCGAAGAAGGCCCCGCTCTGCGGCAACTCCATCGCCACGGACAGGTCGTTCATCGCGCGCGACATGCCCCTCGTGGACGCGTACCTGCACTACCGGATGATCGACGTCTCCTCGATCAAGGAGCTCGCCCGGCGGTGGTACCCGCGGGCCTACTTCGCCTCCCCGGAGAAGCAGGGCGGCCACCGGGCGCTGGCCGACATCGTCGAGAGCATCCGCGAGCTCCGCTACTACCGCGCGGCGGTCTTCGTGCCCCACCCCGGGCCCGACTCCGCCACCGCCCGCGAGCTCGCCGAGAGCATCTCCGCGCAGGCCTCCCCTCCCGAGTGAACGCGGGGGACGCCGCGGCGCGCGGCGCCGCCGTAAAACGGGGTGCGTGAGCACTCCCGGAGACCGCTACACTTTTCATGTGCCGCCGCCGCGAGACGGCGGACATGGTGGGTGTAGCTCAGTTGGCAGAGCGCCAGGTTGTGGTCCTGGATGTCGTGGGTTCAAGTCCCATCACTCACCCCAGGTGAACGGCCGGTCCTTCGGGACCGGCCGTTCCGCTTTTCCCAGACATCCAACTTTCCCACCAAAGCAGGACATCACGGGTTATGCTCGCTCGTGTTGCTACGCCGTAAGACCGGGGGCCTCGGCGACCTGACCGTGTTGCTTCCTCGGAGGCGGGATGAGAGTCGACGGTGCGGGATCCGACGGCGGACCCCGAGTCGTGACGGGTCTGAGCAGGCGCGAGACCGAGGTCATGGACCTGATCGCGGACGGCCACTCCAACGGGCAGATCGCCCGGCACCTGTTCCTCAGCGAGAAGACCGTCAAGAACCACGTGAACCGGATCTACACCAAGCTCGGCGTGAGCTCGCGGGTGACCGCGATCGGCCTCTGGCGGGAGCGGGCCGCCTCCGGGGACGCCGGATCCCCCGCCGGCAGACGGGACGGGACCGGGGCCGGCGCGGACGGCCCGCGGAGGCGGGACCTCTAGAGGACGGGCCGGAGCCTCACAGGACGGGGTCCAGGGCCCGGACGACGGCCTCCGAGCCCTCCCGGGACGCCTCCAGGGCCCGGGCGATGGCCTCCGTCCCCTCCCGGAGCTCCTCCGGCGTGACCGAGAGCGCCGGGCGGAGCCGTACCGAGCGCTCCCCGCAGGGCAGCACGAGCACGCCCTCGTCCTCGCGCAGCCGGGCCACCAGCCGGTCCCGTTCCGCTCCCGAGGGAAGGTCGAAGGCGCACATCAGACCGCGTCCGCGCGCGTTCTCCACCCGGCCGGGGAACCGGTCCTGGATCCTCAGCAGCATGGCGAGGAGCTCCTCGCCCAGCTCCCGCGCCCGCGGGATCAGGCCGTCGCGCTCGATGATCTCGAGCATCCGGCGGGAGCGGACCATGTCCACCAGACCGCCGCCCCAGGTGGAGTTGATCCGGCCGCTCACCCGGAAGACGTTGTCCGGGACCAGGTCCACCCTGCGGCCCGCCATCACCCCGCCCACCTGCACCTTCTTGGCGAAGGCGACCACGTCGGGGCGGAGGCCCAGCTGCTGGTAGGCCCACGGGGTGCCGGTGGTGCCGCCCCCGGTCTGCACCTCGTCCAGGACGAACAGCGCGTCGTGCTCATGGCAGAGCCGTTCCATCGCCTGGAGGAACTCCGCGCGCATGTGGTTGTCGCCGCCCTCGCCCTGGATGGGCTCGGCGATGAAGCAGGCGATGTCGTGCGGGTGCCGTTCGAACGCGGCCCGCGCCTGGGCCAGGGCCCGCTCCTCCGCGGCCTCGACGTCGCCGAGGTGGACGGCGGGCACCTCGATGCGGGGCCAGTCGAACTTCGGGAACCGGTCGGTCTTGACCGGGTCGGTGTTGGTCAGCGAGAGGGTGTAGCCGCTGCGTCCGTGGAAGGCCCGGGTGAGGTGGAGGACCTTCGTGCCGAGTTCCGGGGAGCGGCCGGCCGCCTCGTTGCGGCGGGACTTCCAGTCGAAGGCGCACTTCAGCGCGTTCTCCACGGCCAGGGCGCCGCCCTCGACGAAGAACAGGTGGGGCAGCTCGGGGTCGCCGAGCACGCGGGCGAAGGTCTCGGCGAAGTCGGCGAGGTGGGCGGTGTAGAGGTCGGGGTTGGCGGGCTTGTTCGCGGCGACCCGGCCGAGCCGGGCGAGGAACTCCTCGTCGTCGCCGAACGGGTTCACCCCGAGCGGGGCGGAGGCGAAGAAACTGTAGAAGTCCAGGTAGGAGCGGCCGGTCCGGGCGTCGACGAGCCGGGATCCCCGGCTCCGTTCGAGGTCCAGCACCAGCCGGTAGCCGTCCACGAGCAGGTGGCGAGCGAGGCGGGCGTGTACGTCCATGTCCCCTCCACAATGAGCTGGACCGGTGATTCCCCTCGTTTTGGCGCTCTTACCTGAAGATATTACGTTTCATTTCTGATTTTTGTGAAGATCCTACGGTCACCGTCCTGCGTTCACGCGTCCGTGGCCGTCGGCGGGCGTCGGTGCGCGTCCGTCGCGGCCGGCGGATCCCGGCGGCTCCCCGGCACCCGCCGGTCCGGGTTATCGTGCCTCGAAGCGCCCACGTCCACGAGGAGTACCCGGTGTCCCTTCGCGAATCCGCCGCCGACATGCGGGACGAACTGGTCCGTCTCCGCCACGCCCTGCACCGGGAGCCCGAGCTGGGCCTCGACCTGCCCAGAACCCAGGAGAAGGTCCTGACCGCCCTGTCCGGCCTCCCGCTGGAGGTACGGCTCGGCACCCGGCTCAGCTCGGTGACCGCGGTGCTGCGCGGCGCGCTGCCCGGCCCGACCGTGTTGCTCCGCGGCGACATGGACGCCCTGCCGGTCTCCGAGCGCGCCGACGCCGAGGTGACCTCCCGGGTGGACGGGAGGATGCACGCCTGCGGCCACGACCTGCACACCACCATGCTCGCCGGGGCGGCCCACCTGCTCACGGCCGAGCGCGACCGGCTCGCCGGGAACGTGGTCTTCATGTTCCAGCCGGGCGAGGAGGGCCACCGGGGCGCGCAGCACATGATCGACGAGGGGGTGCTGGAAGCCTCCGGCGAGCTCCCGGTCGCGGCCTACGCCCTGCACGTGATCAGCTCGGTCCTGCCGAACGGGCTCTTCCTCACCAGGACCGGGCCGATCATGGCCGCCGCCGACCGGCTCGTCGTGACCGTGCGCGGCGCCGGCGGGCACGGCTCGGCCCCGCACCTGGCCAAGGACCCGGTCCCCGCGGCGTGCGAGATGGTCCTCGCGCTGCAGAGCATGGTGACGCGCGGCTTCGACGTGTTCGACCCGGTGGTGGTGACCGTCGGCTCCTTCCACGCCGGCACGGTCGACAACGTGATCCCCGAGGAGGCCCGGTTCGAGGCGACGATCCGGTCGTTCTCCACCGCCTCCCACCAGCGGGTGCTGGAGCGGTCGGTGGCCCTCGTCGAGGGCATCGCCGCGGCGCACGGCCTGGAGGTCGACGCCTTCTTCGAGATGGGCTACCCGGTCACGGTCAACGACGGCGCCGAGGCCGAGTTCGTCGGCGCGACCGTCCGCGAGGTCTACGGCGAGGAGCGGTTCGTCCGGGCGCCCCGGCCCTTCACCGGCGCCGAGGACTTCTCCTACGTCTGCGACCGGGTCCCCTCGGCGTTCGTGGCGCTCGGCGCGTGCCCGCCGGACCTCGACCCGGAGCGGGCCGCCTACAACCACTCGCCGGAGGCGCGTTTCGACGACGCCGTCCTGTCCGACGGGGCCGCGCTCTACGCCGAGCTCGCCGCCCGCCGCCTCGGCCTCGCGGCGAGCTGACCCCTCTGACGACCGGCCCGCCGCGGTCAGCCGGCGGGGGTGATGCGGATGCCGACGCTGCCCGTCCTCCCCCGGCGGAGCCTGCTGCCGAGGATGGTCAGCCGGGCCTGCAGGCCGTACTTCTTCACCAGCAGGCCCCGCACCCGCTCGGTCTCCTCGTCGGACAGGATCTCCGCGCGGCCCGCGACCTCCTCGCCGCGGACCCTCCCCCGCACGTCGCAGGCCCGGACCGTGACCTCGGCGTTGTTGCGGATCCGCTTGACCTTGCCCGCCGAGGCCGCCGACCAGATCACCATGGCCTCGCCGTCGGGGGCCGTCCAGACCGGCGTGGCGACCGCCGCCCCGTTCCTGCGGAAGGTCGTCACGGAGACGTACGGCTCGGCGGCCAGCTCCCGGATGCTCGTCATACGGGAACTCTAGGAGGCGCCGTAGACGACCATGGACACCGCCACGTACTGGACCAGATAGGCGGCCAGGGTGAAGGCGTGGAAGACCTCGTGGAAGCCGAACCAGCGGGGCGAGGGGTCGGGGCGGCGCAGGCCGTACACGACGCCGCCGGCGGTGTAGAGGACCCCGCCGACGAAGACCAGGACCACCGCCGCCACGCCCGCCCCCTCCATCAGCTGGGGCAGCACGAACACGGCCGTCCAGCCGAGGGCGATGTAGAGGGCGGTGGACAGCCAGCGGGGCGCGCTGAGCCAGAGCACCCGGAAGAGCACCCCCGCGATCGCGCCGGTCCAGATCACGGACAGGACCACCACTCTCGCCGCGCCGTCCAGCGCGAGCAGCGCGAACGGCGTGTAGGTGCCCGCGATGATCAGGTAGATGTTGGCGTGGTCGAGGCGGCGCAGCACGCCCTCCAGACGCGGTGAGAGCGTGCCGCGGTGGTAGGTCGCCGAGATGCCGAAGAGCAGGCCGGAGGTGATCGCGTAGATCACCGCGGCGAGCCGCGCCTGCAGGGTGGGCCCCAGCGCGACGAGGACGAAACCGGCGACGAGCGTGACAGGCAGGGCTCCGGCGTGCAGCCAGCCGCGCAGGCGCGGCTTGATCGACTCCTGGAGCGAGGGCCTCTCGGAAGTCTCAGAAGCTGTCATGGTCATGAACCTACGGTACCGTAACTTACGCTTGCGTAGGTTGTGATCTCCCCTACAGTGATCCTCTCCCGCGGGCTCCCGGGGAGAAAGGGACCTTCGTCCCGATCTCGCTTCCCCCGGCGGGGCCCGCCACACCTCCGGACCCGCGGCGGGGCCGCCGGTACGGCGGGGGCGGGCCCCGGCCGCGCGCCCGGGGACCCGCCGGATGCGCATACGGTTTCCTCAGCAGTGTCCACTCGGCGGCGGTGTCCGCCCCGCGCGCGTCAGGGAAGAGGGTCGAAGGGATGTCCAGGCGGGAACCACGGGGGCCGGCGCCCGGCCGCTATCCGGTGACCTTCGGCGAGGTCGAGCTCCTGGCCGACCTCGACCGGCCCTCGGGCTGGGTGGTCTCCTCCGGCGGCGTGCCCCAGTCCTACGTCGACCTGGACGACCCCACCTATCTCGACTTCGAGTACGTCCAGCTGATGGCCCTGGTGGTCGACCTGCTGCCGCCCGGCCCGCTGGACGCCGTGCACATCGGCGGCTGCGCCTGCACCCTCCCCCGCTACGTCGCGGCGGTCCGGCCGGGGTCCCGGCAGATCGTCGCCGAACCCGACGCCGGTCTGGTCCAGCTCGTCCGCGACCACCTCCGCCTGAAGTCCGTCCCCCGTCTCAAGGTCAGGATCCTCGACGGCCGCACGGCCACCGCCCAGCTCGGCGACGGCTCGGCCGACCTGCTCGTGCTGGACGCCTTCAGCGGCGCCATGATGCCGCTCGACCTGGCCACCTCGCAGTACATGGACGAGGTCGCCCGGGTGCTGCGCCCGGACGGCACCCTGCTGGTCAACATCGCCGACGGCAAGGGGCTGGCCTTCGCCCGGCGGGTGCTCGCGACGATCCGCGGCGCCTTCCCCCACGTCGCGATGCTCGCCGAGCCCGGCGTGCTCCGCGGCCGGCGGTTCGGCAACCTCATCGCCGCCGCCTCCCGCACCGGGCTCCCGGTCGACGGGCTGACCCGCCGGGCCGCGGGCGGCCTCACGCAGGCGCGCTGCGTCCACGGGGAGGACCTCACCAGGTTCGTCGCCGGAGCGCCCCCGCTCAACGACGGCGATCCCGTCGTCCTCCCCGTCCCCCCGCCCGCCGTGTTCGGCTGAGGCCCCGCCTCTCCCACGACAGGACGTGCTCAGAGCAGCCCGTGGTAGAGCCGGAGAGCGTCATCCAACGCGTTCATCTCGTCGTCGTCCAGAACACCCACCCAGTGCGTCAGCTTCGTGACATCCACAGCCAGCATCTGTTCGAGCAGGATCCGACACTTACGGCCTTCGATCTCCGCCTCGGGGCGCGTGAGGCTCGCCCGGGCGGAGGTGGACGTGGGGGCGACCGTCACGACCGAGCCGATGAAGCCGGTGGCCGTCACCACGACGGCGTACCGCCGTCCCTGCTGTACATGGTCTCGGGACTGTCCAGGCAGCGTCACATGGAAGATCGACCCTTTACGAAGCAAGGTAGCGCGCCCATTCGCGGATCCGCTCGGCCTCCTCGCGCTCGGCCGGATCATTGGCGATCTCGGCGGACTCCTTCCGCATCCTTTCCTGCATCGTGGTGAACCACGCCAGGTGGATCGCCTTCCGGACGACCTCCGAGACGGACTCGCCCATTTCCTCCGCGACCTGCTCAAGCTCTCTGCGCGTCTTCTCATCGAGACGCACTGTCACCGTCGTCGTCATAAGACGAACGTAACACGATTCGTCTTACACGCCGGAGCCACAGCTCACCCGATATGGCGCCGGCCCGTGCCCTCCCCCGAGGAGGGCGCGGGCCCGCGCCGCCGTCAGCGCTCGGCGAGCGTGACGCAGGCGACCCGCGGTCCGGCGGCGCCTGCGTCGGTCCCCTCCGCCCTGGTCGGCTCGGCGTGGATCACCAGGGAGCGCGGCGGCCGGCCGGGGATGAACGCCCAGTCCTGCTTCGCCGCCGCCGTGGCCGCGCCCCGCCGGTCGGTGGTGAAGTCCAGCCAGACCTCGCTGGTGGCGCTGGCGTGGGAGTGGCCGTGCTGCCGGTAGTGCGGCCCGGCCTCCTCCGGGTCGGCCCCGCACGGGTTGACGTGCAGGTGCACGCCGTACGTCCGGCGGGGCAGGAATCCGCTGACCTCCACCTTCGCGGTGGACAGCACCGCTCCGGACTCGGCCGTCACCCGGGCCGAGGCGCCGGGCGGGACGAGCGCGCGGTCGTAGACGATCGCGGCGGCCCTGGGGGCCGGTGCGCCGAACGTGCCGCCTCCGGAGAGCTTGACCTCGGCCGGGGCGACGTCGTGCACGGCCGGACGCGCCATCTCCGCCTGCCCGCCGCAGGCCGCCGTGATCAAGGTGACAGGGGCGAGAAACCAGGACAGGCGCGATAGGCGCATCGCATTACTCCTCGACCGGCCGATGACTGGAACGACGCTCAACTCTAGTCAGTGACCGTCAAGGCACGCAGAGTATTCGAGTCATGGAGCTCCCACTCGTTCCCCCTCATCGCACCATCGGCCGGGCGGGGACGGGCGGCCCCGCGCGGGGATCAGGCTCCGTGCGCGGCGGCGATCTCGTCGATGCGGGCGGCCAGGGCGAAGTCGTTCGTGGTCAGGCCGCCCGCGTCGTGGGTGGTCAGGGCCAGGTGCAGGGTGCGCCAGCGGATGTCGATGTCGGGGTGGTGGTTCATCTTCTCGGCCTCGACCGCGATCTCGTCGACGATGCGGATCGCGGTCGGGAAGTCCGGGGCCGCGACCTTCCGGCGGATCTCGTCGCCCTCGCGCCGCCACTCGGGCACCTCGGCCAGCCGCTGCTGCACTGCGGAGTCGTCAAGCAGGTCCATCACCCCAGGAGATCACGGCGGCGGTGGCGACGCCAAACAGCGCCACACCCATGCCGCGCCCGCATGTGCCCGCCCACACCCATGCCCCGCCCGCGCGTGCCCGCCCACACCCCGGGCGGCCCGGCCGCCGGGTCCGTGAACCCCCGGCCCCGGCCCCCGGACCCACGGAGTTCAGAAATTCCCGGCTTCCACCTATTGGTCATCATTTGCCGCCTATATCGGCAACCCCTTACGTTGAATCCCATGCTTCTGGCTGATCAGCGCCGTCTGCTGTGCGAGTACGGCCGGCGGGCCGCCGAGACCGGGCTGGTCGTCGGCACCGCCGGGAATCTGAGCGTGCGCGAGGGCGACCTGGTCGCGGTGACGCCGAGCGGCGTCCCCCTGGACCGGCTGGAGCCCGAGGCCTGCCCGATCGTCGACGTGGCGGGCCACCTGGTCGAGGGCGGCCTGCAGCCCTCCTCCGAGACCCCGATGCACCTGGCGGTCTACGCGAGCGGCGACGCCCGGGCCGTCGTGCACACCCACTCCACGTTCGGCACCGTGGTCGCCAGCACCATGACCGAGCTGCCGCCGATCCACTACACCGTGCTCCTGCTCGGCGGACCTGTCCGGGTCGCCGAGTACGCCACCTACGGCACCCCCGAGCTGGCCGCCGGCGTGCGCGCCGCGCTCGAGGGCAGGACCGCCGCGCTCCTGGCCAACCACGGCGGGGTCACCGTCGGCGCCGACCTCGCGGGCGCCTTCGAGGCGACGCGGCTGCTGGAGTGGCTCTGCGAGGTCTACGTCCGGGCCCGGGCGCTCGGGGAGCCGCGGGTGCTCACCTCCGAGCAGCTCGCGGCGGTGGCCCACCGCGCCTTCCATCCCCCCGTCTTCCCGGTCCGCGAGGACCTGCCCGCCGCCCCCACCCGCGAGGACTGACGATGCCCCTCCAGCTGACCGGCACCCCCAGCGACCCCGACCTGCTGCTCCGCCTGCCGTGGGACGTCCCCCTGGAGGACTGGCCGGAGCACCGCCTGGTCTCGCTGCCCCGCGGCATCTCCCGGCACGTGGTGCGCTTCACCCGGCTCTCCGGCCGGGTCTACGCGATCAAGGAGATCAGCGAGAAGTTCGCCCAGCGGGAGTACCGCCTGCTGTGGGACCTGAACCGCCTGGACACCCCCGCGGTGGAGCCGGTGGCTGTGGTCACCGGCAGGACCGGGAAGGACGGCGAGCCGCTGGACTCCGCGCTGATCACGCAGCACCTGCAGTTCTCCCTGCCCTACCGGGCCGTCATGTCGGGCACCGTACGGCCGGACACGCTCAACCGGCTGCTCGACGCGCTGGCGGTCCTGCTCGTCCGGCTCCATCTGAACGGCTTCTACTGGGGCGACTGCTCCCTGTCGAACGTGCTGTTCCGCCGGGACGCCGGCTCCTTCGCCGCCTACCTGGTCGACGCCGAGACCGGCGAGCTCCACCCGATGATCAGCGAGGGGCAGCGCCGGCACGACATCGACGTCGCGCACACCAACATCTACGGCGAGATGCTCGACCTGGAGGCGGGCGGCCTGCTCCACCCCTCCATCGACCCCGAGGAGACCGCCGACTCCGTCTGCGCGCGCTACCACCGGCTCTGGGACGAGCTGACCTCCGACGAGATCATCGAGGAGGTCGACTGGCACAAGATCGACCAGCGGATCCGGCGGCTCAACCGCCTCGGCTTCGACGTGGCCGAGATGATGGTCCGCCGCAAGGCCGGCACCGGCCGCCTCATCGTCCGGCCCAAGGTCGTGGACGCCGGTCACCACCAGCGCAGACTGCTCCGCCTCACCGGTCTGGACGTGGAGGAGAACCAGGCCAGGCGGCTGCTGAACGACCTCGACGCCTTCCGGGTCGAGTTCGGCCTGCGCCACGAGGACGAGGCGATCGTGGCCCACCGCTGGCTGATGGAGGTCTTCCACCCGGCGATCGAGGCGGTCCCGGAGGAGCTGCGGCGCAAGCTGGAGCCCGCCCAGATCTTCCACGAGGTGCTCGACCACCGCTGGTACCTCTCCGAGGAGACGGGCTCCGACATCGGACTGCAGGCCGCCGTGCGGTCATATGTGAGGAACATTCTTGTTTTCAAGCCGGACGAGAAGGCGCTCATCTCCGAGGATCTGTAATCCCCGCCCCGGGGATGCACATCCTTCTACTCGGTGTTCAAATCCTTAGCCTCACCACATCTCCGTTTTTGTCAGGACACTTAACGACAGCCCCGATATCCCTACTCTTACCGAGCGACCTTTTCCGCAGTCGTCGGCGAGGGAGATCGAGTGCTCGGAATCGAAGAATGCCTGACCGAGGTGATGGCCATCCCCGGTGCGCTGGATGCGATCCTGATCGACCAGACCAGCGGCACGGCCGTGGCCACCGGGGGCGGTGGCGGCCGGTTCGACACGGAGAAGTCCGCCGCCGGCCTGAGCGCGACCCTGCAGGCGGCGCTGGACGGGATCTCTCTCACCTCCCCCACCGGAGCGGTCCGGATCAACGAAATGATCATCACGGCGGACGACGGGCACTATTTACTGAAGCCCCTGGAGACCGTTTTCGACGGTCCATTAGTGATATATGTCCGACTGGATCCGGAACGTTCTAATCTGGCGCTCGCCCGCCACCGGCTCCAGAACCTTTCCGGCCAGCTCATGACGACGTGATGAGCCATGCCGAGTGCCGAGAGCGTCCTGCGCGAACTCGCCGACGAGGGGGCCACCGGTGCCCTCCGCCTGGGCAAGGCCGGAGTGTTCTACCTCACCGGCGGCCGGGTGACCTACGCCGAGAGCCACTGCTGTCCGCGGGTGGAGGACCTGCTGGTCGCCGGCGGCCGGGTCGGCGCGCAGACCGTACGGCAGGCCAGACAGGCCTCGTCCGAGGAGCGGTGGGGCGGCGACCTCCTGGTCGACCGGGGCGTGCTCACCCGCGGCGAGCTGGAGTTCTGCGTGCTGGGAGCGGTGCTCGACGCGGCGTTCTTCCTGTTCGGCGCCTCCGGTTTCCGGCCGCGGTTCCGCCCGGACGACCGGCACTGGCTCGGACCCCAGTGGTATTTCGACGTGACCGGGCTGCTGCGGGAGCACGGACGAAGGAGAGCACAGTTGGAGCAGGCCTGGCCCTCCGCCGAGTTGGACACGCTTCCGGTCGTCCCGCTGGCGCGCATCCCCGCCCAGCAGGTCATGCTGACCTCGCTCCAGTGGGAGATCCTGGTCGGCGCGGACTGCTCGGCGACCCCGGCCGACCTGGCCCGCAAGCTGGGCCGGCCCGCCTACTCGGTGCTGCTCGCCGTACGGCAGCTCGGCGCGGCGGGGCTGCTGCGCCGGCCGGAGCCCTCCCCCGGCGCACCGGCCGAGGCGCCGCCGGAGCCACCCGAGCCACCCGAGCCGCCGGAGGCCCCGCCGGAGACGCTCCCCCGGCGGACCGGCGGCGCGGGGCGCGCCAGGGAGCTCGCGGAGACGGGCCCCGCCCCGGACCGTCCCCCGGTGTGGATGCCCGCCGCCACCGCCGACCCCACCGACGTGAACCTGCTCATCCGGCTCCGGAACGCACTGGAGGCCCTCGCATGAGGCCGGCCCCATGCCGCTGAGGCTGCGGACACTGACGCTGAAGTGGATCGGAAGGAGGATGCCCGTGGAACTGCGGGACGAGGTGTACCGGGAGATGGCCCTGCTGCGCGACCGCATGCCCGACGTGGACGGCAGCGTCGCGTGCAGCGTGGACGGCATCCTGATCGCCAGCGACCTGAACGGGAACGCCGAGCAGACCGGCGCCCTCTCCTCCGCGGTGCTGGCCCTCAGCAGCCGGATGACGGGCATCGCCGGCAAGGGCGTCCTCGAGGAGACGCTGATCTCCGGCTCCAACGGCTACGCGGCCTTCTACGCCGCGGGCCCCAAGATCGTCCTCACGGTCCTGGCCCGCCCGGGCACCAACCTCGGGCTGCTGCGACTGGAGGGCCGCAAGACGGCGGCGAGTGTGGCCGCCATCACCGAACGCATGTCGGCAAACCACTGATCGGAGAGACCAATGGCCAGCATGGACGTGTCCCTCAAGGAGATGATGGCGATCGACGGCGCCACCGGCGCGGTCGTCGTGGACTACAACAGCGGGATGGCCCTCGGCGCCCTCGGCGGCTCCAAGGATTTCGACCTGCAGATCGCCGCGGCGGGCAACACCGAGGTCGTCAAGGCCAAGCTGCGGACGATGGAGTCCCTGGGCCTCAAGGCCGCCATCGAGGACATCCTCATCACCCTGACCGACCAGTACCACATCATCCGGCCGATCACCGGCCGGGGCGGCAAGGGCCTGTTCCTCTACCTCGCGCTCGACCGCGGCCGGGCCAACCTGGCGCTGGCCCGGCACAGCCTGCGCGGCATCGAGGAGAAGCTCGAAGTATGAGCATCCGGCTGCGGCGTGCGCCCCGGGAGGCGCGGGCCGCAGCCGGAGCCGCCGCCGGAGCCGCGGACGTCAGCGCTCCGCGGCGGCGGTGTGGTCGCTGATCATGGAGACGAGCTCGGGCCAGAGGGGGCGCGGCAGGTCGTGCCCCATGCCCGGGTAGGTGATCAGCTTGGCCCCGGGGATCGCGTCCGCGGTGGCGATCCCTCCGGAGACCGGGACGAGCTGGTCCTCCTCGCCGTGGAGGACCAGCGCCGGCACCGAGAGCTCCTTGAGGCCCGGCGCGCGGTCGGGCGAGGCCATGATCGCGGCGAGCTGCCGGGCCACCCCCGCGGGGTCGTGGGCGCGGTCGTAGCTCAGGCCCGCGAGCCGGGCGGTCCGTTCGGCGTCGAAGGGGTAGCCCGGCGAGCCGATGACCTTCCAGGTCTTCAGCGCCTGCTCGACCGCGGTCTCCCGGTCGGAGGCGGGCGGCGCCATGAGCGCCGCCATGGCCGCCTCGGTGGGCGGGGCGGCCTGCGGGCTGGGCGTGGACATGATCGAGGTGAGGCTGCGCACCCGGTGCGGGTGGCGGACGGCCAGCGCCTGGGTGATCATGCCGCCCATGGAGGCGCCGGCCACGTGCGCCGACTCGAGGCCGAGCGCGTCGAGCAGCCCGGCCGCGTCGTCGGCCATGTCCTCCACCAGGTACGGCGCCCGCCCGTCGAAGGAGGGCGTCCCGGCCTCGTGGAGGTGGGTGGACTCGCCCACGTCCCGGTTGTCGAACCGGATGACGTGGTGGCCGCGGTCCGCGAGCAGCTCACAGAACTCCTCGTCCCAGTGGATCATCTGGGCGGCCAGCCCCATGATCAGCAGGAGCGGGCGGCCCTCCGGGGAGCCGAAGGTGTCGTAGGCGAGCTCGATGCCGTTCGCCGGGGCGCGCAGGGTCATGACACTCCAGAGCGTGCTTGTCGGTCGGAACAGAATCTCATTCTGTAAGCACGACGACAAGAGCCTTGTTCCGTTCCCCCGGCCCGCCCCGTCGCGGGCCGCCGCCGATCGCCCTCAGTCCCACCAGAACGACCAGGCGTTCCTGCCTCTGATCTGCTCGGCGTACTCCAGCAGCGTCCCGGCCCCCTGCACGATGCTGTCGGGGCAGAACGTCCAGTGCTCGGCCGCCACGTGCAGGGCGTGCTCGGGGGTGACCGGAGGGGCCGCGACGCTCAGGTCCAGGGTGTTGAAGCCCATGCCGACCACCCGGGCGCCGAACCGCTCCTCCCAGCTGCGCACCACGGCCGCCAGCGGGACCATCCACTCGTTGTGGTTCAGCGCGCCCTGCCAGCCCATGGCCACCAGCGCGTCGGCCCCCCGCTCCACCGCCACCAGCCCGAGCGGGGTACGGCGCTCGGCCACCAGCCCGGCGTACCAGTCGGCGACCACGTCCGGGCCGGCCATCGGCGTCCCCGGCCCGGCCGGGCCCGGGCACGTGGCGCCGAAGGGCTCCAGGATCTCCAGCTGGTCGGGGCTGGCCTTCTCCAGCCAGTCCGACCAGACCTCGGCCATGAAGGCGGCGGTGTTGTAGTTGTCGATCTCCTCCGGCGCGTCCGGGGCGATCTGGCCCGCGGTCCACGGCTGGACGGTGTCCTCCAGCAGCACCGGCCAGAGGCCGGAGTGCGGATGCTCGGCCCGCATCCTGGCCCACAGCCCGGCGGAGACCACCTCGTCGCTGAGCCAGAACGCCGGCCGGTGGTACGAGGCCGTCAGCAGCGGCGTGTATCCGGGATCGGGCCAGACCAGGTCCCCGGGCGGCAGGTCCACCGCGAGCGTCCGCCCGGCGCCGCCGTCGGCGAAGAGCTGGCCCAGCAACGGCGGAAGCCGGTCACGCTCGCAATCACCCATCTCTACCGTCCCGATCCCGACCACGCCCCAATTTTGCCCGCCGGTCGCCACACGCACGGCGGAAGCCGCCAACGCCCTGCGAGGGACATCTCGCCATGATTCCATCCGCGGGCGACAGCGGCTCCGCGGAGGCGCTCCACCCCTGCGGCGCGTTGCTAAGGTTGGCAACTGCACGGAGTGACAGCACGGGGAGGGTGCCGCCCCGGCAGGGCGATGCGCTCCGACGCCCGCCGGGGCCGAAGGCCCGGCCGCCCCCGCACGGACGTCCACGTAGGGAGGGGTGCCGAGGTGAGCGCACCGCTGTACCAGTTGAAGGCGGAGTTCTTCAAAACGCTCGGCCACCCCTCGCGCATCCGCGTGCTGGAGTTGCTCAGCGAGCGGGAGCACTCGGTCGCGGAGATGCTCCCCGAGGTGGGCATCGAGCCGGCGCACCTGTCGCAGCAGCTGGCGGTGCTCCGACGGGCGAACCTCGTGACCTCCCGCAAGGAGGGGTCCACCGTCTACTACTCGCTGACCCACCCCGGCATCGCCGACCTGCTCACCGTGGCCCGGTCGATCCTCACCGGTGTGCTCTCGGGGCAGGCGGAGCTCCTCGAGGATCTTCGCGCGTCCGTCCGGAAGGGGGGGTGAGCAGACCCCGGGCGTGGGCGATGGCCGCCGGGGTGCCGGGGAAGATCAGCCCGTCGCGGCGCAGGTGGCCGGCGATCCCGAGCGCGGCCAGGACCTGGTCGTGGCCCGGCCGGATGCCGGAGAGCAGCACGGTGATGCCGCGGTGCTCCAACTGGGTGATCGCGTCCCCGAGCACCTGCGCGCCGGTGGCGTCGATGGTGGAGACGCGGGACATCCGCAGGATCACCACCCGCACGTCGGCGACCTCCGACAGCTCCAGCAGGAAGCGGTGGGCGGCGGCGAAGAACAGCGGGCCGTCGAACCGGTAGGCGACGATGTGCTCGGCCAGCAGCCGCAGCTCCTCCTCGCTGTGGTCGCCGCTCTCCAGCGGCACCTGCTCCACCTGGACGGTCCTGGCGATCGCGCGCAGCGCCAGGACGATCGCCACGCCGATGCCGACGGCGACCGCCGTCACCAGGTCGAGCGCGACCGTGACGGCGAACGTGAGCACCATGACCAGCGCGTCGCTCCGGGTCGCGCGGGCGATCGCCCGCAGGGAGCCGAACTCGACCATCCGCACGGTGGTGGCCAGCAACACGCCGGCCAGCGCCGCCAGCGGGATGCGGCCGACCAGCCCGGAGGCGGCGAACACGATCACCGCCAGCACGACCGCGTGGGTGAGCGAGGCGAGGCGGGAACGGGCGCCGGCCCGGACGTTGACCGCGGTGCGGGCGATCGCCGCGGTGGCCGGGACGCCGCCGAACAGCGGCGCGGCCAGGTTGGCGACGCCCTGGCCGAACAGCTCCCGGTCGGGGTCGTGCTTCTCGCTGACGCTCATCGCGTCGGCGACGGAGGCGCACAGCAGGCTCTCCAGGGCGGCGAGCGCGGCCACCGCCAGCGCGGACGGGAGCAGCGCGCCGAGCGCCCCGAGGTCCAGGAACCCCAGGGAGGGGGCGGGCAGCCCGGCCGGGAGCCCGCCGATCCGCGCGGTGTCGAGCGCGGCCGCCTCGGCGACCACGGTGGCCGCCACCACGCCGATCAGCGAGAACGGCACGCCGGGCCGGCGGCGCCCGCCGAACAGCATGAGCGCGGCCACGGCGAGCGCCATGGCCGGCGGCACCGGGTCCGGGGCCGAGGCGTAGGCGGCGACGGCGTCCGCGGCGACCCGCCAGGTCTCCTCGGCGCCGCTCGCGGCCACCCCGAGCGCCGAGGGGAACTGCTGCAGCGCGATCACCACCGCGATCCCGGCGGTGAACCCCTCGATGACCGAGGTCGGGATGAACTGGATGTAGCGGCCGACCCGGGCGAGGGCGAGCCCGACGAGGATCACACCGGACAGCAGCCCGACCGTCAGCACGCCGCCGGCGCCGAACTCGTGCACGATCGGGACCAGCACCACGGTCATCGCGCCGGTGGGGCCGGACACCTGCAGGTTGCTGCCGCCGAAGACGGCCGCGAGGGCCCCCGCGACGATCGCGGTCGCCAGCCCGGCCGCGGCGCCCAGGCCGGAGCTGACCCCGAAGGCCAGCGCGAGGGGGAGCGCCACGATCGCCACGGTCAGACCGGCCAGCAGGTCACGGCGGGGGCTCCGGCGGGCCGCCGTCCAGTCCGCGCGCCGGGGCAGCAGGCCGGTGAACCGGGTGAGCAGCCGGATTCCGGGGGAGGCGGTGCGGGGATCCTCGGGAGAGGCCGCGGAGGCCGTGCCGGGGGCCGGGGAGACGGTGCTCATCCGCGGGCCTGTGCGCGCAGCTCGGCCAGGAGCTCGCCCTGGCCGGCCAGCAGGTCGGCCAGGATCCGCCGGGCCGCGACGAGCAGCTCGGCCACGTCCGGAGTGGACAGGGCGTAGACGACGGTGGTCCCCTCCCGGGTGGCGCTCACGATGCCGGCCCGGCGCAGCACCGCCAGTTGCTGGGAGAGGTTGGACGCCTCGATGTCGACCTCGGCGAGGAGGTCCCGGACCGGCAGCGGGCCGTCCTGCAGCAGCTCCAGCACCCGGATGCGGACCGGGTGGCCGAGCGTGCGGAAGAACTCCGCCTTGGCCTGGTTGAGTGGGACCGCCATGGTCATTCCGTCCCGTCGGCGCCCGCGCCGCGCCGGACCTCGACGCCGTGCTGCTCCGCGATGCGCAGCAGGTTGTCCAGCCGGCCGGACAGGACCTCGGCGGTGTGGTCGTCACCGGCCTCGCGCGCGACCCGCAACTCGGCGTCGGTCTCCTCGACGCGTGCCAGTAACTCCGCCGTGAACTCGCTCATGCACCCTGCTTCCCTGTGCGGCCTCGCCGTGGGCTCCCCTACGGCTCCCCTACGGCTTCCGTTCGGCTTCCGTGTCGCTTCCCAGGGGCCCCGCCGCCGGGCCGGACCGGTCCGGCGCCCTCCGGGTGACAGAGACAGGCTACTTATAAAGTTGCCAATTGCGTAATTCTTCAAGTCGTAAGGGGCTTGGGTAAGATGGCCGCGGTGGCCCGCTCCCGGAGGTCGCCCCCTTCGGCCAGGTCACGTTCCGGACCAGTGCGCGCCGGATGGGACGCACCGGACAGAGCCACCGGCGGGCGCGGATCGGCCCTGGACGCCGGACCGTGCCGGCCTGCGATGCGACAATGACGAGAGGCCGGGCACGGCTACGTGAGGAGTGCAGCCAATGGGACGGGGTCGCGCCAAGGCGAAGCAGACCAAGGTCGCTCGCCAGCTGAAGTACAGCAGTCACCAGCTCGACATCGACCGGTTACGAGCGGAGCTCGGCGCCGATGACGAGCCCGCACGGGACGCCGAGGCCGACGCCCCCGCGGGGGAGCCGGCCGAGAGATGACGAAGGGCGCAGGCGCGGGCGGACGGCGGGCCCGGAAGAGACCCGCCGCCCACCCGCGCTCCGCGGCCTCCTACAGCTCCGCCCCGACCCGCGCGGCCATCTCGGCCAGCCGGTTGGCGTAGCCCCACTCGTTGTCGTACCACCCGAAGACCTTCACCAGTGTGCCGTCCGCCTGGGTCAGCGGCGCGTCGAAGACGCAGGAGGACGGGTCCCCGACGATGTCGCTGGAGACCAGCGGCGCGGTGCTGTAGCGCAGCACTCCCGCGAGCCCTCCGGCGGCGGCCCCGGCGAAGGCCTCGTTGACCTCCTCGGCCCTGACGTGGTCGCGCAGCACGAGCGACAGGTCGGTCAGCGAGCCGTCCACCACCGGGACGCGCACCGCCACCCCGTCCAGCCGTCCGGCCATCTCCGGCAGCACCAGCCCGACCGCGCGGGCGGCGCCGGTGGTGGTGGGGATGATGTTCACCGCGGCCGAGCGGGCCCGGCGCAGGTCCTTGTGCGGCGCGTCGAGCAGCCGCTGGTCGCCGGTGTAGGCGTGGATGGTGGTCATGACGCCCCTGACCACCCCGAAGTTCTCGTGCATCACCTTGATCATCGGCGCGGCGCAGTTCGTCGTGCAGGACGCGAGCGAGATCACCTCGTGCCTGACCGGGTCGTAGACCCCGTCGTTGACACCGGGCACGATCGTGGCGTCCACGTCCCTGCCGGGCGCGGAGATCAGCACCTTGCGCACGCCGCGCTTGAGGTGCACGGCCGCCTCGTCCCGCTTGCGGAACTTCCCGGTGGCCTCGATGACGACGTCGACGCCGTGGGCGGCCCAGTCGATGTCGGCGGGATCGCGGTGCGCGGTGACCGCGATCGTGCGCCCGTCCACCTCGATCGCGGAGTCGGAGGCGGCGACCGGCAGTCCGTACGGGCCGAGCGTCGAGTCGTGCTTGAGCAGGTGCGCCAGCGAGTGCGCGTCCGTGAGGTCGTTGACGGCGACGATTTCCAGGCCCTTCGGCAGGCCGCAGCGGAGCACCGCGCGCCCGATCCGTCCGAACCCGTTGACGCCAATCCTGACGGTCATCTTTCCTCCCGTACATGGGGTACGTCCCCATCCTGCGCGGGCCGGGCGGGCCTCCCGTAGGGGAATGGGTCCCCCTCCCCCGGGCACTACGACCTGCGCTTTCCCACCGCGCACCGTCCCGCGGTCCCTTCCCCGCCGGGCCGTACGGCACCGGCCGGCGGGACGATGGTCCCTGGCCGCGGCGGGGCCCGGGCCGAAAGGCTGGTCTCACCAACCGGGATAAGGAGTGACCGAAAATGACGAGAACGGCGCACGGCGCACTCACCGCCGAGGACGTGCAGGTGCTGACCCACGGCCGTGTTCCCCGCTCGGCCGTCGAACGGGCGCAGGAGAAGGTCGCCGCCCTCACCCGGCACTGCGGCGAACCCGTTCTCTTCACCCGGGTCCGGCTCGGCGTGGTCTCCGATCCCGCCCTGGAGCACCCCGCCACCGCCCAGGCCGTCCTCGACGTCAACGGGCGCCTAGTCCGCGCCCACGCGGAGGGCAGGACCGTCCACCATGCGATCGCCCTGCTCACCGACCGCCTCCGGGTCCGCCTCGACCGGGTCGCCCGGGACTGGGAGCACACCCGCGACCGCCGCTACCGGCAGCTCGGCAGGCTCGCCCCGGCGGCCGGTGGCGGGGAGCCGGCCGCCGGCTGAGGGACGACCGCAGAAAATGACCATGGTCCCGCCCGGAAGGTGCCTTTGCGCCGCAGACCCGGGCGGGGCCCGTACCGGAGAGTGGAAGTGAGCCCGCAGCCCCGGAACCGACGAGGTGACCCCATGACCGCCGCCACCGTGCACGCCCCTCCCGCCGACGTCCGCACCGCGGTCGACGCCCTGGTCTCGAACGCCCTCGAGGCACTGGCCGCCTACGACTCCTTCACCCAGGAGCAGGTCGACCACATCGTCAAGAAGGCCTCCGTCGCCGCGCTGGACCGGCACGGCGCCCTCGCCGCGCTGGCGGTCGAGGAGACCGGCCGCGGCGTGTTCGAGGACAAGGCGGTGAAGAACATCTTCGCCTGCGAGCACATCACGCACAGCATGGCCGGCCTCAGGACCGTGGGCGTCGTCTCCCGCGACGAGATCAGCGGCATCGTCGAGATCGCCGACCCGGTCGGCGTCGTCTGCGGGATCACCCCCGTCACCAACCCGACCTCGACGACGATCTTCAAGGCGCTGCTGGCGCTCAAGACGCGCAACCCGATCATCTTCGCCTTCCACCCGGCGGCGCAGCGCTGCAGCGCCGAGGCCGCCCGGATCGTCCGCGACGCCGCCGTCGCCGCCGGCGCCCCGGAGCACTGCGTCCAGTGGATCGCCGAACCGTCGCTCGCGGCGACCGGCGCGCTCATGCACCACGACGGCGTCTCGACCATCCTCGCCACCGGCGGGAACGGCATGGTCAGGGCCGCCTACTCGGCCGGCAAGCCCGCCCTCGGCGTCGGCGCCGGCAACGTCCCCGCCTACATCGAGCGGAGCGCGAAGCTGCGCCGCGCCGTACACGACATCGTGCTGTCCAAGACGTTCGACCACGGCATGATCTGCGCCTCCGAGCAGGCGGTCATCGTCGACCACGAGGTCTACGACGCCGCGCTCGCCGAGTTCCGCAGGCTGCACGCGCACGTCGCCACCGCCGAGGAGAAGGCGAAGCTGGAGGAGTTCGTCTTCGGCACGGCCGCCGGCGGCGAGGGCTGCTCGGGCGCCAAGCTCAACCCGGACGTGGTCGGCCGCTCCCCTCGGTGGATCGCCGAGCGGGCCGGGTTCACCGTGCCGGAGGACACCTCCGTGATCCTCGTCCCGGTGGACGGGGTCGGACCTGCCGAGCCGCTGACCCGGGAGAAGCTCTGCCCCGTGCTGGCCCTGCTGCGCGCCGGCTCCCGCGAGGAGGGGCTGACCCTCGCCGAGCGCATGGTGGAGTTCCACGGGCTGGGCCACAGCGCGGTCGTCCACACCGAGGACGCCCGCCTCGCCGAGACGTACGGCCGGCGGGTCAAGGCGGTCCGGGTGATCTGGAACGCCCCGGCCTCCCAGGGCGGCATCGGCGACATGTACAACGCCTTCCTGCCCTCGCTCACCCTGGGCTGCGGCAGCTACGGCCGCAACTCGGTCTCCGACAACGTCTCCGCCGTCAACCTGATCAACATCAAGCGCATCGGCCGGCGCACCAACAACCTGCAGTGGTTCAAGGTTCCCGCGAAGATCTACTTCGAGCCGAACGCGATCCGCTACCTCGCCGACATGCCGGACGTGCGCCGGGTCACGGTCGTCACCGACCCGGTCATGACCCGGCTGGGCCACGTGGACCGGGTGATCGACGTGCTGCAGCGCCGCGGCGAGCGGGTCGCTCTGCAGATCGTCGACGACGTGGAGCCGGAGCCGAGCGTCACGACGGTGGACCGGGGCGCCGAGCTGATGCGCGCCTTCCAGCCCGACACGATCGTCGCTCTGGGCGGCGGCTCGGTGATGGACGCGGCGAAGGTGATGTGGCTGCGCTACGAGCACCCGGAGGTGGTGTTCGCGGACATGAAGGAGAAGTTCTTCGACATCCGCAAGCGCGCCTTCCGGTTCCCCGCCCTCGGCGAGCGGGCCCGTCTGGTGTGCGTGCCCACCACCTCGGGCACCGGCGCGGAGGTGACCCCGTTCGCGGTCATCACCGACGACGCCACCGGCAAGAAGTACCCGCTGGCCGACTACGCGCTCACCCCGAGCGTGGCGATCGTGGACCCGGTGCTCGCGGCGGACCTGCCGCGCACGGTGACCGCCGACAGCGGCTTCGACGCGCTGACCCACGCCATCGAGTCCTACGTCTCGGTCTACGCGAACGACTTCACCGACGGCCTCGCCCTCCAGGCGATCAAACTGATCTTCGGCCACCTGGAGCGGGCGGTGACGGGGGGCGCCGCCGACCCCGAGGCCCGGGAGAAGATGCACAACGCCGGGACGATCGCCGGCATGGCCTTCGGCAACGCCTTCCTCGGCATCGTGCACGCCATGTCGCACACCCTCGGCGCCACCTTCCACGTGGCGCACGGGCGGACCAACGCGCTCCTGCTCCCCCACGTGATCCGCTACAACGGCACCGTCCCGTCGAAGCTGTCCGGCTGGCCGAAGTACGAGGACTACCGGGCCCCGGAGCGGTTCTGCGAGATCGCGCAGGCCCTCGGCCTGCCCGCCGGGACACCGGAGGAGGGGGTGGAGTCCCTCGCGGCGGCGGTGGAGCGGCTCCGGGACGCGGTCGGCATCGAGCCGTCGTTCCAGCGGATCGGCGTCGACGAGGAGGCGTTCCTGGCCGCGCTGCCGCAGCAGGCGGTCAACGCCTACGAGGACCAGTGCGCCCCCGCCAACCCGCGCATGCCGATGCTGGACGACATGCAGGAGCTGATGCGGGCCGCCTACTACGGCCGCCGGGCGTCCG
>NZ_JBHSBM010000023.1:100670-118983 GCF_042650625.1 Planomonospora corallina
TAGCCGTCCCCGTGCCCGTCCCCCTGTCCCCGCCCGTGTCCCCGCCCGGCCGTCAGGCCCCGGCGGGGACACGCGTGCCCGGCGTCAGCAGCGGCGGCAGGTCGGCGCGGCGGGTGATGTCCGGCTTCCGGTAGGCCCGGGTCAGGTGCTGCTCGACCGTGCTGACGGTGATGTACAGCCGACCGGCGATCCCATGGTTGCCGTGGCCGGCCGTCGGCGAGGAACACCCCGGTCGGCGTAGGACGCGGCGACCGGCCCCCCGGACGCGCGTGTACCCGGCCGGGGCCCATCCCGGCCGAACCTCACCTCGGCCGGTCTCACCCCAGGCGGGCCAGTTCCTCCTCGGTCAGCACGAGCTCCGCGGCGGCCACCGAGTCGAGGATGCTCTCCGGGCGGCTGGCGCCGGGGATCGGGATCACCACGGGACTCCTGGCGAGCTCCCAGGCGAGGCAGACCTGCTGCGGAGAGACGCCGCGGGCCGCCGCCACCTCGGCGAACGGCCCGCCGAGCTCCCTCGCCGACGACATCCCGCCCAGCGGCGACCAGGGCAGGAACGCCACGCCCAGCTCGGCGCAGACGTCGATCTCCGGTTCGCTGCTCCGGAACCGCGGCGAGTACTCGTTCTGCACGCTCGCCAGGCGGCCGCCGAGGATCTCGTGGGCCGTCCTGATCTGGCCCGGGTCCGCGTTGGAGATCCCGGCCATCCGGATCTTCCCCTCGTCGAGCAGGTCGCGCAGCGCGCCGATGGACTCCTCGTACGGCACGGCGGGGTCGGGCCGGTGGTGCTGGTAGAGACCGATCACCTCGACGCCGAGCGCCTTGAGCGACTGCTCGCACGCCCGGCGGATGTAGTCGGGGTGCCCGTTCAGTCCCCAGCCGCCGTCCGGAGTGCGGGTGTGCCCGCCCTTGGTGGCGACCAGGACCCGGTCGCGGTCACCGGACCACAGGGCCAGGGCCCTGGTCACCAGCCGCTCGTTGTGCCCGACGTCGTCCGCGGACGGGGTGTAGGCGTCGGCGGTGTCGATCAGGGTCACGCCCGCGTCGAGCGCGGCGTGGACGGTCCTGATCGACTGCTCCTCCGAGGGCATGTGCCCCGCCACCGACATCGGCATGGCGCCGAGTCCGATGGCGCCGACCTGGACGTCTCCGATCATGCGTGTCTTCATGGCGTCCATCCTGCGAGCCGGAGCCCACTCCGGGTCAAGGACCGCTCCCCGCTCCGCGCGTCAGACCGTCACACGGCTCAGCGGTAGTAGCCGTAGTGCTTGTGCTTGCCGTACCCGTAGTTCTTGTGCTTGCCGTACCCGTAGTTCTTGCCGTACCCGTAGCCGTAGTAAGGCTTGCCGTACCCGTAGCCGTAGCCGTAGTAGGGCTTGCCGTACCCGTAGCCGTAGTAGGGCTTGCCGTAGCCGTAGCCGCCGTAGCCGTAGGACGGGTAGTACTTGCCATAGCCGTATCCCGCGCCTCCGTAGGGGTACGGGTGGTCGTTGTCGGCCAGTGCGGCGCCGTGGCCGACGAGCCCGAGGGCCGCAGCCGTGCCCACGACCACCGCGGCACGCCGAATCGCCATGATCATGATGGTTGTTCCCCCTCCGCGGCCCGTGATCGGTGACCACCACAGATCACCCGGAGGACGCCGCGCGATCAGCCTTCCGCGACCGGACACGGTCGACGCCCCAGGCTGAGGGCCGCTTCTCAGCCAGCCTACGCTCGCAGGTTCCGCCATCCACTAGAAAAGCCTCATATGTAGACATAAACCAGCAAACGATGAGTAACAGGGCGCGCATCTCTGCGCACCCGATTCCGGATGGCGGTCTTACCAGATATCGAACCGGACAAGTAACCGGGAGCAGGCGAACCTTCGTGAAGGCCCGCGGTTCCTACAGGTACCGAACCTCTGGGAGAACATCGTGAAGCACTGGGCCCTCGCCTCGGGCGCCGCACTCGCCGTATCCGCCGTCAGCCTGTCCGCCGCGCTCGCCGTGCCCGCACAGGCCGCCCCCGCACAGGCGGCCCCCGTACAGGCGGCACCGGCCCAGGCGGCGCCCTCGCGGACCGCACCGGCGCCGCTGCGCGGCAAGGGAATCTACCTCGGCTACGGCAGCGGCGTACGGCTCACGGCGGAGAGCGGGCGGACGCTCTGGACCGACCGTTCGCGCTCCGGGCAGTTCGCCGTCTCCCCCGACGGCGGGAAGGTCGCCTGGATCGACGCCAGGGGCCGCGTGCACGTCTCCGCCCTCACCGGTACCGGGCGCTCCGACAAGGTCATCGCCACGGGAGCGGCCTACGTAGGTCCCTGCATGACCCCCGCCTGGTCACCCGATTCCAAGCGTGTGGCATTCGCCCTGGCCGGCGACGGCACGCGCACCACCGTCGCCGCGGCCGGCGCCGGAGGCGGCGGGCTGCGCAGGCTCGGCACGACGTCCGGCCCCTGCCACCTGACCTGGTCGGCCGACGGACGGACCCTCGCCGGATACGCCGGGACCACCGAGGGCGTGCACCTCCTGGACACCGCCTCCCGCACCTCCAGGCGGGTCCCCGGCGTCAAGCTGGTCAACCACGTGGCAAGCCTGTCCCCCGACGGCCGCCGCGTCGTGGTGAACACGCTCAGCCCGAGGGACGACGCCGGAGACGGCTCCTGGCCCGCGGCCTTCACCCCGTCGGTGTACGACACGCGAACCGGGAAGAAGATCGCCATCCCGGTGGCGGGCAGGCTGCTCGACGCCCGGTACCTGAAGGACGGCCGCCTGGTGGTCCGGGTCGCGGGCCGGTCGGCCAACACGCTGGTCGTCCTCGGCCCGGCCGGGGAGCGACTGCAGACCCTGGCCGAGAAGCCCCGCAACCGGCGGCTCGGCCTGCTCCAGATCACGGGCTGAGCCCGGCACCCTGGCCGGTTGCCGCCCCGGCATCACCCGCGAGCCGAGGGCGGCTCCTTGCCCGTGGGGTGATCGATATCTAGGGTGAGGGTCGGTCTTTTCTTGCTTCGCGGGGGTCAGGAGAGGATGGGGGCGGCGTGGCCGACCGGATGGTGCCCAATCCGCTGCACGCCCGGTTGCGGGAGATCCTCGCGGAGGTCGAGGAGCGGGGTGGGGAGATCCGGCAGGCCTACCAGCGGCCGCTCGAGGTGATGGGGCCGGGAGCGGTCTGGACGGGGCCGACCGCCGAGAAGTGGGCCGGCGAGCTCCAGGAACGGCACCACCTGCTGGCGCGGCTGGCCCGGCGGGTGGCGGACGCGGTCGAGGAGGAGCTGCGCCGCCGGCCCGCGATGGTGACCGAGGCGGAGGCCGAGGCGATTCGCCGGACGATGGCGGGACGCCTGTGAGCGGCTGGATCGTAAGGTCCGGCCGTGGGCGGCGGGGGCGGGAGACCACGGCCGTGTGGACCTGGACCGTGCAGATCGGGGCCGGCGGGACCGTGGACGGCGGGCTGAGGGCGCGGGTCGAGGGAAGGGCGCGGCGGTGACGGAGTCCGGTGAGTTCTGCGGCATCGATCCCGACCGGATGCGGGACCTCGCCACCTCGCTGCGCGGCGCGGCGGACCGGCTGACGGAAATCGGCGAGGACCTGGGGAAGAAACTCCAGCAGTACGGCGTGCACGCCCCGGAACTGCGGGAGATCGCCGACGTCGCCGACTGGGGCCGCAGACAGGTCTCCATGCTGCACAGCCGGGCCGAGCTGATCCAGGCCCTGGACGCAGGAGGTGACCCGGCGCTGAAGCCGGACGGCGGGCAGGGGCTCGTACGGCTCCCCGATGATCTGGAGGCCTTCGAGACCGCCCAGGCGCTGGCCCGGATGTACGGCAGCGACATCCTCGTCAACCACGGGGGCGACCTCCAGGCCGGGCTCATCCACGACCACATCGGCGAGATCGAGGCCCTCGCCGACAACCCGCAGGCCGCCGCCGCGTTCTTCGCCCTGCTCCCGGCCAAGGTCCGCGACAGCCTGCCGAACCTCATCGCGAGCACCGGAAGCAAGACCGCCGAGCAGGACCTGGCCGCCTTCAGCAAGGCCCTCGGCGCGGCGCTGCGCGCCCCCACCCTCGTCCCGGCCTTCGCCAAGGTCCGGAACGACCTGACGCGACCGGCCGGGAGCAAGGTCGCCGCGTGGAACCGCCTCGCCCTGCTCGCGGGCGCGAACGCCCCGGCCGGTGTGCGGAGCGCGGCGGCCCGGGCCCTCGTCCTGGACGGGTTCGCGAAGAAGCCCCGCCAGGACTGGCGCGCCGCGGGTCCCACCGAGACGAAGGCGTACGGCCTCCCCTCCGACCTGGTCGCCCTCGGACTGGAGGTGCTCGCCGGGGACGGGAAGGCCGTGCGGGACGCGTTCGCCTCGATGGGCGGTACGGACGTCACGCTGACCCGGCCCGAGAAGATGAAGCTCTTCCTCGACTACGCGAAGACAGCGGGCACCGGGGACGAGGTGGCCGACGCGTTCGGCCGGGCGATGGAGTCAGGTACGGAGGCAACCACCGAGCAGCCCGGCAGGCACAGCCGGGAGGCCGCCGCCTTCACCCTGGACCTGATGAAGACCGCGGGCTCCTTCGGCGCGGCCCTGCCGGCCCCGGCCAAGGACTCCATGGGCGTGATCGCCAATTCCTACGTCCACGAACTGGTCTCGGGCGGACGTTTCGACAGGGCCGAGAAGCGCGCCTCCAGCATGGAGCCTCCCAAGCACTGGGATCCCCTCCCCGGGGTGACCCCCGCCTTCTTCCTCAGCCCTGATGACACCTCCCGGTTCCTGAAGACCTTCATCGGCGATGACAGAGCCGCCTCCGCATTCGACTCGACAGTGGCGCTATTCCGCCACGACACCCTGATCGCCGCCGCTGGACTGGACACACAGAATGACACTGAGCGTTTCGAAAAGGTCTCGATGATGTTCGGGGACTTCGGCAGCATCGCGTTCAAGTCGGCGATCGACGTGCTCGGCGAGGAGGACGCGATCGCCGACGCGGCCCGCAACTTCACCAAGAACACCGCAGGTCTTCTCCTCGGCGAAGTCCCCTTCGCAGGCGAGGTCGCCCAGCTCGGATGGAGCGCCCTTCAGTCATATGTCTTCAGCTCCGTATCGGACAGTTGGGCCACCAGTTTCGAGACCCAGGTCGAGGCGGCCACCAAGGAACGGGCCGAACTCGCCACGCGCCTGAAGTACGACACGGCATATCTCCTTCACAGCGGTGGTTACCCGGCGAGCGAGCCTCCCAGGGATCTTGTCAGTCCAGCCACCGGCGACCTCAAGACGTATGACGAACTCGTGGCCGAGGCCAAGCGTGAGGCCATCGGCGGCAAGAAATGGGAACAGGCACTCCAGGAGAAGCTGGCCGCTTACGACAGTTGGATGGATTCCAATGGAAAGCTGGATGACAAGCTTGAAAAATCTTCACGGGCGCAGATCAGCCCTCTTGCCGAGCAGCTACTAAAGCAACAAGAGAACGTCCAGGACTGACGAATACAGCCTTCTCAACGCGGCAGACAAACGGTTTCCGCACGCAGTCGCCACGTCGGCGACTCCGGCGCCACATGCACGTCCACGACGATCCCGATATCCTTGCTGCCACGCATGAATCTCCCCTCAAGGGCATCCACCTGATCGAGGTTGGCTTCCATCTTGTAGTTCATTACTTGAGAAAGGGTGGTGTGCATGATCCTCTGCGCCATGTCAAGATGACTATCTATGTCAGAAGTTTTGCGCTCGTCATCGGCCGTCGCCCGCAGCACCCTCTTGAATTTCCCTTCACCGCAAGGGATGTCCTCATCCGGACGCTGCAATATACGTAGCTTATTAAGGGGGTTCTTGAAGACATCGTCGGTCTCCAAACGCTGCGTGTCCTTCTGCAGCTCCGCCGCCGCCTTCTCCAGAGACGGCTCCGGTTCGGAGGCGCATCCCGAGGTCACCAGAGCCGCCGCCAGGCCGAGGGCCAGGAACCGAGCGATGCGCATGTGATCCCTCCGAGGGTCTGGAACCGGGACATACCGATCTTCACCCAATCGGATCCGTGTCGCCACGCTCTTTCCGCATCCGGTCGTCAGCACCCGGCGCGTGCGGTTCCCGGGTCCGGCCTCACCGTTCCGCCACCCGGAACCAGACCGATCCGCCGATCGCGTCCCGGTGGGAGCCCCACGCGGCGGAGAGCAGGTCCACCAGCCAGAGGCCGCGGCCGCTGTCCTCGTCGGCCGCCGGCACACGCACGGCCGGTGCGCTGACGGCCGACCCGCCGTCCGCCACCTCCACGTGGACGGCCTCCGGAGCGCGCACCATCCACACCACCACCCGCCCGTCCGCCGTACGCCCTGAATCCGAGTGCGTGACGGCGTTGGTGACCACCTCGCTCAGCAGCAGCACCACGTCGTCGAGGACGGGGGCCGCGACCCGCCCGTCGAGCAGTTCCCGGGCCCACTCCCGAGCCGCCGGCACGGACGCCTCCTCCCCGGGGAACTCCCGCCGCCAGGTTCCGTACGGCGTGTCCGGCGAGACGCACGCGCCGGGACCTCGCAGTCCCCGGTCCGGCCGCAACGGATCACCGAGCCTCCCGTACCACTCGCCCTCCGCCATGCTCCGCCTTCCCACGTGCTCTCCGATGTTCGCGACCGGGAGCGAAAGCACACTCCTGCATTCGCGTGGTGCCGGATCGTTCCCCCGGGTGAAAAGTGAAGGATTGGTTTTCTCCCCAGCCGTCCGGACGAGATGGCCTGTGCTTAGACTGCCTTCCAACCGATCGGCCGACGAGCGGTTCGGCAGTCCAGAGCAGAGCGGATAATGCCAGCCATCGGTCTATCTCGGAATGGATTCGGCATCACCAAGGGAAAGATGGTCCCGTTTTCCCGATCTGAGAGGAAATGCGATGGATGCCATGCCGTCTCTCGATCCCGGATCCCCGCGCGTGCGGTTCGGCGCCGAGCTGCGGCGTCTGCGGGAGGCGGCACAGCTCTCGCAGGCCGCCGTGGCCGCCCGGCTCGGCTGCACGCAGACCCAGGTGAGCCGCCTGGAGAAGGCCACCCGGACCCCGTCGCGGTCGGACGCCGAGAAGCTGGACCGTCTCTTCGGGGAGGCCGACGGCGTCTCCTTCACCAGGCTCTACCAGCGCATCAGCGCCCGGCCCAGCAGCCCGGCCTGGTTCCGGAGCTGGGCGGAGGAGATCGAACCCGCCGCCGGCGTCCTGCGCTCCTGGGACCCCCTCCTGATCCCGGGCCTTCTCCAGACCGAGCCCTACGCCCGGCACGTCTTCGGCATGGAACCCCGGACCACCCCGGACGAGGTGCGGGAGCGGACCGAGGCCCGGATGCGGCGCCAGCGCATCCTCGACCGGGACGACCCCCCTCTCGTCCTCATGCTCATCGACGCGGGCGTGCTGCGCCGCAAGGTCGGCGGTCCCGAAGTGATGCGCGAGCAGCTCGACAACCTGCTGACCACCGCCGATCGTCCCTCCGTCTCCATCCAGGTGGTCGATCCGGAATGTCTTCCCGGCCTGGCGGGCGCCTTCATGATCGCCGAACTCCCGGACGGGCAGCCGATCACCGTTCACGCCGATTCACCGGCCCGGGGGAATGTCACCAGCGACTACGAGATCGTGACTTCGATTCAAGAACGATACGAAGCGATCCGGCTCTGGGCCTATCCTGAGCGCGTATCCCTCAAAATGATCGAGGAAGCGAGACGCGAATGGACTTGAGCAGCGCGATATGGCGGAAATCACCACTTTCCTCAGGAAATGGCGGCCAATGTGTTGAAGTAGCCACCAACCTGGCGAAGGTGGTCGCCGTACGCGACAGCAAGGACCCGGAAGGCCCCAAACTGGTCTTCACGCTCGCCGAGTGGAGTGCCTTCATCGGCGGCATCAAGACCGGCGAGTTCGACGTGCGCACCTGACCTCCAGGCCTCCGTGGGAGCGATGGAGCCCTGGCTCCGGGTCGCCGGAAGTCCTTCGCCCGACGAGGTCCGCCGGGGGAGGAGTGCCTGCTCCTCGCGGCCTGCACCCGGGTCCGGGATGTCCTGTGCATCGCGCACTGCGGCAGATCCGGCCCTCTCCGCGACGCCGGAGCCGGACCGGGCCGTCCCGGCAGGAAGAGCCAGGCGACACACCTCACTAGGCGAAACACCCCATGAAGGGTCCTAACAGGCGCATACTGGAAGGGATGAAACCAGCCCGCGCCGCGTCCCGGCGTACCCTTCCCGGCAGTCCCTTCAACCGCACGGAGGCTCCGCCTCCCCCCGTCGAGCAGTATGTCCTCAACGACCGCGTGACCCACGACAAGTACGGCCTCGGCATGGTGATCGGGGTCGAGGAGACCGCCGTGGTCGTCGACTTCGGCCCCCAGCAGGTACGGATCGCGGCGCCGTACGCCAAGATGACCCGGCTCTGAGCCCGGAGGGCACCGCCGCCGGCCCCGCGGGTCCCGGCGCGGTGTCCTGCGCACCGGCGGAGCCGTACCGGCTTCCTGCTCAGCCCGCCCCGGGGCAGGTCCCGCCGAGGGCGTCCAGCGCCCGCCTGAACCGGCGGGCGTGGCGCAGCTCGTCGGAGGCCGTCTTCTCGAACCGCTTCGCCGCCGCCTGGTCGCCCGCCTGCGCGGCCCGGCGGGCGAAGCCGAGGTACAGGTGCGTGCCCTCCTCGGTCTCGCCCCTGATCGTCGTGCACAGGTTGGTCCTGGTGTCGCGGACCAGGCCGGCGAGCCTGCCCTCCTCGGCGAAGTGCTCGGCCAGCTCGACCCGGGCGGTGCGGTCGAACAGCCTGGCGAGCGCGGGCTGCCCGGTCTTCCTGGCCTGCTCCGCGTAGAGGTCGTACTTGGCGTGGGCGAACGCCTCGCCCTCCATGGCCGTGCGCAGGTTGCGCAGGGTCCGTTCCCTGTCCGCCCTGGGCGGACCGGCCGGGACGCCCTTGGACTCGGCGGCCTGTCCGGCGGGCACGACGGCCCCGGAGGACGGGTCGGTGACCGCCCTCAGCGCCTCGGCGAAGTCGTCGTGGTGCCTCGACTCGTCCTTGGCGATCTCGCTGAACCGGTTGGCCGCGGCGAAGTCGCCGTCCGTCTTGGCCTCCGTGGCGAACCTCCGGTACATCGTGGCCGCCTCGTACGACTCCCCCGACATGGCGTCGCGGAGGTTGGCGGCGTTGTCCCCGACCAGGCCGGCCAGCTCCGCCTGCTCGGCGAAGTGCTCGCGGAGCTCGGTCTCGGCGATGTCCTCGTACAGCGTCCGCACCTGCGGCAGGCCTTCCCTGCCCGCCTGCACGGCGTAGGCGCGGTAGGCGGCGTAGGCGTACGCCTCGCCGCGCATGGCCTCCAGCAGGTCCGCCCGGGTCGACGGGTCGATCCGACCGCCCGTTCCTCCGGCGCCGCCGGCCGGCGCCGCCGCGCCGCAGAGCGCCCCGGCGGCCAGCACGGCCGCGGCGGTGGCGGTGAGACCGGCGCCGGGACGCCCGCGGCCCGCCGCGCGTCGGATGAACCCCTGGCTCGTCATGAATCCCCCTGGAACAGACCGCCGGGCGCATGCGAGGTCAGGGGGAGCGGCGGGACGGCCGTACCGGACGGCTCGGAGCCCAGGCTCGGAACCTAGAGGACAGAACCGGCTCGGCGGACCATCGCCGCACATGCGCCATAAGCGATTCAATGGCTACACGGCGTTATATCCACCCGCCCGCCGCCCGACACCGCGATCTACCGATAGCGGGGGAAGACGAAAGGCCCGGGTCGTCGGTGACGACCCGGGCCTTCCCGGAAGGTGCGCCGCCAGGGACTCGAACCCCGGACCCGCTGATTAAGAGTCAGCTGCTCTAACCAACTGAGCTAGCGGCGCGTGAAGCACTTGAAGAGTAGCGCATCGGAGGCCGTGCTTCGAAATCGCCGGGTTCGGCCGCTAGGCTAGAACAACATTCTGTACTGCCCGGGAGCACACATGTGGTTCGCCTCGCCCGCCGACGTCCGTGAGCGGCTCGCCGCCGTCGACTACCTCGCCGATGACGCCATCGCGACCTCGGTGTTCCTCGCCGCCGCGCTCGGCAAGCCGCTGCTCGCCGAGGGGCCCGCCGGAGTGGGCAAGACCCAGCTCGCCAAGGCCGTCGCCGCGGCCACCGGGGCCCGGCTCATCCGGCTCCAGTGCTACGAGGGCCTGGACGAGGCCCGCGCGCTGTACGAGTGGAACTACAAGAAGCAGCTCCTGCGCATCCAGGCGGCGGGCGGCCAGGACTGGGACTCCGCCCACGACGACATCTTCAGCGAGGAGTTCCTCCTCGAGCGGCCCCTCCTGGCCGCGATCCGCGCCGACACGCCCACGGTCCTGCTCATCGACGAGACCGACAAGGCCGACGTCGAGGTGGAGGGCCTGCTGCTGGAGATCCTCTCCGACTTCCAGGTCACGATCCCCGAGCTGGGCACGGTCACCGCCGTGCGCAGGCCGTACGTGGTGCTGACCTCCAACGCGACGCGGGAGCTGTCGGAGGCGCTCAAGCGGCGCTGCCTCTACCTGCACCTGGAGTACCCGTCGCCGGAGCGCGAGCGCGACATCGTGCTCTCACAGGTGCCCGCGATCGAGGCGGAGCTGGCCGAGCAGCTCGCCCGGACGGTCGCCACGCTGCGCGCCCTGGAGCTGAAGAAGTCCCCCTCGATCGCCGAGACGATCGACTGGGCCAACACCCTGCTCGCGCTGGGCCGGACCGCGCTGGACGAGGAGACGACCGGCGCGACCCTCGGCGTGGTGCTCAAGCACGCCTCCGACCAGGAGCGGGCCCGCAAGGAGCTGGGCCTGTGAGCCCGGCCGTCCCGGTCGTCCCGGCCGCGCCGGGGGCTCCGGACGCCCCGCGCGGACCCGCCCCGGACGCTCCCGCGCTCCCGCGCCCGGAGGAGTCGCCATGAGCCTGCTGGACCGGCACGTCGGCTTCGTGCACGCGCTGCGCGAGGCGGGCCTGCCCGTCTCGCTGGCCGAGGGGCTGGACGCGGCGCGGGCGCTGCGGGTGATCGACCTGACCGAGCGGGAGTCGCTCCGCGCCGCCTACGCCGCGACGCTGGTCAAGCGCCCCTCCCACCGGCCCGGCTTCGACACGCTCTTCGACCTGTGGTTCCCGCCCTCCACCACCGGCCTGTACGGCGAGCGTCCCGCGGCCGGGACGGACCCGGCGACGGCGGAGATCCCCGAGCTGCGGGACCGGCTGGCCGAGCTGCTGCTGGAGACCGGCCAGGCGCAGGGCGAGCTGAACGCCTTCGCCCGCGAGATGGTGGAGCGCTTCGGCCGCCAGCCGGCGAGCCCCGGCCGGCAGAACTGGTTCTCCTACCCGGTGCTGCGGGCGCTGTCCCCGGAGACCCTGATGGCCCGGCTGCTCGCGGAGGTCCTGGCCGGGGCCGAGCGCGGCGGCCTGGCCGAGAAGGTCGCCCGGGAACGCATCACCCGCGGCGTCAAGCGGTTCGAGGAGGCCGTCTCCGCCGACGTCCGGCGCCGGATCGCCGAGGAGTCCGGGATCGAGAGGATCGCGCGCTCGGCCGTGCGGCCCCCGCTGGAGCAGGTGGACTTCCTGCGCGTCACCCGGGCCGACCTCGCCCGGCTCCGCCGGGAGGTGCACCCGCTCGCCCGCCGCCTGGCCGCCCGGCTCACCGTCAAGCACAGGCGCGGCCACCGCGGCCGGCTGGACTTCCGGCGCACCGTGCGGGCCTCGCTCTCCACCGGGGGCGTGCCGCTGACCACCCACCTCAAGCCGCGCCGGCCGCACAAGCCCGAACTGGTCGTGCTCTGCGACGTCAGCGACTCGGTCGCGTCCTTCGCCCACTTCACGCTGCTGCTGACCTACGCGCTGCGCGAGCAGTTCACCAAGGTCCGCGCGTTCGGCTTCGTGGACACGGTGGACGAGATCACCCGCTTCTTCGTCCCCGGCGCCGACGTGACCGAGGCGATGACCCGGCTGGCGCGGGAGGCCGACATGGTGCGCTTCGGCCGCACCGACTACGGCCGCGCGTTCGAGCGCTTCGCCGAGCGGTACGGCGACGCCGTCGGCCCGAGGACGTCGCTGCTGATCCTGGGCGACGCCCGGTCCAACTACCAGCCGCCCGCGCTGGAGACGCTCAAGGGCCTGGTCGCCGGGGTCCGGCACGCCTACTGGCTCAACCCCGAGCCGGTCGCCCAGTGGGACACCGGCGACTCGGCGGCGACGGCCTACGGCTCGGTCGTGCCGATGCACGAGTGCCGGAACGTCTCCCAGCTCGCGGCCTTCGTCGAGGAGCTCGCCTGAGACCCCGAGGGGGCGCCGGTCGCCCGGCGCCCCCTCGCGTGTCCCTCCCGGCGCTCCCCGGCGGGCTCCAGGAAGCCCTCCCCCGGCCCCGGCCCAGGAGAGGCTTCCCAGCGCCTGGCACCGGCCGGGAAGCCCTCCGTGGCCTCGGAAGGACGCCTGGCCTCCTCAGTAGCGGAAGCCCTCCACCAGCCGGTGCAGCCGGTTCGACATCTCGGCCAGCTCGGCGGCGGCCTTCCGGCTCTCGCCCACGCCTCCGGCGGTCACCCGGGCCGCGTCGGCCAGCACCGCGATGTTGGCCGCGATGTCCGTGCTGCCCTGGGCCGCCTCGGCCACGCTCCGGTTCATCTCGTTGGTGGTGGCGGTCTGCTCCTCCACCGCGCTGGCGATGGTCAGCTGGTAGTCGTTGATCCTGCTGATGATCTCGGAGATCTCGGCGATCGCCGCGACCGCGCTCTCGGTGTCGGCCTGGATGGCCTCGACCCGCTTGGAGATGTCCTCGGTCGCCTTGGCCGTCTCCTGCGCGAGGTCCTTGACCTCGCCCGCCACGACCGCGAAGCCCTTGCCCGCGTCCCCGGCCCGCGCCGCCTCGATGGTGGCGTTGAGGGCCAGCAGGTTGGTCTGCTCGGCGATCGAGGTGATGGTCTTGATGACCGAGCCGATCTCCGCCGACGAGACGCCGAGCTTGGCGACGGTGTCGTTGGTGGAGGCGGCGACCGCCACCGCCCGCGAGGCGACCTTGGCGCCCTCGCCGGCGTTGTGCGCGATCTCCCGGATGGAGGCGCCCATCTCCTCGCTGCCGGCCGAGACGGTCTGCACGTTGTTCGAGACCTGCCCGGCGGCCGCGGCGACGTTGCTCGCCTGGGCCGACGCCTCGTCGGCGGAGGCGGCGATGCGGTCGCTGACCGCCGACAGCTGGCCGGAGCTGGTGGCCAGGGTGTCGGCGTTGTCCGCCAGCGCCTCGATGGTCCGCCGGATGGCGTCGTTGGCCTGGTTGACCGAGACCGCCATCTGGCCGGCCTCGTCCCGCGAGGTGACCTCCGCCTGCTGGGTGAGGTCGCCCTCGGCCGTGGCGTCCAGCACCCGGGAGACGGCGCTCAGCGCGCGGACGATCTGCCGTGCCGTCATCTGGGACATGGCCAGGGCGAGCAGCAGGCCCGCCGCCACCAGTGCCAGGATCAGGACCCGGGCGCTCTCGTACTCGTCGACGGCCTCGGCGGCGATCGCCTCGGCGTTGCCCGTCTCGAACTTCGTCAGGTTGTCCATCGCGCTGGTGAAGGCCTTCATGACCTTGTCGAACTGCGCGAGCGCCTCCGGGGTGAGGTCCTCGGCGCTTCCCGTGGACTGCGTGCCGGAGACGTAGGCCAGGTAGGCCTGCCAGGCCTCGTCGAAGGCGGCGATGTGCCTGCGCGCCTCGGGCTCGTCGGAGGCGACGGCCTTGTAGGACTCGAACGCCCGGCCGATCCCTTCGAAGTCCTCGGTCAGCCGCTGCGCGAGCTGCGCCTTGGCCGCCGGGTCCGTGGTGGTGTACATGGCGCTGGAGCTCAGGAGCAGGTCGGTCATGTGGCCGCGGGCCGCGCCCAGGTGGGACAGGCGCTGGACGTTGCCCTGCCGGATCGCCTGCAGGTCGTCGCTCAGCCCGCCCATGCGGCTCAGCGCCACGAAGCTGACGCCGGCGCCCATGAGCGCCACGAGGAAAACGGTGATCATGATCTTGGCGCTGATGCGGCGGTCGGCGAACCAGCCCAGCACCGGGTTGCGGCGCACGGTCACCACGGGCCGTGCGGTGTCTGCGGAGGAGTCGGTCACGGTGAGGCCCTTCCATGGCGGGACCGGAAGCTGCGAGAGGGGGTGCGGCGTGGAGAACGCCGCACCGCCCCATCGGCAGCCGCGACCGCGACCTGAGCGGATCGGCCCGGCTCCCCTCGGCCAGGGCCGGCCGGTCCGCAGGGTCAGCCCATGCGCCGCAGCACCCGCGCCGCCGTCCGGGCCAGCAGCTCCACCTGGCCGGCGTCGAGCGCCTGGCGGGCGGTGCCCAGGATCCAGGGCGCCACGTGCCGGGGACGCAGCAGGGTGACCCCCTCGGCGGTGACCGAGCGCCTGCGTTCGGTGCCGTGCACGAGCTGCCCGCCGTGCACGGCCAGCAGCGGCTCGATCGTCACGGGGATGCCCGTCTCGCGGCCGAGCACCCCCGCCAGCGCCTCGGTGGCCCCGACGAGCGCCCTGGCCTCCTTCGACCCGTACTTCTCGCCGAAGAACAGCCGCCCGCCGTACGTGGCGATCTCGGTCTCGGGGTCCCACGCCTCGTTGTCCACGACCCAGACCCCGCCGGGGCCGATGACCAGGTGGTCGATCGAGGCCTGACCCGGCACGGCCCGGCCGTCGAGGACCTGGTAGCCGCGCCGGCGCAGCCGGCGGCGGAGCAGCCTGCCGGTGACCGCCTCGCCGCGCCGCCTGCCCCGCCAGACCGCGGTGGAGCGGAAGGACCACCAGGACCAGGCGAGGTCCGCGGCGCCGACCAGCAGGCCTAGCGCGAGCCCGACCAGCACGGGTCCCGGCAGGTCGAAGCGGTAGGCCAGCGCGACGCCCGCGGCCACGCCTCCCGCGGCTTTGAGGCCCCGCGCCCTCCAGCGCTCGTTGGCCTCCTTGTGCCAGTTCTGCTCGTACATCACCTGAGGTGACAACCCGTGAACCTGGTCATCGGGCGGCACGTAGATAGATCCGCCGGGCACAACGAACCCCCACAGTTCGAGTGATGGAGAAGGCAGGGATCTGCCACGCTGAAGATCCTCAGGTAATCCCATACCCGAGTGGGAGCTCCAGCCGGGTAAAGGTGACGCAAGTAACACGATGACGCCACCGGCAGGCGATTTGACCGACCAGTCGGTATGCTTCTCTCACCACGTGTAGAGGGAGCACCATGGCCCAGGACCAGGAGCCGGTACGGCAGCGACTGCTCAGCGAGGCCACCCGCCTCTTCGCCGAGCGGGGCTTCGAGAGCACCTCGGTGCAGGAGATCGTATCCGCCGCGGGCGTCACCAAGGGCGCCATGTACCACTATTTCAACTCAAAGGACGACCTTCTCCGTGAGATCTACGGCCGGGTCCTCCGCATGCAGATGGAGCGGCTCCTCCAGTTCGCCGAGGGCCCCGGGACGGTGGCCGAGCGCCTCTACGGAGCCGCCGCCGACGTCGTGCGGACCTCCGTCGAGAACCTCGACGACTCCAAGATCTTCTTCCGCTCGATGCACCTGCTGGCGCCCGACACCCGCCGGAGCGTCCGCGCCGAGCGCCGGGTCTACCACGAGCGCTTCCGGGACCTGGTCCTGGAGGGCCAGCGCGAGGGCGTCTTCCGCGACGACACCCCCGCCGACATCGTCGTCGACTTCTTCTTCGGCTCGGTCCACCACCTCAACACCTGGTACCACCCGCAGGGGCCGATCTCCGGCGCCCAGCTCGGCGCCTACTTCGCCGACCTGCTGCTCACCTCGCTGCAGCCCGCCAAGCCGTCCCGCGAGGAGAGCTGAGGAAGGCCCGGAGGCGGCGCGGAGGCCGCACGGGGGTCCGAGGCGATCCCGGCGCCGGACGGCACCGGACGGCGCGCCGGCCCTCCCAGGGCGAACCTCCCCGAACGGGGAGGCCCCGGGAAGGCCGGCGCGCCCGGCTCAGTCGACGGGACCGGGCAGATCCATCAGCGCGGCCAGGGCGTCCCGGTGGGCGCCGGGCGCACCCAGCGCGACCTGGCCCGCCTTGGCCCGCTTGAGGTAGAGGTGGACCGGGTGCTCCCAGGTCATGCCGATGCCCCCGTGCAACTGCACGCTCTCCTCGGCGACGTGCAACGCCACCTCCGAGCACCACGACCCGGCCACCGCCGCCGCCAGCACGGCCTCGTCCGAGGCCGGCTCCTCCGCGAGCCGGTCGGCGGCGTTCCTGGCCGCCGCCCGGGCCCGCACCACGTCCAGCCAGAGGTCCGCCATCCGGTGCTTGATCGCCTGGAACGACCCGATCGGCCGGGCGAACTGGTGCCGCTCCCTGATGTAGGCCAGCGTCGCGTCCAGGCACCACTGCGCCGTCCCGAGCTGCTCGGAGGCGAGCAGCCCGGCGCCGAACGCCAGCACCGCCCGCGCGTCGAACGGTCCCGCCGCCCGCGCGGGGGCGCCGTCGAAGGTCACCGTCGCGACCGGCCGGGTCAGGTCGAGCGAGGGCAGCACCTCGATCCGGGTCTCGCCCGCCTCCACCAGGTGGAGCTCCGAGCCGACCGGGACCAGCAGCACGTCGGCGACGTCCGCCCCCGCGACCCCGCGCACCCGGCCGCGCAGCGTGCCGTCCGCGCCGGCCGTGACGGCCCCCGGCAGCGGCCGGTACGGCGAGGCCGCCAGCGGCACCACCAGCGCCGCCGTGACGTCGCCCGCGGCCAGCTCCTGGAGCAGACCGGTCTCCCCGGTCCCCAGCAGGGCCCGCGTCGCCAGCACCGCGCTGGTGAGGAACGGCACCGGCGCGACCGCCCGGCCCAGCTCCTCCAGCACCACCGCGGCCTCCCGCGCCGAGGCGCCGGCCCCGCCGTGCTCCTCCGGCACGAGCAGGCCCGCCACCCCGATGTCCCGGGAGAGCGTCTTCCACAGCTCCAGGTCGTACGGCGCGTCCGTCTCGATGCGGCGCAGCACGGTCTCCGGCCCGCACCGGTCGGCGAGAAGATCCCGCACGGAGGCCCGGAGCTCCTCCTCGACCTCGGTGTACAGCAGTGTCACTGGTCGCACTCCTCACTCACCGCGCGGAGCACCCGTCCCCCGCGCTCGGCTCCGCCCACGGCCCCGGATCCGCCCGGCCTCACCGGGGCAGGTCCTTCCAGGGCACGTCCTTGTCGACGCGGGGCTCCGACGGCAGGCCGAGCACGCGCTCGGCGACGATGTTGCGCAGGATCTCCGAGGTGCCGCCCTCGATCGAGTTCCCCTTCGCGCGCAGGTAGCGGTAGCCGGGGCCGCGGCCGAAGAAGTCCACGCTGTCGGAGCGGCGGAACGACCAGTCGTCGTACTCCAGCCCCTCCTCGCCGCGCATCTCGACGTCGAACCCGGACAGGGCCTGGTTGAGCGCGGCGAAGGAGAGCTTCATGCCCGAGCCCTCGGGCCCCGGCTGCCCCGCCGCCAGCTGCTCGCGCAGGCGGGCCCCGGCCAGCCGGGTCACCTCGGACTCCACCCAGAGCCGCAGCAGGCGCTGGTGCAGGTCGTGGGTGCGCAGCTCGGGCCGCTCCCGCCAGGTCTCGGCCACCACGCCGACCATGCCGCCGCCGCGCCGTACCGGAGCGCCGCCGATGGCGACCCGCTCGTTCATCAGGGTCATCTGCGCGACCCGCCAGCCGTCGCCGACCTCGCCGAGCCGGAGGTCGTCGCCGAGCCGCACGCCCGTCAGGAAGACCTCGTTGAACTCGGCCTCACCGGTGATCTGGCGGAGCGGCCGGACCTCGACCCCCGGCGCGTGCATGTCGCACACGAAGTAGGTCAGGCCCCGGTGCTTGGGCACGTCCGGGTCCGTCCTGGCCACCAGGATCGCCCACCGGGCGTGGTGCGCCCCGGAGGTCCACACCTTCTGGCCGTCCACCACCCACTCGTCGCCGTCGCGCACGGCCCGCGTGGCGAGGGTCGCCAGGTCGGAGCCGGCGCCGGGCTCGCTGAAGAGCTGGCACCAGATCTCCTCGCCCGTCCACAGCGGCTTCAGGAAGCGCCTCTTCTGCTCCTCGGTGCCGAACGCCAGGATCGTCGGCGCGGCCATGCCGAGGCCGATCCCCTGGAGCCCGACGTCGAGCTGCGGGGTGCCGGCCAGCACCCGCTCCACGACCTGCTGCAGCTCCCGGTGCACGCCCAGGCCGCCCAGGCCCTCGGGGAAGTGCACCCAGGCGAGCCCGGCGTCGAACCGGGCGCGCAGGAACTCCAGCCGGTCACCACCCGGGTCGTGCGCCGCCAGGAACTCCCTGGCGCGTGCCTCGACCTCTTCCTCTGTCATCAACGATCTCCCATCACTCGCGGGAACCGCCGGACCCGCCTGACGGCGTTCCCCCCCGGGCGCGGCCCCGTCTCCTCGAACGGCCTGGTCTGGCACGGCGCGCCGCCGCCGCGGCGGAC
>NZ_JBHSBM010000023.1:119002-130319 GCF_042650625.1 Planomonospora corallina
CCCCGGCGGACCGGGGACGGCGGCGCGCCGCTCTCCGCCTCAGGAGGACGGAGGAGTCATGTGCTTCTTCAGCTCCCGGTAGGCGAGGGAGCGCTTGTGGACCTCGTCCGGGCCGTCGGCCAGGCGCAGCGACCTGGCCGCGGCCCACAGGCCCGCCAGCGGGAAGTCCTGGCTGACGCCGCCGGCGCCGTGGACCTGGACGGCCTTGTCGAGGATCCACTCCACCTCCCGCGGGGTGGCGATCTTGATGGCCTGGATCTCGGTGTGGGCGCCGCGGTTGCCGACGGTGTCCATCAGCCAGGCGGTCTTGAGCACCAGCAGCCGGAGCTGCTCGATCTTCACGCGCGACTCGGCGATCCAGTCCTGGACGACGCCCTGGCGGGCCAGCGGCTTGCCGAACGTGGTCCGGGAGACCGCGCGCTCGCACATCAGGTCGACGGCCCGCTCGGCCATCCCGATCAGCCGCATGCAGTGGTGGATCCGGCCCGGCCCGAGGCGGGCCTGGGCGATCGCGAAGCCGCCGCCCTCCTCGCCGACGAGGTTCTCCACGGGGACCCGGACGTCGGTGAAGTCGATCTCGGCGTGCCCGCCGTGGTCGGCGTCGGTGTAGCCGAAGACGCGCATGCCGCGCCGGACGTGCACGCCGGGGGTGCCGGTGGGGACCAGGACCATCGACTGCTGCCGGTGCTTGGGCGCCTCGGGGTCGGTCTTGCCCATCACGATGAGGATCCGGCAGTTCGGGTTCATCGCGCCGGAGGCGAACCACTTGCGGCCGTTGATGACGTACTCGCCGCCGTCGCGCTCGATGGAGAGCGAGATGTTGGAGGCGTCGGAGGAGGCGACGGCCGGCTCGGTCATCGCGAACGCCGAGCGGATCTCCCCGCGCAGCAGCGGCTCCAGCCACTCCTTGCGCTGCCGCTCGTTCCCGAACTCGGCCAGGACCTCCATGTTCCCGGTGTCCGGGGCCGCGCAGTTGGTGGCGGCGGGGGCGATCCGGGGGGACCGGCCCATGATCTCGGCCAGCGGCGCGTACTGCAGGTTCGTCAGCCCGGCGCCGTGCTCACCCGGGAGGAAGAGGTTCCACAGGCCGCGGCCGCGCGCCTCGGCCTTGAGCTCCTCCAGCAGCGGCGGAGGGCTCCAGCCACCCGTCTCGGCCTGGGCGTCGAACGCCTCCTCCGCCGGATAAACGCACTCGTCCATGAACGCGAGCAGCCGCTGCCTGAGCTCCTCGGTCCTGGCGTCGAACCCGAAGTCCACGGGGTCCTCCTCACAGTCTTCCCTGGAGCGTACCGACCGGACGGTATGCATGTCGACAGCGCCTCCGAACTCGTGATCCGGGATCGCCCCACCGCCCCGGAGCGTCCGCGGCCGGCCACGGACCGCCATCGGTGGCACCCGGGAAAGGGCGCGAAGTGGCCATTAACGGCGGGCCACTTCCCCGCCTAGGGTCGTCCGCATGACCGCGACCATGCCCGCCCCCGTGACCCTCCGCGGCGCCGCCGTACGGCTCGAGCCGCTGACCCCCGCCCACGTCCCCGACCTCTTCGCCGCCGGCGGCGGGGACGAGGAGGTGTGGCGCTGGCTCGCCCCGGCGCCGCGGAGCGAGGCCGAGCTGGCGTCGCTCGCGCGCGGCCTGATCGGCGACGACCGGCACGTCCCGTTCGCGGTGGTCCTCGAGGAGACGGGCCGGGCCGTCGGCTGGACGGCCTACATCGACACGCCCGGCTTCGACCGGAGCGTCGAGATCGGCTGGACCTGGTACGGCAGGGCCGTCTGGCGCACCGCCGTGAACACCGAGTGCAAGGTCCTCCTGATCGACCACGCCCTCGACCGGCTCGGCTTCAACCGGGTCCAGCTGAAGACCGACTGCCTCAACACCCGCTCCCAGGCCGCCATCCGGCGCATCGGCGGGATCTGCGAGGGCACGCTCCGCCGCCACCGCCGCCGCCCCGACGGCACCTGGCGGGACACGGTCTACTTCGGCATCCTCGACGAGGAGTGGCCGGCGCACCGCGCCCGCCTGACCGCCCGCCCGGCCGTCCTCTCCCCCGCCGTCCCGGCCCCGGCGGCCCCCTGAGCCACCGGCCGCGCCTCCGGCGCTCCTCCCGCGCATGACGGGGCGGGCAGGAGCCGCGGCATGACACGGACTCCCTCACCCGCGCCGCCCCTGTCCGCAGCGACCGGCCGGGGGCGGCTGCGATCCACACCTCGGACCACGCGGCGGTGTGAGCCCGATCAGCTCCGATCAGCGGCGGATATCGCATCCCGGCCCCCGGGGAGACCGCCGACCGGCCGGGGCTTCTCCCCCGGCTCCCCGTGGCGGCGTTCGACGCGCCGCCCCCAGCCGACTCCCGCGAGGATCAGACCCGCGCCGATGACGTCGTCGACGCCCATCCGGTCCCCGCCCAGCAGGACTCCCACCACCAGCGCCCAGACGGGTTCGGTCCCCAGGAGGAGGCTGACCCTGGACGGTGACGTGCTCCGCACCGCCCACATCTGCACGAAGAACGCGAAGACGGTGCCGACGACCGCGAGATACAGAAGAGCGGACCACTGGGCCGGGCCGAACGCGGGGAGCAGCGAGAAGACGGAACTCCCGGAGAACGGGCTCGCCAGGCAGAACAGCACCGCGACCGTCGCCATCTGGACGTACGTGAGGTTCAGGGAGTCGTACTCCTTCCCGGCCGACATCCTGTGCATGACCGTGACGTGAACGGCCCGCAGGGCCGCGGCGACGAGGATCAGCGCGTCTCCGGCGGAAGGCGTCCGCAGCCCGGTCCCCGAGGCCAGGAGCCAGACTCCGATCACCGCCGTCCCGGCGGCGGCGAAGAATCCCGGCGGCAGCGGAGACCGGCTGACCACGCTGTCCAGCATCGGGGTCAGCACCATGGTGAGGCTGATCACCAGCCCGGCGTTCGTCGCGCTCGTGTGGGCGATCCCGGACGTCTCGAAGAAGAAGACGGCGGCGAGGACGGATCCGAGCGTCACCCCCGTCCCCACCTCGCCGCGCGTGACACGGGACAGCCGGGAGAGACAGGCGGGCAGCATCGCCACCGCGGTCACCAGGAAGCGGAGGGCCAGAACCGCGACCACCGTGGCCGGCGTGACGATTCCCTTCGCCACCAGATACGTGGAACCCCACACCGCGGCCACCAGGAGAAGCATGAGGTCCACTCCGGCACGCGAGCTCTTCAGGAACACCGCGGGATCTCTTTCTTTTCGAGTCGCCCGCCACCGGGCCCGGACAGCCGGCGGGTCATCGTACGGAGCACGGCGGCGGACTCCTCGCGAAACGCACGCGCCGGGCCGGGCAGTCGAGCAGAGGAACGGTTTTCCACGTCGACGGTCCGAACCGGCCCGGCGAAGCTACACCAGGAGCGATCCGCTCCGAGGACCGGTACCAGATGACGAGATCCGCCGATCATCGGGAATCCTCGCCCCCGGAACGGCTCTCCTGATCCAGGGGACGGGCCTCAGGGCAGCATCCCCCGCAGCAGTTCCCGCGCCCCGAGCCGGAGGTCGTCGAGGGTCGGTTCCGCACCGGCCCCGACGATGGCGTCGAACATCACGCCCTCGGCGAAGGCCACCAGCTGGCGGCCGTGCCGTACCGGGTCGGCGGAGCCCGCGGCGGCCAGCAGGGCGACGGCGGGCCCGCGGAACCCGGCCCCCGCCCGGTCGTAGACCGCCCGCAGCTCGGGGCGGCGGGTCGCCTCCAGGGCGAGCTCGTAGCGGGCGACCGTGCGGCGGCGGTCGACGGTGAGCTGCGCCCAGAGCACCCGGGCCATCGCCTCGGCGAGCACGTCCGGGGTCGCGGGCCCGCCCTCCCCACCGGATCCGGACGGCCCGCCCTCCCCGCCCGGGCCCGGGAGCCCGTTCCAGGCCGGGGGCGCACCCGGGAGCCCGTTCCAGGCCGGGGGCGCACCCGGGAGCCCGTTCCAGGCCGGGGGCGCACCCGGGAGCCCGGCCGCGAACGAGGCGAAGTGCGCCGTCTCCAGCTCGGTGAGCCGGGCCAGGGCCAGCTCCAGCAGGGCGGAACGGGTGCGCGCCAGATTGGACGTCGAGCCGGGCGGCAGGCCGGCCGCCTCGTCGACCGCCCGGTGGGTCAGGCCGCGCATCCCGCGCTCGGCCAGGAGGGTGATGGCGGTCTCGGCGACGAGCTCCGCCCGCTGGGATCTCACGACCGGATACTACATTTGTAGTTGGACTACAGGAGTAGTAGCGTTCGACTACATCTGTAGTGAGGAGTGGATCATGGCACGGGCAGTGGTGGTCGGGGGCGGGATCGGCGGGCTGACCGCGGCGGTGGCGCTGCAGCGGCGCGGCTGGGAGGTGACGGTGCTGGAGCGCGCCGCCTCGCTGGAGCCGGTCGGCTCGGGGCTGGCCGTCGCGGCCAACGCGCTCCGGGCCCTGGACACGATCGGCGCAGGCGACGACGTCCGCGCGCTGGCGGCCGTCCAGGGCGACGGCGGCGTGCGGAGCGCGAGCGGCCGGTGGCTGGCGAGGACGAGCGCGGAGGCGGTCTTCGCCCGGCACGGCGACATGGCGGTCCTGCTGCGCCGCGCCCAGCTCGCCGACGCCCTCGTCGCACGGCTGGCGCCCGGCACGGTACGGCTGGGCGCCGAGGTGACCGGGGTGGATCCGGAGACCGGCGAGGTGGCGTTCGCAGCGGGCCCGGCGACGCCCGGGAAGGGCGGGCAGGCCACCGCCGGAGCCGGGGAGCGGGGCGGAGCCCCCGGAGCGGGAGGCGGGCCGGGGAACGAGCTGAGGAACAGGCTGGCGGCCGACTTGGTGGTGGCGGCCGACGGCATCCACTCCCCCGTCAGGGCGGCGCTCTTCCCCGGCCACCCCGGCCCGCGCTACGCCGGCATCACGAGCTGGCGGCTGCTCGTGCCCGCCGAGGGCGTGCCCGGGCAGGCGTCGGAGAGCTGGGGCGCGGGCCGGGTCTTCGGGATCATGCCGCTGGCCGGCGGGCTGACCTACTGCTACGCCACCGACACCGTCCCGCCCGGCGGCGACCCGGGGGACGGCGCGGCCCGGCTGGCGGAACTGCGGCGGCTCTTCGCCGGCTGGCACGCCCCGATCCCTGAGCTGCTCGCCGCGGCGACGCCGGAGACCGTGCTCCGCAACGACGTCCACCACCTGGCCGTCCCGCTGCCCGCGCTGCACCGGGGCAGGGTGGCGCTGCTGGGCGACGCGGCGCACGCCATGACGCCCAATCTCGGCCAGGGCGCCTGCCAGGCGATCGAGGACGCGGTGGTCCTGGCCCACCTGGCCGGGCCCGGCGACGGCCCCGCCGGCGACGTCGCCGCCCGGCTGGCGGACTACACCGCCGCCCGGCTGGCGCGGACCTCGGAGATCGTGTCCCGGTCCGCCGCGATCTGCCGGGCCACGAAGATCCGCAACCCGCTGGCCGTACGGCTGCGCGACACGGCGATGGCGCTCGCCGCTCGCGTCGCCCCGGAGAAGGCGGCCGGTGCGGGCGACGTCATCTTCGGCTGGCGCCCGCCTACGGGGTGACCGAGACGCCCTCCGCCGCGGCGGGCGGGGTGGGAGCGGGGACCGCCGCGGACCCGGAAGCGGGTCCCGGCACGGGGGTCCCGGCTCCCGGGGCGGACGCCCCGGTCCCGGAGACAGGGGCCTCGGGGGCGGGCGCCCCGGTCCCGGGGACGGGGGTCCCGGCCTCCGGTGCGGGGACCGGGGCCTTGTGGTCCGGGGCGAGCTTGCCGAGGGTCATGGTGCCCCAGACCATGAGCGCGCCGGCGAGCAGCGCGGGGAGCACGTTCGCCCAGCCGGACGGCATCGCCTCGTCCAGCAGGACGGCCCCGGCGATGATCGAGGTGATCGGGTCGACCACTTGCACGCCCGCGTAGGCGATGCCGAAGTAGCCGACCTCGTAGGACTTCTGCAGCAGCACGACGGCGCAGACGAGCAGCACCGGGACCGCGACGGTGAACCAGCTGAGCAGGTTGGCCCACTCGCCGCCGAAGTTTCCGCCCACCACCCGGACGAAGGTGGACACGCTGGCCGTCACCGCGCCCGCGGCGACCGAGAGCACCAGCGCCTTGGCCGGACCCCGCGCCTTCCGTCCCACCAGGTGGGTCACCAGCACGACCAGCCCGATGCAGCCGAGGAAGCCGAAGGCCTCCCCGCCCGTCATGTGCGGGGTGACCGCGTGCCCGGGGACCAGCAGCAGCAGGCCCAGCAGGCCGACGGCCACCGCGACCGACCCGACGATCTCCGCGCGATGCGCCTTCCTGCCGTGCAGCATCGCCGCGAGCGGCACCGCGAACACCAGCGTCGCGACGCTGATCGGCTGCACCGCGACCAGCGGCGCGAAGCTCAGCGCCACCGCGTGCAGGGACGCGCCGGTGAAGCCGATGACACCCCCCACCCACCAACGGGGACGCCTCATCAGCTTCAGCGAGGCGCCCTCGGTGACCGCCTCGAGCTGCTGGAGGGCGGCGCCCAGGGCGTAGCCGAGCGCACCGGCGAGGGCGATCAGGACCCCGACCCAGGTCATCGGCACCCGCCAGGGAAAGCCGGGCAGGGGGGAAGAAGCGGTTGTCGGGTCATCCATACAGCTTAGAGGGCCTGAAGGGCGGGTAACGGCGTCGCCAAACAGGATCGACCTGTTTTCCCAGCTCCGTCCCCTGTGCCCGGGTCACGGCTCGATCAGGCCGGCGCGGATGGCGTAGCGGGTCAGCTCCAGCCGGTCGCGCATGCCGAGCTTGCCCAGGATGTTGGCGCGGTGCCGGTCGACGGTCTTCACGCTGATGACCAGCATGTCGGCGATCTCCTTGGAGGAGTGCCCCTCGGCGATGAGCTTGAGGATCTCCTCCTCGCGCGGGGTGAGCACGCTGGCGGGCGGCCCCTCGGCGGGATCGTCGCGCTGCAGGTAGTCGCGGATGAGGGCGGTGACCGCGCCGGGATAGAGGAAGGGCTCGCCGCGCATGGCGGCCCGGCATGCCTCCAGCAGGTCCCGGTCGGCGACGGACTTGAGCACGTACCCGCAGGCTCCGGCCCGCAGGGACTCGAACAGGTACTGCTCGTTGTCGTACATCGACAGCATGAGGAGGCGGATCTCGGGCGCGCGCCGGGAGATCTCCCGCGCGGCCTGGATGCCGGTCATCCGGGGCATCGCGATGTCCAGGATGGCCAGGTCGACCTCGCGGGCGTCGGCCAGGTCGACGGCCTCGGCGCCGTTGCCCGCCTCGGCCACGACGGTCAGGTCGGGCTCGGCGTCCAGGATCAGCCTGAGCCCGCGCCGGACCAGGGCGTGGTCGTCGGCGAGCAGGATGCGGGTCGGGCGCCGCTCCCCCGCCGCCCCCGCCGTTCCCGCCGCCCCCGCCGTTCCCGCCGCCTCCGTCACGACCGCCTCCCCGTCCGTCTCATGCCCCTTCCCCGCATGCGTTCCTCCCCCTCCGCCGTCTCCCCGGCAGCCGCTTCCCTCCATGGTCACTCCCGTCCCCCTCCGGCCGGCGCGACCGGCCCTCGCCCTCCGGCCGGTACGGCCAGGCGCACCACGGTCCCGCCCGACGGCGGGTGGTCGACGGTCAGCCGGGCGCCGACGAGCAGGGCGCGTTCGCGCATGCCGCGGATCCCGGAGCCCTCCCGGATCGGGCCGCCGCGGCCGTCGTCGGCGATGGACAGCACCACGGAGCCCGGCTCCCGGCTCAGGGAGAGCTCGACGCGCGAGGCTCCGGCGTGCCGGGCGACGTTGGTCAGGCCCTCCTGCGCGATGCGGTACAGCACCAGCTCGGCGTCGTTGCCCAGGTCCGGCAGGCGCGGGTCGAGGCGGCGGGTCACCGGCACGCCGCTCATCTCGGAGAAGTCGGCGGCCAGGGAGTTCATCGCGCTGATCAGCCCGAGATCCTCCAGCACTCCGGGCCTGAGCCGCCGGGCGACCTGGCGGACCTCGTCCAGACTGGCGCGGACGGTCTCCTGGATGGTGTGCAACTCCTCCCGCACGTCGTCCGGGGCGCGGTCCGCGGCGCGCTTGAGGCCGAGCAACACCACGGTGAGGCTCTGGCCGATCTCGTCGTGCAGCTCACGGGCGATGCGCTGCCGCTCGCCCTCCTGCGCGGCCAGCGCGTGGGCGCTGGCCGTGCTGCGCTCGTTCTCCAGGCGGTCCAGCATGGCGTTGAAGGCTCCGATCACGTGGGTGAGGTCCCCGTTGCCGCTGTCGGCGAGCCTGTCGCTGGGGCGGAGCAGGTCCACGCGCTGCATGAGCGCGGTGAGGGCGTCGAGCGGCGCCAGGCTCCTGCGCAGCAGGAGCGCGTTGGCGGTGAGGATCAGCGCCAGGCCGACCGTCAGAACCGGGATCTCGGTGAGCAGGACCGGTGAGGACACCGTGGCGGGGGAGAGCGCCAGCACGAGCGTGCCGACCGTGAAGACCAGGCCGTTGATCACGAAGAGCCGCCAGAAGAGGGACTGCGCGGGACTCCACCGCCCCCGGGACCCGCCCGGCCGCTCCCCGGCGCCCGGTCCTCCGGCGTCGCTCCGCTGCCCGGTCCCCGTCCGCCCGGTGGCGGACCGGTCGGTGCGATCGTTCATGCTCCCAGCCTCACCGCGGCACGGCCGGTCTGTCCATGCGGGGCGTCCCCCATCTGCACCCGGCGTCTCCGCTCTCGCCCACGCTGCTCTACATGCCGTTTCCCAGCGGAGATGGGTGTCAGACCCAATAGCCCTAACTGTCCATATTTACGAAAATTGAAAGTACCGCCACACCTACAGGAGGGAGACGTCATGACCGTGCCCCCGGACGGCGCGCAGACACCGTCGGCCCTGTCACAGGCGGCGACGGCCGTCGAGGCCCCGCAGCTGTGGATCGCGGTCGGCGGCCTGGCGCTGGCCCTCCTCGCCGTCTCCTCCGTCCGCCTCGTCCGCGCCGGCGAGCGCCTGGGAGTGTTCAGATTCGGCCGTCTCACCGGGATCAGGGGGCCCGGCCCCGTCCTCGTCCTGCCGTGCCTCGAGCGGGGGGTGCGGATCCCGGCGCGCCCGATCTACCTGGACCTGCTGTGGGTCGAGGCCGTGACCGGGGACGGGGTGGCGCTGACTCTCAACGGGATCGCCCGCGCGTCCGTGAGCGACGCCTCCCGGTACGCCCGCGCCGCGGACTCCACCGCCGCCGCCACGAGAGCCGCGGCCGAGGCGGAGCTCCGCCGCTACGTCGCCGGCCGCGGCCTGGCCGACCTGGCGGACGCGACCGGTCGCGGTCCGGCCGGCCCGGCGGACGCGGCCGTACCGGCCGATGACGGGAGGCACGCGCTGGCGGCGAGGATCAGCGAGCGGACCCGGGAGTGGGGCGTCGACGTCACCTCCGTCGAGCTCTCCCGGATCGAGGTCCCCCTCGACCACGGGCTGGTCCGCTGGGCGGAGGCGCACGCGGCCCGCCTCCGCGGGACCGTCGCGGACCATCGGACGGTCCCGCACCGTTCCACCGGGGACCACCGGACGTCCCCGGACCACCGGACGTCTCCGGACCACCGGACGTCCCCGACCCTGCCGGTCCCGCCCCAGGCGGCTCCGGGCCACCGCACGGCCCGCGGTGGAACGGTCCCGCCCCAGGCGGGCCGGGGGAGGGACGGACGCCTCGACTCCGGCGCGGAACCCGTGTGCTCCTCCGAGAGGGGAACCCGCTGATCCGGACGGCCCGCGCTCCCCCTCGGGATCGCGCGGGTTCCCCGTCCACATGACCCGCTACTCCACGCACCCGTCCCGTCACCGAAAGGCCTCATCGTGCACGATCTCTCCTTGACGGCGTCCGCACGCCGCGCCCCGGCCGCGGAACCGTCGGCCGCACCCGCCGCATCCGCCGTCCCCGCCCCGGCCCGCGCGCGGACCGGTCCCCCGGGGCGCGGCCGATGAGCGCGGTCGTCGCGCTGACCGGCTTCGTGGTGGCGTTCTCCTTCATCGCCGCGGAGAAGGTCGACAAGGTCAAGGTCGTGCTCATCGCCGCCGGAGTGATGCTGGTCCTCGGACTGGCCCCCGGGGCGGAGGTCTTCTTCTCCCAGCACGAGGGCATCGACTGGAACGTCATCTTCCTGCTGTTCGGCATGATGGTCATCGTCGGGATCATCAAGCAGACGGGCGTCTTCGACTATCTGGCCATCTGGGCCGCGAAGAGGTCCCGGGGCAGGCCGTACCGGCTCATGGTGCTGCTGACGGCCATCACCGGTCTGACCTCGCCGTTTCTGGACAACGTCACCACGATCATGCTCGTCGCCCCGATCACCCTGGTCGTGTGCGAGCGGCTCGACATCCCGCCCCAGCCGTACCTCATCGCCGAGGTCCTGGCCTCCAACATCGGCGGCGCGGCCACGCTCATCGGCGACCCGCCCAACATCATCATCGGCAGCCGCGCCGGGCTGACGTTCAACGACTTCCTCGTCCACCTGGCGCCGGTCGTCATGGTGATCCTCGTGCTGTTCGTGCTGCTCTGCCGGCTGATGTTCCGCCGCTCGTTCCGCTACGACCCCGACCGGGTGGCCGAGGTGACGGCGCTGGACGAGCGGAGCGCCATCACCGACCCGCGCATGCTCAGGCGCTGCCTGGCCGTGCTGGGCCTGGTCATCGCCGGGTTCTGCCTGCACTCCGTCGTGCACGTCGACCCGTCGGTCATCGCCCTGGCCGGCGCCGGCGTGATGATCCTGGCGACCCGCACCGACGTCTCCGAGAGCCTGCGCGAGGTCGAGTGGCCGACCCTGGTGTTCTTCATGGGCCTGTTCGTCATGGTCTCCGCACTGGCGCACACCGGCGTCATCTCCACCGCGGGCGACTGGGCGATCGGCCTGATCGGCGACGACTTCTTCGGCGCGGCCACCTCGCTGCTGTTCGGCTCCGCGGTGCTCGGCGCCTTCTTCGACAACATCCCCTACACCGCCACCATGGCGCCCATCGTCGAAGGAGTGGTGGCCCAGGCCCCCGACCCGGCCACCGGCCAGGCGCTGTGGTGGGCCTTCGCCCTGGGCGCCGACTTCAGCGGCAACGGCACCGCGGTGGCCGCCAGCGCCAACGTGGTGGCCATCGGCATCGCCGCCCGCGCCGGCCGGCCCATCCCCTTCTGGCGGTTCACCAAGTACGGCGCCCTCGTCACGGTGCTGAGCACGGCGATCGCCTGGGCCTACGTCGGCCTGAGGTACTTCCCGTGACGGGGGCGCGGATGGAGACGCAGACCCGGACCCGGACACGGGCACGGACGTGGGCGCGCGGGGGGACGGGCGCGCGGGCCGCCGTCCCCGCGCCGGCCGGCCGGGCCGGTAACGCCACCGCTGCGCGGGTAGGGAGACCCGGTACGGGGCCCGCCTCCGCCACGGGT
>NZ_JBHSBM010000023.1:130363-196772 GCF_042650625.1 Planomonospora corallina
GGGGTGACGGAAAGGACCGAAGGCAGGGGCGGGGGTCCGGCGGAGCGGGAAGGCAACGGCGCGGTCGGTCGTCGTCCGGCGGCTGGGGGACCGGGAAGGCGTCGCCATGAATCTGCCGGAGCTGTACGGAGTGCTGCTGGCCGGTGGACTGGTCCTGCTGGCCGGCATCATCGCGGCGCGCACCGCCGGCCGCCTCGGCCTGCCCAGCCTGCTGTTCTTCCTCGGTCTCGGCGTGCTGCTCGGCGAGGGCGTCCTCGGCATCCGCTTCGACGACGCGCAGCTGGCGCAGACGCTGTGCACCTCGGCACTGGCGGTCATCCTGGTCGAGGGCGGTCTCAGCACCCGCTGGTCCGGTCTGCGCCGTCTGCTGGCCCCCTCCGCGCTGCTGGCCACCGCCGCGGTGGTCGTCAGCGTGCTGGTCACCGCCGCCGGAGCGCACCTGCTGCTGGGCATGGACTGGCAGCTGGCGCTGCTGATCGGCGCCATCGTCTCCTCCACCGACGCGGCGGCCGTCTTCGCGGTGATGCGCTCGCTCTCGCTGCCGAAGCGGCTGTCGGCGATGGTGGAGGCCGAGTCGGGATTCAACGACGCCCCCACCGTGATCCTGGTGCTGGTCTTCAGCGCGTCCGGCGGCGTTCCCGACCCGCTGGCGATCGGCGGGCAGATGGCCTACCAGATCGTCGTCGGGGCCGTGATCGGCCTGATGGTCAGCGGGGCCGGGGTGATCGCCCTGCGCTACGTCGCCCTGCCGGCCAGCGGCCTGTACCCGCTGGCCAGCATGGGGCTGGGGATCATCGCCTTCGCCGCCGCGGGCGCGGCCGGCGCCTCCGCGATCATCGCCGCCTACCTGTCCGGGATCGTCCTGGGCAACGCCGTGCTGCCGCACCGCGCGGCCACCCGCTCCTTCGCCGAGGGTTTCGCCTGGCTGGCCCAGATCGGCCTGTTCGTCATCCTCGGCCTGCTGGTCGACCCCGGTCAGCTGCCCGCCGCGCTGCTGCCGGCCCTCGTCGTCGGCCTGGTCCTGCTGCTGGTGGCCCGGCCGGTCTCCGTGGTGCTCTGCCTGATCCCCTTCCGCATCCCCTGGCGGGACCAGGCGTTCATCTCCTGGGCGGGCCTGCGCGGCGCGGTGCCGATCGTGCTGGCCACCTTCCCGGTCGTGGCCGGCGTGCCGGGCAGCGAGCGGCTGCTGCACATCGTCTTCGTCCTGGTCGTCATCTTCACCCTGGTCCAGGGCCCGACACTGCCGGGCCTGGCCCGGCTGCTGGGCCTGGCCCAGCCCGACCAGGCGCGGGAGGTGGAGATCGAGTCCGCCCCGCTGGACGTGCTGGACGCCGAGCTGCTCACCGTGTCCATCCCGCCCGGCTCCCGACTGCACGGAGTGGAGATCGCCGAGCTCCGGCTGCCCCCGCCGGCGGCCGTCAACCTGATCATCCGCGACCGGACCACGTGCGTGCCCGCCCCCGACACCCGGCTGCAGGAGGGAGACGAACTGCTCATCGTCGCCACCGGCGGCACCCGTGAGACCGCCGAGCGGCGCCTGCGCGCCGTCGGCCGCCGCGGCCGCCTGGCCCACTGGTACGGCGAGACCGGCCAGGCGGATCCGAGTCCCGTCCCCCCACCACCGAACGGAGGCCATCTGAAATGGACATCATCCCAGCGACCATCCCCGGCACCGGAACCGTCCACCAGTGCGAGACCCGGCACGGGCAGCGCATCGGCGTCATCGACCACGGCGATGAGCGGCGCACCCTCCTCATCTACGGAGCCGCTGATCCCGACGTGCCCACGCAGACCATAGAGCTCGACGAGGACGAGGCCGACCAGCTGGCCGAGCTGCTGCTGAGCCCTTCGCTCACCGATCGGCTCGCCGCCGTCGAGCGTCGCCTGGCCGAGATCACCGGTAAGAAGACCTGACCCCGGTCCGGGGCGGGCTCCGGCCGTCCGGCGGGTGAGAGAGCCCTCACCCGCCGGACGGCCGGCTCCGCGGAGGCACGAGGAACATGTCCGCGGACCAGGGCGGCGGCCCCGGGGCGGTGATGGAGACGCACCCTGCCGGTCAGGGGTTCTCCCGCCGGTCCCCGGACTGTCCGCCGCTCCTGTCGGCGGGGGCGGACAGCTCGTCGACGACGAGCAGATCGGGACGTACCAGCCCTTCCCGATGGGCGGCGCGGCCGACCATGTGCGCTGACACGGGGGCGGTGGCCAGCTGGAACACACCGATCAGCACCAGCGTCGTGATGTCCACGGTGTTGCGCAGCCGCAGCGCGCAGCCGAGCAGCACCAGCAGCAGGCCGAGCACCTGGGGCTTGGTGGCCGCGTGCATGCGCGAGAGCAGGTCGGGAAAGCGGATCAGGGCGACCCCGGCGGAGAGGCTGAGCAGGGCTCCGGTGACGAGGCACACCGCGGTGGCGGCGTCGAGGACGGTCTCAGGACTCATCGCGGCGGCTCCCGGCGGTGAAGCGGGCGACGCTCACCGCGCCGGTGAAGCCCAGGATGGACAGGACGACGAGCACGGGCAGCGCGGTGGCGTCACGGCTGTAGGCGGCATCGGCGGCGATGGTGGCGACGATGACGGCCAGCAGCACGTCGGTGGCCACGATCCGGTCGAGGACGGACGGGCCGTGGACGATCCGGGCGAGGGTGAGCATGCCGGCGACGGCGAGCAGAGTGACGACCGTGATGATGACGATGGTCATGCGGGTGGTCCTTCCCGATTCATGCGGATGGCGGAGGACTGGCGGAGGCGGCGATGAGGCGTCGCTCGGCGGCCGAGCCGATCGCGGCGATGATCCGCGCCTCCAGCTGCCAGACGCTCTGGCGGAACCGGTCGGCCTCCGCCCGGTCCCGCACGCCGAGGACATGGACGTACAGCGTGCCGGCGGCGCGGTCGACGTCGATGACGATGCTGCCGGGGACCAGGCACAGGGCCTCGGCGGTGAGCGTGAGGTTGAGGTCGGAGCGGACCCGGAGCGGTACGGCGATGATCGCGCTGCGCGGAGTGTGCCCGATCCGGAACGCGAGGGCGGCGACCTGGAAGCTGGAGACGACCAGGTCCAGGAGGAAGCGCAGGGCGAAGCGGAGTGCGCCCGGCGGGTGGACGTGCCCGGTGAAGGTCACCGGCGGCAGCGGGAACACGGTGAGGACGACGGCCGCCACGGCGAGGCCGCTGACGAGGTCGGCCCAGGTGAAGGAGCCCCACAGCAGGACCCACACGGTGACCAGGGCGACGACGGCGGCCACCCGGTTGCGGCGCCGTTCGCGCGGGGTCAGCGGGGCGGGAGCGGCGTCGCTCCGCGGGGTACGGCGGGGGCTCACGGCGCACCGTCCGGGTAGACCGCCCGTATGTACGGGGTCCGGTCGAGCAGGTGGACGGCGGCCCCGCCGCTCAGGTCGAACAGCGGCCCGGCGAGCGCGGTGAGTCCCACGCTGAGGACCACCAGCGCGGCGGTGGAGGCGACCATCAGCCGGGGCAGCATCGCGCCGGGTCCCTGGGCGCTCTCCCCTCCCCTGCCGGGCGGCCGCCCGCGGTGGGAGAGGTCGTCACCGTCGGGCATGCCGGGGTGCGGGACGCGCCAGAAGGCCAGGTTCCACACCCGGGCGACGGCGTAGAGGGTGAGCAGGCTGGTCAGCAGCCCGCCTGCGACCAGGGCCCAGGCCAGCGGGCGGCCCTCGGAGATCCCGGCCTGCAGGAGGCCGGTCTTGCCGAGGAAACCGGAGAACGGCGGGATGCCGGCGAGGTTGAGCGCGGGGACGAAGAACAGCACCCCGAGCAGCGGCGAGAGCCGGGCGAGCCCGCCGAGCCGGTCCAGGGAGGTGCTGCCCCCGCGGCGTTCGACCAGGCCGGCGACGAGGAAGAGCGTCGTCTGGATCACGATGTGGTGCACCACGTAGAAGATCGCGGCGGAGAGGCCGGCGGAGGTGGTGAGCCCGATTCCGAACAGCATGTACCCGATGTGGCTGACCAGGGTGAAGGAGAGCAGCCGTTTGACGTCGGACTGCGCGATCGCGCCGAGGATGCCGACCAGCATGGTCAGCAGTGCCGCCACCAGCAGCAGGTCGGCCGCGCGCCCGCCGGGGAAGAGCAGGGTCTCGGTCCGGATGATGGCGTACACGCCGACCTTGGTCAGCAGGCCGGCGAAGACCGCGGTCACCGGAGCCGGAGCGGTGGGGTAGCTGTCGGGCAGCCAAGCCGAGAGCGGGAAGACCGCCGCCTTGATGCCGAAGGCGAGCAGCAGCGTGCCCTGCAGCATCAGTCGCAGGTGGTCCGGCAGGGCGTCGAACCGGCCGGCGAGCTGCGCGAGGTTGAGGGTGCCGGTGGCCGCGTAGACGAGCCCGAGGGCGGCCAGGAAGATCATGGAGGAGAGCAGGCTGACCACGACGTAGGTCGTGCCGGCCCGGATGCGGTTCTCCGTGCCGCCCAGGGTGATCAGCACGTAGCTGGCCACCAGCAGGATCTCGAAGCCGACGTAGAGGTTGAACAGGTCCCCCGACAGGAACGCGTTGGTCACGCCGGCGGCGAGCACGAGGTAGGTCGGGTGGTAGACCGAGAGCGGTGTCTCCTCCTCGCCGTCGGCCATGCCCTGGCCGATGGAGTACGCCAGCACGGCGAGGGTGACGGCGGCCGAGACGACCAGCATGAGCGCGGCGAACCGGTCGGCGACCAGGACGATGCCCAGCGGCGCCGCCCACCCCCCCACCTCGACGACCAGCGGTCCGCGCAGCGAGGAGACGGCCAGCAGGGCGGCGGCGACCAGCAGGGTCGCGCCGAGCACGGTGAGGCTGACGGTCCGCTGCGCACGCGGGTGCCCGGCCAGCATCAGCGTCAGCGCCGCTCCGAGCAGCGGGATGACCACCGGCAGCGGGACGAGGGCCGTCGTCACGGCGCCCCCGTCCCGTCGCCGGGGCGGGCGGGCCGGTCGGTGCCGCCGCCGTTCCCGCCGCCGTTCCCGCCGCCGTCCTCGTCTCCGTCCTCGTCGTCGGCGGACAGGCCCTCGTCCTGCTCGGCGAGCCACGCGATCCGGCGGTCCTCGGCATCGTCCTGCACCTCGTCATGGCCGACGAGGAGCCAGCTCCGGTAGGCCAGCGCCAGCAGGAACGCGGTCATGCCGAGTGTGATCACTATGGCGGTGAGGATCATCGCCTGCGGCAGCGGATCGCTCATCCGGTCCTGCGGGGTGGTTCCGACGATCGGCGCCCCGCCGGCCCGTCCGCCCATGAGGATCAGCAGGTTGACGCCGTTGCTCAGCAGGATCACTCCCATCAGGACCCGGGTGAGGCTCCGTTCCAGCAGCAGGGTCACGCCGGCGGCGAACAGCACGCCGACCGTGGCGACGTAGGTGAGGTTGGGCGTCACGCCGGCTCCTCGGTCAGGGTGTGGTCGTCGGACTCCTTCTGACGGTCCATCTCGGCGCCGAGGCTGCGCAGGATGCTGAGCACCAGCCCGACGACGATGAGATAGACGCCGACGTCGAAGAAGACCGACGTGACGAAGTGGACGTGGCCCAGCACGGGCAGGTGGAGGTCCAGCACCGCGCTCTGCAGGACCTGCCCGCCGAACGGCATCGCCGCCGCGCCGGCGCCGACCGAGACGAACAGGCCCGCGCCGAGCACGACGCCCGCGTCGATGGGGGCCGCGGCGTTCAGCTCGGCCCGGCCGCCGGCCAGGTACCGCACGGTCAGGGCGAGCCCGCAGACCAGCCCGGCGGCGAACCCGCCGCCCGGCGTGTTGTGGCCGGAGAAGAGCAGGTAGACGGAGAACAGCACGATGGTGTGGAACAGCAGCCGGGTGACCACCTGCAGGATGATCGACTGCTGCCGGGTCCCGGGGTCCGGGGCGGTCGCCAGCCAGCGCCCCGCCTGCGCCCCGATCACCGGCAGGGCGTCCCTGTGGCGGCGCAGCGCATCGGAGCCGCGGAAGATCAGGCTCGCCACGCCCGTGGCGGCCGCCACCAGCACCGAGATCTCCCCCATCGTGTCCCAGGCCCGGATGTCGACCAGGGTGACGTTCACGATGTTCCTGCCGCCGCCGTAGGACACCGAGAACTCCGGGAAGCCGACCGAGACCGGGGGCACCCGGCGAGCGCCGGTGGCGGCGTAGGCCATGCCGGCGGCGACCGCGCCGACGATGACGCCGATCGCGACGCGCCCACGCCGGTCGGCCAGGATGGGCCGCTGGGAGAACTTCGCCGGCAGGCGGCGCAGGACGAGGACGAACATCACGAGCGTGACGGTCTCCACCAGGAACTGCGTCAGCGCCAGGTCGGGCGCGCCGTGCAGGACGAACAGCACCCCGGTGCCGTACCCGGTCACCCCGACCAGGACCATGGCGGCGAGCCGGCGGAGCGCCCGGGTGGCGAAGACCGCCGCGGTGATCACTCCCGCTGCGACGACCGCCTGCACGGGGGTGTCCCAGGCGCGCCCCGGCCGGAGCCACGGCTGCCCGGCGAGCATCACCCCGCCGGGCAGCACGATCAGTGTGAGCAGGATGACACCGAGGTAGAACGGGAGCGATCCGCGCTGGGTGGCTCCGGTCAGCTCCACCGCGAGCCGTCCCACCCACTCCGTCACGCGGTCGTAGACGCGCGCCCCGTCGACCGGCAGCCGTAGCCTGCCCGGCAGGCCCCCGGCGAGCAGGAACAGGGCGGAGCCCGCCGCCAGCGCCAGGACGGACAGCCCCAGAGCCGGGGTGAACCCGTGCCAGAGCGCGAGGCGGTACGGGACGCCGGCGGCAGGGACGGCGTCGGCGTACCCGGCCAGCATCCCGCCGACCGCCGGGGCGCAGACACCCACCGCGAGCCCGGCCACGGCCAGCAGCGCCGCCGGTCCCAGGAACACCCACCCGATACGGCGGGGCCGTACGGCGGCCACCCCGGGCTTGCTCGCGAAGGCCCCCCACAGCAACCGCAGGGCGTAGGCCACGGTGAGGGCCGAGCCGAGCACCAGGCCGGCGAGCGCGACCCGGTCCGCGCCGGATCCGTGCAGCAGGGCCTCGAACACCGCCTCCTTGCCGACGAAACCGGCCGTCGGCGGTACCCCCGCCATCGATGCCGCCGCCAGCGCGGCGACGGCGGCCGACCACGGCGCGCCCCGTCCGAGGCCGCTGAGCTCACGCAGGTCCCTGGTGCCGGTGGAGCGGTCGATGATGCCGACGACGAGGAAGAGGGCGGCCTTGAACAGCGCGTGCGCCAGCAGCATCGCCGTACCGGCCAGCGCCGCGTCGCGGCTCCCGGCCCCGAACACCGCCATGAGCAGGCCGAGCTGGCTGACCGTGCCGTAGGCGAGCAGCAGCTTCGCGTCGTGCTGGCGCAACGCCGCCCACCCGCCCAGGAGCATCGTGACCGTGCCGGCGGCCAGCAGCACCCCCCGCCACACGCCCACCTCCCCGAAGGCCGGTGTCATCAGCGCGGCCAGGAAGACGCCGGCCTTCACCATCGCCGCGGCGTGCAGGTAGGCGCTGACCGGGGTGGGCGCGGCCATGGCGGCCGGCAGCCAGAAGCTGAACGGGAAGATCGCGGACTTGCTCAGCGCGCCGAGCAGGACGAGCAGCAGCGCGACCGCCAGGTACCCGCCGCCCGGCGGCGCCTGGGCGATCTGCGACCACCGGTAGGTCCCGGCGTGCTCGCCGAGCATGATGAAGCCGGCCAGCATCGCCAGCCCGCCCAGTGTGGTGACCAGCAGCGCCTGCATGGCGGCCATCCGGCTCGCCCGCCGGGCCGGGTCATGGCCGATCAGCAGGTAGGAGAAGACGGTGGTCAGCTCCCAGAACACGTAGAGCACGAGCAGATCGTCGGAGACGACCAGGCCCAGCATGGCGCCGGCGAACGCGGTGAACACCGCGGCGAAGCGCCCGAGCCCTTCTTCACCGGCGGCGAAGTAGCGGGCGCTGTAGACCAGGACCAGCGCGCCGATCCCTCCGACGAGCACGACCATCAGCCAGCCGAGCACCCCCACCCGGACGGCGATCTCAAGGCCGAGCTGCGGCACCCACGGGTAGGTCCCGGCCACGGCGGTGCCCGCGCGGATCTGGCCGGTGTGCGCCAGCGCCCACACCAGTGCGGCCGCCGGGACCGCTCCCAGCACGTACAGGGCCCGCCGCCCCAGCAGGCGTACCAGCGGCGGAGCGGCCGCGGCGGCGAGCGCGTGGACCGCGACGAGCAGGAGGACCCCCTCCGCGCCGGGCACCGGGGCCGGTGTGCTCATCGGGGTCCCCCCCGACCTGCCAGGATGCCGACCGGCCGGGCACGGGGGGCGGAGAGGCGGGTGACGGACCGGCGTGAGACCGGCGGCAGGTCCGCGCGCATCGCCGAAGGACGTTCTCCGTCCGCCGGTGGGTCCCGTGGAAGAGAGCGGTCAGGCGTCACCTGCCAGGTGGAGGCCGTCCGACCGCCCAGCATGAGCATTCCCTCTTCCCCCGTCGGCTCCGCCCGTCCGGCGTGGACCCCGTCGTCTCCCGGGGTCCAGGGAGACGACGGGGTCCGTCCCCTTATCAGTCTGGGCGGGGAGCGGCAACGGCACCCTCTGGGTTGGTCCCCGTTTCTCCAGGTGAACACCATGGAGATGGTCGTGGTCCCGGAGAGGGACGACGGCCGGAGGTCTAACCGTCCTCGCGGGTGGGGCAGACGCAGAACAGGTGGCCCTCCGGGTCGGCGAGGACGGTCCAGCCCTCCCCGCCGGGCTGGAAGTCCGGCCTGCTCGCCCCGAGCTCCAGATAGTCCTTCACCGCCTGCTCCACGTCGGGGACGCGCACGTCGAGGTGGAACTGCTTGTCCGGGCCGGGCCAGGCGGCGGGCCTGCGCTCGGGGTTCTTCTGGAAGTAGATGTTCATCGTGCCGTCGCCGATGCCGGCGTACTCGTCCTCGGCGTACCGGACCTCGTAGCCGAGCACGGTCGCGTAGAACTCCGCGAGCCGCCTGGGCTCGGCGCAGTCGATGGTCACGGCGAGGAACTTCGCGGTAGTGGTCATGGCTCCGATCGTGCCGCCCGTACCTGCCACCTGATGTCAGGTATGGGAGAGCGGATCCGCGGGCGCCGGCTCCTGCCGCCCGTCGCCCGCGGGAGAGGCCGGCTCCTCCTCCGGGCCGGAGGAGGCCGGCTCCTCCTCCGGGCCGGAGGAGGCCGGCTCCGGGTCGGACAGGCCGATCTCCTCCGGTCCGCCGGCCACGGGCAGGGCGATGACGAAGCGCGTCCCGTCCGTGTGGTCCGTGTCGAGCCAGATCCTTCCCCGGTGGTACTCGACGATCTTCCGGCAGATCGCCAGGCCGATGCCCGTCCCCTCGTAGGCCTCGCGGTTGTGCAGCCGCTGGAAGATGACGAAGATCTTGTCGGCGAACCGGGCGTCGATGCCGATGCCGTTGTCCGTCACGCTGATCAGCCACTCCGTGCCCTGGAGCCGCGCCTCGATGCGGACCACGGGCGCGTGGTCGGGGCTGCGGAACTTCAGGGCGTTGCCGATCAGGTTCTGCCAGAGCATCACGAACTGGGACCGGTCACCGGTCATCCGGGGCAGGCTCCCGACCTCGACCCGTCCCCCGGACTCCTCGGTCGCGGCGGCGAGGTTGCGCAGGGCCGCCGAGACCGCCTCCTCCATGCCGAACACCACCGGCTCGCGGGTGACACGGCCCACCCGGGAGAAGGTGAGCAGCTCGTTGATGAGCACCTGCATGCGTTTGGCGCCGTCCACCGCGAAGGCGATGTACTGCTTGGCCCGCTCGTCCAGCTGCTCGCCGTAGCGCTGCTCCAGCATCTGGGTGAAGCTGGCCACCTTGCGCAGCGGCTCCTGCAGGTCATGGCTGGCCACGTAGGCGAACTGCTCCAGCTCGGCGTTGGAGCGCCGCAGCTCGGTCGCCTGCTCCTCCAGCTGCTGCCTGGCCTGGCGGGTCGTCTCCAGCTCGGCCACGATCCGCTCGCGCATCGCCTCCATGTCGCGGGAGAGCGCGGCGATGTCGGCGGGCCCGCCGGTGTCGACGTGGTGGTCGAAGTCCCCGCCGGTGACCCGGCGCGAGGCGGCGCCCAGCCGCTCCAGCGGCCGGAAGACCACCACGCGCAGCAGCACCGCCACCCCGATGATCGCGAACAGCAGGACCGTGAGGATGCCGAGGAAGGCGGCGTCGCGCAGCACGCGCGCCTCCTCCAGGTCCGCGCGCGCCTCGTCCCGCACCTGCGTCCACACGCTCTTCTGCGACTCCAGCGCCTGCCGGACGGCCTGGAAGGCCTGCCGGCCCCGCTCCGCCCGCACCGGGTCCATCTTCTCCGGGCCGCCCTCCCGGACCAGCTCGATCGTCGGCTCGGCGTACTCCTGGCGCCAGAACCTGGCCCGGCGCTCCACCTCGGCCAGCGCCCCCAGCAGCCGCTCGTCCGTGATGAGCCGCCTGATCTCGGCGATCGAGCGCCGCTTCTCCTGCAGACCCGCCGTGTACGGCTCCAGGAACTGCTCCTGGCCGGTGATGACGAAGCCCCGCAGGCCGGTCTCCTGGTCCAGCAGGGCGGCCTGCAGCCGCTCCGCCTCCACCCGGGCCGGGGAGATCTTGTCGGCCAGGCGGTTGGACACTCCCGCGGTGTTCTGCAGGGCCGTGGCGCCCGTCATCGCGGCCACGCAGAGCAGCAGCGCCATGCACAGCAGCATGAGGTTGACCCACCCCTGCGCGCTCCAGCGACCCGCCCGGGTCGGCGCGGCGGGCGGCGGGGCCGTCTCGTCAGCGGTCATCGCCCTCACCTTCGGCACGGTCCCGCCGGCGGGCGGGCATTCGATGGCTGGGACAACATACCGGCAGAAGCCACCTGATCCGATCGGAGAGCCGCGTCCGGCCGGACGCACGGGCGTGTCGTGCGCCGTGGAACCCCGGGTGCGCGGGCGTGTCGTGCGCCGCGGAGTCCCGGAGCCCCGGGTGCGCGGGCGTCCCGGACGCCGGTACGGTGGCCCCACCGGCGCGCCCGGCCCGTGCCCGCACGCACCGGCGGCGGGCGCACCGGCGGCGGGCGCACCGTGGGCCGGTGGGCCGGTGGGCCGGTCGCGGACGGGAACGCGGTCCCGGGAGCGGACGTTGGAGGGAACGTGGCCTCGATAAAGCAGTTCGTCAGGCGGTTCCTGGAACGCCCCGGCTCGGTCGATCTGACGCCCTTCGAACGCGCGGTGGCGGCCTCCCACGCCCACGCCGGGCGTCTGCGCGGACTCGGCGAGCTGCCCGAGGCCCGGGTGGACGACCAGGCCGCCTTCTGCGCCCTGCTGCGCGAGGCCGCCGACCGGACGCTGGGGCTGCGCCCGTACGACGTGCAACTGGTCGGCACGCTCGCCCTGCTCTCCGGCCACGTCGCGGAGATGGCCACCGGCGAGGGCAAGACCCTGTCCGGCGCGATGGCCGCCGCGGGATACGCGCTGCAGGGCAGGCGGGTCCACGTGATCTCGGTCAACGACTACCTGGCCCGGCGCGACGCCGAGTGGATGGCCCCGCTGTACGAGGCGCTGGGCGTCTCGGTCGGCTGGATCGGGCAGAGCTCCACCCCGGACGAGCGCCGCGCCGCCTACGCCCGCGACGTCACCTACGGCTCGGTCAGCGAGATCGGCTTCGACGTGCTGCGCGACCGGCTCCGCACCGACGCCGCCGACCTCGTCGTGCCCGAGCCGGAGGTCGCGCTCGTCGACGAGGCCGACTCCGTGCTGGTGGACGAGGCGCGGGTGCCGCTGGTGCTGGCCGGGGCCACCGAGGAGGGCGGCGCGGTGCCCGAGACGGCGGCTCTGGTCCGGCGGCTGGTCAAGGGCTACCACTACGAGATCGACGACCAGGCCCGCAACGTCCACCTGACCTCCAAGGGCATCGACACCGTCGAGGAGGCGCTGGGCGTCGTGCTCTACGACGACCCGCACACCCTGGCCGAGGTCAGCCTCGCCCTGCACGCCCACGCCCTGCTGACCCGGGACGTCGACTACATCGTCCGCGACGGCAGGGTCCACCTGATCAACCCGTCGCGGGGCCGGGTGGCGCTGCTGCAGCGCTGGCCGGACGGCCTGCAGGCGGCGGTCGAGGCCAAGGAGGCGCTGCCCCCCTCGGAGACCGGCGAGATCCTCGACTCGGTCACCGTCCAGGGGCTGATCACCCGCTATCCCGTCAGGTGCGGGATGACCGGCACCGCGGTGGCCGTCGGCGACCAGCTCCGCGAGTTCTACGACCTGAAGGTCGCCGTCGTCCCGCCCAACCGGCCGCTGGTCCGCGCCGACTCACCGGACCGGCTCTTCGAGCACGCCATGGAACGCGACCGGGCGCTGGCCGAGGAGATCGCCGAGGCGCACGCCACCGGCCGCCCGGTCCTGGTGGGCACGCCGGACGTGGCCGAGTCCGAGCGGCTCGCGCTGACGCTGGCCGGGCGCGGCCTGGAGTGCGTGGTCCTCAACGCCAAGAACGACGCCGAGGAGGCCTCGATCATCGCCCGCGCCGGGGAGCGCGGCGCGGTCACCGTCTCCACCCAGATGGCCGGGCGCGGCACCGACATCCGTCTCGGCGAGGGGGTGGCCGCCCTGGGCGGGCTGTACGTCATCGGCTCCGGCCGGCACGCCGCCAGCCGCCTGGACGACCAGCTCCGCGGCCGCGCCGGGCGGCAGGGCGACCCCGGCGGCTCGGTCTTCTTCGTCAGCGGCGAGGACGACCTGATCGCCCGCTACGTGGCCGACGAGTACCGCGGCGGGGCGCCCTCGGAGCGGCTCGTCGCGCACGCCCAGCGCGTCGCCGAGGGCGTCAACCTGGAGATCCACCGCAACACCTGGCGCTACACGCGCCTGCTGGAGCGCCAGCGCGAGGAGGTGCTGGAGCGCCGGGGCAAGGTCCTGCGCGGGCGGGCGGCCTCCGAGGCGCTCGCGGAGGCCGCCCCCGGGCGCTGGGCCGAGCTGCTGGAGAGCCTGGAGGCCCTGGAGGATCTGAGCGGCGGGGCCGAGGAGGTGCTGGACGGGGCGGCGCGGCAGATCGTCCTGTTCCACCTCGACCGCTGCTGGGCCGAGCACCTGGCGCACCTCGCCGAGGTCCGCGAGGGCATCCACCTGCGCGCCCTCGGCCGCACCGACCCGCTCGCCGCGTTCCAGGCGGAGGCCGTCACCGCCTACCGGCGCATGCTGGCCGAGGTCGGCTCCCGCTCGGTCGCGACCCTCGAGACCGCCGAGCTCACCGCCGGCGGCCTCGACCTCGCCGGCGCGGGGGTCCAGCGCCCCACCGCGACCTGGACCTACCTCGTGCAGGACAACCCCTTCGGCACCGAGCTGGAGCGCATCGCCGGCCGCCTCGCCCGCGCCCGCCGCCGCTGACCCCGGCCCCTCGCCCGGGGCGTCAGGCCGGGTAGGCGTGGGTCTCGGTGGCCTTGAGCGCGGCCCAGACCCGGGTGCCGGGGCCGAGCCCGAGGTCGGCGACCGCCGCGGCGGTGACGTCGGCCGCGGCCTCGATCGGCCCGGTGAGCAGGACCCGGACGTGGTCGCCGTGCCGTTCCACCCCGCCGACCTCGGCCTCCCAGAGGTTGCGGGGCGAGCCGTCCGGGCGGGTGCGGTACAGGGCGACCGCGGTGGGTGCGAAGGCGACGAACACCGGGCCCGCGCAGGACTCGGCCGCGTTCAGCGTGACGCCGTCCAGCCGTACGGTGTGCCCGTCGGCGACGCCGCGGTAGAGGTTGAGCCCGACGAGCCTGGCGACGTAGTCGGTGCGCGGATGGCGGGCGACCGCCGAGGGCGGGCCCTCCTGCACGACCGCGCCGTCCTCCACCACGACGAGCCGGTCGGCCAGCACCATCGCGTCGAGCGGGTCGTGGGTGACCAGGACGGCGGCGCCGTCGAAGTCGCCGAGGTGGCGGTGGAGCGCGGCGCGCACGTCCAGCCGGGTGTGCGCGTCGAGCGCCGCCAGCGGCTCGTCGAGCAGGAGCAGCCGGGGCCGTACGGCCAGCGCCCGGGCGAGGGCGACGCGCTGGGCCTGGCCGCCGGAGAGCTCGCGGGGCCGGGCGTCCTCGTGGCCGGCCAGGCCGACGCGCGCCAGCCACCGGCGGGCGACCTCGCGGGCCCGCCGCCGCCGCACGCCGTGGCAGCGCGGGCCGAAGGCGACGTTGTCCAGCGCGGACAGGTGCGGGAAGAGCAGGTAGTCCTGGAACACCATGCCGACCGGGCGGTGCTCGGCGGGCGCGGTGTGCAGCGGCTCGCCGTCCAGGTGGATGTGCCCGGCCGACAGGGGAAGCAGCCCGGCCAGCGCGCGCAGGGCCGTGGTCTTGCCCGCGCCGTTCGGCCCGAGCAGGGCGACCACCTCCCCGGCGGCGACGTCCAGCTCCAGGTCCAGGCGGAACCTCGGCCGCTCCACCACCAGCCTGCTCGTGATCATGGGTCCGCCCCGGGGGGCGGCGTGCCCGGCGTCCCCGTCCCCGCTCCCGTGCCGGGCCGTCACGACGTCCCCGTCCACCGGTCGCGGAGGCTGGCCAGCACGAGCACGGAGACCGCCAGCAGCACCAGGCTGAGCACGATCGCGGCCTCCGGGTCGGTCTCCAGCGCGAGATACACCGCCAGCGGCATGGTCTGGGTCCGTCCGGGGAAGTTCCCGGCGAAGGTGATGGTGGCCCCGAACTCGCCCAGGGCCCGCGCCCAGCACAGCACCGCCCCGGCCGTCACGCCGGGCGCGACGAGCGGCAGCGTCACCCGGGTGAAGATCCGCCACCGGGACGCCCCCAGGGTGGCCGCCGCCTCCTCGTAGCGCAGGTCCGCGGCCTTCAGCGCGCCCTCCACGCTGATCACCAGGAACGGCATGGCCACGAACGCCTCGGCGAGCACGACCCCGGCCGTGGTGAACGGCAGCGAGATCCCGAACACCTCGTGCAGCCACCGCCCGGCCAGGCCGTTGCGGCCCAGGACGAGCAGCAGGGCGACGCCGCCGACCACGGGAGGCAGCACCAGCGGCACCGTCACCAGCGCGCGGACCAGGCGGCGGCCGGGGAAGTGCCCCCGGGCCAGCAGCCAGGCCAGCGGCACCCCGAGCAGCAGGCAGATCGCGGTGGCGAGGGTGGCGGTGACCAGGGAGAGCCGCAGCGCCTCCAGCACCAGCGGCTCCGCCAGCCGCCGCCCCATCTGCGGCCACGGGGCCCGCACCAGCAGACCGCCCAGGGGCGCGACGAGGAAGACGAGGCCGGCGATCGCCGGGACGGTGAGCAGCCACGGGGCCCGTCCCCTCATCCGGCCTCCCCGTTCCCGTGCCGTGCGTTCCCCGCCATGGCTACGGGACCTCGAACCCGGCCCGGGCCAGCGCGGCCCGGCCCTGCGGGGAGCGGACCAGGTCCGCGAAGCGCCCGGCGAGGTCCCCGGCCGGGGCGTCCTTCAGCACCGCGATCGGGTAGTCGTTGACCGCCTCGGCCGCCTCGGGGACGTCGATCCCCTCGACCTTGCCCGCCGAGGCCCGCACGTCGGTCCGGTAGACCAGGGCCGCGTCCACCTCGCCGAGCTCCAGCTTGGTGAGCGTGGCCTTGACGTCCTGCTCCAGCGTGACCGGGGTGAGCTCGACCCCGGCGGCGGCCAGCGTCTTGACCGCGGCGGCGCCGCAGGGGACCTGGGGCGCGCAGAGCGCGACCTTGATCCGGGCGTCGGCGAGGTCCGCCAGGCCGGTGACCTTGGCGGGGTTGCCCGCGGGGACCGCGAGCTGGAGCCGGTTCCTGGCGAACACGGCGGGCGCGCCCGCCAGGGAGGCGTCGGTCACCGTCTTCATCGGGGCGGGGGCGGCGGCGGCGAACACGTCGGCGGGGGCGCCCTGCACGATCTGCTGGGCCAGCGTCGCGCTGGAGCCGAAGTTGAACCGGACGTCCACCCCGGGCTCGGCGGCCTCGAAGTCCGCGCCGAGCCCGGTGAAGACCTCGGTCAGGGAGGCCGCGGCGAACACCGTGACCGTCCGCTCGCCGGTCCCGGAGGAACCGCACGCGGCCGTCACGGCCAGCAGCGCCAGCGCCGCCGCCCCTCCGGCCGTCCGCCGTAGCGCCGTCTGGAGATTTCGGTGCCCCACGCCGCCCGATCCTGGCACATCCCGCGCCCGGCGTGCCTTACGGGGGGATGCCGCCGGGGATGCTCCAGGGAATGCCAGGGCGGGTGCCGCCGGGGATGTCCCAGCGGATACGCAAGGGATGCCGCCGGGGATGCTCCAGCGGACACCGCAAGAGATGCCGCAGAGGATGTCACGACGGCCGTTACCGACGAGGTAATGGCAATACAGATCATTGCTGGATATCGTGCGATTCGTGACCTCCACCAGCACGAGCCGCCCCGTCGGCGAACTGCTGCGCCAGTGGCGGGAACGGCGGCGGATGAGCCAGATGGACCTCGCCATCCAGGCCGACATCTCCACCCGCCACCTGAGCTTCGTGGAGACGGGCCGCTCCAGGCCCAGCCGTGAGATGATCCTCCACCTCGCCGAGGAGCTGGAGCTGCCGCTCCGCGAGCGCAACCACCTGCTGCTCGCCGGGGGCTTCGCCCCCGTCTTCGCCGAGACCCCGCTGAACTCCCCGGAGATGACCTCGGTCCGCGAGGCCATCGGGCAGGTGCTCGGCGGCCACCAGCCGTACCCCGCCGTGGTCGTGGACCAGCGCTGGAACCTCGTGGACCGCAACCCCGCCACCGGTCTGCTGCTGCGCGGCGTCGCGCCGGAGCTGCTGGAACCGCCCGTCAACGTGCTGCGGCTGAGCCTGCACCCCAAGGGGATCGCGCACCGGATCCTCAACCTCGGCGAGTGGCGGGCCCACCTGCTGCACCGGCTCCGCCGCCAGATCAGCCTGACCGCCGACCCCGAGCTGACGGAGCTCTGGCGGGAGCTCGACGGCTACCCCTGCGACCAGCCCGAGCCCGAGATCGGCACGGGGCAGGGACAGATCGTGATCCCGCTCCGGCTCCGCCGGGGCTACCGCGAGCTGGTCTTCTTCAGCACGATGACGACGTTCGGCACGCCTCTCGACATCACCGTCGCCGAGCTGGCCATCGAGGCGTACTTCCCCGCCAACCCCGAGACCGCCGCCTACCTGCAGCACCAGCACCACCCCGACTAGCGGCCCGCCGCCCGCCCGGGCCGGTCCCGCCGGTGGAGCCGTTCCGGTGGAATCCGTGCCGGCGGCAGCCGTGGCGGTGGGGCCGTCTCCCCGGCCGTCTCCCCGGCCGTCTCCCTAGGTCGCGGACGGCATCAGGATGTTGGTGATCCTCCTCCGCGTCCGGCCCTCCCCCGGGCCGTTGGCCGCCCAGGTCTCGAACACGGCCCGCAGGTCGGCCGCGAACGCGGCGAACTCGGCGTCGGACAGCCACAGGGCGGTTTGGCGGTAACCGACGCCGTCGCGGCGCAGGTCGACGTCGCCCCCCTCCAGATAGCGGTCGAAGTCGGCCATCAGCCCCGCGACGAAGGCCATGAAGGCCTGCCGGTGGTCCTCCGTCGTCATCGCGGCCAGGTCCTCCTCGGTGATCTGCGCGGCCGCCAGGCGGAGCGCGTAGGTGCGCTCCACCGCGCCCCGCACCCGCTGCTCGCCGGTGACCTCCAGGACGCCGGCGTCGGTCAGCGCGGCCACGTGGCGGTAGAGCGTGGCGGTGGAGACGTCGGAGAGCTCCGCGGCGAGGGCCGCGGTCGTCATGCGGCGGTCGCCGAGCAGCGCCTGGACGATCCGCAGGCGCACCGGGTGAAGGAGGAGGTCGACGCTGGTCGTCTTCGCGATCTTCATGGCTCAACAATCTCATATTTGACATCAATCTCAAAGATGAGAATACTCATTGCCAGGCAAAGAGGAAAGGACGCACGATGGCGACGATGACGACGACCGCGACCGAGCTGGTGCTGGCGCTCAGCGAGGGCGAGAAGGTGGCGGGGCTCCACGGGGACATCCGCGTGCCGCTCTCCGCGGTCCGCGATGTCGACGTGGTGCGCAACCCGGTGACCGAGGTCCGCGGGCTCCGCGCCCCCGGCCTGGCGATCCCCGGCCGGACGAAGATCGGCACCTGGCGGAGGCCGGGCGGCAAGGCCTTCGTGGTCGCCCGCCGCGGCACGCCGGCCGTACGGGTCACCCTGGAGGGCGCCGACTACGCCGAGCTGATGGTCGGCGACGACGACGCGGCCGCCCTCGCCGGCCGCGTCCGCGCGGCGGCCGGCCTGCCCGAGCCCGCCGTCGAGCAGCGCGTCACCTTCGCCTCCGGGGAGCTGACCCTCGGCGGCACCCTGGCCCTCCCGCCCGCGGGCGCGACCGGCGCCGGGCCGTACCCGGTGGCGCTGGTCGTCACCGGCTCGGGCCCGCTGGACCGGGACGCGAACCACAAGAGCATGCGCATCGGCACCAGCCGGGACCTGGCGCACGCCCTGGCCCGCGCCGGGGTGGCCTCGTTCCGCTACGACAAGCGCGGCGTCGGCGAGTCGCAGGGCTCCTTCCTCGCCGCCGGGCTGAGCGACAACATCGACGACGCGCGGGCCGCGCTGGCCTGGCTCCGGACCCGGCCGGAGGTCGACCCGGCCCAGGTGTTCGTCATCGGGCACAGCGAGGGCGCCGTCGTCACCACCGCCCTGGCCGCCGAGCCCTCGGCGGACCTGGCCGGGGTCGTGCTGCTGGCCGGCATGGCGAAGACGGGCGAGGAGACCCTGTCCTGGCAGACCCGGCAGATCGCCGGCGACCTGCCCGCGCCGGTCCGGCTCGTCCTGCGCGTGCTCCGCACCGACCTGGTCGCCAAGCAGGCCGAGGCGGTGACCAAGATCAAGGCCACGACGACCGACGTCGCCTGGATCCAGGGGCGCAAGACGAACGCGCGCTGGACCCGCGAGTTCATCGCCTTCGACCCCGCTCCGCACCTGCGCGCGCTGCGCACGCCGGTCCTGGCCGTAACCGGCGCCAACGACGTCCAGGTCGACCCCGACGACCTGGAGGCGATCGCGGCCCTGGTGGACGGCGACGTCACGACCGTCCGCATGCCCGGCCTCAGCCACCTGCTCCGCCGCGAGGAGGAGGGCAACGGCGGCCTGCGCACCTACAAGCAGCAGGTCCGCAAGCCCACCGACCCCGAGGTCCTCACCCTCGTCACCGACTGGATCACCAGCCGCCTCCCCGAGCGCTGACCCTGCCGCCCCGGCCGGGTGGTACGGCTCGCCGTACCACCCGGCCGAGGCCTCCGGCTGGGACGTCCGGGATCTCTGCGAAGATCACAGCATGCGCGTACGCGGCGGAGCCCTCCCGGTCCTGCGCGAAAGAGACGTCCTCAAGTAGTACATAAGTAGTGCATTGGCGGCATGGAGACCACCGCACGCGAGTTCAACCAGCGGTCCGCCCGGATCCTCGCCGCCGCCGAACACGGCGAGACCGTCGCGGCGACGAAGAACGGCCGGCACATCGCCACGCTGGTCCCCGCCGATCAGATGGAACCGCCGCCCCCGTTCCCCACCGATCCGATGGGCGACGATGACGACCTTCCCCTGTTCGACGGACCGCCCGATCTCTCGGCCCGCACCGACGCGCTGCCGGCCGAGAGGTTCGGCCGGTGAGCGCTCCGGTGGCCGTCGCGGGCACGTCCGCACTCCTGGCGCTCTTCAACCGCCAGGACACCGAGCACGCCGCCTGCGTCAAAGCCCGCGCCCAGATCAGCCACCTGGTCATCTCCCCGCTGGTGCTCGCCGAACTCGACTGTCTCGTCACCGGCAGGATCGGCCAGAACGCCGCCCTCGCGGTCCTCGACCACATCATGGACCGGGTCGACGTGAAGCGGTACGAGGTTCCCGAGCTCTCACCGCACCTGCGCACCGCCCGCGCACTCATGGTCCGCCACCGGACGATGAACATCGGCCTGACGGACGCCGTGAACGCCGCCGTGGCGCGGCGCCGGTCCCGTCCGCCTCGGTCGCCTGTACGGCCCGCCGTACGAAATTTTCATGCCGCCCGCCCCGACCCCACTGCCCGTCCGCAGGTCAGCGCCACTTGACGGAGAAGCCTGACGGCAGGTCTTGATGACTGGAAAATTTCGGTGATATCCCGAATCTTTCAGAGGCCATGTCGTCCCGCGTGGCCGTACGGGAGAACAGGACAGCGCGGATGAGGATGAGAAGCAGAGTGCTGGCAGCGGTGGCCGCCGCCGTGACGCTCGTGGCGGCCTGGGTCGTCACCGCGGCGTCCCCCGCCGCCTCGGCGACCCTGACCGAGGTGACCGGCTTCGGCGCCAACCCGACCAACCTGCGCATGCACCTGTACGTGCCGGACCGGGTCCAGGCCAGGCCCCCGGTCCTGGTGGCCGTGCACTATTGCACCGGCTCCGGGCCGGCCTTCCACTCGGGCACGGAGTTCGCCTCCCTGGCGGACCGGTACGGCTTCGTCATCGTGTACCCGTCCGCGACGCGGAGCGGCTCCTGCTTCGACGTCTCCTCTCCGCAGGCGCTCCGACGCGACGGCGGCAGCGACCCGGTGGGGATCATGTCGATGGTCCGGTACGCCCTGCAGCGCCTGGGCGGCGACCCCGACCGGGTCTACGTCACCGGGGCGTCGTCCGGAGCCATGATGACCAACGTCCTGCTGGGCGACTACCCCGACGTGTTCAAGGCCGGAGCGGCGTTCATGGGGGTGCCGTTCGGCTGCTTCGCCACCACCGACGGCTCCGGCTGGAACAGCGCCTGCGCCAACGGGCAGGTGGTCAGGACCCCGCAGCAGTGGGGCGACCTGGTGCGCGCCGCCCACCCCGGCCACAGCGGTCCGCGTCCCCGGATGCAGATCTGGCACGGCACCGAGGACGCCACGCTCCGCTACCCGAACTTCCAGGAGCAGATCAAGCAGTGGACCAACGTCCACGGCATCGGCCAGACCCCGGTGCTCAGCGACAGCCCGCGCCCGGGCTGGACGCGGACCCGCTACGGGAGCGCCGGCGAGCAGGCCCCCGTGGAGGCCGTCAGCCTCCAGGGAGTCGGGCACAACCTGCCGATGGGCGGGATGGCCGAGGCCGCGATCCGGTTCTTCGGCCTGGACGGCGGCGGCCCCACCGCGACCCCCACCGTCACCCCCACGGTGACCCCCACCGCGACCCCCACCGTGACGCCGACCGTCACCCCCACGGTGACGCCGACCGCGACGCCGGGCGCGGGATGCCGGGTCGCCTACACCGTGAACGCGTGGAACACCGGCTTCACCGCCTCGGTGCGGATCACCAACACCGGCTCCTCCCCGGTCGGCGGCTGGTCCCTGGCGTTCACCCTCCCGGCCGGACAGACCGTCGTCTCCGCCTGGAACGCCACCGTCTCACCGTCCGGCGGACAGGTGACCGCCAGGAACGCCTCCTACAACGGGACCATCGCTCCGGGCGCCTCGGCCGACTTCGGCTTCCAGGGCGCCCACACCGGGAACACCGCCGCGCCCGCCTCCTTCAGCCTCAACGGCGCCCCCTGCGCCGCCGGCTGACCGCGGCCGTCGAGGCCTTCAGGCGCCGGTGAGATAAAAATCTTCTCCTGACTCACCATTTATGGAAATTACCGACATGTGTCACGGGAGTCCCCTACTGTGCTGCCGTCGTCCCCCAGCGAGGAGATCCCCATGACACGCGCCCACCGGCGGCTGACGGCTCTCGCCGTCTCCGCCCTGACGGCCCTGCTGGTCACGGCCGGCCAACCGGCCCTGGCGGATCGGGCCACACCGCTGTCCGCCGCCTTCGACCGGGCCGCGGCCGAGTACGACGTCCCGCGCGACCTGCTGATCGCCCTCGGCTACGCCGAGACCCGACTCGACGACCACGGCGGGGAGCCGAGCGCGAGCGGCGGCTACGGCGTGATGCACCTGGTCAGCAACCCCACCACGCACGCCCTGGAGAAGGCCGCCGAGCTCACCGGCCTGCCGGTCGCCGAGCTCCGCTCCGACACCCCCGCGAACGTCCTCGGCGGCGCCGCGGTGCTGCGCGCCCACGCCGACACGCTGGGCCTCGACGAGACCGCACGCAAGGACCCGGGCCGCTGGTACGGGGCCGTGGCCGCCTACGGTAACGCCTCGTCCCCGGAGACGGCCCGCCTGTATGCCGACTCCGTATACGAGATGCTCGGCGTCGGGATCAGGGCTCCCGGCGGCCTCGTGGTCGTGCCGCAGGAGGTCACCGCCGACCGCGGCGAGTACGCCGGGGCCCGCGACCTGACCGCGTCGGCCACCACGCTGAGCACCGACTACGGGCCCGCGGCCTGGGCGGCGGCGAACTCCGGCAACTACACCGCCTCCAGCCGCGAGTCGAGTCACGCCATCGACCGGATCGTCATCCACGTCACCCAGGGCTCCTACGCCGGCAGCATCTCCTGGTTCCAGAACCCCGGTGCCGACGTCTCGGCGCACTACGTGGTCAAGTCGTCCAACGGCGCCATCACCCAGATGGTCCGCGACAAGGACATCGCCTGGCACGCGGGCAACCGGACCTACAACACCCGCTCCATCGGCATCGAGCACGAGGGCTACGTCGACAACGCCTCGTGGTTCACCGACGCGATGTACCGGGCCTCCGCCGCGCTGACCCGCCACCTCTGCGACAAGTACGGCATCCCGAAGGACCGCGCCCACATCGTCGGCCACAACCAGGTGCCCGGCGCCACGCACACCGACCCGGGCTCGAACTGGAACTGGACCACGTACATGAACCACGTGACCGGCGGCAGCACCCCGTCGTGGTCGACCATCGTGGACAACGCCACGGCGGGCAAGTTCACCGCCGGCGCCGGCTGGGGCACCTCGACCTTCTCCAGCCGGCGTCAGGGCGCCGACTACCGCTTCGCCTCCCCGGCGGCGGCCGGCGACTCCGCCTGGTACCGGGCGGGCATCCCCGGCGCGGGCACCTACAAGGTCGAGGTCTGGTACCCGGCCGACCCCGGCTACAACAGCTCGGCGCCCTACATCGTGGCGACCTCGAGCGGCAACAAGACCGTCTACGTCGACCAGCGCTCGGGCGGCGGCGCCTGGCGCAGCCTCGGCACGTTCAGTCTCAGGGCCGGCACCTACGACGTCGTGGGCGTCAGCCGCTGGACCTCCGGCACCGGTTACGTCATCGCCGACGCCGTCCGCATCAGCCGCGCTTGACGTCGTCCGCCCGGCCGGCGCCCCGCTCCGGGAGGCGGGCGCACGGCCAGGTAGGCGGCGTAGACGTGGCGGTAGGCGAACTCGTCGTACTCGTCGTGGACCCGGTCGAGCCAGGCCCCGATCCCGTCCTCTCCCGTCCCGCCACCGGTCTCCTCGATCATGATCCTCAGGGTACGGCCGTCAGCCGGCCGCCCGCCGTACGAGGTTCACGAGGTTCACGACGACGGCGACGGCCGTGCCGACGATCGAGAAGACCAGGACCCAGTGCGCGACGAGCGCCCAGTCGGCGGCGGGGTCGCCGAAGGCGAACGGGAAGACCCGCAGGATCCGGACGAGCGCGGCCAGGCTGATCACCGTGGTGACCAGTTCACCGAGGGACCTCAGCCACTCCGGGTCGTGGATCATGTAGACCAGGTTGGCGACCGCCCCCGCCGCCAGCGAGAGGTTGACCAGCGGCAGCACCTGCCAGGTCTCCTCGGTGAGGAACGGTACGGCCTGCCAGCCCGGCTCCTTGTTGATCAGGTGCAGCAGCACCGTGTCGACGATGGCGGCGACGCCGTACCCGAAGCGGCGGGCGGCGACGGCCGCCCCGCGCACCGGTGCGGTGGCTCTCATGACGGCCTCCAGGGGTCCGGTGGGTTCCCCCGCTGACCTCACGCTATGCCCGGCGGGCCGGACCGGTCAGGGGCGAAGGTCCTTGAAGGTCCTCGAAGGTCCTCGAAGGTCCTGGAGAGGTCCGCGGGGGCCATCGGCCGCGCCCGACGCCCTCCGTCCGGCTCCGCCAGCCGGCTCCGTCAGTCGGCTCCGCCAGCCGGCTCCGTCAGTCGGCCAGGATGACGTCCCCCACGGCGGACGTGACGACGAAGGAGTCGAGCTTCCGCAGCCGGCCCGTCCCGCGGTCCAGGCGGTACCAGGTGTAGGTGTGGTACTCCTTGCCGCTCGGCCCGCGGTAGGAGTCGGTCAGGAGATCGAGGCGGCCCGCCGCGTCCCAGCGTGCGCTGGAGGGGAATTCGCCCTTGCGGAGCCGGAGGGGGAAGGTGCTCTTCTTCCCGGTGGCCAGGTTGCGGACGGTGACCCGGTTCCTGGACGGATAGGCGTCGTTCCTCGACGCCTTGGCCACGGTGACGCCGTCGGGACCGAGATCGCCCGCCATGTAGACCGACCGCCGCAGCTTCACCGCCCACGTCCCGGTCGCGTAGACCACCGCCCCGGACCGGTGGGTGGCCATCAGGTGCCTGTCGTCCGGGCTGAACCTCGCCAGGCCGTATCCCCGGGGCAGGACGAAGGTCCTCCCGGTGACCGTGTCCACGACCCGGTCCCTGAACGGCTCCTGCGACTCGTGCTCCCCCTCCACGGCGGTGGGCCGCTCCCCCTCCACGCCGACGAACCGCCCGCCGGGGGAGAGGGTCAGCCCGGTCACCCGGACGGAGTCCGGCCGCTTCACCTTGGTCTGACGGGCCCTGCCGGTGGCGACCTCCCAGATCATGAGCGCGCCGTCGCTCCCCCGGAAGTACGCGGCCCGCCTGCCGTCCGGGGAGACCGCCATGAGCCCCATCGCCGGGTTGTCGCCGTCGGTCCTGCGCGCGTCGGGGAGCGCACGGACCCGGCCGTCGCTCAGCCAGAGTTTCCACGGGCCGCAGGGATGCCGGCCGACGCCGCCGTCGTTCACGCAGGCGCTGAGGCCGGCGTAGCGGATCACCGGCCCGGCCGGTGCGTCTCCGGCACGGGACGCGGTCGTGGACGCGGCTTGAGCAGGGGACGCGGTCATGAACGAGGCGGCCGTCACTACGGCCATCACCACCCGGAACGGCATTCCGCCATCTTTCCACGGTGCGGAGCGAGGGCCGCCGGTGTCACGGAGACGGCATACCGTGTTCCCAGGAGGCGCACCATGAGCAGACGACGCTACGTCGCCAGAGGCGTGCCGGGCGGCTACCGCATCTGGGACGACCACGGGCGGCGGTGGTGGGGCGACCTCTACGAGCTCTGCCCGGACGAGCTCCTCGACGAGCTGAACGGCCCGAAGGATCCCGAAAGAATCACCGCCCTTCTCAAGCGGTACCGGGCGCAACGGCGGTAGCCGCTCACGGCTCGGCCCGCTCCCGGTGAACGGCACCGGCCAGACGTGAGCGCTCGGCCGCGGAGATGCGGAGACGAGGGAACCCGTCGATCGTGACGGCTCCCGTGAGCACGGAGAGGTCGAGGTCCCAGTCGGTCTGCTCACGCTCAGCACGGATCCGGCGGACCCGCTCGATCTCGGCCATGGCCTGGTCATGACTCCAGTCGTTCGCCGTGCAGAGGGCGGCGAGCACCAGCATCATCCCGCCTCCGCTCTCGGCCTGGTCGATACGCTGCACGCTGCGGCAGTCAGCACACAGAGCGACCAGCCGCCTGAGCTTCTGGACATGGTGGACGTCATCGAAGGCCCACAGCTCATGGCAGTCGGGCCGGCGAATCCGACCGCGTTCCCCCCGGCGGGGTGTCATGCACATCTCGCACCAGCTGGGGATGGTGTCACGCAGCCGGTTCCAGTCGGCCACGGAGACGATGCTCCTCAGGTCGGATCCCCACGCGTCGGGCGGCAGGAGATCAGTGTTGAGCCGTCCTGGCACCAGGTCGGGATTGGAGGGAACCGCCTCCTCCGTCCGGGGGTGAGAGTCGCCGGGAGGACGACGCCCCAGCGGCGCGAGTGCCTCGGGATCGATGTGAAGACCGTGTTCGGCGACGAACGCGTTGATCGAACTCAGCAAGGCGCCCGTGAGACCGCTCCGGCCGACGGGGACGACGAACCCTTGGAGATCTTCGTCCCAGCGCGTGGCTCCACGTACGGCTTTCCGGAACGTCTCTTCGATGCCGGGGGTGCGCGGGAGCTTGAAGATCAGACAAGGACCGGACCGCCTCACTCTGGGAACCACGGCTTCCTCCTAGGACGACGAGATCATCCCTAACACCATGCATAAAATAAACGACGCCCGCAACCCCGCAGTCCAACGGAGATCTCTCACCATAATGACACTGCAGCTAAAGAGAGGACGCGCCCTGGAGAGTTCTCCTGCCTCCGCTTTCGAACACCCCGGGAAGGATGCTGCAGACTAGCTAACACGCTACGATAATTAACTGCACAAGGTACGCAGGGAGTGTCCTCGCGGGCCACCCCCTACCGTGGCCGTCGAGGGCGCGTCCCGCCGATGCCTGTGCACACCCGGGCGAGTGTCCCCCCAAGGAGAATGTGATGATCGATCGGACGGCCCTGCTTGCCGACCTCCGCCGGCAGACGGCCGAGTTGAAGGCTCACCTGCTCGACTCGTGGACGGCGGAGCCTCCCGGCGAACCCGCGCGGGGGGCGCGGCGGTCGGCTACCCCCTCCAGCGAGCGGGAAGAGCGCGCGGACCGCACCGCCACGGCATGGGTCCTGGGCACGGTCCTCCTACGGTTCTGCGAGGACAACGGCCTGATCGAGCCGGTGTTCGTCACCGGCCCCGGAGAACGGTCCGAGCAGGCGATCCACCGGCAGGGCGAGTATTTCCGCGATCGCCCTCGCGACAACGACCGCGACCGGCTCAGGACCGCCTTCGCGGAGGTGACAGCCGCGCTCGCTCCGGTGCGGATCTTCCCCGACCAGGAGGAGCCCATCCCGCATGAGGCGGCCGGGAGCCTGCTGGCCTTCTGGCGGCGCCGCGACGAGAACGGTGAGCTGATCCACGATTTCACCGACCCCGAGTGGAGTACGGACTTCCTCGGCGATCTCTACCAGGATCTGTCCGAGACCGCCAGGAAGACCTACGCCCTGGTCCGCACACCGGCGTTCGTCAGCGAGTTCATCCTCGACCGCACCCTCGGTCCCGCGCTGGAGGAGTTCGGACCGGACGGGTTCCGGATGATCGACCCGGTGTGCGGCTCCGGAGGTTTCCTGCTCGGCGCCTTCCACCGGCTGCTGTCCGAATGGCAGCGGGCCGCCCCCGGTATGGACAGGTGGGAGGCGGTCCGCAGGTCCGCCGCATCGGTCCACGGCGTCGATCTGAACCCGAACGCCGTCACCATCGCGCGGTTCCGCCTCCTCGTCGCCGCGATGAAGGCCGGAGAGGTCCGGCGGCTCACCGGTCTTCCGCCGCTCGTCCTGCCGGTCGCCGTCGGAGACTCGCTTCTCGACGGCCGCCACGGTCCCGGCCGCCCAGCCGTACTCCGCCGCGACGAGAGCGCCGATCCGCGATCCCCCTCCGACGGGGACGTGCGCCGCTACAGCCCGTCCGGGACGGACCTGCTGGCCGCCGGGAGCTACCACGCGGTCGTGGGCAACCCTCCCTATCTCACGGTCAGGGACAAGAGGATGAACGAGGCGTACCGGGACGCGTACGCCGATGTCTGCTCCGGGAAGTACACGCTGACGGTGCCGTTCGCCCAGCGCTTCTTCCAGCTCGCCCGCCCCGCCAACCCCTCGGGAGAAGGCGCCGGCCATGTCGGCCAGCTCACCGCGAACAGTTTCATGAAGCGGGAGTTCGGTCGGAGTCTGATCGAGAACTTCCTGTCGGAGATCGACCTCACCCAGGTGGTCGACACCTCCGGGGCGTACATCCCCGGGCACGGAACCCCGACCGTCATCCTGTTCGGCAGGAACCGGCCCGCGCGCAGCACCCCCGTCACCGCCGTCGTCGGCCTCCGCGGAGAGCCCGATCTTCCTGCCGATCCCGCGCGCGGGCGGGTGTGGCAGTCGATCCTCGCCCAGAGCTCCGGCATGGTGAGGGAGGACGAGTGGACGCAGACGCTGCTGCTCGACCGGGCGGCGCTGCGGAGCTTCCCCTGGAACCTCACCGACTCCACGACGACGGCGATCCTGCGGAGCATGGGGGACGGCAACCGGCTCGGCGCGCGGGTGGCGCGGATCGGCTATGTCGCCACCACGGGCGCCGACGACGTCTTCATCGCACCGCCCGCCTCCTTCCGGCGGATGAGCCTGGAGAAGGAGGAGCCCGTCAGAGTGATCACCGGTTCGGAGGTCCGGGACTGGACCGTGACCCCGGTGATGGAGGCCTTCCGCCCCGAGGAGATCCGGGTAGGACTGCCGCGTGTCCCACGGGAGCAGCTGGAACGGCTCTGGCCCTACCGGACGGTCCTGGGCCACCGGGCGAACCATTCCGGTGGCTCCTACTTCCAGGCCGGGCGCGCCTGGTACGGCTGGCACCACGTCACGGGGACGAGAGGCGCACATGACTGGTCGATCGTCTTCCCCTGGGTGGCCACCCACCCGCACTTCAGCGTGCTCCGTACCTCCGACGTCGTCCCCCTGCACTCCGCCCCTGTGATCAAGCTGCCGAAACCCGCGTGGGAGGTGGACCACAAGCAGCTGGCGGCGCTGCTCAACAGCTCGGCCGTCTGCTTCTGGCTCAAGCAGCACAGTCAGAGGAAGGGCCAGTCCGGCCCCGACCAGTTGGGGAGCAGTGAACCGTGGACGGATTTCTACGAGTTCACCTCCACCCGCCTGGCGGATCTCCCCCTCCCCCCTGACCGCTGGTCCGGCGACCGGTGGTCACGTCATGCGACCACCTTGGACGATCACGCCCAGGCACTGGCCGCGGCCGTACCCGCCGAAGTCCTCCGCAGCTCTCTCCCGCCCTCGCGCGAAGCGCTGGAGGAGGCGCGGGCGCGCTGGACCCGGCTCAGGGAGAAGATGATCGCTCTCCAGGAGGAGCTGGACTGGGAGATCTACGGCCGGTACGGCCTGCTGCCCGACTCTCAGGACCTCCTGGCCGATTCCGAGGGTGCCGACGTTCCGCGTGTGCGGCCCGGTGAACGCGCTTTCGAGATCGTCCTGGCCAGAAGGCTCTCCTCCGGCACGATCGAGACCGACTGGTTCGAGCGCCACGGCCTGGCACCTGTGACCACAGTGCCCGAGGACTGGCCGCACGCGTATCGGAACGTCGTCCTACGGCGTATCGACGCCATAGAGCGGAACGCCGTCCTGGGAGTCCTGGAACGGCCGGAGTTCAAGAGGCGGTGGGCGAGCGAGGGCTGGGACAGGCTCCTGTCCGACGCCCTGCGCACCTGGCTGCTCGACCGGTGCGAGTCGTCCGAGCTCTGGTACGGCCTGCGGGACGGGTGGCGTCACCCCCGCCCGCTGACCGTCGCGGAGCTGGCCGGACTGCTCCGGCAGGACGACGAGTTCGTCAGGGCCGCGGACTTCTACGCCCCGCGCCGCACCGTGGAACAGGTTCTACGGGACCTCCTCGCCGACCAGCACGTCCCTTACCTCGCGGCGCTCCGCCTGCGCGAGTCCGGCCTGCGCAAGCGCGCGGCTTGGGAGGAGGTCTGGGACCTCCAGCGGCAGGAGGACGAGCTGCGCCGACGCTCCGGCGACCGCGCGGCCGACCGCCTGCGCGACACCATCCCGGTACCGCCCAGGTACACGGCGGCGGACTTCCTCAAGACCGGTTACTGGAGCCATCGGGGAAAGCTCGACGTCCCCAAAGAGCGCTTCATCTCCTACCCGGGCGTCGCCCGCGGAGGAGACCTCCTGATCGGCTGGAGCGGGTGGAACCTCCGGGACCGGGCCCGTGTCCTGCTCGACCTCGCCGAGGCGCAGGAGCGAGAGAACCCCTCTGCGGAGACCGTCATCCCCCTCGCGGCCGGGCTGCTCGAACTGGAGCCCTGGCTGATCCATCCGGACGGCGGATATCACTACCGACCCACCGTGGAGGCGGTCCGCGCCTGCCTCGACCGCGTCCGCACCCGCCATGCCCTCTCCGAGGAGGCCCTGCGGGCGTGGCGGCCCCCGAAGCCGAGCCGGGGGCGCCCGCGGAAGAACCTCTGACCCCGGCCGGGGCCGCCGCTCATCCGCGGACCGTCCAGCGCGCCGGTTCGGCGAGTACGGCGGCTGCCCCGTCGAGGTCGGCCAGTCGGGCGGCCAGCGTGGCGACGGCGAGGCGTTCGGGAAGCGCCGCGCTGAACTTCAGACCGTGCAGGGCCTTGCCGTCCACCTCGGGAAGGCAGAGCCGCCCGGCGGCGTCCCCCGTCCCTGCCCTCCACCTCGGGAGGGTGAGATCGCCGCGGAGGCGGATGGACACGTCGTCGACCCGCTGACCCGGCACGGCGAGGCCCTCCAGGGTGGCGGCCAGCGTGGCGTTGGCCCGGTGGCCCGCCCACGTCCACCAGCGGACGTCGCCGGCCGCCGGGTCACGGGTGACGACCGTGCCGCCGGGGTGCACGGAGCCGGCCTCGTCCTGCCGGAGGGCGCCGAGCCGCTCCGCCGCGCGGCGGCTGAGCCGTACCGGCGGGTCGGCGCCGAGCAGGACCTCGCGCATCGCCCGGCAGAGCGCGAAGGAGAGCCCGCCGTACCCCGTCCCGCCCCAGCGGGCCCTGCCGTGACCGTCCGCGGGCTCTACGTGGCAGCGCCGCCGCCGCCAGTCGGTGTAGGTGACGCGCCAGGTCCGTCCGGCGAGCAGCAGCAGGCGGGGGCCTTCGACCTCCTCGGTGAGGAGCGCGGGATCGGTCCGTCCGATCTCCGTGCGCCCTGACAGCACGGTGAACTCGGGCGCGGCGGTGAAGACGGCCGTCATGTCCATGAAGTGGCGGCGCCCGAACCGGCGTTCGGCCTCGGGGCCGATGAAGAGCATGCCGCCGTCCTCGTCGAGGTACCCGCCCTCCAGCAGGTGCCGGAGGATCGGTGCGGCCGGGGCGCCGAAGGGGGCCAGGCCGTTCCACCACTCCTGCCAGGTACGGTCGCCGACCCGGTGCTCCTGCAGGCAGAGGGCGAGGATCTGCTGGGCGACGAGGTGCCGGGGCTCGGGCGGCGCGGTGACCGGCTCGACGAACCCCTGCCCCCACAGGTGCAGGAGCCCCGCCGCCCGCAGCAGCGACTCACCGTCCAGCGCGAGGAACAGGCAGTTGCGGACGGAGCCGGGCCTGCGGCCGGTGCGGCCGATCCGCTGCAGGAACGAGGAGACCGTGGACGGTGCGTCGATCTGGACCACCCGGTCCAGGTCGCCGACGTCGATGCCGAGTTCCAGCGTGGAGGTGGCGACGATGACGCAGTCCCGCGCCTCGGCGAACGCCTGCTCGGAGCGGCGCCGCTCGTCGGCCGAGAGCGAGGCGTGGGAGAGGAAGACGGTGACGCCCCGTGCGCGCAGCGCGTGGCCGAGCTCCTCGACCAGCCGCTTGGAGTCGCAGAAGACCAGGCGTTTCTCGCCGCGGTGCAGCGCGGCCAGGAGCGTCGCGGCGTTGGAGACCGACCCGACGTAGTCGAGTTCCACCTCTCCCTGCGGGGGCGCGGTCGCCGTGCCGGGGACGGCCCGTGCGGAACCGGAGGTCTGCCGCGCGGGCACGGCCGTCCCGCCGCGGGCCGTACAGACCGGCGAGGTCGCCGTCTCCGGGGCGACGACCGTGCCCGGCCGGGTGCCCGCTCCCGATCCCTGAAGCCAGCCGAGCAGCTCCGGCGGGTTGCCCACGGTCGCCGAGAGGCCGACGCGCTGGATCGGTCGTCCGGCCAGGCGGGTGAGCCGCTCCAGTACGGCCAGCAGGTGCCAGCCCCGGTCGTCGCCCGCGAAGGCGTGGACCTCGTCGACCACGACCGTCCGGAGTCCCGCGAAGAGCATCCGGTGGTCGACGTTCACGCTGACCAGCATCGACTCGATCGACTCGGGCGTGGTGAGCAGGACGTCCGGCGGGTCGCGCAGGATGTGCCGGCGCCGCGCGGTGGAGACGTCGCCGTGCCAGAGCGCGGCGCGCCGGCCGATCCAGCCCGCGTAGCCCTCCAGCCGCGGCAGGAGGTTGTTGAGCAGCGCCTTGATCGGGCAGACGTAGAGCACGGACAGGCCGCGCGGGCTCTCGGAGGCCATCCGGCTGAGCAGGGGGAAGATCGCCGCCTCGGTCTTGCCGCCCGCCGTGGGGGCCAGCAGCAGGGCGTCCGATCCGGCGAGCAGCGGTCCGACGGCCGCCTCCTGCAGGGGCCGCAGCCCCGGCCAGCAGAGCGTGTTGACGATGTGGTGCAGCACGACGGGGTGAAGCCCTTCCGCGCCCGGCGCGGGCCCGGAGTCCGGCCGCCCGGCACCCGGGGCCCCGGGGTCCGGCCGCCCGGCACCCGGGGCCCCGGGGTCCGGCCGCCCGGCACCCGGGGCCCCGGGGTCCGGCCGCCCGGTGCCCGTGGCGGCCGGCTCCGGCGGGTCGGCGTCCGGGGGCCCGGGTGCCGGCGGGCCGCCGTTCACGGGAGGTCCAGCTCGACGTCGTCGGTCGTGAGCGCGTTCCGTTCGACCTCGTTGAGCTCGGCGGCGCGCACGGTGAGCCGGTAGTGCTCGCGGGGGTCGAAGTCGGGGAACTGGTCGACCCGGTCGAGCACGTCTCCGACGAGCTTCTTCAGGAAGACGCGGGGCGCGACGCCGGCCCTGCCGCCGAGTGAGCCCGCCACCGCCTCGGCCAGCAGCGCGACGTAGGCGTCGTCGACCAGGTCGGGCACACGGGGGGATGCCCCGGCCGCGTACAGGTCGCGGACCCGGCCGCCCAGCTCCAGCAGGCCGTCGCGGGTGAAGCCGGGCAGCCGGATCTGCACGGCGCGCGGGTTGTCGAAGCGCGGGTCGGTGGTGAAGTCGGCCGCCAGCCGGGAGGCCAGCGGGGGCAGCCGCTGCAGGCCCTGGGGTCCTTCGAAGAAGGCGGGGGTCCCGGTGACGAGCACGTACAGCCCGGGGAACCGCCCGGAGTCGATCTCGTCGACGAGCTGCCGCAGCGCGTTCAGCGCCTTGTCCCGCACGTCGGAGCGGACCCGCTGCAACGTCTCGACCTCGTCGAGGACGAGCAGCAGGCCCCGGTGGCCGGAATCCCGCAGGACCGTCAGCAGCCCCTGCAGGAAGCCCAGCGCGCCGAAGTGGTCCAGGTCTCCGCGGACCCCGGCGGCGCGTTTGGCGGAGGCCGACACGTGCGGCTGCCCGCCCAGCCAGGCGAGCACGCCCTCGGCGGTCGCCGGGTCTCCCCCGGCGACGGCGGCCCGGTAGCCGCGCAGCGCGGCGGCGAAGGTGGGCGCCGAGCGGCTGACCTCGGCCAGCCGTTTCTCCAGCAGCGCCTCGACCGCCCTGTCCAGCGCCTCGGTGTCGGACTCGGAGACGCCGCCGGCCAGTGCGTCCTCCTCCAGGGTGAACATCCACGCGTCGACGACCGAGCGGAGCGCGCTGGGCGGGAACTCCGCGGTGGACAGGTTCTCGCAGAGCCGCCGGTAGACGGTCTCCAGCCTGTGCAGCGGCGTCTCGGTCTCGGAGATCTGCACCTCGGCGACGGCCAGGCCGTGCCGTTTGGCCCGCTCGGCGAGCCACCGGGCGAAGAACGTCTTGCCGGAGCCGTACTCGCCGCGGACCGCTTTGAAGACCGCACCGCCCTGGGCCGCCGTCTCCAGCTCGGCGTCGAGCGCGGCGGTGAAGCGGTCGAGGCCCACGGCCAGCAGGTCGAGCCCGGCGGAGGGGACGGTCCCGCGCCGCAGCGCGTCGATCACCTCGCGGCGGCGGCGCTCACTGACCTTCACGACCTGTCCCCGCCCTCACGGTCCGTCCCGCCTCCTCGTGCCCCGCGACGTCGCCCGCCGCCCGCGCCGCTCCCCGGTGTCCTTCCACGGCCTGGTGCCCCGTCACGGCCCGGGGATCCCGAACTGCTCGGCGAGCAGGACGGCGTCGAGCTCCACCGTCACCTCGTCGGGGTCGTAACTTATCGGATCGTAACCGTCGACGCTGAGCACCCTCCGCACGGCGGCCAGCACGTTCCGCAGGCGCGCGGCGGGGACCTCCGCGGCGGCCGACAGGGTGCTCTCGTGGAGCCGGCACCCGCCTGCGAGCAGGGCGCCGAGGACGGCGCGGACCCGGGCGTCGTCGGGGGCGGCCCGGCCCGCGCGGGCCTTCTGCGCCGCGTACGGCTCCGATCCGAGCAGGTCGTCGAGGAAGCGTGCCCAGCCGGGAGCGGACGGGGCCACCGGCGCGGACGGGGTGAGCGGGGCGGCCGGTGCGGCCACCTCCTCGATCGCGATCAGCTCGCCCTGCTCCTCGGGGGCCTTCGACCTCGCGGCGGCCTTCGCTGCGGCCTTCGCGGCCTTGGCGCCGCTCCTGGCGGCCTTCGAGTGGGCCGCACCGGCGGGCTCCCCCGCCGGGCCCGCCGTCGCCACCGCGCTGTGCCACCAGGCGGGCTCCTGGGCCGGGGCGGGCCGCCATCCGGCGATCTCGTCGACCGGGACGGCGCTGAACACCGCGAACGGCACCGCGACCTCGGCCCCGGACGCGCCGCCGTGGTAGCCGGCACGCTTGTGCCCGTAGCGGATGTCCTCCCGCCAGGGCAGCACGACACGACCGCCGCCGAGGAGCACCCGCCGCCCGGAGACGAGGATCTCCCCGTCTCCGGCGGGCTTGCTCGCCGGTCGCCAGCGCCCCGACTCCGAGCCGGTGCCGGAGCGCAGCTCGCTGCCGCGTTCCACCACGTGGCCGTGGTCGGAGGTGAGGACGAGCAGCCGCCCGGAGATCCGGGCGGCCTCCAGCAGCGCCTCCAGGTGCGTCACCCGGTCGGCCGTCCACGCGACGGCCGGCCCGGTCTTGTCGAGCGAGTCGTCGACCGCGTTGAGCACGACGCCGACCACCTTCGCCGGCCCTTCGACGGCCGCCTTCACCGCGGGGTCGAGGGCGTGCCCGTCGGGGGCGCGCAGGTCGTCCTTGTGGAACAGCCGTGCCTGCGCATCACCGACGGCGGCGGGGAAGGCGGTCTTCTCGTCGTACTGCCCGCCGGTGTGCAGCGCCCCGGTGAGCAGGCTGGTACGGCAGGCCTCGGTGACGGTGGGCAGCGCCGGGAGCAGCACCCGCCGGTGCCCGAGGGAGGAGTCGACCAGTTCGGTCCAGCGCCGTGCGGCGAGGCTCTCGGCCAGCTCGGCGAGCACGCCCGCGGACATGCCGTCGACGACGACGAGGAGCGACCTGCCGAGCGGGCGCACGAGCGCGGCGAGCGCCGACTCGATCGGGACGAGGGTGCCGGGGTCGCTGTCGGCGGCGACCGCCGCGGCCAGGTGCCCGGCGAGCCTGCGGTCGTGTTCGCCGCGGCGGGCCGCGACGGCGGCCAGCAGGTCCCGGTAGGCGGCGGCGACCGCGTCGTCGGGGTCGCGGACCCCGCGGAAGGCCCACTCCACGTAGGCGCCGGTGCGGACCTGCTCGTGCAGCGCGTCGGCGAGGGTGGCGGTCTCCCTCCCGGGGACGGCCAGCCAGCGGAGCAGCCGCAGCGCCATCCTCGCGGCGTCCGTGCGCGCGTTGAACCCGGCCAGATCGTGCGCCGCGACCCGGCCGTGCGCGGCCTCCGCCGCGGCCAGCGCCGCCGCGTCCGGGAGCACCGTGTCCGGCCCTGTGTTCGGCGCTGTGTCCGGCCCTGTGTCCGGCGCTGTGTTCGGCGCTGTTTTCGTCGCTGCCGCGCCCCGTGCCGGGAGGCAGCGCCGCAGCGCCGTGGCGAACGCGCGCAGCCGCAGCTCGTAGGAGCCGGGCAGGAGGGTGGAGTCGGCCAGGAGCGCCTCGGCGTTGAACTCCCGCAGCAGCGCCTCGGCCCGCTCCAGCAGGCTGTCGGGACGGTCGAGCTGGCCGGCCAGTGCCTCCGCCGCCCGCGACCAGGCCTGCGCCTGCTCGGCGGGCAGGTCCGCCCCGCCGACCCGCGCCCGCAGCAGGCCGCGGGCCTCGGCCGCGTCCTGGGCGCCGTCCTTCCAGAGCAGCCCCGCGACCAGCGCGAGCGGTACGGCGTCGCCGCCGTGCCCGGCCTCCGCCGCGCGCAGCGTCCAGGCCCCGGCCGCCCCGGTGGCGCCGCTCAGCCAGCCGGTGAGCCCTTCCCGGACGTCGGCGGGCAGGGACGTCAGCCGGTGCACGGCGACCGGGTCCAGGCTCCAGCGCAGCAGCCCGAGCGCGTCGGGGTGGTGCGGGGAGAGGTGGCGCTCGCCGTCCCGTGACGCGCCGAGCACGGCCGAGGCCAGGTGGCCGAGGGCGTGGTCGCGGGTGAGCGTCCCGCCGGGGGCCTTCGGCCAGCCCTCAGGAGGCTCCCACCGGGCCAGGGCCCCGGCGGCCCAGCCCTCGTCGAGCAGGAGCGGGTCGATGTCGCGCGCCTGGAAGGACTGCTTGAGCATGTCCCAGGGGCGGAGCGTGAGCAGCCGCCCCCGCAGGAGGTGCGCGCGGATCCCGATGCCGAGGTCGGCGTCGTCGAGGTCGGTGACGACGACCAGGTATCCGTCGCCGTGCCGGAGCATCGCCTCCCGTACGGCGAGCGGCGACGGGCAGACCTCGACTCGGACGGCGGCGTCGTTCACGGTGAACTCCCGCTCGGCGGTCCATTCGAGGCGCGCCTGGACGCCGACCACGCCTCTGCGGTGGCCGGCCTCCTGGAGCCCGGTGACGATCGCGCGGACCAGCGGCAGCGTCACCGCGGTCAGTGAGGAGCCGGACGACGGCCGGGAGCGGTGGGCCGGGGGCGCGGGTGTGGTCACGGGCGCACGCTCCAGGTGACGGTGATCCGCGCGCCGGGGTTGCGCTCGGCGAAGGCCCGCAGCTCCGCCACGGCGTCGCCGACCCGGTCCGCCTCGACGGTGACGGAGCCGCTGCGCTTGCCGGGCGGGTCCGGCGGCGCCTGATCGGCCAGGATCTTCCGGGCGGTGCTCCGGGCCTCCAGCAGCACCGCGCCCAGCGCGGTCTGGAACTCGTCGCGGGCCGCCGCCTCGCGGAGCCGTTCCAGCACCTCGGCCGCGCGCGGCTCGTGCGTCATGGAGGCGACGGCCTCCAGCAGCTCCCAGTCCATGTCCTTCAGCCGTGCCGCGACGTCCCGGGCGGAGCTGAGCGACTTGGCGAGGACCTCCTCCACGGCGGACTCCCGCGACTCCGCGAGGGCCTCGGCGAGGTCGGCGGCGTCGCCGTTCTCGTCGAGCAGCCCGGCGACCAGCGCCGCCGCGTCCCGGGCGGTGGCGTACCGGCCCGCGTCCTCCACCAGTCCGAGGACGTCGCGGTGGGCGCCGAGCACGGCGACGAGCTCGCGGGCGGGGAGCCGGAGGTCGCGGGCCCGCTCGCGGACGGCCGTGGCCAGCCGGTTGACGTTGGCCGCCGTGCGCAGCGGCGTGACGTGCACGCCGAAGAGCTTCGCCGCCCGTTCCACGGCGCGCTTCCAGGTGGCCTCGTCCGGGAGCCGGGGGAGCCGCAGCTCGTAGCCGCCGTCGATGCGCTCCAGCGGCGGCCGGGCGACGGGCCCGCCGCCCTTGGCGTACCACTCGCGGTCCTGGGCGAGCGCGAAGGCCGCGACGACCAGGCCCCGGGTCAGCGGGTCGAGCCCGCGCGGCTGCGGCTGGTCGAGCCAGGCGATCAGCCGGTCGACGCCGATGACCTCGCCGAGCCCTTCCTGCGCGGCCCGCTGGATGAAGTGCCTGCGCAGCGGGAACGTGTCGGCGTTGAACAGGAAGGCGTTCTCCAGTGCCTCGCCGACGCCGAGCGGGTTGGCGACCTTGCGGAGCACCTCGCGGTCCTTGGCCGGCATGGGGACGCGCCCGCTCTCCTGGGCGGCGGCGGCGTCGAGATACTGCAGCACGAGGGTCGCCTCGGCCCGGCGGACCTCACCGGCGAACTTCGGGTGGTCGGGGTACTGCGAGCCGAGCATCTGGTCGAGCAGGTTGGCCAGGCAGTCCGCCAGCCGCGCGCCGACCGGCGCCCCGAGGGTGAGCCGGGGGTCGAGGGTGGCGTAGAACGCCGTGTGCCCGCGGGTGGTGTCGATGTCGGCGGGGTCCCGCGGCACCGCGCCGTACGCCTGCTGGACCACCTCCCGGATCTTGGTCTCCAGGGTGGTCCGCCGGTTGGTCAGCAGCGCCTTGGCCGCGGCGCGGTCCTGGACCGACAGGTGGCTGGCGTTCTGCTCGTAGCGGTCGGCGGAGGCCAGCAGGTAGCGGAGCGCGACCAGCTCGCCGAGGTCCCGCTCGCGCTCCTCGGTGAAGAAGGCGGGGACCCACGCCACGCTCCGGCTCTCGACGCCCTCGCGCTCCAGCTTCTCGAAGCGGGCCAGGTCGTGCTCGGGGCCGTACCCGGCGTCGTCGAACGGGAAGTCGACGACCAGCTTCCAGCGGTCGCCGTCCGCGCAGAGCGCGTCCCGGCTCAGCAGGTCCTCGTTGCGGATGTTGCCGTAGACGATGTCGACGGCCCGGCGGCTGCCCCGCCAGACGAACGAGTGCGTGTAGACGCCGCCGATCGTCTCGGTCGGCACGGTCACGCCGAGCGAGTCGAAGACGATCTCGCGCAGCAGGCGCTGCCGCTCGCCCTTGGTGTCCTGGTTGCGGACCCGCTCCAGCACGCTCTCGTAGTCGACCCCGGCGAGCTGGACGCTGATCAGCGGGTTGCCGGGGTCGTCGGCGAAGTGGATCTCGCTGACCCCGGAGCCGGCCAGGTGCTTGAAGAGCGCCAGGACCCGCTTGTCCTCCTCGCCCCTGAGCGGGGTGACGATGGTGCCGTGGTTGAGCGCGGCCAGCTTCCGCGCGGTGAGCGCGGTGAGCGCCGGGACGCCGGGCGCGAGCGCGGCCAGCAGGGCGGTCTTCACCAGGCGGGCGTCGGTGACGAACGGGTGGGTGCGCGGCAGGCCCCGGGTCTCCTCGACGGAGACGAGCTTGTGCTTCTGGAGCAGCCGGGGCAGCAGCTTCTCCTCGTACAGCGCGCGCGCGTTGGCGAAGTGCCGCTTCATCTCGTCGGTGAGCGGCACCACCCCGGAGTCCATCAGCACGTCGTAGACGTCGCCGACGGGGATGATGTCGTCGACGGTCAGCTCGTCCCGGCCGCGCCGGAGCAGCTCGGCCATGGTGCGCAGCGCCGTGCGCTCCCGCTGGAGCAGCCCGGACAGCGCGACCATGGTGGAGACCAGCGCCGGGGAGAAGGGGTAGGTGCTCTGGAAGGCCGCCGCGTCGGAGGAGCCGTCGGGGCCCTCCAGCAGCACGTTCCACACCTTCGGCTCGCGGGTCACCTTGCGGAAGGCCGCCTCCAGCGCGCCCTCGGCGCCGGGCCGCTCCTGCAGCAGCCGTCGCTTCAGGATCACCGGGAGGTTCCGGTCCTCCAGAGTGATCTTGTTGAAGCGGTCCTCCCACCAGCGGAACGTCTCGCCGATGGCGTACTTCTCCGCGCCGGGGATGTTCGTGCCGAGGAAGTCGCGCAGGTCGCGCTGGCGGGCGACGAACGACACCAGCGGGATGGCGCGCCGGCCGGAGGCCGACTCGACCAGCTTGGCGACCTTGGCGCCCTCCCGGCCGACGAAGGCCGGGTCGGAGCTGCGGGAGGCGAGCCAGAGCACCAGCTCGTCGAGGAAGAGCACGGCGCAGTCGTAGCCGAGCCGCCGGGCGTGCGCGCTGACCGCCTCCAGCCCCTCGTCGAGCGGGAGGTAGGCGGCGCCGCGCGTGTAGCCGGTGAAGTAGGCCCCGACCAGCGCGGAGACCAGACTGGCCCGGGTGGGGTCGCCGACCCCGGCCCGGCGGGCGGCCTCGTAGGAGGCGGCGTCCCAGTTCCCGGCCAGGCCGCCCCAGCCGGGGTTGGACATCGTGCCGAGCCCGGCGAAGAACACCTCGTCGCCGAGGCGGGCCCGCAGGTTGTCGGCATCGGCGAACAGGCCGTCGGTGCTGTGCACCTCGGGCAGCTCCGCCTCCGGGTGGAGCCGGCGGATCTGCTCGACGTAGCCGCCGAGCACGGCCTCCTCCAGCGTCTCGACGCCGACCAGGTGGTAGGTGAGGCAGAGGATCCGGCGGCCGGACAGCCACGGGTCGTGCTTGGCGAGGGTCGGCGCCAGATCCCGCATCCCCCAGGCGTCGGGGTCGTGCCGGAGTACGGCGTGCAGCACCGACATGAAGTGGCTCTTGCCGGAGCCGAACGAGCCGTGCAGGAACGCCGCGTCGCTCCGGTTCTTCTCCAGCGCGCCCTTCACCAGGGAGAGCGCCGCCTCGAAGCTCCCGGCGAGCTGGGTGGTGACGACGTAGCTGTCCAGGGTCGGCCTGACCGCGGAGACGCCGTCGCTGAGCTTGAGCACGAAGTCGTTCGCGCTCAGCTCCTCGGGGATGTTCAGGACGTCCCTGAGCAGGGTCGCCATGGGTCAGCTCTCCTTCTTCGCAGTGCCCGCGGCTCTCCTGCCGCGCCGCCCGGCCTCGGGCCGCCAGGCGGCCAGCGCCTCGCGGGTCAGCCCCCGCTCGGCGAGCCGGCCGTCCAGCCAGGCCGTGAAGTAGTCGGCCGGCGAACCGGCGTAGAGGTCCGCGTACTCGTGGTGCCACTGGTGCAGCCACGGCTCCAGCTCGGCCAGGCCCGCCAGCAGCGGCACGGCCCGCTCGTCGCCGGCCGGGTACTCGCGCTCGATCAGCGTGTTGGCCAGCGCGGTGGCCCGCTGCAGGTGGTCCCAGCCCGCCCAGCCGTAGACGGGGGTGGCGTCGTTCTCCCGCTGCGCGCCGGGGTAGCCGACGAACCGCTCCTTGGGCACGTCGAGCTTGCCCCGGTGCCGCCAGTAGGAGGGGCTGGCGAAGTCCTTGGGGTTGTACTTCGGCGGGACGTCGATCTCGACCTTCTCCCCGGCGTCCTCGCGGCGCTGGCGCGCCCAGACCTCCTCCCAGTCCTGGCGCTTGAGCAGGCCGGTGGGGGTGTGCCGGAGGGCGGCGAGGTAGGGGACGTGCTCACCGGAGAGCAGGGCGGTCAGCTCGGTGGTGAGGTCGTGGTCGGGGCGGCCGACGTAGAGGTCCATGACCTGCCGGAAGTCGGCGTCGGTGCGGACCAGGTCGGCGAGCTGCGCCACGCTGAGCGTGCGGGGCGTGCCGTGCTCCCGGCCGCCGTCGAACCAGAGCTCCTCGGCCTCCAGCCGGTCCAGCAGCCAGGTGCGCAGCGCCTCGGCGCGGGTCTTGCCGTACGGCTCGGCGGACCAGCGCCGCTTGCACTCGGGCGCCTCGACGAGCTTGAGCAGCGGCCGGTCTTTAATGACCTCGATCCGGCGGCGGACGAGGTCCCGGTACGGCTGCGGCCAGTGGGAGGGCACGTCCCGGACGGGGGTGGAGCCGTGCCGCTCGAACCACTGGGTGTCGTTCTCCCCGTCGAGCACCTGGGCGCCGAGGACGATCTCGAAGGCCCGCTCGCCGAGCGCCAGGCCGGGCAGGTCGTCGCCGTGGTAGGTCAGGTCCTCGTCCAGGATCCCGTAGAGCCGGTAGACCTCCCAGTCCAGCTCCTCCTGGACGGCGATCATCTCGGCCCGGACGGCGTCGTGGCGCTTGCGCGCCTCGGCCAGCGCCTCGTGGGACGGTACGGCCTGCGCGCAGACGGCCTGGGGGGTGAGGGCGGCGAGCTGCTGGGCGAGGGCGTCGAGACGGCGGGCCTTCTCCAGGGGGGCGCCGCCGGGGAGGGGGAACTCGGCGACGTTCGTGGCGTTGAACGCGAACCGCTCCATCCAGTCCTCGGGCTGGATGCCCCGCCCCATCCCGCTTCCGCCCTTGGGAAAGCAGACCTGCTTGAGCCAGAAACAGGCCGTGGAGGAGTTGAGCAGTCCTAGGAGCCGGAGGTGGTCGTCTTCCGTCGCCCCCTCCGGCAGCTTGATCACCGGAGCGGTCTGTTTGAAAACCTTGCCACCGCGATCCAGCACGAAGTGATTATGGGTCGCTACTTCCCCAAATGTGATCGACAAGGGCGTCATGTAGCGCTCTGACACCCATCGATACCAACCCCACCAGGCCACTCCGGCCTCGGAGGGCACTTGCCCGTCAAATCCAACAGTAGATCTTAGGATTTGCCGAAACCGCCACAGATGCCGCCCCCAGGACGAACTGTCTATATAATCAACCGGTGACTGGCTCTCATTGAAAGTAACGAGAGCGCCTCCACTGTCGCCGGCAGCCCAATCACGTACCGCTTCGCCAACAACAAGTGGTCTCGCCAGAGGATAGACAACACCCCGCCTGCGGAGCCACGGAGTGCCGACGAGGAACACGTCATCCTGGCCAGGAAAACTCGCAAACCCAATCGGCCTGCCAATCTCATCCCGAACTTTCTTCGGCGAGGATTCAATCAGCGAGACAAGTTCGCCGGAGCCGCCACCGGAAAGCGTCCATGGATGAGTAGCCAGCCGCTGACGAGGTACCTGCGTTACAGACACATATCTCGTATCCGCAGCGGGCCGATCGATGAAGTCAACTATGGAACGCCATATTAACCCCCGCGCGGGGTCCGCAGGCCGAGATGGCTCACCACGGATACCGAGCACCGCACGCACTTCACTGAGCCGATTCCTGTCGCGATTCTTGCCGATCAAAATGACTGTTGGAGTTCCGTGCCCTGGAATGTATGCACCAGACGCATCGATCACTTCCGTCAGATCCGCCTTATGCGCAAAGAAGTTCTCGATCAGCTTCTTGCCGAACTCCCGCTTCATGAACGAGTTCGCCGTGATCTGTCCCACATATCCCGGCCGCTCGTTGTCTCTGACCGCAAGCCGGAAGAAAAGCTCAGCGAACGGAACCGTGAGAACGTATTTGCCCGAGCAGGTCTCCTTGTAGCGTTCCCGATAAGCGTCCCTAAGTGTCTTGTCATTGGCCGGAACGTAGGGCGGGTTGCCGACGACCACGTGGTAGCGGCCGTAGTCGAGGATGCCGGGGAAGCGGTCGATGTCCTCCCAGTCGTAGAGGTGCGCGGCGAGCGGGTCGTTCTCCAAGACGTCCAGAGCCATCTGACGGCCGCCCCCGGCCGCCCTGCCGCCGCCGTACAGCAGCGTGTCCCCGGTCGCGATGTTGAGGCTGAGCGCGGGCACGTCCGGCCCGTCGAGGCGGGTGGCCCCGCACGCCTTCAGCGCCGCCACCATCAGGCGGAACTTGGTGATCGCCGTCGCGGTCGGGTTGATGTCCACGCCGTGGACGGCGTCGAGCACCTTCTGCACCCGGACCCGCTCGTCCATCCCCGGCTTGCGCGTGTTCCACTCCTCCAGCAGCCGGTCGAACGCGCCCAGCAGGAAGTGGCCCGACCCGCACGTCGGGTCGATCAGCTTGAGCTCCTCCAGCCTGAAGTCCTTCAGCGCCGGGTCGAGGACCCGCTCCAGGATGAACTCCTCGACGAAGACCGGGGTCTGCAGCAGGGCGTAGCGCTTGCGGATGTGCTCGGACAGGTCCTGGTAGAGGTCGCCGAGGAAGCGGGTGTCCAGGTCCGGGCTGTGGAACTCGTCGTGCGCCAGCCGTACGCCCTCCGCGTCCCGGCGGCGGAAGAGCGCGATCAGCTCCTCGGCCTGGTCGGCGGAGAGGTCCCACCACCAGACGAAGTCGGAGTCGGGGAAGAGCGCGTGCCCGGCCCGGGTGGAGCGGAGCCAGGTGAAGGACGCGCGCAGCCACTCGCGGGCGGTCAGCCGGGGGTTGCGCTGGATCCAGTCGGCCTCGGCGTCGGCGGCCTCGGAGGTGGCGAGACCGGCCGCGTCGCGGGAGGCGATCCAGCGGTGGGCGGTCAGGTCGTTGTCCTCGCAGAAGCGGATGAACGCGCAGGCGACCACCCACGAGCTGGCGGCCTGGGCGCTCTGCGCGATGAGCCAGTCGTTCCAGCTCTCCCCGGTCCGGCCGATGCCCCCGGCCCGGCGGTGCATCTCCTTGAGCCGGTCACCGATCTCCGGGATCCGGCCCGCCTGCTCCCGCAGGTCGTCGGCGACGCGCCGCGCCTGCTGCTGGAGGTCCTTGAGCAGTGCGGCGGAGATAACCGACACCTGATCACCCTTCCCGTCCCGTCACCCGCCGGCCACCCCACCGTGGCCCGCTGCGCTGCGGCCTACTGCGGCTGCCGTGGCCTGCCGTGGCCGCCCGTGCCCGGTCACGCCCTGCCGCCCCTGTCGCGGTCCACGGCGATCCACCGCGCCGGACACGCCCTGTCAGTCTCGCAACTCCAGCAGGGCACGCCGAACCAGCGCAATAACAATACGGGCGCATAAGCGACCGATGAAGCCGATCATCGGAAACCGCCCGGGACCATCCGTTCGCCATCCCAGCCCTTGGAGCATCGGGCCATCGAGCCGGAGAACGGGGCCGGACTCACCGGCCGGTCTCGGCGGCCGGGTCCGGCTCTCCGGGCTCCACCAGGTAGGCGTAGGGGCACTCGTGCGGGCCGGCCGCGCTGCAACCACCGCAGGGACGCGACTGGTCGAGCACGCACTTCGGGTCGGACTGCATGCCGCCTCCCTGGTCCGCGGTCACCGTCACCATCCCATCGACCGGACCCGGTGTCGATCATCCCTATCGCGGTGTCGGACATGTCACAGTCAACGCGTCACCCGATCCGCCGCCAGAACCTCCGGCGTACCGACAGCAGTGCTTCAGGATGACCCATCTCTCACACCCCCAACGATCAGGGTGTTGCGACGACCCCTTGAGCCTAAGGCCCGTCCGGACGCACACTTCCCGGAAAACGACCCTGGGCTTCACGCGTCGATCTTCCGGCACACCCGGTCCACGGACAGCGACCGTCCACCGCCGCGACGATCAGCCCTGGCCGTCGAACTCGCCGCTCTTCACACCGGCGAGGAAAGCCCTCCACTCCGCAGGCGTGAAGACCAGAACAGGCCCACTCCGGTCCTTGCTGTCGCGCACACCGACCCGCCCTCCGGACAACGAAGCGACTTCGACGCAACTGCCGCCGTTCCCCCCGCTGTAGCTGCTCTTATGCCAGACGGCATCGGACAGGTCCTCACCGGACACGGGATCCCCTTTCCCGGCACTCAGAAGCCTTCTCTGGCAAGCTTCGCGATCAAGTCAACCGAATCGCGCGGGCTGAGTGCCGAAGCGCGCAGATGGTCATATGTCAGCGTATACACCTGGACCTCTTCAGACTTCTCCAGATACAGGCTTCCGGTCATGTACTCCAGGTAGACGACCTCCCCGCCCCCTTCGGCGAAGGACAGAACGGCGAAGGAACCGAGCATCGCCGCATGCGCTCCGGCCTCGTAAGGCAGGACCTGGATGGTCACGTTGGGGTTCGCCGAGAGGTTCACCAGGTGCCGCAGTTGCCGTTCCATGACATGGGCACCGCCGACGCGACGCCTCAGAGCCGCCTCGTTCATGATCGCCCACAGGTGCATGGGATCTTCGGACCGCGTGATGACGTCCTGCCGTGCCATGCGGAGCCCCACATGGCGGTCTATCTCATCGGCCGAGTCCAGCACTCTTGCCGCCTGGTAGACGGCCCGAGCGTAGTCCTCGGTCTGCAGGAGCCCGTGAACGAGTTCGGGCTCGTAATTGCGGAGCGATGACGCCTCCGCCTCCAGGCCCACGTACACCTGGAACCACTGCGGGATGACATCGCTGTACGCATGCCACCAGCCACGCTCCCTCGCCTGTCTGGCCAGTTGGATGAGCGCTTCGTACTCGGCCCCCTCACGGAGTCCGTAGAGCTGGAGCATTGCGCGGACGTCGTTGACGGAGATCCGGAGCGTTCCGCCCTCCACCTTGGTCATCCGTGAGGTCGACCAGTCCAGGTGCTCCGCCACCTCTTCCTGCTTGAGACCGGCGGCGATCCGCAGTTGCCGCAGCTCTCGGAGCAAGCGTCGGTGGCGGACGGTCGGCGAGAAGTTGGCCATGGGTCTTCCTCCTGACCTGCCTACGTGATCACGCATCGTAATGAATCTTTGACCGTTCGCACCAAACCACTTGCACATTCAGTTTTGCATGTGCAAATTTTGCATGTGACTTCCTCGGAAGGATACGCCGCCTCGGCAGGCAGCACCGCCGGTTCCATACATGAGGAAGCATCCGGCACGGAGAGGACCACGGCCGAGAACACACGGCTTCAGCCCTGACGGAAAAGCGGGTGATCAGATGAAGACGCATGACCTCCGTATGTGGAGCGGTCAGTTGGTGGAGCTGGCCTGGGAGTTGAACGAGCTGGGGTTCGACTCCGTGGTCCGGCTCCCGCCCGGTGGGCGGCCGAGTGTGGAGATCTTCCTCCCGGCCGGCCGGTCCCGGACCGCGACCGCACCCCGAGACCACGTCTCGGTCTTCACCTGGGAGCGGGGCCGCCCCCGGAAGGTCCGCACCCGGCGGAGCCCCACCCCGCAGGACCGGGACCTTGACCTGGACCGGGACCGGGACCTGAACCGGGACCGGGACCGGCGGAACCGTGATCAGTGGAGCCGTGATCAGCAGGGCAGCGCTCCGCACGGCCGTACCCCGCGGGGCGCCGCCCTGCGGGACGGCGGCGCGATGCGGGCGGCGGCGGAGCGGATCCTGGAGGCCGCGCGATGAACGGACCGCGACTGCTCGGCCAGACCGGCCTCCCCGGCGAACTCGCCGCCGTGCCCCGGGCGAGACGCTACGTCCGCGACCTGCTGGACCCCCTCGGCCACACCCGCACCGACGACGCCCTGCTCCTCGTCACCGAGCTGGTCGCGAACTCCGTACGGCACTCCGACTCCGGCCGCGTCCCCGGCGGCCGGGTGAACCTGGCCGTCATCACCTGGGCTGGAACGCTCCACGTCGACGTGATCGACGCGGGCTCCGACGAGAGCGCACCCCGCCTCCGTACGGACGCCTGCGCCGAGAGCTGCGGCGGGCGCGGCCTCCGGCTGGTCCACGAGCTGGCCACCGCCTGGGGCTGGTACGGCGTCCCGGCCGGACGGGTGGTCTGGTTCCAGCTCGCCGGGACCTGAGCGATGCGCAGATCACTCCTGGCGGGTCACCACGGCCCGGAACCAGTCCAGGCAGCTCTGCACCACGTCCCAGACGGCGTCGACGGCGAGCAGCGCCACCGGGAACGACGGATACAGGTCCAGCTTCGCCAGCGGGATCTCCACCCCGGGCGCATCGTTGACCTTGTCCCGCAGTTCCTCCCGCAGGGCGATGTCGTCGAAGGGACGCCGCTTCTTGAGCGTCCCGAAGGGGATCTCCACCTTCCCGGGATAGGCGGAGTAGACCCGGATCGGCGTCAGCACCTCGCTGCCCCGCTTGATGACGGGGGCGCAGGAGGCTCCGTTCGCGCCGTACTGGATCGTGCCCTCCCCGGCGCGCCAGTGGTCCAGCAGCCGCTGCACCGCCCCCGAGACCTGCGGCCCCGTGGCCTCGCCGAGCTGCTCGAAGAAGCGCCGCTGCGCGTCCTCGATCTGCCGGTGCTCGCCCGGGACCATCTCCAGCTCGCGCAGGCTGTCGGCGCCGGGCAGGCCGAGCAGGGTGGCCAGCTCCCTGGCCGTGATGCGCTGCGACTGCACCGCCCGGCCGAGCTCGTCGATCTCCACACCGTCCGCCTGGAGCACCTCCAGCATCTGCTGTCGGAGCCGGCTCCGCGAGACCGCGATCCCGCCCGAGGGCGGCTCCCCGTCCAGGGTCAGCACCCGGTGGCTGTTGAGCACCCTCTCCTTCTCCAGGTAGACCCGGACCGGGACGGTGTGCGAGCCGGTCAGCTCCGCGAGGTCGCCGTAGGAGGTCCAGGTCGCCGGGGGGAGCGCGGCGAGCGCCTGGACGAGCTGGGTCCAGTCGCGCGAGGGCGCGGCGCCCCGGTCCGCGGTGAGCGGTCCCGGCCAGATCGTGATCGCCCGGTCGGCGAGCTCCTGCGCCCGGGCGAGGATCTGCGCCTTCCCCCAGCGGTCCTCGGCGGCGATCCGGTGGTTCATCGCGATCCCGCTGTGCTGGAGGAACTCCTTCTTCTCCTTGAAGGGGATGTTGCCCAGCTCGGAGTTGTAGCCGCTCAGGGTGAGGTTGCCCAGGGTGTGGACCAGCTCGCTGTGCAGGAGCTTCGGGTTCTCGCTCTCGGTGCCCAGCTCCCGCAGCCACTCCTCCGTGAGCGTCTGCGGCAGCACGTGCTCGATGGTGATGTGCTTGCCGGTCAGGTCGGCCCGCTCCTTGAACGGGTGGCTCTCCTCCAGCCGGCACAGGATGAGCTTCTGCTGCGCCCGGGTGCCCTGCCAGTAGAAGGACTTCTCCGCGATGTCCCGGCGGAACTCCTCGTCCGAGGACCAGTAGAGCCGGGCCGGGGAGAGCTCGGCCCGGACCGCCTCGTCCACCGGCCGGTCGGCGGTCAGCCGCCCGGTGAGCCGCTGGAAGACGCGGTTGAGGTTGGCGCTGGTCACCCGGCCGACGAGCCGCCGGACGACGAAGCTCTCGATGTACAGCAGCGCCCGCGCGACCTCCTCGTCGGTCGCGTCCCCCTGCTCCCGCATCTCCAGCAGGCGCATGATCACCGGGTAGGCGGTCGTCGCCTTGAAGTCGCTGAGGAACGCGATCCGCGCGCCGATCTCGGTGCCCGTGTCGGGGCGGAGGATCTGGTCGAGCCGGCGGGCCCGCCGGGCCAGCTCGCGGACGTACTCCTCGATCTTCTGCTCGTCCTGCCCCATCCCGGCCAGCAGTTCCTGGTGGCCCCGGTAGACGTCGTTGTACTGGGCCTCGTCCCCGCGGGCCAGGACCAGGACGAGGTACATCAACTGGTCGAGCCCCTTGGCGTCCAGCAGCCGCTGGATCGGCAGCCAGTAGCGCTCGTAGACCTCCCCGCCCCGCGTGGGCAGGCACATGAAGATGTAGTTGCGGATCAGGTCCACCTGGCTGAGCCGCATGCCGGTGTTGTTGATCGACTCGAAGATCCGGAAGACGTTGTCCTCCTTCTCCACGGTGATCTGGACGAGGTCGAGCCGGCTGAGGATGACCCGCTCGATGCGCTGGATGTCGTGGGGGTCGGCGGGGTCGTCGATCTCCACCAGCTTCCGGCGGAAGAACTGGTAGGCGGCGCCGACCCGCCCGCTGACCCGTTCGTCGCCCGCCCCGTCGACGCAGGCCGTGAACGCCTGGCGGTCCACCTGGGTCGGCAGGAGCTTGTAGCGCCGCTCCCCGTCCTCGTAGCGGTTGATCAGGTACAGGTCGTTGACGCGGTCGCGGTGGCCGGGGTCCTCGGCGACCTGGTGGTCCCGGAGCGCGCACAGGGCGAGCAGGAGCGTGGTCAGGCGCTGCTGCCCGTCCACGACGATCCACTGGGAGTTGGTCGGCGTCAGGTCGGGCGCCGGGGCCAGGACCACCGAACCAAGGAAGTGCCCCGCGCCCGCCGAGGCCGGGGCCACGTCGGCCTGCAGGGTGATGTCCGTCCAGAGGCGCTGCAACTGGTCGCTCTCCCAGGCGTAGGAACGCTGGTAGAGCGGGACCATGAGCTGTATCTCGCCCTTGATCAGGTCGCGGAGCGTGGTCTGGACGGCTTTCACGCGGAGCCCTCCTCGGAGAACGCAGAGCGCACGGGGATTTCGATGATCTTCCCATGGCCGCCGGGACACGCGCTGGAGTTTCCGCGCAATACGAGCGTTCTCCGCCCTCCCCGGTCCTTTTTCCACCGGCCGCACAGACCACCGTCCCTCACGGACCGGCGACCGGCGATATCGCGGAAATGGTCAATTACCACTTGCAGCGGGCGAATTCGCCGGGAGGGAGCGGATCTCCTCCTCCACGGTGTCGATGAGGGCCTGGGCCGCCCGGCGGAGCCGTACGCGGCGGGCGCTCAGGTCCTCGGCGAAGCGTCTGGCCACCGGGCCGACCCAGACGGACCTGCCGGTGAACTGCCCGTGAGCCGGGTCGAGCGCCGCCTCCAGGATCGCCACCCGCGTCTTGAGCTCCGCCAGGGTCTGCTCCAGGAGCCTGCGCCGCGCCTCGGGCGCCGCCCCCTCCACGAGCTGGCTCACGACCATTCCTCCGTCCGCACGGGGACATCCGACCCGTCTATTGGACAGTATGAGATCTACGGGAAATCCGACCACCCGGAGGGCTTCATGGCACGTCTCGCACGGCAGGGCGCTCTGATTTTCACAGCAACCTTATTCGCCATTTCCGGCTGCGCCGAAAAAGAACCCACCGCCGCCGAGGCCGGAGAGACGCTGAAACGCCACATCACCGAACTGATGAAGAGAAGCCAGGCATTGAACGTCGAGGTCACCGATCCGGGGGGACGGGACGTTCCCTGCGGCGAAGACAGGGCCAAGCGGACCTATGCAGCTGTCGGCCAGGACGCCGAACCACACTCTGACGCGAATGGGCTCAACGGGCTCCTGGTCGGCGCCCTCTCCTCGGTCGCCTCCTACCAGATCACCGAAGACCCGGGAAACGCCCCTATCAAGCTCGCCAGCGAGATGCACCGAACGAAGCTCATCTTCGAGTCGACAGAGGACGGGCAACTCAAAGTCCGTGGCGAGACCGAGTGCCTCCCCAGCTCCTAACCTGGCAGGACCCGGCCCTGTGCATGTCTCTGATGCCACGGCCTACCTGTCGAAGGCGAGGGCGCGCTCCCTACCTCGTCCGTTTCCACCTTCGAACCAGTCCGCCATGCGACCGGACAGACTACCGACGGAGAGCCTGTCTGAACCTCCCATGCCGTTGGCGTCGGCCCACTTCTCGAAGGCCGTGAGCCCCTTGTTGCCCTGTTCGAGGAGGTCGGGGAAGGGCCGGAGGTTGCCTTCCCCGTCGGCGACGGCCACCCCCGGCGGGCAGGCGGCCTGGTACTCCCCCGGCGTCACCTTCGGCGTGAACCCGGCGTCCATGAGTGCCTGAGCGAACATGTGCTGGCGGCCGAGCGTCGTATCCCCGTCGGCCTTGCCCAGCTTGTCCGTCCGCTTCCCGTCCTCCGGCCCGAACGCGTCCTTGCCGGAGAAGCCCGTGCTCAACGCCAGCCAGGCCAACTGTCCCGCTGCCTTCTCGAAGCCCAGACCGCCCACGCCGAGCCCCAGGTCGAGCGCGAAGCCCTGGAGCTTCTTGGCCTGCTCGTCGAGCGCGTCCAGCTCACCTCGGACCTTCTCCGCTGCGGCCACCTCGAACCCGCGGACGTTGCCCAGGGCGATGAGGGCCTGCTCCAGAGACCCGGTCTCCCGAGACTGCTTGGTCGTTCCCAGGTTCTCGGCGATCAGCTTCTGCGAGAAGCGGCCGATCCCCTCCTCGAAGGGGGTGAGATTCTCGTCCGTGTCGGCGAAGGTCTTCAGGAACGTGTAGGTGTCCTGCGGGTTCAGGGTGAAGGCCGACCTCAAGCCCAGGGCCGAGGTCGTCGGCTTGAGCGCGCTGGGCTCGGTCATGTTGCCGTCGCCGATGTTCGCGCCCTCGGTGATCTCGGTGACGTACGCCCCGGCGATCTCCGACAGGTGGACGCGCGCCTTCTCCGGCACCTTGAGGTCGCCGAAGGCCGTCATCACCGTGAAGGCGAACGCCGCCGCCTCCCCGCTGTGCGCGCCGTCCTGCTCGTCGTACGCCCCCGCCGCCGCGGCGAGCATGCGGCCGAAGGCGTCGGCCCTGGCGTCCTCGAAGGGCCCGTTGAGCACCTGGCCGTTGAACGCCTTCAGGTACTCCGCGAGCTTCTTCTGGTCCTTGGTGAACGACCCCGTCACCTTCCCGATCGCCAGCCGGGCCGCCGCCGGGTTGTTGCCCAGCGCGTACATCAGCCCGGCGGGGACCTTGCGCGGGTCCGCCATCCCCCACGCCGAGGCCAGGCCCGCCAGCCACTCCGCGGGGAACTCCCCCGCCGTCAGCAGCAGTTCCGCGCCGAGCCGCTTCTCGGAGGGCCCGGCCGCGCCGGCGTCCCGTACCGCGTCCCTGACCTTGGCGAAGCCCGGGACGTGCGCCCCGGCCGTGACCGCGCTGCCGAACGCCTGGCTCACCGTGCGCAGCAGCGTCTCGTCCGGGTCGGCCGGGGCGTGGGTTCCCGCCTGCCGCTTGGTGTGCACGCCCTCCCGCAGCAGTACGGGGAGCCCCAGCGTGCCCTGCACGCCGAGCGCGGCGAAGAAGGCGGCGGTGAACTCGGCGTCGTGCTTGTTCTTCTCCAGGTCCTCGACGACCCGGGCGTACCGGTCGGAGTCCGCGGGGCCGTTCCAGAGGCCGGCCGGGCCGAGCTCCGCGAGGCGCTTCCCCAGCTCCGTGCCCTGCTTCCTGGAGTCCGCCGGGGAGCGGTAGGCGCCCTCGTCGAAGGCGACCAGCGGAGAGCGGACACCCCAGGTCGGCAGCGCGTTCGTCGCGCGGGCGATCTCCTGGCGGCGCCGGAGCCCCGGCAGCTCACCGTCGATCCAGCCCGCGATCTCCGCGATCGGCCGGAGTCCCGAGGCCGGAACCTGCGCCGCCGCGAGCAACTGCCGGATCCGCTCGGACTGCTCACCGATCACGTCCCGGCCCCGCTCCAGCGCCGAGACGAACTCCAGCATCAGTCCCGGATCGATCCCCGCGAACTCCGGCGACGACGCCCCAGCGCCCTCCGGTTTCGATGGTTCCGATGGCTTCGGTTCCATGATCCCCCTTGACCGCGTTCCCGACGTTCCCGGCCGCTCCGCCGTACCGGCCGATCACCGCCATCAAACCCCGAAATCACCGAACTCGCGCCCCCAACCGGTGGCCCACTCCGGACCGCGCCCTCTTCCCTCTCCTGGAAACTCGCGGACCCGCCCGGTCCCACCAGGATCATGATGGCCTGAACTCTGGCCGGAATATCGGCCATTCCCATATCATGGCCTCATGGAGATCATCCCGATCAGCGAGGCGAAGGACCGGCTCACCGAGTTGGCCGACCGGGCCGCCCGCGAGCACGACCACTTCACCCTGACCCGGAACGGGCGGCCCCACGCCATGATCGTTTCCGTGGCCGAGTGGGAGTCCCTGCAGGAGACCCTGGAGATCCTCGCCGACCCCGGGATGCGTGCCGACCTGGTCGAGTCCATGGCGGCCGAGACCCGGGGCGACGTGACCACGGAGGAGGAGATGTCCGCCGTCATGGCCGCCCGTCTCGGCAGGGCCGGCGCGTGAGCGAGCGGACCGCGGGCACAGCGGCTTCGCCCGTTTGACCGGCGGAGGAGGCACTATGAGCGACCGATATGCGATCCTCCTCGCCCCTCCGGCCCGACGCGCCCTCACCACGGACCTGCCCGAGAGCGTGGCCGCCGCCGCCTGGGAGCTCATCACGGGAGCCATCTCCCGGGAGCCGTGGCGTGTGGGCAAGCCTCTTCAGGAACCGTACGACGGCCTGCACGTCGCCCGGCGCGGAACCTACCGCGTGGTCTACCGGATCGACGAGGACAAGCGCACCGTGACGGTCCAGACCATCAAGCACCGCCGGGACGCCTACCACGCGTGACCGTTCCCGGGTCGGGACAGCCCTGGGGACCGCGGCACCATACGCTGTCGCTCCGACCCGGACGGCCCTCTACGAAGCCGCCAGGTGGCGGTGGGCGTCGACCCAGTTCGTGGAGACCTTCAGCGCGTCGAGGGTGCCGGGGGCGGGCCGGTCGTCGATGTACGGCGCGCCGCCCCGCTCGACCGGCAGCAGCAGCCACCGGGCCGCGGGCCGGGCGGTCGCCTTGTCCGCCAGGCGCTCCAGCACGCCCAGCCGGTCGTAGCGGGCCAGCGGCGCCGCCTCGACGATCAGCAGCGGCGCCGGATCGGCGACCAGGCGCTCCTCCAGGCCGGCCGCGGCGAGCGCGACGAGCCTGCGCAGGTTCGCGGCGTCCTGCGGGGCCGCGTCGGGGCGGTCGGAGTGGAGCACCAGCGACCAGTCGACGTTGAAGCTGTCGGCGGTCGAGCGCATCGCGGTGACCAGCTCGGCGGTCAGGTCGAGCACCTCGGCGCCGAAGCGGGCGCTCAGCGCGGCGATCGCGTCGGCGTAGAAGCGGTAGTCCACGCTGAGCGTGAGGAACCCCCGCTCGCGGGCGGCGAGCGTCATGCGCCGCTCGAAATCGGCGAACTCCCTGCCGCCCGCGCTCCCGCTGAGGCTCGTCAGGCCCCGGCTCCGGGAGGAGGGCAGGATGCCGCCCTGCACCTTGCGCGGCTCGTAGGCCCCCTTCGTGAAGACCAGCGGGACCCCGGCCTGCTTCAGCAGCTCGTTGAGCCTGCCCGGCTCCCGGCCCGGAGGGTCGTCCGGGAACGGCCCGACCCTCGGGTAGCGGGCGCGCACCCGCTCCTTGAGCTGCTCGGGGTTCATTCCGTGGCGGACCACGCCCAGCGAAGAGGCCATCTGCTCCAGGGCCCGGCGCGGGTCCAGCCCGTCGGGGTAGACCTCCCCCCGGCCGTTGGCCGCGGCGGTCCGCGAGGCGGCGGCGGCCAGCGGCGCCAGCCGTTCGGCGGGCAGCTCCGGGCATCCCTCCGGTCTCCGCACGGCGCGCAGCCCGGCCTCGGTGTGCGCGGCACCGGGCAGCGGGCTCTCGGCGGCGAGCTGGTCGGCGGCCTTGCCGAGCCGTACGGCGTAGTCGAGCAGGTCCGTGCCGGGCACCGCGTCGGGGTCGGTGGGCTTCTCCAGCGCGACGATCACCGAACGGTGCGAGCGCCGCTGCAGGAGCCTGGCCTCCCCTCCGCGCTCCGCCTCGACCTCGACGGCGGCGCGGACCAGGCCCAGCGCGCCGCGCAACCACCGCTCCCCGACCGCACCGGGGCTGCGGGAGGCGAGCAGCGCCTCGGCGATGCCGGTGGCGTCCGTCACCCCTCCGGCCCCCTCGACGATCTCGACGATCTCGTCGCGGACCTGGGTGAGAACCCTCTTCGACCGCCAGCCTCTGCGCGCGGTGGGGATGATCTGGCCGACCCTGCCCGGGGTGACCCCGGCGGCCCGCGCCAGCTCGGCGTTGCCCGGCCAGTCGGACGTGCCGTGCTCCAGCCCCAGGTAGAGCCGGAGCACCCGCTCCTCCGTGGAGTCCTTCCGGACGCTCTTCGGCACCAGGGCGGCGAGGACCGAGCCGATCCCGCGGTCGGACCCCTCCTTCAGGTCCGCCGGGTCCGGGGCGTCGGCGAGCGGCTGGAGCCGGGCGCGCCACTGCTTGGCCCGGCGCCTGATCTCCCGCTTGGTGGGATCGGCCACGCCGGACAGGCGGGAGAGCTCGAACGGCGAGCGGGCCAGCAGGTCGCGGACGGTGCGCACGTCGATGCGGTGCAGGGCGTCGACCGCCCGCGGAGTGAGACCGGCCGAGGCGATCGCCGTGTCGAGGCCCGCCCTGCCCGCGGCCTGGTCGAGCTCCTCCCCCGTCACCGGGTTGACGCTGGCCGGGGTGGCCGCCGCGGGCGGGATGGCGTCGCAGACCGCCTGCCAGGCGAGCCTCATGGACTCGATCGAGTCGTGGCGGGCCTTGACGTCCCGGGAGAGCGCGCAGCGGAGGAACGCGACGAGCGCGTCGCGGGCGGGACCGGGCTCGAAGTCGTCCGGGTCGATCGCGACGTCGCCGCCGATCACCGCGGGGTGGCTGCGGCTGCCACCGGCACCGTAGGACGGGGTCTTGCCCGTGGCCATCTCGTGCAGCGTGACGGCCGCCGCGTAGCGCTCGGCCGCCGCGTCGTAGCGGGGCCGGTGCACCGGGTCGAAGAACGGATCGAGGTACGGCGGGGTGCCCACCCCGGTCTGCTCCAGCGGCGCCCGCGAGAGCGAGAAGTCGAAGAGCGTCAGGTGCACCTCGCGGCTCTTGCCCTGCTCGCGGAAGGCGAGGTTGTCGGGCTTGATGTCGCGGTGGTTGATCCCGGCGAGGTCCAGCGCGGCGAGGATCTCCAGCAGGTCCTTGCCCCAGCGGGTGAGGAAGTCGAGGGAGAGCCGCCCCTCGCGGCGGATCACCGAGGCCAGGCTCTCCCTTCCGGCGTCCTCCAGGAGCAGGGCCGTACGGCCGCCGACGGTCAGCGGGCCCTCGAGAGCGCGGGCGATGCGCGGGTCACGGGCGAGTTTGAGCACCTCGGCCTCGTCCAGCAACCGCCGGCGCGCGCCTCCCTCGTCCAGGGCCACCTTCAGTACGGCCTGGCCGTGCTGGGGGTCCTTGACGAGCAGGGCCAGCGCGGTGGAGCCCTGGCCGAGCCGCTGGACGACCTCGAACCGGCCGGGCTGCTCCCGGGTGCCGACGACCGAGCCGGGTGTCGCGTCCAGCGGATCGACCTGCTGCGCGATCTCCTCCCGCAGCACGATCTCCTGGACCAGCGCCTCGAGCTCCTGTGTGAACTTCTCCGCCGACTCGGTACGGAGGTCGACGTCACCGGCCGTGGCGTTCCGCACCAGATCGATCATCGCCTGCGGGGCGCCGTCCAGCTCGACGCCGACGTCGAGGCCGCGCTCGCGGGTGAGCCGCTGCTGGAGCTCTTCACCCGTGACCGCGGGGGCGCTGCCAGTGAAGATCAGGAAGGAGACGGCGCCGAGTCCGAAGACGTCGGCCAGGACCGGGTCGGCGTCGGGGGCGTGGAACGTCTCCGGCGCGATGTACCCGTGGGCGGCCCGGTCGGTCAGTGCCTCCAGGGTGCGGGTGCCCGCGGCGTAGCTGCCGTGTCCGGGCGAGCCCGGCACCGGGCGTCCGGCGGTGTGCCAGTCGCGGACCCGCACGCCGTACCGGCCCTGCGCGAGGGTGCGGACGAAGACGGACAGCGGGCTGAGCCTGCGGTGGACCAGCCGCCGCGAGTGGGCGTAGCGCAGCGTGTTGGCCAGCGTGCGGACCAGGTCGATCCGCGCGTCCAGAGAGAGCTCACCGGCTTTCTGCCGCAGGAAGTGGTCCAGGCGCACCTCGCTCGCATCGTGGTCGAAGACGACGGCGAGGCCGCGCTCGTGCTCGTAGAACTCGATGGCGCGGGCGATGCCCGGGTGGTTGACGTTCTCCAGAGTGACGAACTCACGCTTGGCGGCCCGCAGGATCGCGGCGCGCTCCTCCTGGGAGACGCTCTGATCGACCAGGTGGAAGCGGACCCGCCGGACGCCGTCGAGCAGCGGGTGGCGGGCCAGGTGGTCCTGCCAGCCGGGGCCCTCGGCCAGCGGACTGTCCGCCAGTTCCAGGTTGCCGACCTTTCGGCCGCGGACGCTCGGCCGGACGCCCGCCCGCTGGATCAGCCGGGCCAGCTCGACCGAGCGCCTGCGGTCGACGGCGTTGCGCGGGTTCCTCGGTGTGGCGGCCAGCTCGTCCCTGATCAGCTCGGCCAGGCCGTCCGGGCCCTGGCCGTCGATCCGGTAGACGCCGTGCCTGCCCCGCTCCGTGAACCTGACCTCGGCGGACGGCTGGTGCAGGACCACGCCCGCGTGCACGAACGGCAGGTCCCTGCCGCCGGCGTCCTCGAGCAGCTGCTTGAAGTGCTTGGCCTTGGTGTCGGCGAGGATGCGGGGATGGTCCTCGGTCGTGCCGTTGTGGAACCAGGTCTGATGGTCACCGGTGATCCGGCCGGACCAGTGCTTGAGCTCCAGAAGATAGATGCCGCCCTTGCCGATGACCAGGAGGTCGACCTCGTACTGGCGTCCGCTGCGGGTGGTGAAACTGAAGTTGCTCCACGCCCGGTAGGGGTCCTCGTCCGGCAGCAGGGCTCTGATAGCGGCGAGGCCGCCCCGCTCGTGGGCGTGCGCGGAGGGCGTGACCTCCATCCAGCGCTTGCTTCCGGCCTCCACACGCCCCTCCGTTCCTCGGCGCAGAGTCTAGCCCGGAAGGCACTTCCCTTCTCGTCGTCACGGCCGTCCCTCCCCCGCCCCTCCCGCGGTCACGGCCCGGTCCGCTTCCGGTGGACGACGACGTCGTCGCCGCGCCCCGGATACGCCATGACCAGCAGCCGCTGCGCGCCGTACTTCTCGCCCTCCCACGGGAGCCAGGCGTAGTGCACCCGGATCCGGTAGTCGCCGCTCCTGCCCCGCAGGGCGAGGTCCGGGTACTCGGGACCGCTCATCGGATCGCCGAGTTCGATCAACCCGCCCGGGCTCCGGTAGCCGACCTCGACCACGTGCTGCCAGCCCCTGGTCTCCACGGGCGGGCGGCGGGTGTAGGTCTCCAGCGTGAGGCAGGTCGGCGCGTCGGAGTGGATCCGCACCATCAGGTGGCCGGGAAGCGCGGCCGCCAGCCCGTTCTTCTGCGCGAGGTCGAGCAGGCCGTCCTCGAAGGGGTCGCTCTCCTCGGTCTCCTCGTACGCCTCCAGGACGCCGTAGTCGATCCACACCGGTTCCTCGACCCGCGTCGCCGTGGCCGGCCTGATCCGGGGGCGGTGGCGGGGCGCCTCGTCGCACATGCGCTGTTCCTCCTCGTCCCACTCCCGCATCTCGCGCTCCTCCTGCGCGGTCTCCGCCCGGACGACCGCGTCGGCGGCCGGGCAGACGTCGTCGATGAGGTAGGTGAGCTGGTGCACGTCGAGGCCGCTCACCGCGCGGACGCGGGCGGTCTCCGCGTCCGGTAGGGCTCCGGCTCCGGTCCGTGCCTTCCTCCGCGCGGCTCCCGGGTACGACCCGGCGAGATCGTGGGCGGACCGGGCCAGCCAGACGGGGTTGAGGAGCTGGAAGACGATCATGAGGCCGGTGAGCGCCTCGGAACCGAAGACCTCCAGCGAGAGGCTGAGGCTCAGGACCAGCGGCATGACGGCGAGCGGCACCACCAGGTCCAGGGCCCCGGCCCAGACGGTGGTCCTGCCCCACCGGCCGTCCCGGGCCTGCGCCACCAGGACCAGCGCCGTCCACAGCGACCAGAGCATCCCGTCCAGCAGCGCGGACGAGAGAAGTTCTCCGGCGGCCTGGAGGCCGAGGGCCTCGCACACCTGCGCACCGGCCGAGGCCGTCATGGTGAGCGTCCCGGCCGCGAGCGCGGTGAAGCGCAGCATCCGGGACGCTCCGGTCAGCACCCGGTGGAAGAGCAGCACGATGGCCAGCTTCAGCAGGCACCAGAGGATGTTCGCCCACCAGGGCACCGAGAAGTCGATGATCCGGTAGACGAGCAGGGCGAGGACCAGGTCCGTGTAGAGCGCCCAGCGCAGCGCGCGGACGGCCCCTCTCCGCCGGACGCGGTTACCGGCCACCGGTCCGCGGAGGATCTGCCAGAATGCCCAGCCCTGCGCCGCTCCGGCCAGGACCAGCACGAGCAGGGGCCAGCCCGCCGGGCTCTCCCCGTCGTCCGACCCCGCTTCGAAGGACAGCAACTCGAAGAGGAATCCGCCCTTCCCCGTCGCCGCGACGACGCCGGCGGCCACGACCGCGGCGGTGTAACCGCCGGCGACCAGCGCGGCGGGCCGGCCGAAGCGGTACCGCCGACCGAAGCGGTACCGGCGGCCGAGAGAAGGGAGGCGCACGCGTGTCCCCTGAGAACAAGGAGGATCAACCGAACAAAGCGCCCAACTTTAACGGGCACGCCATCCCGAGTCGATCATTCATCGCTATCACTCTCCGTATTCGTTGCTACTCAGCGTGAATACTCGGCGTGGCGCGGCGCTGAGATGGGAAGCCTCCTTGCGGGTCATGGAGGTGCGTATTGAAGGTGGTGGGACTGCTGGGTCAGGTCGCATTCCCGGGAGAGTTGGCTTCGGTTCCCAGGGCGCGGAGATACGTCCGCGACCTGCTGGACACCGCCGGGCACAGACAGGCGGACGACGCCCTGCTGCTCGTCAGCGAACTGGTCGCCAACTCCGTCCGCCACTCCGACTCGGGCCGCCACCCCGGCGGCCGGGTGACCGTGGCCGTCGCCAAGCATGACGCGACCATCCGCATCGACGTCATCGACGCCGGATCTCCGGAACGGAGCCCCTCCCTGCGCGCGGGCACCGACCCCGGCAGCTGCACGGGCCGCGGTCTCTGGCTGGTCGACGAGCTGGCCTCCGAATGGGGCTGGCACGACACCCCGGCCGGGCGCGTGGTCTGGTTCCAGCTCGCCGGGAGCTGACCGCTCCGCCGCTCCCGGCTCGCCGGGAGCCGGTCGCCCGGCCGCCCGGTCGCGGAAGGGGGTCCTCCCCTCGGACCCCCTGTGGCACAATCCGCCCGTGGAGATCACCGAGCACATCGCCGCGCTGCACGACACCGGAGTACGGCTGGCCGCCGCGGCGGCCGAGGCCGGGCCGGACGCCCCGGTGCCGACCTGCCCCGGCTGGTCGGTCCGGGACCTGCTCGGCCACCTGGGCGGGGTGCACCGCTGGGCGGCGGCGCACGTCGCCCGCGCCAGGACGGAGCCGTTCACCGGCGAGGAGACGGCCGGGTTCTTCGCCGCCCCGGACGGCGACGGGCTCCTCGACTGGTTCCGTGAGGGCCACGCCGCGCTGGTCGGGACCCTGAAGGGGGCCGACCCGGACGTGGAGTGCTGGACCTTCCTGCGGGCGCCCTCCCCACTGGCGTTCTGGGCCCGCCGCCAGGCGCACGAGACGGCGATCCACCTGGCCGACGCCGCGGCCGCCGCCGGGGACGGGCCGCCGCGTTTCACACCCGCCTTCGCCGCCGACGGCGTCGACGAGCTCTTCGGCGGGTTCCTCCCCCGGCGCCGCGGCCGGCTGGTCGCCGACCCGCCGGTCAGCCTGGCCGTGCGGGCCACCGACCACCCGACCGCCTGGACGATCCGGGTGGAGCCGGAGCGGCGGGCCGTCACGCCGGGCGCGCAGGAGGCCGACTGCGTGGTCTCCGGCCCGGCCGCGGAGCTGTACCTCCTGCTGTGGAACCGCGCCGGCGCCGACGGGCTCGACGTGCGGGGCGACCGGGACGTGCTCACGCTCTGGCGTGAGCGGGCGTCGATCACCTGGTCCTGAGGAGCCGACGCCCTGAAGAGCCGCCCTCCCGAAGAACCGACCCCCTGAGGAATCGACCTCCCCAGGAACCGACGCTCCGGGGAACCGACCTCCCGAGGAGCCGGCCCGCGCCTCGCGGCGGCCGGGAGAAGGAAGGTCGGCCCGGCCATGAAACTGTACCGGTCAGCCGGTATAGTTTCGGCTATGCCACGACCGAGTTCGAAGGACCGCCTGCTCGACGCCGCGGCCGAGGTGCTTCTCACCGACGGCGCGGAGTCGCTGACCCTGGAGGCGGTGGCCCGCCGCGCGGGTGTCTCCAAGGGCGGGCTGTTCTACCACTTCCCCACCAAGCAGGCCCTGGTCGCCGCCATGATCGAGCGCCTCGTCGGAGCCTTCGACCAGGCGCTGGCCGCCGCCGGTCCGCACCCCGGCGACTTCCTGCGCGCCTATGTCGCCGCGACCGTCCCCGAGCGCCCCGCCGAGGGCCGGGCGCCGGCCGACCGGGTCACCGCGGCGCTGCTCGCCGGCGTGCTCGTCGACCCCGGCGGGCTCGCCCCGCTGCGTGACCGCTACGCCGCCTGGCAGCGCAGGCTCACCGACGACGGGATCGATCCCGCGGTCGCCACCCTGGTCCGCCTGGCCGTCGACGGCTGGTGGGCGGCCCGCCTGCTGGGCCTGGCCGAGCCCGGAGCGGAACTGCACGAGCAGGTCCGCCGCCGCCTTCTGGAGATGATCGACGATGCCGCGCGGTGACGCCCCTGTGGTCACCGCCGGGCACTCCGGCGCCGCTCACTCCTTCCGGGTCACCAAGGCGCTCATGCTGGTGACCGACATCGGCTTCCTGCTCTACTTCTCGATCACCGGGCTGGGCCTCGTCCCGCCCGAGCTGGCTTTCGCCGACCACGCGAACCCGATCATGGTCTCCTGGAACTGGTCGTTCCTCTGGATCGACGTGATCGCCAGCGCGACCGGGCTGGCCAGTCTTCTCCTGCTGCGGAGGAGATCCCCGAACGGCCTGCCGCTGATGCTCGTCTCCCTGGTCCTGACCTCCGCCTCCGGCCTGATGGCGATCGCCTTCTGGACGCTGCGCGGCGACTTCTCCCCGATCTGGTGGGCGCCCAACCTCTATCTGCTGCTCTTCCCGCTCCCCGCCGTGGCCCGGCTGGTCGGCGGCGGTGAGACGGCGAGGCGGTGAGACGGCGAGGCGGTGAGACGGCGAGGCGGTGAGACGGGCCGGGACGTCGAAGGCGTACCGGAGGCCGCGCCGGGGGCACGCCCTCCGGTGGGTCACCCGGGCAGCGCGGCGGCCGGGACCGCGGCCCGGAGCGGCGGGGCCGGGGCCGGGGCCGGGGTCTCGTGCCGGTGGCGGGCGGAGGCCCCCGACGCCCGGTGGCCCGTCCCGCGCGGCGCGGGGGCGCCGCCGAGGAGGAACCAGACGACCTTCCCTCCGGAGTCAGGCCAGGACACGCCCCACTCGTCGGCGAGGGCGTCCACGATCTGCAGACCCCTGCCGCCCGTCGCCTCCGTGCCGGCCTCGCACACCCGGGGCGTGCCCGCGCCCGGGTCGAAGAGCTCGCCGTACACGTACGCGCCGTTGCCGCCGAGGCGGAGCGCGCACGCCGCGCCCCCGTGGCGGACGGCGTTGGTGACCAGCTCGCTCACGATGAGCACGCAGTCGTCTATCAGGTCGCCGGCGCCCCAGCCGGCGAGCTCGCGGCGGACCAGGCAGCGGGCCTCGCGCACGCTCGTGGGCGCCGCGGCCAGGAGGCCTTCGACGGTGTGCACGGTGTCTGACGCGACGAGTGAGCCGTTCTGGGGGGACACTGGCTTCTCCTCAGCTGTGGGAGCGCTCCCACAGCAAATGTAGAACATCCACCCCGGGCATGTGAACCGATCGAGACGCTCTTATTTCAGGAATGTGTCGATACATCACCTCAGCTGCGGGAGGACCTTGGCGCCGAAGGCGTCGATGAACGCCGACTGCTCCTGCCCGACGTGGTGCAGGTAGATCTCCTCGAAGCCCAGTTCCGCGTACTCGTGCAGCCGGGCGGCGTGCCACCCCAGGTCGTCGGAGACGTTGACCACCTCGGCCACCTGGGACGGGGACACCTTCTCCGAGACCACGTCGAACAGCTCGGCCGTCTCGACGTCCCAGCAGACCGGCGGCCGGAAGACGTTGCTCCGCCACTGGTCGTGGGCGATCGCCTCGGCCTGCTCCCGGCTCTCCGCCCAGCTCAGGTGGACCTGCAGGGCCAGCTTCCCCCGGCCGCCCGCCTCCCGGTAGGCCGCGGCGATCTCGCGCAGCGTCCCGACCGGCGCGTTCACGGTGATCAGTCCGTCGGCCCACTCCGCGCACCAGCGGGCGGTCGGCACGCTCACCGCCGCCCCGAACAGCGCCGGCGGAGTCTCGGGCCGGCTCCACAGCCGGGCCCGGTCCACGGTCACCAGGCCGTCGTGGCTCACCTCCTCCCCCGCGAGCAGCGCCCGGATGACGTCGACGCACTCGCGCAGCCGTGCCGTACGGACCTCCTTGCGCGGCCAGCGCTCACCGGTGATGTGCTCGTTGCTCGCCTCCCCGGTGCCCAGCGCGGCCCAGAAGCGGCCGGGGAACATCGCGCCCAGGGTGCCGATCGCCTGGGCGATGATCGCGGGATGGTAGCGCTGCCCGGGGGCGTTGACCACGCCGAACGGCAGGCCGGTGGCCTGCAGGGCGGCCCCCAGCCAGGACCAGGCGAAGCCGGAGTGGCCCTGCCGCTCACTCCAGGGGGAGAAGTGGTCGGACGACATCGCGGCCGCGAAGCCCGCCTGCTCGGCCCGGACCACCGCCTTCAGCAGCTCGGCCGGGTGGACCTGCTCGTGGGATGAGTGGAAACCGTAGATCGCCATGGCCCCCGGCTACCCAGAAGACGGCACTCCAGACGGTCCGCCGGGCCACCGATCCACCACCGCGGACCGGAGGCGGGGGCCCGGTGGACCCGGGCGGGGATCCGGCGACCCCCCTGTGGGCAGGCGGGCGGAGACGGGGCGGTCCCACGAGCAGGAGCAGAGACCCGGCGGCCCCGTGGACAGGCGGACGGAGACCGGGTGGCCCTCCCCGGCGGGCGGCGGTGGGGTCAGGCCCTCCGGCTCTCTCCCGCGAGGGCGTCCGCGGGCGTGTCCGCCGGGGCGTCCACCGCGCGCGGGCCGATCACCGCCACCGGGCAGGCGGCGTGGTGCAGGACGCCGTGGCTCACCGAGCCCAGGAAGAGCCCGGCGAGCGCGCCGCGCCCGTGCGAGCCCATGACGACCAGGTCCGCCGCCTCCGAGGCGTCGATGAGCGCCTGCACCGGATGGCCCGTCACCAGTTCGCGGACCACGTCGAGCCCCGGGTGGAGCTCTCCGGCCGAGCGCACCGCCTCGTCGAGGGTGCGCTCCCAGGTGCCCTCGATCTCGGCGAGGTCGAAGAAGGGCGGGACGAGGGTCGACTCCGCCACGGGCAGGCTCCACGCCAGGATCACCCTCAGCCGCGCGCCCCGCAGCGCCGCCTCCTCCGCGGCGAACCGGAGCGCCTCGGCCGCGGCGGGCGACCCGTCCACGCCGGCGACGATCTCCCGGAACTCCCGGTCCGGCTCCACCCCGCCGCGGATCACCGCCACCGGGCAGGGCGACTGGGAGACGACCTTCAGCGCGACCGAGCCGAGCAGCAGGCTGGAGATCCGGCCCGTCCCGCGCGAGGCCACCACGAGCAGGTCGTCGCGGCCGGCCTCCTCGGCCAGCGCACGGGCGGGGTCGCCGAAGGCCATGGCGTCGGCGGCCTGCACCGCCGGCGCGTGCTCACGCGCGTGGGCGACGGCCTGGTCGACGATCTGCCGGCCGTTGTTCCACATCCACCGCCGCACCTCCTCGATCTCGCCCTCCGCGCGGGAGTGCAGCCACTCGTGTACGGCGTGCACCACCTTCAGGGGGAGATGGCGGCGATCCGCCTCGCGCGCCGCCCACTCCACCGCCCGGAGACTGTCGGCCGACCCGTCCACCCCCACCACCACATGTTCCATGGCGGTGCCCATACCCAGCGGGAGCCGGGCGCTCACAGCGCTTCGCACGCCCGGAACACCCCGCACGCCCGGCACCCCTCGCACGGCCTCGGCCGGTCCTCACGACTCCCGGCCACCGCCACAGGTCCGGGCCCGCCCTCGTGGATCCCGCCGGTCCCGGCCGGGCCGTACCGGCCGCCCGGAGTCGCCATCGATCGCAGGTAAGGCTAACCTCATCTCCTAGTGATTAGGCGAGCCTTACCTTAGGAGCAATCATGTCCGTGTCGAGAAGGGGCTTTCTCGCGGCGGCCGGCGGTCTCGGCACTCTCATGGTCCTGGCGGCCTGCGGCCAGGAGGAGGCGCCGGCCACCGCCGCCTCCACGCAGGCGTCCGCCGCCCCCGCCGGTCCCTGGACGTTCACCGACGACCGCGGCAAGAAGATCGAGCTGCCCGAGCGGCCGGCCCGGATCGTCGCCCAGGTCGGTTCCGCCGCCGCGCTCTGGGACTTCGGCGTCCGGCCCGTCGCGGTCTTCGGCCCGCACAAGCTGAAGGACGGCAGCAGGGACCCGCAGGTCGGCAACGTCGACATCACCGAGGTCGCCGGGCTCGGCAACGTCTGGGACGAGTTCAACGTCGAGCAGTACATCGCGCTCCAGCCCGAGCTCCTGGTCAGCAGCATGTACGTCAAGGGCACGCTCTGGTACGTGCCGGAGAAGTCGAAGGACACGATCGAGCAGGTCGCGCCCACCGCCGGCATCATGCTGACCGGGCAGAGCGCGGGCCAGGTCATCGGGCGCTACGCCGAACTGGCCCGGTCGCTGGGCGCCGACCTCGGCGCCCCCGACATCGCCGCGGCCAAGGCCCGCTTCGAGGCGGCCACCGAGGAGCTGAAGAAGATCGCCGCGAGCGGCCTGAAGATCCTCATGATGTCCGGCGGCGCCGACACCATGTGGGTGGTCAACCCGCCGGAGTACCCGGACATCATGCACCTGACCGAGGCCGGCCTGGACGTCGTCAAGCCCGGCAAGGTCGACGACGGCGGTTTCTTCCAGAGCCTGAGCTGGGAGAACGCCGACACCTACGAGGCCGACGTGATCCTGTACGACGTCCGGACCCAGGCGCTGACCTTCGACGACATGATGAAGAAGCCGACCTTCGCCAAGCTCCCCGCGGTCGAGGCCGGCCAGGCATACCCGTGGCGGGCCGAGGCCCCCTTCAGCTACCAGGGCTACGCCGAGTACATGGAGTCGCTGGTCGCCGACCTGAAGAAGGCCAAGAAGCTGTAGCGGCCCGGCGAGGGCCGGGAGAGCCGCCTCCCACTCGTGAGGCCCCCGGATCCTCTTGATCTGTACCTCGATGTCCCCGGTCAGCCGCCTCGACCGGGGGCATCACCTCAGAAGGAGGATGTCCGGACCGAAGCCGCCATGTGCCCGCGCGTCAAGGGATACCCGGGAGAAGGTCGGAGCCGCGGTCCCGCCACGCATCCGGTCTCCGGAGAAGACCGGGCCTGAACAGGCACCTACGCAGGCCCGGTTCCCGGCGATCCCCGGATGCCCGCAAGGGACAGCACCGCCTGGGCCCTCTCCCGTATCCGGCGCCAGGCTCGGTCGTCACGGAGAGCACGCTCGGTCCACAGATCCTCGTTCTCGAAACCGCTTATCGCATCCAGAAGACCATCGATCTCTATTAGCTCTGCGGCCAGCGCGTCGTCCAGAAGACCCGCCTCCGTGACAACCCAGAGCGTGCTCAAGGCCACCTCGTAGTCCAGAGCCAGCTCATCGACAGGAAGTCCTTCTCCCTTGAGGATCTCGATCTGCTCTTCCGCGGGGAGCGCCAGTCGCGACAGGGCCGTGATGATCCTCGACAGCGCATCACCGGGGTCGGCCGGAGAAGAATCCATGCGTCACTCCCGAATCGCATGGGCCGTTGAACCCGGGGCGGTCGCCGGAGCCGGACCATCAGAAGTATCCACCTTTACGCAGCCTCTTGGTCGACTTACCATCAGCAACCTTCCAATACG
>NZ_JBHSBM010000023.1:196827-245848 GCF_042650625.1 Planomonospora corallina
TTCCATCTTTGTATTCGCGGAACATCCATCCCCTGCCCTTGGCCGATCCACGACGGAGTTTCTCCACCTTCCATCCGGGAGTTCCCTTGAGTACGGCCTCGGCCTGAGCCGGGGTGAGATTCTCCAGCAGTAGTGGATTGGCCATCACGTCGTCGATGGACTCGAATACCGAACCGACCGGCCGCAACGCCTTTTGCGCTGCTTCCTTAGCCTTCTCCGCGGCCTTCAGCTTGTCCTTGGCCGCGAGCCAGTTCTTGAAGGCGCCGATCGCGTCGCCGGCGTGCTTCCAGACCTTCTTGCCGAGCTCGTAGGCCTTCTTCCACTTCCACGGCAGCGCGTACTTGGTGGCCAGCTTGCCGGCCAGGCCACCGGCCAGTGAGCCGAGGATGTTGAGGGCGGTGTCCCCGCACGCGCCGACGTTTCCGGTGGTGAAGCACTGGATGCCCGCGGTGATGCCGAGCTCGTCGGCTGCGATCTTGGCCAGGGCCAGGACCGCGTCGAGCATCAGCTTGAACTGCCGGTCGACCTCCGCCTTGGCCGCGTTGGCGGCCGCCTCGGCCTGGTGCTTGCGCTGGAGTTTGCAGGTACGGCTGCTGGGTTTGGCGCACGGGTCGGCCTTGCCCGTGGGGGTGTCAGGACGCAGCCCAGTGGGGTCGGAGGCGCCGATCGGGTCGTTGCCGGCGTAGCCGTAGGGGTTGATCCACTGAGGCTTGTCGAGGTTGAGCAGCGGATCGGGAGAGATGAACCGGGCGATCGAGGGGTCGTAGTAGCGGGCCGACAGGTGGGTCAGGCCGGTGGAGGCGTCCTCGGTCTTGCCGAGGAAGCCACGGTCGGTGAAGGGCAGGTCATCGACGCCGCGGCGCTGGCCGTACGGCAGGTAGCGCTCGCGGGAGACCTCGCCGGTGACGTCGTCGATGGCCAGCTGGGCCGAGCCGTGCAGGCCGGAGGCCAGCCACTTGACACCGGAGACGTCACGCATCGCGACCGTGGAGCCGTCGGGGCCGGTGTAGTAGCGGGTGGCCGTCACCTGGCCGCCGGCCGACCTCACCTCCATGCCGCCGAGGTAGAGGGTGCGACTGCCGTCGGGGTCGCGTCGGATCAGCCTCTCACCGTCGGCGTCGTAGACCATGGAGGTCTCGGCGCCGTCGATGACGGCCTTGTCCAGTTGGCCGAGCGGGTTCCAGGTGAAGGTGCCCTGCTTGCCGTCGACGGTGCGGTGGGTCAGCTGCCCGGCGTCGTCGTAGCCGTAGGTGTCGGTGCGGCCGCCGGGGCGGGTGACGGAGGTGACGGCGTTGGGTCGCACCGCCGCAGGACCCGCGGCGGGATAGCCGTAGGTGGCGGCGGCGCCGCCGTCGGTCAGCGAGGTGAGGTTGCCGATCGCGTCGTAGGCGTAGGACTGGTCGTAGGGGTCGGGGCCCTTGGTGTCGGGTCCGGTCTCGCAGGAGGAGCCGGTGGTGGTGAACGCCTTCGTCAGCCGGTCCAGGCCGTCGTAGGTGAAGCACTCGGACTGGCCGTCGTGGGTGCCGGGGACGGCGGAGGCGGCGTCCAGGATGCGGGTGATCTGCCCACCGGCGTTGTAGGTGTAGTGGTCGTCCTGAGCGGCGGCCGCAGTGGTGCCTGCCTTGGCGGTGGTGGTCAGCCGCGCCAGCCAGCCGGTCGCCGCGTCCCAGGTGAAGGCCCGCTTGACCTGGCCGCCGGCACCGTAGGAGCGCTCGGCCGGCCGGGCGGTCGCGGTGTAGGCGGTGTCCTTGACGTAGGTGGTGCCGCCGCCGTGGTCGGAGGTCAGGGACTCGGGCAGGCCGAGGTCGGTGTAGGAGAAGGCGAGCTTCTCCGCGGTCAGGCCGCCGACGGCGGGCATGGTCTGCTCGGTCGGGTTGCCGGCCCGGTCGTAGGCGGCGGTGAAGACGTACTCGCCCGCCAGCGCGCCCTCGGCGGCCGGGATGGTGAGCTTGGTGCCGGTCGGCCGGTAGGTGTGGTCGTATCCGGTGACCGTGTCGGTGTAGGCGTGACCGCCGACGTAGCGGGTGGCCGAGGTCGGCTGCCCCTTGGCGACGGTGTCGTAGGTCCACTCGGCGGCCTTGGTCCCGGTGCCGGCCTCGCCGACCCACTGGGCGGTGCGCCGTCCGAGGGCGTCGTAGCTGTAGGAGATCCTGGTGCCGTTGCCGTTCACGGTCCAGGCGATCCGGCCGGCCGCGTCGTAGCCGGTGCTGCTGCTTCCGGAGTCGGGGTCGGTGGCGGCCGTACGGCGCCCCAGCCAGTCGTAGGTGAAGGTGCGGACGTTGCCGTTCGCATCGGTGATCTTGCTCAGCCGGCCGGCGGCATCGTAGCCGTAGTGGGTGTCGTGGTGGACGGAGCCGTCCTTCCACTCCTCGGTGCGGACCGGGCGGTCGGCGGCGTCGGTGACCGTGACGGTCCTGCCGCCGACCGGCGGGATGACCTCGGTGCGGTCGGCACCCGGGTAGGCGGTCGTGGTGCGGCGCAGCTCGCGGTCCAGGTGGCGGTCGATGACCGCGGTCGGCCGCTCCAGGCTGTCGTGGAGCGTCTCGCTCCACTGCGGCACGCTGGACAGGGCTGGGTTGAGCAGGCCGCTGCCGGGCTCGTCGCCGTTGTGGAGCGGCTGGGTGACGGCGCGGGTCAGGCCGCGGGCGTCGTAGACGGTGGCGGTGACGATCCGGCCGCCCGCCGGGGAGGCCGCCTGCACCTCGCGGGTGCGGCCCAGGCCGTCGTCGTAGGAGTGGGTGGTCAGGTACCGCGCGCCGTTCCCGGTGCCGGACAGCAGCTTGCGCATCGTGGTGCGGGCCGGGGCGTCGCCGGGCACGTCGTAGGAGACGGTCGCGCTCGGCGTGCCGCCGCTGCGCGGCTCGCCCGGCCCCCAGAGGGCGGTGGTACGGCCCAGCGCGTCGTAGTCGATCTCGTAGCGCCTGCCGTTGGCGTCGGTCAGCAGCGCGGGCAGACCGCTCAGGTGCGAGGAGCGGGTGGTGACGGTGTGGCCGAGCGGGTTGGTGACGGTGACGCCGGTGTGCGGCCAGCCGGTCGCCGGGCTGTAGGCGGTGGTGGTGGTCTTGCCCAGCGGGTCGGTGGAGGTCAGCGGGCGGCCGTAGTCGTCGAACGTGGCCTTGGTGACCGAGACGCCGGTGGCGCTGACGTGGTTGCGGGTCTCGGTGGCGTTGCCGTCGCTGGGGGCGTTGGCCGCCGGGTCGGTGCCGCCGTCGTAGAGGGTGACGGTCCTGCTGATCACCTGTCCGCCCGAGCAGTCGTCCCCGGTGCGGGTCTCGACGGTTGAGGGCAGGCTGGTGAACCACTGCCCGGAGGCGGTGTTGCGGGCGTAGGTCGTGGTGGTGCAGGTGTTGTCGGCGGCGGTGGAGACGTCACCGTAGTCGTTGACCTTGGACGGCAGGCCGTCGGCGTTGTAGGCGGTGCGCTGCTCGGTCCACCGCCAACCGCCCCCGGTCACCTGCTCGCGGGTGCGCTCCCTGGTCCGGTGGACGAAGGCCGGGTCCTGCACGCCCGGCCCGGTGCCGGTGGCCACGACGGCGTACTCGTAGCGGGTCGACTCGGCCTCGGCGTAGGCGCGGGGACCGAGCGAGGTGACCTTCCAGGTCTGCTCCTGCAGCAGCTGGCCCTGGAGCGCGCGGGCGTCGATGACCGTGCCGCCCTCGAAGTCCTTCACCGGGGTGCCCAGGCCGCGCAGGAACGTGTCGGAGGTGACGGTGTAGCCGTCCGGGTCGGAGCCGGAACCACGGACGGTGCGCACGGTGCCGTAGCCGCGCCAGTCGGTCGAGGGCGGCGACAGGCCCGGCTCGGCGTACTCGACCGGGCTTGCCCAGCCGGGTCCGTCGAGGTACTCGTAGGCGTGCACCATGTCCGGCGAGCCGGCCACGAGGTCGCGTTCGGTGACCTTCGTCGCGAGCTGTTTGAAGTAGCGGGTCCAGGCCTCGTTGCCCTCGATGGAGGCGTCGACGTCGTAGCAGTCGCCGGCCTTGTCGGCGAAGTAGTCCGACCCGTCGCGGCCCCTGCCGCCCGAACACGGTGCGGCCTGGCCGTAGGCGACCTCGATCCGGCCGCCCATGCCGTTGGCGATCGCGGCGATGCGCGGCACCATCCGCCACGACAGCAGGTCCGTCCAGTCGGACATGTCGTCGTAGACCATCTTCCCGGCCAGCATGACCGCGTCGAAGTCGGTGGCCGGCAGCGTGATCGGCTCGTCTCCGGCCAGGCCGGTCTGCCGGACCGAGTCCAGCCAGAGCACCGGGTCGTACGGCGCGCCGAAGTCGGTGCGCGTGTAGACCCACTCGTGGTCGAAGTCCAGCCGGGTCACGTGGTTCCAGGCGCCGTCCGGGCCGGCCGCCTCGGTCAGCACGGAGGTCAGCTTGCGGGTGGAGTAGAACGCGATGGCGTCGTTGGCGCAGCCTTGGGCGGTGGCGCACAGCAGGTCGGCCGGAACGTCCACGCCGCCCCGGTCGGCGGTGGTGAAGACCGTGCGCGCGGTCGGGCTGCTCCCGGCCACCTGGGTGTTGTGGCCCCACTCGACCTTCGCCAGCGCCCCGCCCCGGTCGTACGGCAGCACCCGGTAGACCTCGTGCCGGCACGAGGGCAGGCAGAAGTAGTTGGTCTCCTTGTCGTAGGTGTAGTCGACGACGTTCTCGTTGGCGTCGATCGACTGATCCAGGTTCCAGCGCCACACCCCGGTGCAGGTCGGCGGGATGTCGTCGTTGAAGTAGCGCTCCCAGCACGGCTCGCCGCGCTGGTTGGCCACGTACGGCAGCTGCCACTGGGCGTCGCGGCGGTAGCCGAACCGGGAGACCTGCCCCTCGGCGGAGGTCACCTTCCAGTAGGCCTGACCGTCCGCACCCCCGGCCAGCTGCTCGATCTTCCAGCCGAAGTCCGGCACCGTCTTCCACGCGCCCGAGACGCGGTCCTTGACGATCGAGGCGGACCGGCCGCCGATGTTGAGCACCAGCTCCGACTGGGTGTAGTCGTTGGTGGTCGCGTCGTTGTCGTTCTCGTCCGGCGACTCCCAGCAGACCGCGCGCCCGGCCGTGCCGAGCTCGCGAGCCTCCCAGATCAGCTCCCCGGTCTCCCAGTCGTAGGCGTTGTCGACCGTGCAGCGCCGGTACTTGCGCTCGATGAACCCGGCGTTCAGCTCCCAGCCCGCGCCGACCACGCCGGACTGGTTGTTGGTCCAGTCGCCCTGGCCGTCGACGGAGGAGGCGTCGTACTGCAGCGACAGGCCGGGGCCGTTGCCGACCGGCGAGGGCGCCTCCGGCAGCGGGTAGTCGTAGCTGAACGACCCGCCGGAGGTGCCGGCCTGCCAGGTGCCCGACGGTTTGAGATCGGTGGCGCCGAAGTTGCCGTCCGGGCCGGTCAGCCCGCTGGCCAGCAGGTACACCGACCCGGCCGCCAGCTGCTCGGCCGCGGCCTGCTCTGCGCGGGCGCGGACGGCGGCCTTGGCGTCGCCCTTCGGCGGCGCCGCGCTCGTGGCCGGGGCGGCCCTGCCGATCTGCACGTCGGCGACCAGCACGCCGCGCTTGAGGTCGTTGCGGGCCTGGACGTACTGCGGGCGCACCACGCAGCCCTTCGGGCGCGGGCTGGTCAGCGCGCAGGCGGGCAGGCGCACCAGCTGCAGGCGGGAGGCGAGGTTGCCGCCGAAGGCGTTCCGGAAGCCGCCGTAGGAGAACTCCGCCCGCACCGTGCCGGGAGCGGCCGAGCCGTCGGCCCGCTCGATGCGGGCCGCCAGGCCGACGCCGCCGAGCCGGCGCACCGTCTCCGCGTCCAGGGTCCGCACCCTCACCTTGGCGGCGCCGGTGGCCGTGCCGGACGCGCCCACCCGGACCGGCAGGTCAGCGGCCCGCTCCAGCCCGGCCCTGATCTCCACCTCGGCGCTGCCCGCCTTCGGCCAGACCGGCGGTGCGGGGGTGACCTTCGGGTCCTTCTCCTCGGCGCCTTCGGCGGCCTTGGGCGCCGGGACGGCGCGGCCGTCGACCGACGGCTCGGGCTCCGGGGCGTCGGGGGCCGCGGCGGCCCGCCGCACCAGATCGTCGGGCACCCCTATCCCGGAGACCAGCACCGACATCGCCACCATGACGATGGCGGCCGTCAGCCACACGCGCACGCGCCGGATCCGCATCCCGAGCCCTTCCTCAAGGCACGCTGACGCGGACCCCGGAAGGCAGGCCAGAAGGCGTCAGAGAGCAGCGACACAAACAATCACCCGGAATGTTGATCAAGTTGACAGAACAGGTCAACCCAGCGGAGCGTCACCTACCGGATACACGGACGACTCCGGCGCGGACGGATGATCGAAAACCGGTGGCCAGAGAGCCGAAGAAAACGCACCGTGAATGCGCGTTCACCCGGAATTCCTTTATGTGACATATGCCACAAAACTCACTGGAACGTTTCTGGAGCGATTCAAAGGAAAACATGCGACCACAATCCTCCTTTCCGGATTCCGGAATTCATCCGCGGTGCCGGGCCGGGGTGCCCGGTCGCTCTCCCCTGGCGGGAGGGGCCCTTGGTCCTGACAGGTCGGGCCCTTTTCCCGAGTTCTGACCTGCGGTGACGGCGGAGGATGGGGGTGAGACAGATGAGAGGAAGACACCATCATGCGTGCAGCGATCGTCACCGCCTTCGACAAGCCCATCGAGATCCGCGAGGTCCCGATCCCCGAGCCCGCGCCCCACCAGGTGCTCGTCCGGATCGAGGCCAGCGGCCTGTGCCACACCGACATCCACGCCGCCCGCGGCGAGTGGCCGGTCAAGCCCACCCCGCCGTTCACCCCCGGCCACGAGGGCGTGGGCGTCATCGAGAGGCTCGGCTCCGCCGTACGGGGCCGCTCGGTCGGCGAGCGCGTCGCGATCCCCTGGCTGGGATACGCCTGCGGCACCTGTGAATACTGCGTCAGCGGCCGGGAGACGCTCTGCGAGTCCCAGCTGAACAGCGGCTACTCCATCGACGGCGGGCACGCCGAGTACGCGGTGGCCGCCGCCGACTACGTCGTGACGGTCCCCGACGGCGTGTCCCCGGTGGAGGCCGCCCCGCTGACCTGCGCGGGCGTCACCACCTACAAGGCCGTCAAGGTCTCGGGCCTGCGCCCGACCGAGCGGGCCGCGATCTTCGGCATCGGCGGACTCGGGCACCTCGCCCAGCAGTACGCCCAGATCTTCGGCGGGGAGACCATCGCCGTCGACGTCACCGAGGAGAAGCTCCAGCTCGCCAAGGAACTGGGCGCCGCCCACGTCGTCAACGCCGCCCAGGTCGACCCCGTGGAGCAGATCCGGGCACTGGGCGGGGCGGACGTGGCCGTGGTCCTGGCCGCCCACCCGACCGTCCTGGAGCAGGCGCACGCCTCGCTGCGGCGCGGCGGCCGGCTGGTCCTGGTCTCCCTCCCGAAGGACAACGGCATGAACCTGCCGATCTTCGAGACCGTGCTGGGCGGCATCAGCGTGATCGGCTCCATCGTCGGCACCCGCGCCGACCTCGCCGAGGTCTTCCGCCTGCACGCGGCCGGCCGTACCAAGGTGATCTGCGAGACCCGCACGCTCGACCAGATCAACGAGGCGGTCGACGAGGTGCTCGGCGGCCGGGTCCCGGCCCGCCTCGTCTTCGAGATCTGACCCGCCGGACCGGTGGCCGAAAGACCCTGTCCCCCGGGACCTCCGCCCCCTCCGCACCCGCCCCGCCCGGCGGTGGAATGAGGGGGCGGGGACATCCCGTCCCCCTCCCGGGGAAGCCCCCGGGAAAGAGCCCGCCCGCGCACGAAGGGGTTGCCGCCATGCTGGTCCGCGAGGTCATGACCGAACCCGTCGTCACGGTCCGCGCCACCGATCCGGTACGGCAGGCGGTCCGGGTGCTGCACGGCCGCGACATCACCGCGGCGCCCGTCCTCGACTCCGGCGGCCGCCTGGTCGGCATCGTCAGCGAGATGGACCTGCTCCGCGGGGAGTTCGAGCGCGACCCCCGGGCGAGCGCCCGGGCCGTGCTGGGGCACGGCGAGCGCCTGCCCCTGCGGGTCGAGGAGGTCATGACGCCCCGGGTGACGACCGTGACCCCGACGACCGACGTGGTCGAGCTGATCGACCTCATGGTCGGCGAGCGGATCAAGAGCCTCCCGGTGGTCGTGGACGGCCGCCTGGCCGGCATCGTCAGCCGCCGCGACCTGATGGCCGTCCTGGCCCGCGCCGACGAGGACCTGCGCGCCGACGTGCTGGCCGTGCTGCGCGAGCAGTTCCCCGCCGGCCCCCGCTGGGAGGTCACCGTCCGCGACGGCGTCGCCGAGCTGCGCGGCAACGGCGGCGAGCTCGCCGACAAGATCGCCGATCTGCTGGCCCGCACCGTCCCCGGCGTCGTCCGGGTCCGGCACGTCACCGGCTGATCCCCGCGCCGTCCCCTCCCCGGCTCCCCGCCCCTCCCCGATTCCCCGCCCACGTCCCCCGCGCCCCAGGCCCCTGCACCTCAGGCCCCTGCACCCCATCGGAGGTCCGCCATGAAAGTCACCGTCAAGAACGTCATGACCGTCGACGTCGCAGCCGTGACGGCGAACGCGCCCTTCCACACGATCGCCGAGCTCCTCATCGACCGGGGCGTCAGCGGCGTGCCGGTCGTGGACGCCGACCAGCGAGTGGTCGGCGTCGTGTCCGAGGCCGACCTGCTCCGCAAGGAGGAGTTCAAGGAGCGCTACTACGGCGAGGAGTACCGCCCGCCGCTGCGCACCCGGCTCCGCCACCACCTGGCCGCCGACGGCGACGTCCAGCGCCGGGCGGCCGGGGAGACCGCCGAGGAGCTGATGACCTCCCCCGCCGTCACCGTGACCCCCTCCTCGTCCGTCATCATGGCCGCCCGCCTGATGGACCGGCACGGCGTCAAGCGGCTCCCCGTGGTCGGCGACGACGGCGTCCTGCTCGGCATCGTCAGCCGCCGCGACCTGATCCGGGTCTTCGTCCGCAGCGACCACGAGATCGAGCGCCGCGTGCGCGAGGACGTCATCGTGCGCAACCTCTGGGCGGACCCGCAGAGCGTGCGGATCACCGTCCGCGAGGGCGTCGTGACGCTCTCCGGCGAGCTGGAGACGCGCAGCCAGGCCGCCACCGCGGTCCACGTGACCCGCAACCTCGACGGGGTCGTCGACGTGATCGACGAACTCGGCTGGGGCAAGGACGACGTGGCGCCCGTGCCGACCGCCTGGGGCGGGGCCGCCTGAGGCCCGTCCCGCGCCCGCCGTACGGGGAAGCCGGCCGCCTCCCGCGGCCGGGCCTGCCCTGGGCAGGCGTGCGGCGGGCCCGGGACCCGAGCGGGCCGGGTCAGAAGGTGAACCCGGACCCCTGGCCGGGGTCGTCGTCCCCCCGGAACCGTTCCAGCTCGGCCTCCAGGCCGGGCACCAGGCGTTCGAGGGCCTCGTGCCACTCCCGGTGGCGTCCGGGGTGCTCCACCATGGACCCACAGGTCCGGCAGAGCGGCTGCGGATTGCTCGTCATTCGTGATCCCTCCGGGGTGGGTGAGGGCGGGCGATCGGCGTCCCCCTCAACTGCCCCGCAGCGGGCTCCTATCACCCCGCCGCGCGCCGCTGTCGCCTCGCTCCGCGGCGGCTCAGCGCCGCATCCGGTTCCCAGGCGAACCCCGCCGCGTCCGGCTGCCCGCGCGGACCTCACCGCGTCCGGCTGCCCGGCACCGCGTCCGGCTGCCCGCGCGGACCTCACCGCGTCCGGCTGCTCAGGCGAAGACGTAGCACTCCACCTCGGCTCGGCGCCGCGCCTGGCCGCCCGTCTCCGCCTCCCTCACGCACTGCTGCTCCCGGTCGCTGAGCAGGAGCCGCCCGCACACCGTGACACCGGAGTAGGTCCGGCAGTCCAGATCGCGGTTCTCCCGCCCCACCCGGTACTCGCGCTCGGCCGCCGCCAGGCACTCCTCGCGCAGCGACGCGCTGTCGGCGTACCGGCACTGCCCGGTCAGGATCCGGTGCTGCTCCCGGCTCACCTCGATCCGGCCGTCCGGGGCCTGTGCCGTCGCCTGGTCCGGGGCGGGCGACCGGGCCGTCGCCTGGTCGGGGGCCGGTGTCTGGGACCGGCTCACCGCCGTCCCGGCGGCCGAGAACGGTGCCGGAGCCTGGGCTGCGGTCCTCTCGGGTTCGGCGCCGCAGCCGGCGACCACGGACAGCGCCAGTGCCAGTGCGCAGGCGAATGCTCTCATATCGTGACCCCCGGCCCAGGTTAACCCGCACCGGGTCTCATCCGGGGAAACCACGTGCATTGGTTGGGTAGGACCGGCCCGGTGGCCGCCCGGGCGTGGACCGTCGAAAGGCGCAACGACCTGGGGATGAGGGACTTCCGGCCCTCCGCCCGAGGGGTGGCGCCGCGATGTGATGGGGGAAGAGGATCCGCGCTTCCCGAGGAGGAGACGATGCGCGTCAAGGTCGGCGAGGTCATGACCCGCGAGGTGGTGTCGGTCACCGGCGCGACACCGTTCAAGGACGTCGCCCAGACGCTCCTGACGCACCGCGTGAGCGCGGTGCCGGTGGTCGACGGCGACGGCCGCGTCATCGGCGTGGTCTCGGAGGCGGACCTGCTGCTGAAGGAGGAGTTCAAGGAGCAGTACTACCGCGAGGACTACCAGCCGCCGCTCCGCGTCCGGCTCCGCCGCCGGTTCGCCCAGGAGGGGGGCAGGGACCTCGCGGTCAAGGTGCGCGGCGACACGGCGGCCGAGCTGATGACCGCGCCGGCGGTCACCATCCGGCCGGAGGCCGCCGTGGTGTACGCGATGCGGCTGATGGACGAGCACGGCGTCAAGCGCCTGCCCGTCGTCGACTCCGACGGCCGGCTGGAGGGCATCCTCAGCCGTCAGGACCTGCTCAAGGTCCTCGTCCGCAGCGACGAGGAGATCGCCCGGGAGATCCAGCGGGACGTGCTGGACCACTCCGTGTGGGTGGACACCTCCGGGGTGCGGGTCTGGGTGAACCGCGGTGTCGTGACACTGGGCGGGCGGGTACGGCAGCGCAGCGACGCGCAGATCTTCCCCCGCTCGGTGCTCCGGGTCAACGGCGTGGTCGACGTGATCGACGAGCTGCGGTGGGACGTGGACGATCTCGACGGCTGACGGCCGGAACCGGCCCGCCCGGTGGAAGGCCGTCCTCCGCAGGACCGCCCTGCGGAGGGCCGCGGGCGCCCACCGGGCGGAGCCCCGGAAGCCGGGCCCTGAGACCGGACCCCGGGCAGAGAGAAGCCCGGGACGGCAAGATGCCAGGGACAGCGAGAAGCCAGGGACAGCGAGAAGCCCGGGACAGCGAGAAGCCCGGGACAGCGAGAAGCCCGGGACAGCGAGAAGCCCGGGACAGCGAGAAGCCCGGGACAGCGAGAAGCCCGGGACAGCGAGAAGCCCGGGCCACCTGAGGTGGCCCGGGCTTCTCCCGGAGTGCGCCGCCAGGGACTCGAACCCCGGACCCGCTGATTAAGAGTCAGCTGCTCTAACCAACTGAGCTAGCGGCGCCTGACCTCGACAAGACTACCGGACTTCGGACGGTGCTCCGTACACCAGCCGACATGCCCGCAACTCCGGCGTCCCGGCACGCCCCCGGCCCCGGCGCCCGGCCTCAGGGCCAGGACGGGTTACCCGAGGCGTCGACGGGCTCGGAGATCACGCCCAGCCGTTCCAGCAGGACCAGGAACGTGGACGCGTACGGCGACTCCTGGACCACCGCGGCCACCCGGTTCCAGTCGACCTGTTCGCGCAACGCCCTGACCTGGGGGAGCAGGGAACCGTAGTCGCAGGCGTGCTCGGACAGCGGCAGCAACCACGAGATGACCAGGTCCGTCGCCTCCAGGACGGGCACGATCACGGCGGAGGCCTTCAGCGGCTCGGCCCGTTCCAGCAGCGCGGGCGTGACGGTGTTGTCGGCGATCCGGAAGATCAGATCCACCAGCCGGCCGTCGTCGTAGGCCTTGACCAGCCAGTCCTCCGGCGGTTTGGCCGTGGTGAAGCCCAACTCGCGCAGCGCCTCCAGCGCGGACGGGACGTCCTCCTCGGGGAGGACGAAGTCGACGTCATGGAGCGACGGGGCGGCTCCGCGCGCGTAGGCGGCGCACCCCCCGGCCAGAGCGAATCGGACACCGGCGTCTTTCAGTGCGCTGCTCGCACGCTTCAACGTCTCCAGGATCGCGTCGGTGACCTCGTGGCTGTGGCTTCCCATAAACGAGTGGCTACCCCCTGAACGGCTCCGTAGTCCCCGGGCATAAGCAAGTAAAACAGGGGCAATTGACTTTGATGATTGAAAAGGAAGATGTGCGCACAGAGGGCCCGGCGCCCGGCGAGAGCCACAAGGAACGCGTTGACCGCGAGTTGACCGAACTGCTTCAGGGCCTGAGGGTCGCGGTCACCGGCATCCAGGTCCTGTTCGCCTTCCTGCTGACGCTGCCGTTCTCGGCGGGGTTCGAAAAGGTGGACACCCTCGGTCTCTGGCTCTTCTTCATCTCCCTGCTCAGCTCGGCCTGCGCCTCGGTCTGTTTCATCACCCCGGCGGCCCAGCACCGCCTGCTCTTCCGGACCGGGCTCAAGGAACGCATGCTGCACCGCGCCAACGAGCTCGGCGTCCTCGGTGCGATCGCGCTCGCCGTGGCGATGACCAGCGCCGTCGCGCTCGTCACGGAGACGGTGATCCCCGGCTGGCCGGCGGCGGCGTTCGGCGGGCTGGTGGGGCTGCTGAGCGCCTGGCTCTGGTTCCTCCAGCCCCTGGTGGATCTTTACCGGCTCAGGAGTGTTAGTTGACCTCCCTCCGGGGCAGAGGCGGGCCATGGTTACCTTGCTCTGGATCATCGCAGTCGCACTGGTCATCTCCGGGATCTACGTGATCCTGGCCCGCCGCGATCTCCTCTGGGGGATCGTGCTCATCGTCCTCGGTTTCCTGGTCGGTCCGGGGGGTGTGAGCATCTTCAACGTCTGACGCGGGCCGTGGCCCGCACCCGAGCGGAGCGGCCGCTCCCGGACCCACCCATCGTCCGGGGCCTGTCCGCGACAACGACGTCCATGTCCATGACCGCACGAGATAGCGGGCCGGATCCGGTGTCCGGCCCGCTTCGTGTGCGACGCCCCGGCCCGCGGGGCCCGGGCGTCGCGGATCAGTCGCAGCTCTCGCCGTCGCCGCCGTGGCAGTAGACCGCGTAGGCCCGGTTCAGCACCGGCAGCGCCACGTTGCGCACCCGGATCCCACCGGGCGTCATGCCCTTCTCGGTGCCCATGTGCGCGTGACCGTGGACGATCAGGTCGGCGCCCTCGGCGTCCACCGCCTCGGCCAGCAGGTAGCTGCCGAGGAACGGATAGATCTCCCGCGGCTCGCCCTCGAGCGTGTCGTTGACCGGCGAGTAGTGCGACAGCACGATCCGCCGGTCCGCGTCGACCTCCTTGAGCGCCCGGCGCCAGCGGTCCGCGATCCGCTTGGTGTGGTTCACGAACGCCTTGATCTCCGGCTCGCCGAACTCGCTGGCGCACTTGCCGGCGAATCCGCCGCCGAACCCCTTGCCGCCGACCACGCCGAGCCGTACCCCGTCGACGTCGAGGACGACCGAGTCGTCGTGCAGCACCATGATGCCGGCGTCGCGCAGCACCGCCGCGAGCTCCGCGGGCTTGTCGGAGTGGTAGTCGTGGTTGCCGAGCACGGCGACCACCGGGACCGGCAGGTCGCGGAACTCGTCGGCCACCACCCTGCCCTCCTCCAGGGTCCCGTGCCGGGTCAGGTCTCCGGCCAGCAGCAGCACGTCGGCCCGTTCCTCGATGCCGGCGAGGTGCGGGCGGTAACGCCCCCGCATGTCCTCGCCCAGGTGCACATCGCCCACGGCCGCGACTCGCACACTCACAGCTTCTCCTCCCCTTCCGGTTCCCGGACGTCCGCCACGGTCAGCTCGTTGCGGATGGCCAGCCCGGGAACCACCTCCCCGGCCACGTCGGCGATCAGTTCCCGTCGCTCCTCCGAGGTCACCTGGCCGCGCAGGAAGAGCTGCTCTCCCCGCACGTCCACCCGGATGCCGAGTTCGGTGGTGCGCTCGTCCTCCGCCAGCGCCTGCTGCACCCGCGCGGCGACGTACTGCGGAGCCTCTCCCATGATCGAACTCCTTTCACCTCAGCCCCTGATCGCCTTCCCGCCACGCCGCAGGGCAAACGGCACTAAAGATCAACAAAGGTGACGGAGGGAACGACGCGGGACATGCGTGAGCCCCGGCGCCGTCTTCCGGCGCCGGGGCTCGCGCGTGGGCCTGCTTCCGGCCGCTCCCGGGCGTCCCGCGGGCCTGCTTCCGCCCGCTTCTGGGCGTCCCGTGGATCTACTTCCGGCCGCTCCTGGGCGTCCCGTGGACCGTGGAGCGGTCGATCGCCGCCTTGACCATGCCGTAGATGGCGCCCTGGATCGCCGCCGCGACCAGGACCTCCCGCCACCCGTACTCCTCTGACGTGGCCTGGGGCGCCTCCTCCTTGCCCGAGGCGAACTTCCAGATCTGCTTGAAGATGGCTCCGGCGATGAGACCGCCGGCCATTCCGCCGGCAAGGCCCACGGTCCGGGACACGAGGGTGTCGCTCACTTTCCGTCCTCCGTCTCATGCTTCGGGGAAACTCACACCATCGGCGGGTCGTCGTAGCGCTCCTCGTAGACGCGGCGGTGGGTGACCGGGTCCTCCTCGACGACCACCGTTGTGGGCGGCGCCACGGCCCTGCGGGCGACCTGGGCCCGGTAGAGGGCGGTGAGCAGCCAGACGAGACCGCCCAGCATCAGGATGACGCCGAGGACGTTGATGTCGAACCCGGCGAGGTCGAACTCGACCGCCCATGTGAAGATTGCGCCGAGCATGATGAGGATGATGCCGCCTGCGATGGTCATGGGGTTTCCCTCCTTCGTGCCAACGCCCATTCATCTATCCCCCACACGGATCTCAAACGTTGACCTGGGAGGAAGCCGTGGAGCACGACCGTCCCGTCGTCGTGACGGGCCTGATGGGAGCGGGGAAGTCCTCCGTCGCCCGGATCCTCGCCGCGGAGCTGGGCCGGGAGCTGCGTGACAGCGACCCCGACCTCTCCGCCCGGTACGGTGCCACGGCGGCCGAGATGGCCGAGCGCGACGGCGCCGACGAACTGCACCGGCGGGAGGCCGAGCACCTGCGGGACGCCCTCGCCGAGCGCCCGTCCCCGGTGATCGCCGCGGCGGCGAGCACGGTGGAGGACCCGGATTGCCGGGCCGCGCTGGGACCGGCGGTGGTGGTCTGGCTGGACGCACCGCCGGAGGTCCTCGCCGAGCGCATGCTCTCCGGCGGGCACCGCCCGCACTTCGAGCCCGACCTCGGGGCGATGCTCACCAAGCAGCGGGCCCGCAGGGGGCCGCTCTTCACCGAGGTCGCGGACCTGACCGTCGACGTCTCGTCGACCAGGCCCGAGGAGGCGGCCGCCGAGGTGCTCGCCTTCCTCGGTGGCCGCTGAGCCCGAGGAGCCCGGCGGGGTCCGGGGAGCCTGCGGAGTCCGATGAACCCGGCGGGTCCGGGGAGCCCGGCGGGTCCGGCGGGGCCACCCCGCCGGACCCGGGAACGGCCCGCGGAGGTCATCCGGGGAGCGTCTCCCCGCCGATCGGGGCCAGGACCTCCCCGGTGTAGTAGGAGGAGAGCCGGTCGGCCGCGAAGAAGACGTACGACGGCGCGATCTCGTCGGGGTCGGCCGCCCGCTTCATCGGCACCTGCTCGCCGAACTTCTCCACCTTCTCCTGGGGGAAGGTGGCGGGGATCAGCGGCGTCCAGACCGGTCCGGGCGCCACCGCGTTCACCCGGATGCGCCGTTCGACGAGCGTCTGCGCCAGCGAGTAGGTGAGGGCGTTGATCGCCCCCTTGGTCGCGGAGTAGTCGATCAGGCTCTTGTTCCCGCGCAGCCCGTTGATCGAGGAGGTGTTGATGATGGCTCCCCCGTCGGGCATGTGGGCCAGGGCCGCCTTGGTCACCCAGAAGTAGCTGTGGATGTTGACCGCGAACGTGCGCTCCCACTGGGAGTCGGAGAGCTCCTCCAGCGACTGCACCGGCGCCTGCGTGGCGACGTTGTTGACCAGCACGTCGATCCCGCCGAGCGTGGAGGCGGCGGACTCGACCGCCTGCCGGCAGTGCTCGGCGGAGGCCAGGTCGCCGGGGAGCAGCAGGCAGCGCCGCCCCTCCTTCTCGACGAGGCTCTTGGTGTGCTCGGCGTCGTCGTGCTCGTTCAGATAGGCGATGGCGACGTCCGCGCCCTCCTTGGCGAAGGCCACCGCTACCGCCCGGCCGATGCCGGAGTCACCTCCGGTGATCAGGGCGCGCTTGCCGGCGAGCAGGTCGCGACCGGCGTAGCCGCGCATCTCGTCCCGGGGCTCGGGCGTCATCTCGCCGCTGTGGCCGGGGTAGGGCTGGGTCTGGGGCGGGGGCGTGCTGTTCGGTTCCTGTGGCATACGGCCCCGTCTACCCGGCCCCGCGCCCGGCATTCCCTCGGTCCTCTCCACGCCGCCCCACCGCCGCCCCACCGCCGCCCCACCGCCGCCCCACCGCCGCCCCACCGCCGCTCCGCCCTCGGCCCGGTCCCGGCACGACATCGGCCACAGCCCCTGCACGGTGGCGGCACGGTGGCGGCACGGTGGCGGGGCCGGAGGGGTCAGCCCTCCAGCAGCGCCAGCATCCGCTCGATCTGCGCCCTGCGGGAGCTCTCGACCCGGCCGGCCATCGCCCTGACCTCGGGGTGCAGCCCACCGGACGCCTCCGCCGCGGCCAGCTGCACCGCGTCGTCCTGATGGGCGATCAGCGTGTTGAGCAGCGCCCGCTCGAAACCGGCGGGGGCCGCCGCCGCGACCGAGGCGATCTCCCGGGCGTCCGTCTCCGGCATGCCGCCGTGCGCGGCGTGCCCGTCGGGCGGGGCCGTCGGCGGCTGGCCCCACTCGCGCAGCAGGCCCGCCATGGCCGCCGTCTCGTCCTCCTGCGTCACGGCGATCGCCCCGGCCAGCAGCGCGACCTCCTCGCGGACCGGCCGGCCGTGCGCCAGCCGCGCCAGCTCGACGCCCTGGCCGTTGTGGACCACCATCATCTGCAGGAACATCACGTCGGCGGCGTTGAAGCCCCGCTCGGCGCCGGCGTCCGCCGCCCGGCTCGCCATGACCTGCCGCGCCCACTGCCCGTCGGAGGCGCCGCAGCCGGCGGTCCCGGCGACCAGGAGTACGGCCAGGAGCAGAGCCAGGGGCAAAGTCATGGGCAAAGTCATGGGCAGGGCCGGGGACAGGGTCAGGGGCAGGGCCGGTACGGCGCGCCGTACGGTGGCCTCCCGCGCGCGGTGCCCCGCCATGGGCGTCTCTCCTCGTGTCGCGGACCTCATGGAGCCTTCCGCCGGATCTCTGCCGGATCCGCTGTACCCCCGCCGGATCCGCCGGACGGGCCCGTGCCGGGGAGTCCGCATCTCCCCGGCACGGGCGGGTACGGCCGCGCATGCGTGCGGCACGGCCGTACGGCCTGCGCGGACGGCACGGCGGGCGCCGTCCGGTGACCTCGGGGACGCCCCAGAGGCGTCTTCGGGGCGTCTCCGGAGACGCCTCCGGAGCACCTCTGGGGGCCCCTGGAGACGGGGCCGGCGGCGTCTAGAGGCGCTGCCAGAGCGCCGGGACGTTCGGCGGCTCCCAGCCCGGCAGGGAGGTGTGCGCCTGCCGGCACTGGTAGGTCGCCCCGCCGTAGGTCACCCGCGCGCCCACCGCGTAGGCGGTGTTCGGGGCCCAGGTGCCGCCCGGCTGCGAGGTCGGCGTGACGGTGGGCGTCACGGTCGGCGTGGCCGTGGGCGTCGCCGTCGGGGTGGCGGTGGGCGTCACGGTCGGGGTGGGCGACGGGTTGGAGCCGCCGCCGAAGTCGACGTCGCTGCAGGTGTAGAAGGCCTCCTCGCTGCCCACCACCCGCTGCCAGATCGAGTAGATCATGGCGCGGCCGGTGCGCTGCGGAAGGTTGATCGTCCAGTTGGTGTAGGTGGTGGGGTTCTGGTTGTTGAAGGTCTTGATGTGCTCCAGGTCCGACCAGCGCAGCGGCTGGGTGGGGTTCCAGCCGGGCTTGGTGATGTAGAACTCGAAGTTGCTGTTCGCGTGCGGCGCGGTCGCGTGGTAGGTGATCGTCAGCGGTCCCGGGCTGACCCGGGTGGCGGGCCAGTCGGCCCGGGCCAGGTCGAGGCCGCGGTACTTGTCGCGCCCGGCGCTGCAGAGCTTGCCGTCCGGGATGAGCTGGCGGTGCCGCCCGCCCGCGTTCAGCAGGGACACCTCGTGCCAGTCGTAGAACGCCTGGGTGCCCCCGGCCGCGACGGCCGCCTTGCACGCGGCGGAGTCGGGGCTGTCGGGCCCCTCCGTCTTGCAGACGTAGGCCCGGCTGGGCGGGTTCGACATGGATCCGTGAGCCTGCGCGGGGGTCGAGGGGAGGACCGCCAGCAGGGATCCGAGCATGAGGGCGGCGGCCCCGGTGGCCGCCTTGGGTCGCACGTTCACGTGGACTCCTCCTTGGGGGGAAACGGAGGTGACTCATGTCCAACGGCCGACGGATAGCACGTTATTGATAGTAAACCTTACTAAGGATTAACGACGGTGACCACCCTCCGGCAGCCGGGCCGGACCCTCGGGCGGCGACCGGCGCCCTGTACCCCACTCCACGCCCCGGCACCCCCGTGCACCGGGCGGAGGCGCCGGGACCCTTCCCGCCCCGGTCAGAGGACCGTGAGCACCACCTTGCCCCGGCCGTGCCGGCCCTCGACCTCGCGGTGGGCGTCGGCCGCCCGGTCCAGCGGGTAGGTCCGGCGGACGTGCCAGGCGAGGTCGCCCTTGACGTGCAGCCCGGCCAGCTCGGCCAGCCGGGAGGCCAGCCGGAGGCCCCGCGTGGTCTGCACCCCCAGCTCGGCGGCCCTGCCGTGCTCGACCAGGGTGATGATCCGCTCCGGCTCCGCCAGCCGGAGCGAGACCTCCAGCGCCTGTCCGCCCGCGCCGTCGATGACCGCGTCCACCCCCTGCGGGGCCGCCCGGCGGACCCTCTCCTCCAAGCCCTCGCCGTACGCGACCGGGACGGCGCCGAGGGAGCGCAGGTAGTCGTGGTTCTCCTCGCGCGCGGTGCCGACGACCCGCACCCCCCGCAACCGGGCGAGCTGCACCGCCGCGGTGCCGACCGCACCGGCGGCGGCGTGGACCAGGAGCGTGTCCCCCTCGCCCACGCCGAGCTGCTCCACCGCGATGGAGGCGGTCTGGGCCCCCGCGGTCAGTCCGCCCGCGACCTCCCACGACATGCCCTCGGGCTTGGCGGTGACGTTCTCCGCCGGGACCACGACGTACTCGGCGTAGCAGTTCAGCAGATCGAAACCGAGCACCTCGTCGCCGGGCGCGATCCCGCTGACCCCCGCCCCCACCTGGTCGACCACCCCGGCGAACTCGTTCCCCGGCACCCGGGGGAGGCCGCCGGAGACGCCGGGCGGGGTCCAGCCCTGCCGTACCGCCACGTCGAAGGGCTGCACGCCCGCCGTCCGCACCCGCACCCGCACCTGGCCCGCGCCCGCCTCGGGTGTCTCCAGCTCCATGGTCCGCAGCACCTCGGGGCCGCCGAACTCGGAGAACGCCGCCGCCTTCATCCCTGACTCCTCTGCTCGTCCGTGTCAGGCCTCAACCCTGCAACCTCAACCGAAGTCGAGGTCAACTCCCGGCCGGGGCGCCCTCCGCACGGCGCCTTCGGGGACGGGGGCGTGCGGTGGGGCGGGCCGCCCCCGGACCCGCGTCCGGCGCCGGGCTTCTTCCCCGTCGTCCGGATCCGGCCATTACGCTCTCGCCATGCGGACCCATGAGCGCGAGATCACCTCCCCCGTCGACCTGTGCCTGCCGGACGGGCGGCTGAATCCCGCGGCGGTCGGCTGGACCCGGCGACCGCTGCACCGGGCGAACCTGCGCGGCTGGGGGCGGACCAAGCGCTGGGAGTACTGGGGGATCGTCACCCCGGGCCACGTCGTCGGGATCGTGGCGTCCTCACTGGACTACGCGGGCCTGCACGGCGTCTACGTGCTGGACCGCGCCACCGGGGAGGAGATCTCGGAGGACGCCGTGGTGCCGCTGGCGCGCGGCGCCGTGCTGCCGGAGCGCAGCGGCGCCGGTACGGCCTCCGTCCGGGGCGGCGGCGTGGCGGTCGAGATCGTCCAGCGCCCGGACGGCACCTCGCTGCGCGCCCTCGCGCCCGGGGTCGAGGTGGACCTGGAGATCCCGCTCCCCGAGGGGCACGAGTCGCTGGGCGTGGTCGTCCCGTGGGGGCCCCACCGCTTCCAGTACACGGTCAAGGACGTCGGCAGGCCGGTGCGCGGGCGGCTCCGGCTGTCCTCCGGCGAGCACGAGGTGCGCGAGGAGGACTCCTTCGCGGTGCTCGACCACGGCCGGGGGAAGTGGCCGTACGCGATCACCTGGAACTGGGCGGCGGGCGGCGGCCCCGGCCGGGCGGTCCAGCTCGGCGGGAAGTGGACCGACGGCACCGGCATGACGGAGAACGCGCTCTTCGTGGACGGGCGGCTGCACAAGATCGGCGACGAGCTGGAGTGGCGTTACGACCGGACGGACCGGCTCCGCCCCTGGCGGATCACCGGGCCCCGGGCCGAGGTGGAGTTCCACCCGTTCCACGAGAGGGTCGCCCGCACCGAGCTCGGCGTGGTGGGCAGCGAGACGCACCAGTGCTTCGGCCACTTCACCGGGCGGATGCGGACCGACGACGGTGACTGGGTCGACCTCGACGGCCTGACCGGCTGGGCGGAGGAGACCCGCAACCGCTGGTGACCCGCCCGGCCCCTGCCCGCCGGTCCACCTGCCCGCCGGTCCACCGAGTCCCCTTACATCACCAAGTCACGATTGTGAACCTGTTTAAACACGCTTGCGCACATCTCCCCTCTCCGCTCGTCCGCGCCGGACGTCCGGTGCGGGCGAACGGAGTGCTTGGGAGTGTTTGTCACACTTATGGCACTTGAGCGATCACAAGTAGTAAGTCCGCTATTCTCCCGCCTATGCCAGACGGGGAGGGCTTCACGACGCGCTACCGCCTGCTGCGCGAGTTGGGCAGCGGCGGCATGGGCACCGTGTGGCTGGCCAGAGACGAGATGCTCGACCGCGAGGTGGCGGTCAAGGAGCTGACGCTGCCCGCGGGGATGAACGAGGCCCAGCGGGCGGACATGGTGGCGCGCGCCGTACGGGAGGCGCAGGCCACCGCGCAGCTGCGTCATCCCGCGGTCGTCGCCGTGCACGACGTGGCGGTGCACGACGGCAGACCGTGGATCGTCATGGAGCTGCTGCGCGGGCGGACCCTCACCGAGGTGGTCGAGGAGCAGGGCCCGCTCCCGCCGGAGCGCCTGGCCGAGCTCGGCGCCCAGCTGCTCGACGGGCTCGCGGCCGCGCACACCCGCGGCATCCAGCACCGGGACGTCAAACCGGGCAACGTCTTCCTGACCGACTCCGGGCGGATCGTCCTGACCGACTTCGGCATCGCCCGCCTGGCGGGCGACGCGACGCTGACCCAGACGGGCATGCTCATCGGCTCGCCCGGCTTCATCGCCCCGGAGCGCCTCGACGGCGACCAGGGCGGGCCCGCCTCGGACCTGTGGTCGCTCGGCGCCACCCTCTACTTCGGGGTGGAGGGCGTGCCCGCCATCGAGGGCGACACCATGGCGCGGCTGGCCGCGACGCTCGCCGGCCGGATCAGGCCGCCGCGGCGCTCGGGCGCGCTCGGCCCGGTCCTGATGGCGATGCTGGCCCACCACCCCGCACAGCGCCCGGACGCCGGCAGCCTGCGCTGGCTGCTCGACCAGGTCGCCGCCGGGAACGCCCCCCTGCCCCCGCTCCCGCCCCCGCCGCTCCCGGACCAGCAGGCGCACGGCCCGGCGGCGCCCGTGGGCACCGGCCCCCACGGGACCGGGCCGCACGGAACGGGACCCTATGGAACGGGTCCCCACGGCATGGGTCCCCACGGCACCGGACCTTACGGAACTGGACCCCACGGCATGGGTCCCCACGGCACCGGACCTGTGGGCGCGGGCGGGACCGGGGGCTCCAGCCCCGTCCCGGCCAAGGGTCGCAGGCCCCTCCTCCTCTGGGGCGGTGTGGCAGTGGCGCTCTGCCTGGTGGTGGCGGCGGTCGTGACGCTGCGGTTCCCGCCGGGGAAGCCGGAGCGCACCTCGTACGACCAGCCCGTGGACTTCTGCAAGCTGCTCACCGCCGACCAGGTCCGCCAGATCATGAACATCTCCCAGCCCCCGGCAGGGAAGCCGGACGGCGACGGCTGCTCCTGGATCGACGGGAACAGCGGGCTCGCGCTGCTCCCCCTCACCGACAGCGACACCCCGCAGCCGTGGGCGATGACCCCCGAGACCGCGCACGCGCTCTTCACCAGCCTCGACCGGGAGTACGGCGAGGCCACCGAGGTCAACTGGAGCTGGAAGGAGATCGGGGTCGAGCAGGTGACCGCCCAGCGCACGGCCCGCCGCCAGGTGCCGGGCCTGGGCGAGGAGGCCTTCGCCTACGACCTGACCTCCCCTCCCCCTCACGAAGCGACCCACACCAGCGTCGTGACCTTCCGCCTCCTCGACCTCGTCGTCGAGGCCCAGTACTCCTCGCACGCGTCCCGGCCCACCGACGACGACATCAGGAACCGGGCGCTGGAGGCAGCGCGGCGGGGCGAGGCGGCGCTGCGGGGGCTGGAATGAGCGAGCACATGCTGGCCGGCCGGTACCGGCTGCTGGAACGGCTCGGAGAGGGCGGCGCGGGCACCGTCTGGCGGGCACGCGACGAGACGCTCCGCCGCGACGTCGCGGTCAAGGAGATGCGCGGCAGCGAGAACTTCGCCGAGCGCGCGATCCTGGAGGCGCGGGCCGCCGCCCGGGTGAACCACCCGTCCATCGTCATGGTCCACGACGTGGTCACCGAAGGCGGCCGGCCGTGGATCGTGATGGACCTGGTGGACGGCGTCTCACTGGACAAGCTGATCGGGCAGGGGCCGATCCCGCCGCCCCGGGCCGCCGCGATCGGCCTGCGGATCCTGGACGCGCTGGAGGCCGCGCACGCGCACGGCATGCTCCACCGCGACGTCAAACCGGGCAACGTCCTGGTCGAGCGGGACGGTACGGCGATGCTCGCCGACTTCGGCATCGCGGTCCCGCTCACCGGTGAGGAGAGCCTGGCGGACCGGGCCGGCTCCGCCGGGTACACGGCTCCCGAGCGCCTGCGGGAGGAGCCGGCGGGCCCCGCCTCCGACCTGTGGTCGCTGGGAGCGACGCTGTACGCGGCCGTCGAGGGACGGCCGCCCTTCCACCGCGACCACCCGGCCGCCGTGGCCGCCGCGGTGCTGATGCACGAGCCTCCCGCGCCCACCCTGGCCGGGCCCGAACTCGGCGGGCTCCTGCTGGCCATGCTGGCCAAGGATCCGGCCCGGCGTCCCGCGCCCGCGACCGTCCGCCAGGTGCTGAGCGGGCTGGCCCGGACGGACACCGCCCCCGCCGCCGTGCCCCCGACGCCCCGGGGCGCCCCGACCGTGCCGACCTCCGTCTACCGCGCCGCCCCCACCGGGCCGGACGCCGGGCACGGCCACGGTGCTCCGGGACTCCACGGCCACGGCGCCTCCTGGGCTCCGGATCCCGCCCCCGCCCCCTGGACGCCGGGTCCCCCGAGTCCCGGCCCCCGGCGCCGTCGGTGGTGGATCCCCGTCGCGGCCGTGCTGACCGCGGCGGCCGCCGGCGCGGCGGTCGCCTGGGCCACGATCCAGCCGGGGGAACCGGCCGTGGACCCGGGGCGGTTCGCCACCGCCCCGCAGGCCTGCGAACTGCTCACCGTCGAACAGGTGCGCGAACTGGTCGACCAGGTCACCGACCCCAGGATGACCAAGGCGGACGAGTGCACCTGGAACTACCTGAAGAGAGGCACCGCCTACCGCTGGATCAGCGTGCAGACGCAGGCCGTATCCCCGCAGGGGGAGACGGGCGCGCCGGAGGCGGCACGGGCGCTCTTCGAGAGGACGCGCCGGGAGACCGACGCCGAGGCCGGCACCGACACCATGTTCGGCCGGCAGACGAGGTCGGGGGTCCGCGACCTGCCCGGGATCGGTGAGGGGGCGTTCGCCCGCGACTACGCGCGCGAGGGCACGAACATCTCCCGCACCGTCTGCACGGCCTGGCTCCGCGTCAGCAACCTGATCGTCAAGGTGGAGTGGACCCGCGCCGAGGACGGCGGGGTCACCCCGTCCGACCAGGAGACCGTGCGCCGCGCCGCCGAACTCGTGGCGGCGGGCCTCGGCCCGGCCGGAACGCCCGGCGGCTGACCGCTCTCATCCCCCTTTCCCGCACATGGAGGTTCCTGTGAGTCCCGGCAATCCCGAACCCCCGGCGAGACCCGGCGGCCCTCAACCCCCCATGGGCCCCGGCGGTCCTCAGCCCCCCGCAGGTCCGGGTGGAGCCCAACCTCCCACGGGCCCCGGCGGTCCTCAGCCCCCCATGGGCCCCGGCGGTCCTCAGCCCCCCATGGGCCCCGGCGGTCCGTACCCGCCCATGGGCCCCGGCGGAGCCCAGCTCCCCATGGGTTCCCATCCGCACATGGGCCCCGGCGGTCCTCAGCCCCCCACCGGCCCCGGCGGTCCGCACCCGCACATGGGCCACCACGCGGCCATGGGCCCCGGCGGTCCGTACCCGCACATGGGCCCCGGTGGTCCCGGTGGTCCCCGTCCCCCCGTGGGCCCCGGAGACGGTCGACCGCCCACCGTCCCGGCCGAGTGGGGGCCGACCGTGCCCTCCTCGGCACCCCGGCGGGGGTGGCTGCTCCCCGCCGCGGGCGTGGCCGCGCTCGCCCTCGTCGCCGGTGGAGGCGCCTACCTGGTGGTGAGCAAGACCGCGGGGAAGGACTCGCCCACCCCCGCCGGTTCCACCGCCCCCGCCACCCCCGTCGCGCAGTCCCCGTCCGGGCCGATCAATCCGTGCGCCGTGATCGACCAGGTCGAGCTCGACCGTCTCGTCCCGCAGGCGCAGGTGAGCGACTCCACCTCGGACAACCGCACCTCGTCGCCCGCCTACATCGACTGGAACTGCACCTGGAGCAACCTCAACTACTCCTACGGCGAGTACCGCCGGAGCCGTCAGCTCAGGGTCAAGATCACCCAGAACGTGGGGAAGGGCACGGAGACCGCCGACAGCATCGCCCGTCGGGACTACGGCTTCGACCTCCAGTCCTCCCAGTACAGGGAGGCCAATCCCGACAAGAAGACCTACTACTCCCCCGTCCGCAAGTTCACCGGCGTCGGTGACGAGGCGCACGCGCAGTACACCTGGTCCAAGGGCGAGAACGGGTACGCCCTCGTCACGGGGTACAGCCGGGTCGGCGACATGATCATCGAGGTGGAGTACCAGGCCAGCCAGCAGCCCAAGGACGTGCCCATCCTCAGCAGCAAGGGCAGGAAGTTCATCACCGAGCAGAACGCGCTGCGGGAGGTCGAGCTGCTGCTCAAGCAGTCGGCCGAATCCGTCGCGGCCTGGCGGCAGGGCAAGCCGTACGCCCGCTCCACCCCGAAGCCGACGCCGACGCCCTCCGGCACGCCCACGCCGGTGCCGATCGACTTCCCGGCGACCTGCGCCGCGGTGACCCCGGTCGCCGAGCCGCTGGTCCCCGGCGCGGCGCTCAAGTCCGAGCGCACGCAGGAGGCCGACCGGACGACCGTCACCTGCCGCTGGAACAACCGGGAGATCCCGAACGGGAAGAACCTGCGCCTGCGGAGCGTCTTCGTCAGCTTCATCACCTTCGTCAACCGTTCGGGGACCAAGGACGCCTGGGCGGCCAAGCAGTACTACATCGACAAGCGGGCCGACGCCAAGGAATGGGAGGGCAGCGGGTTCCAGGGGATCTTCTGGTACAAGGTGACCGAGCCCAAGGGGCTGGGCGAGCGCGCCTTCTACCAGTACCGGAAGAACCGCACCCCGAGCGCGCACGTCGGGGTCGCCGACGCCGCCGTGCTCGTCGGCTCGACCGTGATCGAGGTCTCCTACGGCGGCTCCGACCGGCCCAAGGGCGCCGAGATCAACTCTCCCAAGTCCGTCCTCATGCCGCAGAAGGAGGTGATCACGGGTCTCGTCCCGGTCACCGAGGCGATCGTCGCCTCCTTCCAGAAGTCGGGGATCGAGTAACGATGGCCGGCGCGGGCGGGACGCCTCCGCAGCAGGGACCGGAGGGCGGCGCCTCCTGGCCGGGCCCTCCGGCCGGTGGAGGCTCCTGGCCCGGAGCCCCGGCCGGCGGGACCCCCTGGCCCGGCGGACTCCCCAATCACGGCCAGACCCCCTGGCGCGACGGCTGGCAGGGCGGACCCGCGGACGCGGGCGGCGCGCCCGGCCAAGGTCACCGGCAGGGCCACCAGCAGGGCCACTGGCAGGGTGGCTGGCAGGGTGACTGGCAGGGCACGGCTCCCCCGCACGGCGGGCCGCCGGACAGGCCACCCGGTACGGCGCGGCGGCGCTGGCTGGTGCCCGCCGCGGCGGGCGCGGCGGCGCTGGCCGTCACCGGCGGCCTCCTCGTCCACGTCTCGGCCGGGACCGCCCCCCAGGGCCCCGCCACGGCCGCGTCGGCCTCCGCGAGGCACACCCCGGCCGGCTCCTCCGCCGACCCCGACGTCTGCGTCATGGTCGGCGAGGGCGACCTGGACCGTCTCGTCCCGGAGGCGGAGAGCTCGCGCCGCCGCAGTGACGACAAGGGGTTCACCTCCTGGCGCTGCCACTGGGACGGCTCCGGCCGCCCGGCCGGGGAGTACACCGAGAGCCGCCGCATCGACGCCGACGTCGTCCGGCTCAAGCCCCCGGAGGGCATGGCCTCCGGGGTCTACGCGGAGGCCGGCTATGACAGCCGCCTGCGGGCCACCCGGACCAAGGTCGACGCCCCGGTCGGGGACGTCCGCATGTCCCCCGGCGTCGAGATCACCGGCATCGGCGACGAGGCGTACGTCCAGTACGTCCGGAGCGGCGACTCCTCCGCCGGCGGCACCGGCGTCAGCAGGGTCGGTGACGTCCTCGTCACGGTGACCTACAGCGCCACCAGGTATCCCCTGGACGGCTCCACCTTCTCCGCGAAGGCGCCGCCGCCCCCCAGGCAGGAGGTGCTGCGCGAGACCCGGCTCCTGCTCGCCCAGGTCGCGGAGTCCGTCGCGGCCTGGCGGCAGGGCAGGCCGTACGCCCGCCCGTCCGCCCCGGCCGCCGCTCCGTCCCCGGCGGCCCCCACCGGGACGCCCCCGGCCGCTCCCACGGCGGCACCCACGGCGACATCCGCGACGGCACCCACCGGGGTCCCCTCCGGGACGCCCACCCCGGAGCCCTCACCGATGATGATCACCTTCCCCCGGACCTGCACCGCCGTGACCCCGGCCGCCGCCCGGCTGGTCCCCCGGGCGAAGACCCAGGCCCAGCGCACGCGGCACCACGACCGGACGGTCTACGGCTGCTGGTGGCAGAACACCGAGATCCGGACCGCCAGGGGACTGCGGCTGCGCAACGTCTTCGTCGGCCTGACGACCTTCCGCACCCGGACCGGGAGCCCGGACCCGGAGGCGGCCGCACGGCACTACGCCGACGCCCTCACCGAGGCGCGCCGCCGGACGGGCGGCGAGCACGAGGGCTCCTCCTACGGGCAGGTCACCGAGGTGCCGGAACTGGCCGACCAGGCGTTCCACCAGTACCGGCGGAACCGGAACGCGGCCGCGCACGCGGGGGTCGCCCGCGCCGTCGTGCTCTCCGGCGGCACCGTGGCCGAGATCGCCTACTGGGCCTCCGACCGGCCCCGGGGCACGGAGATGACCTCTCCGCGCTCCGTCCTCCTGCCGGAGGAGCAGGCGCTGGCAGGCCTGCTCCCGGTCACCGACGTGCTCACCAGAGCCCTCCGGCAGCCCTGATCATCTTCCGGGAAGCGCACCGTCGCGGGCACCGTACGGCGTGCGCTTCCCGGAAGAGGATCACCTGCCCTCAAAGCCGGAGTGGCCGATCTGTACGGAAGGCGTATATCCGCGCTGAATGCCGGGTGTTACGATCTCGGCGCCTCGGTGACCGAGTGGTGATATATCGCGCCGCTCTGTGTGCTCCGTGCGCGCGGGAGGTCTGGTGGACGTCGTCGATACCCGGGCGGACGCACCTGGAGCGCCGGCGCCGTGGGCCGGGTTCGGCCATCAGCTCCGCCGCTGGCGGCAGCGGGCCGGCCTCACCCAGGCGCAGGTCGGCGCCAGGGTCGGTTACGACCACAGCGCGATCAGCAAGCTGGAGGGCGGCAGGCGCGAGCCGTCGCCTCGGCTGGCGCGCCACCTCGACGAGGTGCTCGGAGCCGGCGGGGAACTCCTGGCGGCCTACACGGCCTCCCGGCACGAGGAGACGGACGGCGCGGCCGGGGTCACCGGCGGAGGCGGGTCCGGCCCACCGCCCCGGAACGGCGGGAGCCGGTTCGGCCCGCTGCCCGGGGACATCGGAGAGACCGGGGACACCAAGGACACCCGGGGCCTCGAGGACGCCGAGGGCGCCGGTGGCGTCGGAACCTCGGGTCCGGGCTTCCCGGACCTGCCCGGCTGGCCGGTCCGCCTGCCCAGCAACGGCCTCGAGTGCCCTCTCCACGATGACGAGGGCTGCACGGTGCCCGCTCCCGCGGACGCGCTCCCGGTGTATCTCGCGTTCCGTGACCCCGGGCTTCCCTCGGGCGCCGGTTCCGACACCGTCCACGTGCTCTGCGGGCTCCTGGTGACCTGCTGGCGCGCCGCCGTCGAGCGGGCGGCGCCGGAGACGATCACGGTGGTCGAGCAGGCGCTCCACGCGATCGCACGGCGCACGGAGTCGCTCGCGGGACCGTACCGGCGGGCGCTCCGGCGGCTCGCCGCCGGTTACGCGCAGCTCGCCGGTGAGCTGCGGATGGAGCACGGCCAGAACGGGATGGCGATGGCCTGGCTCCACCGAGGGCTGGACTGGGCCGCCGTGTCCGGCGACATCGCGTCGTGCGCCGCCATCCTCCACGACATGAGCACGGTCGCCCGCCTGGAGTACGACACGTCCTCGGCCCTGGGGTACGCGCGCGCGATCAGAGCCGCCGATCCCGGCCGGCGCTGGACGGCCGTCGTGGCCGATCTCTGCGAGGCACGGGCGCACGCCCTCGGCGGCGACGCGCTGGAGTCCCGGCGGCACCTGGCCCGGGCGCGGACGGGCCTGTCCCGCCTCGGCGAGCGCGACCTGGCCGAGGCGCCGTGGCTGTGCGGGGCCCGTGGAGAGGTCTACCTGGAGTCGGGGACCGGCGGCGCGCTGCGCGACCTGGCCGCCCTGACGGCGGACCGGTCGGTGGCCCGCCTGGCGGCCGAGGCGACGGAGCGGTCGCTGGGCAGCCTCGCCGAGCGGATGCGCCCCGCCAGGCTGCTGTTCACGCTACGGCTGGCCGACTGCCACGCGTGCGCCGGAGATCCGGAGGCGGCGCTGGCCGTCGCCGTCCCGGTCCTGGCGGAGGCGGCCACCGTACCGACCGCGCTGATCGGCCGGGAGCTGCGCGGGCTGCGCAGCAGGCTGGCGGCCCGGTGGAGCGGCCGGCCGGACGTGCGCGACTTCGCCGAGCACCTCGGCCGCGGCCTCCTCTGACGGTCCCCGCCTCCTCCGACAGCGGGGACGCAGGTGGACGCCTCCCGGCGAGGCTCGGCCCGTCCTCCGACCGGCCACCGCGCACCGGCTCACCCGCTTGCCGATCCGCTTGCCGGTTCCGGATACGGCAAGCGCCTTCCGACGCTCTCCGCACAGTCGCCGACACATCCAGTGATCACTCTGCCGGTTCGATCGACAGAAGTTTGCATCATGAGTCGGAAATATTGACCCAATCCTGTCCAAAGTGGGACCGTTCGTCCGCGTTGATCGCGGCGATCCCTGCCGGGAGGTCTTGCCGGGCTCCGCCCGTCACGGCAGGTCTCGCGTCGATGTCCGCGGCGGCGGCCGTACACCGCCACCGCGGTTCCCCCCACATCGCCAGAGAGCGAGAACAGCATGAGAGGGTCCCTCCGGATACCGGCCTCGGCCGGTATCGCCGCCACCCTGACCGCGGCCACCGTGCTCGCCGCACCCGCCTGGGCGGATCCGCCCCCCACACCCGCCACCGCGGCCGCCGTGGCCAAGGCCGAGCAGGCCATCGAACGGCACGGCGAGGCGATCCGCGGGGCCGGCCAGGACGACTACAAGGTGCAGAACGTCCGGGTGGACGCCGACGGCTCGTCACACGTCCGCTACCAGCGCACCTACCGGGGCCTGCGGGTCCGCGGCGGCGACTTCGTCGTCCACCTGAAGCCCGACGGCGCCTTCGCCGACGCCTCGGTGGGCCTCACCGAGGCGCTGACGCTCGGCACCGGCCCGAAGGTGACCGCCGGCACCGCCGCCGGGAAGGCGAAGAGCGCGTTCACCGGGCGGATCACCGAGGCCACCGAACCGGAGCTGTTCGTCGACGCCACCTCCGGGCAGGGACGCCTGGCCTGGGAGACCGTGGTCAGCGGCTGGGCCCCCGACGGGCAGACGCCCTCCCGCCTGCACGTGATCGTCGACGCCGGGTCCGGAGAGGTCACCGACTCCTACGACGAGATCAGGTCGGCCGTCGAGGGCGCCACGACGGCCACCGCGAGCACCGCGAACGCCCTGGTGGACGGGACCGGGAACTCGATCTACTCCGGCACCGTCACGATCTCCACGACGCAGTCCGGGAGCTCGTACAGCATGGTCGACCCTGACCGCGGCAACGGCAGAACGTGCGACATGGGCAACCGCACCAGCGGCTCGTGCACGACGTTCACCGACGCCGACAACACCTGGGGCACCGGCTCCAACGGCGACCGGCAGTCGGCCGGGGTGGACGCCCACCACGGCGCCGCCAAGACGTTCGACTACTTCAAGAACGTGCACGGCCGCAACGGCATCTTCGGCAACGGGAGCGGCGTGCCGAGCCGGGTGCACTACGGCAGCAACTACGCCAACGCCTTCTGGGACGGCTCCCAGATGACCTACGGCGACGGCTCGGGCAACTCCCGGCCGCTGGTCGCCATCGACGTGGCCGGGCACGAGATGGCCCACGGCGTGACCGAGAACACCGCCGGCCTGGTCTACTCCGGCGAGTCCGGCGGCCTGAACGAGGCCACCAGCGACATCTTCGGGAACATGGTCGAGTTCTACGCCGGCAGCAGCGCGGACCCCGGCGACTACCAGGTCGGCGAGAAGATCGACATCAGGGGCAACGGCACCCCGCTCCGCTACATGTACAACCCCTCGCTGGACGGCAGCTCGCACTCCTGCTGGTCGACCAGGACCGCGAGCGTCGACGTGCACTACTCCTCCGGCGTCGGCAACCACTTCTTCTTCAACCTCGCCGAGGGCACCGGCGCGACGCAGTACGGCACCTCGCCCGTGTGCGGCTCGGCCCCCGCGGTGACCGGCATCGGCCGGGCGAAGGCGGAGAAGATCTGGTTCCGGGCGCTGGACGCCTACTTCACCTCCAGCACCCGCTACGTCAACAGCGGCAACCCGGCCAACACCGCCCGCGCCTACACGCTCCGCGCCGCCACCGACCTGTACGGCAGCTGCTCCACCGAGTACAAGACCGTCCAGGCGGCCTGGACCGCGGTCAACGTGGCGGGCAGCGACGCCCCGTGCTCGTCCGGGAACGACTTCGCGGTCTCGGTCTCCCCGACCTCGGCCGCCACCAGCCCCGGCGGCTCCGTCACCGCGACAGTCTCCACCCAGGTCACCGGCGGATCCGCGCAGACCGTGGCGCTGTCCGCCACCGGCCTGCCCGCGGGCGCCACCGCCTCCTTCGACCCCGCCTCCGTGCAGGCCGGCGGCACCTCCACGCTGACCGTGGCCACCACCGCCTCCACCCCCGCCGGCACCTACCCCGTCACCCTCACCGGCACCGGTCCCGGCGCCACCCGCACCGCCACCTTCACCCTGACCGTGAACGGCCAGGGCGGCGGCGCCTGCCAGGGCTTCGAGACCATCAAGACCGGGACCCTGAGCTCCGGCGCCAGCCAGTACCAGCCCGACGGCGGCTCCTTCCAGACCACCGTGAGCGGCGCCCACCGCGCCTGCCTCGACGGGCCCGACGGCGCCGACTTCGACCTGTACCTGCAGAAGCGGGGCACCTTCGGCTGGAGCACCGTGGCCCGCAGCACCTCCTCCGGCCCCGATGAGAGCCTGACCTACAGCGGCACCGCCGGCACCTACCGCTACCGCGTCCACTCCTACCACGGCAGCGGCGCCTACACCCTCGGCTACGACGCTCCGTAGCCTCCGACAGCCGTCCGACAGCCTCCGACGCCTCCCGGGCGCCCGGCCGAGCCCCCCGTGGCTCCGGCGGGCGTCCGGGAGGCCCGATCCCCACGGCGGGAGGCGCGGTCGCCGTGGCGGGCCTCCGCCGGGGGCCTCACGGCTTGCGCGCCACCCCGCCGGCGATGCAGATCCCGCCCAGGCCCAGGGGATACTCGACGGGCCGCTCCGGCCGCCACTCCGGCACGTGCACCACGCCGGGCTCGACCGGCTCCAGCCCGTCGAAGAACCCCGTGATCTCCGGCATGTCCCGGGCCCGGCCGGTGCCCAGCATCGTCAGCAGGACCGCTTCCAGGGCCCGCACCTCCGGCGCGCACGAGCAGAAGTGCGTCAGCTGCATGTAGCTGCCCGGGGCCAGCCTCTCCTTGTAGGTCTTCACCAGGCCCTCGGGGTCCTCGTCGTCGCCCAGGTGGTGCACGACGGCCACCAGCAGCAGGCCGATCGGGCGGGAGAAGTCCAGGAAGCCCTCGACCTCCGGATGGTTGAAGATCTTCTCCGGCTCGCGCATGTCGGCGGTGATCACCCGGGTGTTCCCGTTGGTCTGCAGGATCGCCCGGGCGTGGGCGAGCACGATGGGGTCGTTGTCGACGTAGACGACACGGGCGTCCGGGTTGACCCGCTGGGCGACCGAGTGGGTGTTGTCCATCGTGGGCAGGCCCGAGCCGATGTCGAGGAACTGGTCGACGCCCTGCTCGGCCATGAACTTCACGCCCCGGAAGAGCATCGCGCGGTTCTGCCGCGCCCCCTCGCCGTTGTCGGGGAAGTGCTTCATCCCCTCCATGGCGACGGCCCGGTCCACCGCGAAGTTGTCCTTGCCGCCCAGGAACGCGTCGTAGACCCGGGCGATGCTGGGCCTGCTCGTGTCGATCTCCGGAGGCAGGTAGTCCGGATCCCCGTGCGTCCACTTCAAGCTCTGGGTGCCCTCGCCCATGGCCGCCTCCACCGCAGCTCGTAGATCGACATCGACCGCGTCTGGAGCATAACCAGCGCCTCGGGAAAGCACAGGTCCGGCTGAAACTTTCATCCACCAAACAGGCAGATACAGCCATATAACATCCTGTTTCATGATGAGCGGCGTCCCGGCCGCGCGGTGATGCCGTGGAAGGACGTTCACCGCCGGACGCCCACCGTGCCGTAACAGTCGAACAGCAGCTCACCGGAGAGGAAGCACCCGGTGATCCGCTGGACCGGCCGGCGGCCGTCCTCCCCCGCCGGGCCCTCGCCGGAGCCGATGCCGGGCATCGGGCGGACGGCCCGCCGGGGGTCGTGCGATCTCCTTCACCGGAGACCGATTTGCCCGCCCGTCGTGGTCGCCTGAAGGATGCGGGGGTGATCTCCCCCAGCCCTCGGCGGCGTTCCCTGTTCTTCCTGGCCGGCGGTGTGAGCCGGCAGGCCGCCATGTGGGTCCAGGCCTACACGGTCGCCCAGGTCGGCATCTCCTTCCTGGAGACGGACCCCGCCGAGATCGACCGGCTGGAGGCGGCCGCGGCCCTGCTGCCGGTGCTGCTGGTGGTACCGCTGGGCGTGCTGGCCGACCGGGTTCGGCGCGGGTCCGCCCTGGCGGTGCTGGGCCTGCTGAACGCGGGGGTGCTCGCCTCCCTCTCCGCCGCCGTCTGGTTCCAGGTGCTCACCCTCCCGCACCTCGCGGTGGCGGCGGCCGTACTCGGGCTCACGTGGCTCGCGGGCGACCTGACCCAGGAGGCCTACCTGCCCGCCGCCGTCGGCCGAGACCGGCTGATCCTCGTCAACGCCGCCCTGCTCTGCACGGCCACGCTCATCTCCTTCACGGAGCCGCTGGCGGAGGGCCGCTCCGGCCTCGTGGCGTTGGGCGACCCCCGCTCCATGGCGACGGCCGTCCTAGCCGTCATGGCCGTGGCCTCCGCCGCCTCGGCGCCGCTGTTCCGCGGTGTCGGCGTGGCCGAGGAGCCGCCGCGGCCGTGGACCGGGTGGCGGCGCGAGACGGCCGAGGGGGTGCGCTTCACCCTGACCCATCCCGTGCTGCGGGCGATCACCGTGTGCCTGACGGTCCCGGTGCTGCTGGAGGCGGTGGTCGACGAGGCGGCCCGGCTCCCGCGCGACAGGAGGGACGACGAGGGCGTTCTCATCGACCTGCTCTCCGTGCTGGACGACGGTGCTCCCCTGATCGGAGCCGTGGCGGCGGCGCTGTTGTACCGGCGCGTCGGCGCCCTGCGACTGGCCTGGCTGGCCGTCCTGACGACCCAGCCGTTCATGCTCCTGTACGCCCTGACCGGCCTGGAGGGCGGCCGGATCTGGTATCTGCTCGGCGGCGCCGTCCCCTGGGCGGGCTGGACGGTCGTCACGCTGGTCCTGCTCAGCCACCGCCAGGCGATCACCCCCGCCCGTCTGCTGGGCCGTACCGGTGTCACGCTGCTCGTGTTCGGCATCCTCGCCGAGGTGGCCGGCGCCCTCCTGGAGGTGCTCGTCCGCCCCCTGCTCCCGGCGGTGTTCTTCGGCCAGGTCCTCGAGCCTCCCATCGAGATCGGCGGCCTCGCCCCGCCCGAGTTCCTCGTCCGGGCGGTGCTCCTCGCCCTGTGCACGGCGGGCACTGTCGCCGCGGCCCTCCCGCTCCGAAAGGCCCTGCGCCCCGCCGGGTCCGTCTCCCCGGAGGACCCGCCCGCTCCTCCGGAGGACTCCGCTCCCCCGGCCGCCGCACCGGCGGCCCCGCCCGGGGCCTGAACGGGCGGTCCCCGCATGCGGGAACACGCATGGTCCCGGCACGCGGAAGGCCCCGCGGAGGCGCCCGGCCGGGTGCGCCCCCACGAGGCCGTGCGGGAGAAGGTCAGCGCAGCGGGAGCGTGAGCCGCGCCGGGTCGCCGGCCGGCGAGGAGAACGTGACCTTGGCGAAGGCCGGGTTGTTCTCCTTGTACATCGCGTCGACGGTGTCCACGACCAGCGCCAGGCGGTGCCCGGCGGGCACGTCGTAGGCGGTGCCCTGGAAGGTCACGTCCGCGGCGAACGGCTTGCCGGCCTGCTTGCCCTCGAAACCGTACGGCGTGTGCGTGATCAGCTTCGCGACGCCCAGCACGTTGACGTCGTACAGGTAGGCGAAGAGCGTGCCCTCGGCGGCCGTGGGCGTCACCGTCACGCGCAGCTTCGCGGTGCCGCGCAGCTCGCGCTTCTCGGTGAGGCGGCCGGTCTTCCAGACCCCGGCGTGGGCCCGCTTCACCCCGGCGAGCGCGACCGTGGGCGGCAGCTCGGCGAGCTGCTCCAGCGTGGGCGAGATCATGATGATGCCCGCGCTCGCCCCGGAGTCGATGTCGGCGGAGATGGTGGTCCGCCAGCCGGTGCCCGCGTCACCGGAGAGCCTGCCGGTGCGCAGGAGGTTCTCGTCGCCCAGCCCGAGCGTCAGTTCCGAGCCTGTCAGGGCGGACCAGCTCGGGTAGCTCTCGTAGCCGTCCTGGAGCTTCGGCTGCACCAGCACGGGGCCCTTGGCGTCGATGCCGTTGCCGGCTCCGCGCAGGTGGCGCTCCAGCCAGGCGTGGGTGTCGTCCCAGGCGTCGTTGGGCAGCCCGACCAGGCCGAGGCCCTCGGTCGTCGCGTGGTCGCCGGGGCGCATCTCGAGCAGCTTGGGCCCGGTGAGCCGGTCGAAGAACTCGCCGACCTGGTTGGGCGGGAAGATGCTGTCGCCCCAGGCGTTGGAGATCATCACGGCGGTGCCGTTGGCGTTGATCCGGTCGACGTAAGTGGCCGGCGAGCGGAGGGCCGCCCAGTCCATCACCTTCGGGATGTCGTCGCCCTTGTAGAACTCGTCCAGCATCCCGGTCAGCTCGGGCGAGGGCCTGCCCGTCAGGCGCGCGGCCACGTCCAGGAGTCCGGCCGCCATCAGGTGCTGGGTCCCGCCGCCGTACAGGGACTCGGCCAGGTCGCCCCAGCCGCTCAGCGCGACCACGGCCTTGATGCGGGCGTCGAAGGCCGCGCCGAGCAGGCCGAGGCCCGCGCCGTACGAGACGCCGGCGGTGCCGATGCGCCCGCCGTCGGACGGCGTCTCGGCCAGGGCCCAGTCGATGACCTTGGAGATGTCGGCCACGTCGTCGGCGCCCGCGACGCCGATCCTGTCGCCGGAGCCGTAGAAGCCGCGGGGCGTGTACGACAGCGCCACGAAGCCCTTCTCCGCCAGCTTCCTGGCCTGGACGAGGTATTCGATCTGGGGCAGGCCCCAGGAGGTCGGCAGGATCACGAGGGGCGCCGGGTTCTCGGCGTCGGCGCCGGCGGGGGTGTAGACGTTCGCCTTGAGGACGACACCGGGGGCCACCTCGATGTCGGCCAGGCGGAGCGCCGGCCCGGCGGAGACGGCCACGGCCGGGGCGGCCGTCGCGCCCGCCGCCAGAGCCGGTGTCGCGGCCAGGGGGAACGCGGTGATCGCCGCTACGGCCGCGGCAGCTAAATAGAACCGGTTATACATTCGGCGTGAGGGACGAGGGGGGAGGTTGCGCATGAGGGGTCCCGACACTCAGACCCGGCGCGGGCAGCCCAAAAACAGCGGAGCACCTGGCAATGTGCTCGCCACGGGCTCGCGCTGGGCGAACGAACGACGACCCCGCCGGATGATCGGCGAGGTGGCTTGAATGTAACCAGTTCTATTACTGGTCGGTAGTGTTCCCCGGATCACAAGTCGATGACGGGGAGCTGTGAGGAGTACACGATCCCTGCTGTCAGACGGCCTCGCCGGACGGTTCCGGTTTCCCGCCCCGGGCGGGGTGTCCCGTCAGGTGGGCCGCCGGTTGTCCGGCATCGGGGGCTCCGTCCCGCCTGGACCGTTCCCAGGGACTTTCGCCCCTACTCCCGGGTGCCCCGATGGAGGAGGATGGGGGCAGCACCCCCGATGGGAAGGGACCGCGCCCCTTCAGCCGACCAGCCTCGACGCGCCCGCGGGCGCCGTCCGACCGTCCTCGCTGGAGGGATGAGATGAGATCGTGCCGGTCAGCCGACCCTCGTGAAGCGCCGGTCCGCACCGAGAGGTCCGGTGCCCGCCGCATCTCCCTCAGAGGCGAGGTCGACGTCGCCACCGCCCCCCTGCTCGACGTCCGCCTCGCCGAGCAGCGCATCCCGCCCGGCACCGACGTCGTCCTCGACGTCAGCGGGGTCTCCTTCATGGACGCCTCCGGCCTGAGCGCCCTCATCCGCGCGGACAGGCGGCTGCGCCTCCTCGGCGGCCGCCTCCGGCTGACCGGCGTCCCGCGCAACGTCGCCAGGCTGCTGCTCCTCACCCGGCTGGACGAGCGCTTCGACCTCGCCCGGCGGGGTCAGAGCTCCTGGGGGTAGAAGCTGATCTCGATGAGGTTGCGGTCGGGGTCGCGCAGGTAGACGCTCTCGATCGGCCCCAGCGCCCCGGTGCGGCGCACCGGGCCCTCCTCGATCTCCACGCCGTGCCGTGCCAGCTCGGCGATGACGTCCTCCAGCGGGTCGGCGCTGATCAGGCAGAGGTCGGCGCTGCCCGGGACGGCGCGGGCGGCCTTCGGCTCGAACTCCTCGCCCGCCCGATGGAGGTTGATCTTCGACCGGCCGAAGGCCAGCGCCCGGCGCCCCTCGCCGAACGTGACCGGCTCCATGCCGAGCACCCGGCTGTAGAAGTCGACCGTCACCTCGATGTCGGCGACGGTCAGCACCAGGTGGTCAAGGCGGTCGATGCGCATCGGGGGCCTCCTCGTCACTGCGGTGATCACGGCAGGCGGCCATCCTCGCACGCGGCCCGGCCGGCCCGGCCGGCCGGACCGGCTCACGCACCCGGCGGGGTGTCGCCCACGTAGACGAAGACCGGCAGCGGTTCCTCGCCGGTCCACTCGGTCCTCTCGGTCGTGCGCTTGAAGTAGAGCGGACCGCCCTGGTACGGCATCTGGTAGACGTCCGATCCCTGCGGGACGTCCATGACCGTGTCGTCCAGGCGGCGGATCTCCGGGTCGGCCCCCGGAGGGACCCGCAGGATGCACCTCTCGCTGTCGTCCATGCCGATGGTCACCCCCTCACGGCCTATATATCCGCTCCCGCCGAGATCACTTCCGGGGCGCCGATCCGCCCGGCCGCGCCGGGAGCGGGAAATGTCGGTGGTGATCCCTATCGTGGGTGCGACGGATCACACGAGGGCACGGAGGCCGGAGAGCATGACCACCCAGGAGAAGACCATCACCGGCGAGCGGGCCGACCTGCTGCAGACGCTGGGCAAGCACCGGGGCTTCCTCCGCCAGACGGTCGAGGGCCTGACCGACGAGCAGGCGGCGCTGCGCACCACGGTGAGCGAGCTCTGCCTGGGCGGGCTCATCAAGCACGTGGCCGGCGTCGAGGAGCGGTGGGTGCGGTTCATCGTCGGCGGGGCCGAGGCGATGCACAGCGATCCCGTCGACTGGGAGGGCCAGTTCCGCATGGCGGAGGGCGAGACGCTGGCCGGTCTGCTCGAGGCCTACGAGCGGGTGGCCCGCCGGACCGACGAGCTGGTTGCGACCCTGCCCGACCTGGACGCCGCCCACCCGCTCCCGGAGGCGCCGTGGTTCGAGCCGGGCGCGTCCTGGTCGGCGCGCCGGGTGCTGCTGCACATCATCGCCGAGACCTCCCAGCACGCCGGGCACGCCGACATCATCCGCGAGGCCCTGGACGGCGCGAAGACCATGGGCTGACGGCCCGGCGGGACGTCCCGCACCCGGGACGGGACACGCCCGGTGACCACTGCCGTGTCCCACCATGTCCCACCGTGTCCCACCAGGCCCCTCCGGCGTCTCGACCAGCCTGACGCCTGTCTCTCCTGAGCTCCGGCGTCAGGCTGGAGACGGCTCCTCAGACACGCCAGGGCATGTACTGGAGGGTCCAGGTGTTGCCGTCCGGGTCGGCGAACCGGGCGTAGAGAACGCCGCCCATGTCCTCGACCGGTTCCACCTCCGTGCCGCGCTCGATGAGTTCCGCGCGGGCCTTCTCGATGTCGCCGACCACCAGGTGCAGGCCGCGCAGCGTGCCGGCCGGCATGTCGAGGGACTCGACGCCCTCGGTCAGAACGATCGAGCAGGCCGAGCCCGGCGGGGTGAGCTGGACGATGCGGACCCCGTCGGCGGGCTGGACGTCGACGTCCACGTGGAAGCCGAGGCAGTCGGCGTAGAAGGCCTTGGCCCGGTCGATGTCCGTGACGGGCACCGGCACGAGCTCGAGGAGGAACATGCCGGGACGCACGGGCGGCGCGGCGGGGTCGGCCGGGACATCGGCGACGTCGGCCGGGATCTCGGTCTGCGTAGGCCGGATGCGCTGGGTGTCGGTCATGGCGGATCGCCTTTCGGGGTCGTCTCGCTGAGCATCTCGGCGAGACGGTCGTGCGCCTCACCCGCGCCGCGTCCCATGGGGGTACGGAGCACGCTGCCGCGGGTCTTCCGCGAGGGGTGGCGCACCGTGGTGGTCATTACGGTCCTGCCCGTCCCGTTCACCGAAGACGACCCGAGGACCCCGCCTTCCCGGGCCGGAATCATCCGGCGGATCGGGTCGGCCGGCACGGCGAGCCTCGGCAGCCACATTGATTACCATTCAGTTTTATAACCAGATTGTTTTGTACACTGCCGGACCCGGTACCGTCAAGGACTCGGATCGAGCGACCACACCGTTCCCAGGCCATCGTGGACGGCGCCCATCCCGATGGATCGGCCGGCGGCCAGGAGGCCGCCCTCCCGGCAGGCATCACCGGCACGACATCGACGTCCGGGCCATGAGGCGCCCACGTCGCCGCCCTCACCACGCGCCCGGGATCGTTCAGGCGGTCCTCGTCATTCAGGCCTGCGAAGACAGCCGTCGCTCAGGACGGGGAGCGCTCACCGGACCTGGGCCGAGAGGCGCACGAAAGGGCCGCACCTCTGCGGCCGACCGGATGACCCGCGGAAAGGAAAAACCCGGGCCGATGAGATCGGCCCGGGTTTCCCACCGGTGCGCCGCCAGGGACTCGAACCCCGGACCCGCTGATTAAGAGTCAGCTGCTCTAACCAACTGAGCTAGCGGCGCTTGCGATGGGAGAACTCTACCAGTCCCGCGTAGGGCAACGCACATCCGTACAGACGACGCGGAGCGCGGACGCCGGAGCCGCCGGACGCGGCCCTCCCGGAAACCCTCGGAAACAGGTGCGGGGCCGGACAGTTCCCCCAACTGTCCGGCCCCGTCTTCACCTGGCGGGCCCTGCCGGTGCCTCCCCCAAGACACCGGCGGCTCCGCTCGCGGACGCGATCCCCCCGCGTCCTTTCCGGTAAAAGCCTCTGGGTCTCGTGCCGAGCTTGTCGGCCTCTCGACCTGCTTCCACATTAGCGAGACGAAGGCAACGAGAACGTCATCCACAGGTTGTTTTTGCCTCTACACCCAGAGTGACCCGGTATAGCCCGGACCACGTCCCGAAGACGGGACGGCCTCAGGACGCCGCCCCGGGCAGCTCCAGGAGGATCTCGCTCCGGCCGCGCAGGGCGTTCCCCACCGTGCAGTGCTTCTCCTCGACGCGCCGGGCGACCGCACGGAAGACCTCGTCCGCCTTCTCGTCGCCCTCGGGCAGCTCGACGTCGTAGGTGATGGTGATCGGCCCCAGTTCCGTCGGCGCGGCCTTCTCTCCGCTGACGGTCATCGCCAGGCGGACCAGCCGGTGGCCGCGCTGGGCGGTGAGCGGCTCCACGGTGACGATGTTGCAGCCGCCGAGCGCGGCCAGCAGCAGCTCGACCGGGGTGAAGACCCCCTGCTCGTCGCCGCCGCCCATGGCGACCTCCGCGCCGCGGTCGTTGCGTGCGAGATAGCCGTCCTCGGTCCGCTCCACGTGCACCGATGCCATGGTGTCCCTCCCTCGTCGCTCGCCGGTCACCCTACCGAAGGCGCGGGCGCGGCCGGGCGGCGGATCAGGCGTCCGGGTGCTTGGACAGATAGTCGATGTAGAACGGCCGCAGGGCCTCGCCCAGCTCGCCTTCGCCGGCCACCATGGCGTCACTGAGCAGGGCCGAGACCCGAGTGAGATCGTTGGTCACTTCATCGCCGTCCCCGCTGGCCGCTTTGGCCGGCGGGATCATCTTGAGCAGCTCCCACAGGAAGCCGAGGTCCCCGTGGTGCACCGCGTACCCCACGGCACGGTCATGGAGCTCCCGGGCCGACAGCGCCTCCAGCTCATCCGTTTCCACCGATCCCACCCCCTTACGCCCCATCTGCCCCCAGATGCGGGTGATCATGCGTGTTCACCGTCGATCGAACGGTCACCGCACGGGAGAGAGAAGGTAAACGGTCCACCACCGCGGACCCGACGAGCGGAGATCAGACGCGTCCTCCGCCACGATGGGCGCCGAGGCGTGCAGAGTGGAGGTATGGCCCCCACCGCGAAGATCTACGGTCCTCCGGCCCTACCGGCCGTCCGACAACCGTGCGAGGATCCCCGAACGTGAAGATAATCGCCAAAATCCTCATCGTGGCGGCCTCCCTCTGGGTGGCCACCCGGCTCGTGGACGGCATCGCCGTCTCCGGGGACACGACCACCAAGGACGTCGTCACGCTGATCGCGGTCGCCCTCATCTTCGGCCTCGTCAACGCGGTCATCAAGCCGTTCGTCAAGACCGTCGGCTGCGCCTTCTACGTCCTCACCCTCGGCCTGTTCGCACTCGTCGTGAACGCCGGCCTGCTCCTGCTCACGAGCTGGATCGCCGAGCAGGTCGATCTCCCCTTCCACGTGGACGGCTTCTGGGCCGCCTTCTGGGGCGCGATCATCATCGGCGTGGTGAGCTGGCTGCTCGACCTGCTGCTGCCCGGCGACTGAAGGCCCGGTCCACCGGACCGGGCCGTCGGCCGCCGCTCCCGGGAAGCCCGCCTCCCGGGAACCCTGCCTCCCGGGAACCCTGCCTCCCGGGGAAGTCCGCCTCCCGGGAGCCTCCGCGCCTTCACGGAAGGTCGCGAGCACCCGCGGAAGGCCGTCGCGAGCACCCGCGGAAGATCAGAGCACCCGGTCCCGGACCGCCCGGGCGACCCCCGGATCGTCGGCGAAGACGCCGTCCAGGCCGAGCCGGTAGAGCTTCTCCAGCCAGCCCATCACGTCACCCGTGGCGCGCCCGTAGGCCGGGTTGGCCGGGTCCCCCAGCCGGAAGTCGACCGGGAGCTGGGAGTTCTCGTTCCGCACGGTCCAGGTGTGGACCTTCAACCGGGCCCGGTGGGCATCGCGGACCAGGGTCGTGGGCTCCAGGAGGCGGCCGTCGGGGCCGGTCGGCACGATCCGCCAGGTGTCCACGCCGATGCCGTCGGCGTATCGCGCGACCTCGCGCAGGCCCTCCCGGGTGACCATGCCGTCGTAGGTGAGCGGGTCGCCGGCGGCGACCCGGTCGTACGGCGCGCCGCTCGCGCTGATCAGCTGGATCAGCGGCAGCCGGGTCTTCTTCCGCAGGTCCCGCAGGTTCGCGGTCTCGAAGGACTGGATGAATACGGGCGCGCGCCGCCCGTCCCAGCCGTGCTCGCGCAGGGTCGCGAGCAGCGGCTCCTCCAGGGAGAGCCCGATGGAGTCGAAGTAGGTGGGGTGCTTGGTCTCGGGGTAGACGCCGACCCCGTGCTCCTTGGCCAGCCGCAGGACCTCCGCGAAGGTCGGGATATCCGCCAGCCCGTTGAATACGGTGTTGTCCGGCCGCAGGTCGGGCACACGCTCCACGGCCCGGAGGGTCTTCAGCTCGGCGAGGGTGAAGTCCTCGGTGAACCAGCCGGTCACCGGCCGTCCGTCGATGGTCTTGGTGGTCCGGCGATCCGCGAACTCGGGGTGGTCCGCCACATCGGTGGTGCCGGAGATCTCGTTCTCGTGACGCGCGACGAGCACCCCGTCCTTGGTGGAGACGAGGTCGGGCTCGATGTAGTCGGCGCCCAGGGCGATCGCGGCCTCGTAGGAGAGCAGGGTGTGCTCGGGCCGGTGGGCGCTCGCGCCCCGGTGGCCGATGACGATGGGCGCGTCGCCGCGGTGGTCGGCGGCGGCGGGTTCGGGTCGGTGCAGCACAACGGTGACGGTACCGGCCGCCAGGACGGTCAGCGCCACTGCCAGGAACCTACGGATCAACCTACGGATCATGGTCTGGACCGTAGGGAGCCCAGGTGACCGCCAGGTGCCCGGGACACGACGAACCGCGCACGTCCCGGTGTCGGGGGCCCACTCACCGCGGCGCCGGGCGGCCGGCGAGGAATCCGGCGACGAGCTGGAGCCCGCACGCGCCGAGCCCGGCCAGCAGCGGCACCGTCCAACCTCCCGAGGTCTGGCGCAGCAGGCCGATCAGGAACGGGCCGAGCGCCGCCAGCACGTATCCGGCCGACTGGGCGACGGCCGAGAGCGTGGTCACCGCCGCCGGGTCCGGGGCGCGCAGGGTGATGATCAACAGGGCCAACGCGATCCCCGCGCCCTGGCCGAGGCCGAGGACGAGCATCCAGAGCCAGGGGACGGTGGCGGGGGCCACCAGCACCCCGGCGTACCCGGCGGCGGTGAGCAGGGTCGCGGCCGTCACGTGCGGCGCCTGCGAGCGCACCCTCCCGGCGTGCAGCGGTACGGCGAGCGTGACCGCGATCTGGACGAGGTTGGACAGGCTCAGCAGGTAGCCGGCCTGGTCGGCGGGGATCCCGGCCTCCTGGAAGATCGTCGGCAGCCAGGCGAGCGTGATGTAGAAGGTCAGCGACTGCAGGCCCATGAAGGCGGTGACGTACCAGGTCACCGGGGTGCCCAGCACCCGGCGGAACGCTCCCGGCACGCGGTCGGGGACGACCTGGGGCCGCAGCGCCTGCGGCAGCCAGAGCACGGCCGCCGCCACGGCGGGGAGCGCGGCCAGCGCGGTCGCCCCGCGCCAGTCGTACCCGGTGGCGTTCTCCAGCGGGATCGTCAGCCCGGCGCCCGCGGCGGCGCCGAGGACCAGGGCGGAGACGTAGAGACCGGTGACCAGGCCGACGCGCTCGGGGAAGTGCTGTTTGACGATGCCGGGCATCACCACGTTCATGATCGCGATGGCGGTGCCCACCACGGCCGCCCCCGCGTACAGCGCGGGAACGTTCCCCGCGCTGCGGAGCAGCACCCCGGCGGTCAGGACGAGCAGCCCCGCCAGGAGCGTGCGGTCCAGCCCGAACCGGCGGGCCAGCACCGGGGCGAGCGGGGCCAGCACGCCCAGGCAGACCACCATGACCGTGGTGATGGCCCCGCCCTGGGCGGGGCTCAGCCCGAGATCGTCCATGATCTCGTCGAGCACCGGCGAGATCATGGACAGGGCGGGGCGCAGGTTGAACGAGGCGAGCACGACCCCTGCGACCAGCAGGAACCATGACGGACGGACCCGGTGCGCGGACATCGTCCCACTCTCGCACAGCCTCTCCGGCGGGACCGTCACGGGGCGGCGGGGTCCCGTGACACGCTGGAGAGGTCACGAGCGGAAGGTGGGTGCGCGATGGTGCCGGGACTGGACGGGCTGTTCTCCCAGGTGTTCTCCCGGGGCGGGGCTGCGGCCGAGGTGACGGACGCCGCCTGGCTCGCCGCGATGCTCGACGTGGAGGCCGCGCTGGCCTGCGCCCAGGCCGGGCTCGGCATCGTCCCGGAGGCCGCCGCCGAGGCGGTCGGAGCCGCCTGCGACCCGGAGCTGTTCGACCTGGCCGAGATCGGGCGCCTGGCCGCGCGGACCGCGAACCCGGTGGTCCCCCTGGTCGCCGCCCTGCGCGAGCAGGTCCCCGCCGGCCTGCGCCGGTACGTGCACCACGGCGCCACCAGCCAGGACGTCAACGACACCGCGATGATGCTGCTGGCCAGGCGCGCGCTCACGCAGATCCTCGGCGACCTGCGCGCCGCGGCCGACGCCTGCGCCGGCCTCGCCGGGCGGCACCGCGACACCGTCATGGCCGGGCGCACCCTCCTGCAGCAGGCCGTACCCGTCACCTTCGGCCTGAAAGCGGCCGGCTGGCTGACCGCGCTGCACCGCTCGCACGCCCGGCTGACCGCGCTCCGCCTGCCCGTCCAGTACGGCGGCGCGGCGGGCACGCTCTCGGTCCTCGGCGAGCGCGGCCACGAGGTGCCGCCCCGGCTCGCGGCCGAGCTGGAGCTGGCCGCGCCGGTCGTGCCCTGGCACACCGACCGGACCCCGGTCGCCGAACTGGCCTGCGCGCTGGGCGTCACCGCCGGAGCCCTCGGCAAGATCGCGACCGACGTGAAGCTGCTGGCCCAGACCGAGGTCGGCGAGGTCGCCGAGCCGTCGGCCCCCGGCCGGGGCGGCTCCAGCGCGATGCCGCACAAGCGCAACCCGGTCGGCGCGGTCAGCGCGCTGGCCTGCGTCCAGCGCGTCCCGGGGCTCGTGGCCTCCGTGCTGGACGGCATGCTCGCCGAGCACGAGCGTGCCGCCGGCTCCTGGCAGGCCGAGTGGGAGACCGTGGGCGAGCTGCTCCGCCTGACCGGCAGCGCCGCCTCCTGGCTCCGTGAGGTGCTGGAGGGCCTGACCGTGGACGCCGGGCGGATGCGCGCCAACCTCGAACTGACCCTGGGCCTGCCGATGGCCGAGAACGTCGTCGCCCGGCTCGGCGGCACGCCGCAGGCCCGCGAGCTGGTGGACGCCGCCTGCGCGCGGGCCGCCGCCGAGCGGCGTCCCCTGAAGGAGGTGCTGCTCGCCGGCTCCGGCCTCGGCCTGTCGGAGCAGGAGCTGGACAGCGTGCTCGACCCGGCACGCGCCCTCGGCTCGGCCGGCGCCTTCGTCGACCGCGCGCTGGAGCGGAGCAGAGAGGACCGGTGACGGGCACGCGGCCGGGAGGAGTCCGGGCAGTGGCCCGGGCGGGAGCGGGTCAGGGACGCCGGGCGGGAGCGGGTCAGGGGCCGGAGCGGGTCCGCGCCACGCGCTCCAGCAGGTCCTGGACCCGCCGGGTGAACTCCTCGTGGTCGAACGGCTTGATCATGTAGTCGTCGACGCCGGCCCGGAACGCCTCCATCTCGTCGTCCGGCCCCACCCTGACCGTCAGCATCAGCACCGCCACCCGGTCGCCTCCGGGCATCGCCCGCAGCTCGCGGCAGACTTCCGGGCCGGAGAGCCCGGGCATCATCCAGTCCAGGATCACCGCGTCGGGAATGCGTCTGGCCATCGTGTCGAGGGCGGCCTGGCCGTGACCGGCCGTCACCACCTCGTGTCCCGCCCGTCTGAGCAGCAGGTCGATCACGAACTGGAGGTCGACGTCGTCCTCCACGACCAGAACGCAGGCCATCGCCTCACCCCGAAAGAATGCCTACGACAGGAGATGCCCCGGTCCGCCGCGGCTATGCGGTCTCCCCCGGTTTCTCCTCACCCGGTACGGCCCGCGCGCCCGCATCCGGTGCGGCGCGCACGCCCTCACCAGGCCCGCGTGTCCGATGGTGGACACCCCGGGACCATGGCGGCCGTGCGCGCGGCGGTTCACACTGCGAGCATGGCGGACACCTCACCGGATCCTGTCCCAGCGCCCCGCGGACCGGAGGAAGCCGGCGGTCCGGCGCCCGACGTCCCCGAGCTCGGCGAGCTGACCTTCTCCGGCTGGCACGCGCACGCCGACGAACTGGCCGGTGTCGGCTTCCTGACCATCGCCCGCAGGCTCCCCGCCCTGGTGGCCCAGGCCGTACGGCTGGCATGGCGGGCCAGTCCCCGCGACACCGTCACCGCGATCACGCTGAACCTGCTCGGCGGCGTCTTCACCGCCTTCGGCCTGCTCGCCACGACCGGGGTGCTGACGGCTCTCTTCGAGGCGGGACCCACCCCGGAGCGGGTCAGGGCCGCCCTGCCCAGCCTGGTCCTGGTGGGGGTGGCCGCCGTGGCGCGCACGCTGGTGCAGGCGGGCGCGGGCTGGGCCCAGTCCCGGCTGGAGCCGCAGGTCAGCCGGGTCGCGGAGGAGCGCCTGTACGGACTGACCAGCCGGGTGGACCTGACCGCCTTCGACGAGCCGGACTTCCACGACGCGCTCCAGCGGGCCCGCACCCGCGGTGTGGCCATGGTCGACCAGGTGGTCGCCACGGCCATCGACGTGATGACCGCGGCGATCGGCCTCGCCGCCGCGGCGGGCGTGCTGGGCGTGCTGCACCCGCTGCTCCTGCCGCTGCTGGTGCTGGCCGTGCTGCCCGACGCCTGGGCGGCCGTCCGGGCGGCACGCATGCGCTACACCACGATGTACCGGTTGATCCCCGCCGCCCGGCGCAAGTGGATCATCGCCGAGCTGCTCGCGGAGCGCGAGCCCGCGGCCGAGGTGCGCTCGTTCACGATGCGCGGCTTCCTGATGCGGATGTACGACGCGGTCTCCCGGGCCGAGCAGTCGGTCATGCTGGATCTGGCACGGCGGCAGACGCTCGTCCGGGTGGCCGGTGAGGCGCTCGGCGGCCTGGGCACGGGCGCGGTCTACGTCGCGCTCGGCGTGCTGCTGGCCGTCGGTGCGGTGCCGCTGGCCGTGGCGGGCACCGCCGTGCTCGCGATCCGCTCCGGCCAGACCTCCATCTCCAACCTGATGTACGCCACCAACCGCCTGTACGAGGAGGGGCTCTACTTCACCGACTTCCTGGACTTCTCCGCCGAGGCGGAGAGCCGGCTGACCACCGGGCGCGCCGGACCGGTCCCGGAGGCGTTCGAGCGCATCACGGCCGAGGACGTCACCTTCACCTACCCGGGTGCGGGCGCCCCCGCCCTGCAGGGGGTCTCGGTCCACCTCGACCGGGGCGAGGTGGTCGCGCTCGTCGGGGAGAACGGCTCCGGCAAGACCACCCTGGCCAAGATCCTGTCCGGTCTCTACGAGCCCGACGGGGGGCGGGTCCGCTGGGACGGGACGGATCTGGCCGAGGCCGACCCCGAGCGGCTCCGCGAGCGCATCGCGGTCATCGCCCAGGACCATACGCACTGGCCGCTGACCGCCCGGCACAACATCACGATGGGCACCGGCAAGGGCGAGCCCGCGCTGCTCGCGGCGGCCGCGGTGGCCGGGGCCGACGAGGTGGTGGCCGATCTGCCGCACGGCTACGACACCCTGCTGGACCGGCGCTTCAAGGACGGGCAGGAGCTGTCTGGCGGGCAGTGGCAACGGATCGCGGTCGCCCGCGGATTCCACCGGGACGCGCCCCTGCTGATCTGCGACGAGCCCACCGCCGCCCTCGACGCCCGGGCGGAGCACACGCTCTTCGAGCGCATCCGCGAGCACGCCGGCGGCCGTACCGTCCTGCTGATCACCCACCGGCTGGCCAGCGTGCGCTACGCCGACCGGATCTACGTGCTCGACCACGGCAAGGTCACCGAGGAGGGCACCCACACCGAGCTCATGGCGCTCGGCGGCCTCTACGCCGAGCTGTACGGCCTGCAGGCCGACGCCTACTCGGCCTGACCTGATCAGTGCAGTACGGCCTGCCCGACCTGACCTGATCAGTGCAGTACGGCCTGCATGATCGCCTTCGCGACGGGCGCCGCCACCCGGCCGCCGGATCCGCCGCCCTCGACGACGACCCCCACGGCCACCCGGGGCTCCTCCGCCGGGGCGAAGCCCGTGAAGACGGCGTGGTCCCGGCCGGCGTTCTCCGCGGTGCCGGTCTTGGCCGCCACCGCGACGCCCGGAACGGCCGCGGCGCGGCCGGTGCCGCCTGGCCCGGTGACACCGGTCATCATGGCGGTCAGCCGCGCGGCCTCGCGACGGCCGAGCGCGCGGCGGTACCGGGACGGCTCCGCCTCCCGGACCACCGTGCCGTCGCCGAGCCGCACCTCCTGCACCAGGTAGG
>NZ_JBHSBM010000023.1:245882-310080 GCF_042650625.1 Planomonospora corallina
CGCCCGCCGCCGAGATCATCGCGAGCACGAGGGGGGTGGCCCGGTCGTCGAACTGGCCGAGCGCCGACATCGCGGTCTGCGCCCGGTCCATCCCGGCCGGGTAGACGCTCCCGGCCACCGGCAGGGGCACCCGGAGCCCGTCGTCGTTGAACCCGAACGCCTCGGCCTGCTCGCGCAGCGCGTCCTGGCCGAGTTCGGCGCCGAGCATCGCGAACGGCGTGTTGCAGGAGAGCTTGAACGCGTGGGCCAGGGTGGGCAGGCCGTCCCCGCAGGCCGTGCCGCGGTAGTTGCGCAGCAGTGCGGAGGAGCCGGGGAGCCGCAGGACGTCGGGGGCGGCGACGTCCGTGCCCGGCCGCCAGGAGCCGGAGGCGAGCGCGGCGGCGGCGGTCACGACCTTGAAGACGGAACCGGGCGGGTAGGTCTCCTGGACCGCCCGGTTCAGCAGCGGCCGCCCGGGCTCGGACCGCAGCCGCCGGTCGGTCCGGCCGAGCTCGGCGAGGTCGGGGGTCGCGTAGGCGTTCGGATCGTAGGAGGGGTAGGAGGCCATCGCCAGGATCGCGCCGGTCGCCGGGTCGAGCGCGACGGCGGCCCCGGGCCTGCCGGTGGCGCGCAGCCCCTCGTAGGCGGCCCGCTGCGCCCGGCCGTCCACGGTCAGCCTGACCGTGGTCCTCGCCGGGGTCGCACTCATGATCGAGCGCACCGTCACCCGGGGGTCCTTCCCGGAGAGCACCGCGTCCTCCGCCTGCTCGACGCCGGTGGCGCCGTAGAACGACAGGTGACCGGTGACCGGGGCGTAGACCGGGCCGCCGGGATAGAGCCGCCGGTAGCGGTAGGGGCCGTCGGCGGGACGGGTGGACGCCACGACGGTGCCGTCACGGAGCACGATCTCTCCCCGCGGCCGGTCGAACCGCGCGGCCAGCGCGCGCCGGTTGCGCGGGTCCTCCTTCAGCCGGGCCGCGTCGAACGTCTGGACGTAGGTGACCTTGCCGAGCAGCACGAACAGCATCACCCCGCATGCCACCGCGACGTGCCGCAGGGGGATGTTGATCCGTCGCGCGCGCGGTGCGGCCATGGCTCCCTCCCCGAGATCCGGCTACCGGTCTAGCAGCCGGCGCGGAAAGGGACACTCGCCCCGCGGCAAAGCCGCCGTACGGCTCACGCGCTCCGCGACCCGGCGTGCTCCAGTCCTCGCTCGGCCGTACCCGAGGCGGCGCAGGGCGTCTCGCCGACCACCCCGCGGTAATAGCGGATCTTGTTGCGGATCGCGGTCTGCTTCTCCCGGAGGTTCGCGACCTGCGCCTCCACCCGCCGGTCGTGGGCCTCGAGCAGCGCGATCCGGTCCCGGATCGTGTGCTCGCCCTCCCGGGTCAGCTCCGCGAAGCGGAGCATCTCCGCGATCGGCATGCCGGTGTCGCGCAGACATCTGATCATGCCCAGCCAGCCGATGTCGTCCTGGGTGAAGCGGCGCTGGCCCGCGGCGTTGCGGCCGACCCGCTCCAGCAGCCCGATCCGCTCGTAGTAGCGCAGAGTGTCGAGGCTGAACCCGGTCTCCTCCGCGGCCTGTCCCGGCGTGTACACACTCGTGCTCATGGCTGGCCAGCATGGCACCTGGAGCGGGCTCCAGGTCAAGCTCCAGGCCGCCGCGCCGGGCCGTTTGACATGGAGTGTGCTCCAGCGGCCAGGCTGGGACGCATGACGCACATTCCGCTGGCACTGGGCACCATCCCGTTCGGCACCGCGGTGGACGACCGTACGGCATTCGCGATCATGGATCGTTTCGCCGAGGCGGGCGGCGCGCTGCTGGACACCTCCAACAACTACCCCTTCTGGTACGACGGGGCGACCGGGGACGAGAGCGAGCTGACCATCGGCCGCTGGCTGGCCTCCCGGAACAACCGCGACCACATGGTGATCGGCACCAAGTGCGGCGCCCGGCCGACCGTCCCCGGCGACCGCACGCTCGGCTCGGCCGAAGGACTGTCCGCCGGGGCGGTCGGGACCGCGATCGAGGGCAGCCTCCGCAGGCTCGGAACCGACCACGTCGACGTGTACTGGGCGCACATCGAGGACCGGTCCGTCCCGCTCGCCGAGACGGCCGAGGCCTTCGACGGGCTGGTCCGGGCGGGCAAGGTCCGCGAGCTCGGCGCCAGCAACCTCCCCGTCTGGAGGCTCGAGCGGGCCCGGAACGTCGCCCGGGAGAACGGCTGGACCCCCTACGCCCATCTGCAGCTGCGCCACTCCTACGTCCGGCCCCGCCCGGGCGCTCCGCTGCGGTCGGCCGGGCACGTGGTGGCGAGCGAGGAGACCCTCGACTACCTGCGCCAGGAACCCGGCGTCACGCTGTGGGCCTACAACACCCTGATGAGCGGCGGCTACACCCGCGAGGACCGGCCCTTCGACGAGGCGTTCGACCACCCGGGCACCGCCCGCCGCCTCGCCGCGGTGCGCGAGGTCGCGGCCGAGGTGGGCGCCACGGTGAACCAGGTCGTCCTGGCCTGGCTGGTCGGCGGCTCCCCCGCCGTGGTGCCGATCGTCGGGGTGAGCACCCTCGCCCAGCTCGACGAGGCCCTCGGGGCCCTGGACGTGAAGCTCGACGACGAGCTCCGCGCCCGCCTGGACTCGGTCTCCTGACCGGGCCGGCGGACTACGACGGGAGGTGGCCGGCGAGGTAGCGCCGGACCAGGAGCTTGCACTCGGCGATCAGCTCGGGATCCCCCTCCGGCGCGGTCCGGAAGGCGAGCTTGAGCACCGCGTCGGCCGCCTCCACCGCGACGACCAGCGCGCGGTCCAGCTCCGGCCCCACCGGGGCGCCGAGCACGTCGATGGTGATCGTCCGGAGGCGGTCGGCCACGACCACGTTGTTCTCCAGCGCGGCGTCGAGCATGCGCTCGGTGCCGCGCAGCGCGGGTCCGCCCGGCGTGGGCAGGACCTCGCCGAAGTCCATCACGGCGAACCCCGGCGTGGAGCGCTTCATCGCGACGAACTCGTCGATGGCCAGGTCCACCAGCTCTGTCCAGCCGGACAGGTCCGTGTCACCGAGCCGGGTGGTGATCCGGTCGAGGAAGGCCTCCAGGTTGCGGAAGGCGAGGGCGCGCACCAGCCCCTGCTTGTCGGGGAAGAACTGGTAGAAGGTGCCGATCGGCACCTCCGCGCGGCGCGCGACCTCCTTGGTGGTCAGCGCCTCGTACCCGACCTCGTCCAGCAGCTTGGCGCACTCGTCCAGCATGCGCTCGACCCGTTCCACGCTCCGCCGCTGGGCGGGGCGGCGGCGCAACGTTCCCCCGGAGACGTTCGTCATTCCCCCATCATCCCCCATGGGCCCCTCCCCCGGTCTAACATGAGCATCACTCACACAATTGGAGGGTGCAGATGTTCCTCTGGGGCGCGGCCACCGCTTCCTACCAGATCGAGGGCGCCGTCGCGGAGGACGGCCGGGGGCCGTCCATCTGGGACACCTTCTCCCACGAGCCCGGCCGCGTCGCGGACGGCCACACCGGCGACGTCGCCTGCGACCACTACCACCGCTGGCCCGAGGACGTCGCGCTCCTGGCCGGCCTGGGGGTGGACTCCTACCGCTTCTCCATCGCCTGGCCCCGGGTGCAGCCCACCGGCACGGGACCGGCGAACCCCGCCGGGCTGGACTTCTACGACCGGCTCACCGACGCCCTGCTCGCCGAGGGCGTCGTCCCGGCCGCGACCCTCTTCCACTGGGACCTGCCGCAGCCCCTCCAGGACGCGGGGGGCTGGCTCTCCCGCGACACCGCGCACCGCTTCGCGGACTACACCGCCCTGGTGGCCGACCGGCTCGCCGACCGCATCCCGATGTGGATCACCCTCAACGAGCCCTTCGTCCACATGGCCTACGGCTACGCCACGGGTGTGCACGCCCCCGGGCTGGCCCTGCTCACCGGCGCCCTGCCCGCCGCCCACCACCAGCTGCTCGGGCACGGCCTGGCCACGGCGGCGCTGCGGGCGCACGGCGCCCGGCAGGTGCTGATCACCAACAACTGCACCCCCGTCCGGCCCGCCTCCGCCGACCCCGCCGACCTGGCCGCCGCCGAGGCCTACGACATCCTGCACAACCGGCTGTTCAACGACCCGGTCCTGCTCGGGAGCTACCCGGACCTGTCGGCGTACGGCCCTGCGCTCGACTGCGTCCGCGACGGCGACCTCGACCTGATCTCCGCCCCGCTCGACGGCCTGGGCGTCAACTACTACAACCCCACCCGGATCGCCGCTCCCGCCCCGGGCGACGTCCTGCCGTTCACCGACGTGCCGATCACCGGGTACCCGCTCACCGCCTTCGGCTGGCCCGTCGTCCCCGACGGGCTGCACGAGCTCCTGACCGGCCTGGCCGCACGGTACGGCGACGCCCTGCCCCCGGTCTACGTCACCGAGAACGGCTGCTCCCAGCCCGACGAAGCCGGTCCCGGCGGCGCGGTGGACGACGCCGGCCGGATCGCCTACCTCGACGGGCACATCGCGGCGATGGAGCGGGCGATGGCCGACGGGGTGGACGTGCGCGGCTACTACGTCTGGTCGCTGCTGGACAACTTCGAGTGGGCCGAGGGCTACCACCAGCGCTTCGGCCTGGTCCACGTCGACTTCGCCACCGGCAGGCGCACGCCCAAGGCCTCCTACCACTGGCTGCGCGAGCGCCTCGCCGCGCGGCGGGAGTCCCTCCGCGCCTCCGGCTCCCCCGCTCCTGCCTCTCCGTGACAGATCGCTCTCCGAGCGATGACATCGATACCGAATCTTCGCACCCGCCACCTTGATCCTCTTTTGATCACACCGGCATAGTGGGGCGAATCACAGCACACCCGTCACGGCGGCCCTCGGGGGGTGACCGCCACCGCAACGGACGACCCTGCGCGGGACACGCGCGGAACTGGACACGATGAATGAGCACCCCCCAGCCGATCCGCACGAGGATCCTCAAGATCCTCGTGATCCCGCTCATCGCCCTCGTCTCCATGTGGGGCTACAACTCCTACGTCACCGTCATGGAGATCTCCGCCCTGGCCCAGACCCAGAGCCGGTGGCAGGAGGTCGGCTCCCCCGTCCAGGACCTGATCCGGGAACTCCGCCGGGAACGCCAGCTGACCGCCGAGGCCGCCGGCCGTCCCGACCGGCGGGCCGTACTGGCGGAGCAGCGGCGGACCACCGACGGCGCGGTCTCCGCCCTGCGTGAGCTGGTCGCCTCCGTCGGCCTGGAGAGCACGGCCGCGGAGAACGCCGCCGGCATGCGGTCCCTGCTGGAGCGCCTGGACGGGCTCGGCACGCTGCGCTCGTCGGCCGACGACGGCCGGACGGGCCCGCTCGAGGCCGTCGAGGGCTACACCGCGCTCACCGGCCTCGCCCACCGGCAGCTCAACGCCGCGGACCTGCTCACCGACGTGTCGTCCCACCGGATCGTCCGGGGGCTCTCCTACTACTCCGTCGTCTCCGAGCACCTGTCCCGGGAGCACGCCCTCCTCACCCTCGCGCTGGCGCGCGGCGAGATGACCACCGCCGAGCACACCGCCTTCGTCACTGCGGCGACCGGCCGCACGCTCATGCTCGCCGCCGCCGAACGCGACATGAGCCCCGAACTGCGGGCGCTCCACCGGGAACTGGCGGCGGGCACCGCCTACCGGCGGCTCCAGGCCGCCGAGGAGCGGCTCCTCGCCTGGGAGGCGGCCCCCGGAGCGCCGCCGCTGGAGGCCGCCGCGTGGCACCGGGACGCCGAGACCGTCCTCGCCGCCCTCGACTCCAACGCCGGACGGGAGCTGACCCGCGTCACCGGCGAGGCCGGCCACCTGCGGACCATGGCCCTGCTGCACATCGGGGTGGTCGTGGTCTTCGGCCTGATCGTCGTCGTCGCCTCGGCCCTGCTCTCCTACCGCTTCGCCCGCTCCCTGGTCCGGGAGCTGCGGCAGGTGCAGGCCGCGGCCGCCGAACTGGCCGGGGAGCGGCTGCCCCGTCTGGTGACCCGGCTCGCGGGCGGCGAGGACGTCGACCCGGCGGCCGAGGCGCCCGAGCTGGCGCCCACGCCGACCGCCGAGGTGAACGGCATCGTGGGGGCGCTGTCGGCCGTACGGCGGACCGCGGTGGAGGCCGCGGTCGGCCAGGCCGTGCTCCGCAGGGGCGTCGGCCAGGTCTTCCTGAACCTGGCCCGGCGGAGCCAGGCCCTGCTCCACCGCCAGCTCACGCTGCTGGACACGATGGAGCGCAGGACCGAGGACCCTCAGACGCTGGAGGACCTGTTCAAGGTCGACCACCTGACCACCCGCATGCGCCGCCACGCGGAGAACCTGATCGTCCTGTCCGGCGCCTCCCCCGGCCGCCGCTGGCGCGAGCCCGTGCCGGTCTTCGACGTGGTGCGCAGCGCCGTGCTGGAGGTCGAGGACTACACGCGCGTCACGGTGCTGCCCATGCCCGACGCGCCGCTGCTGACCGGCGGCGCGGTCACCGACGTGGTCCACCTGGTCGCGGAGCTGGTGGAGAACGCCACGATCTTCTCCCCGCCGGGCACCGCGGTCCACGTGCGCGGCTCGGCGGCGGCCCACGGCTACGCGATCGAGATCGAGGACCGCGGCCTGGGCCTGGGCGGGGTCTGCGTCGACACGCTCAACGACCGGCTCGCCCGGCCGCCGGAGTTCGACCCCGCCGAGAGCGACCGGCTCGGCCTGTTCGTGGTCTCCCGGCTCGCGGCCCGGCACGGGATCAAGGTCGTGCTGCGGCCCTCGCCCTACGACGGCGCCACGGCGATCGTGATGCTCCCGCTGAGCCTGCTGGCCGGCTCCCGGCCGCAGGACGAGTTCCCGGCGGGCACGGTGACCGGAGTGGCCGGCCCAGTGGTCGGCACGGTGACCGGCCCGGCGGCCGACGCAGTGACCGGCCCGGCGGCCGACGCAGTGACCGGAACAGTGACCGGAACAGTGGCGGACACGGCGACCGGCCGCTCCTCCGGCGGCGGACCGGCCCGCGGGCCGGTCCGGGCGCTGAGCGCGGTGCCCGGGGCTCCGGCCCGGTCGCTCTTCACCCCGGCCACGCCACCGTCCGCCCCGGCCGCGCCACCGTCCATACCGGCCATGCCGCTGTCCGCCCCGCTTCCGGCTCTGCAGGACGGTCCCGGCGGGAACCCGGAGACCGCGGCTCCGCAGGACGACCCCGCCGGGACCGGGGGGACCGCGGGCCCCGGCGACCTCGACGACCTCGACGGGCTGCCCGTGCGGGTACGGCAGGCCAGCCTCGCCCCCCAGCTCCGCCGCGTGCCCGGCGGGGACCGGCGGGAGACCCCGCGGGGGTCCGCTCCATCCTCCCGGGCTCCGGAGGAGATCCTCACCCGCATGTCGGCGATGCAGCGGGGCTGGCAGCAGGGCCGTACCCAGGCCGGGCGGCACGGGGACGCGCACAGCGACGTGCACAGCGACCTGCACAGCGACGTGCGGGGCGGCCTGCCCGGTGGCGTGCGGGGCGGCCCGTACGACAGCACGGCGCCCGGTGACCCGCACGGTGACACGACGCCCGGTGACTCCCCGAACGGAAAGGAGGGCCACTGCGATGGCCGACCCGAGATCTGAGCTGAGCTGGCTGCTGGACGACCTCACCCGGCGCGTCCCCGGGGTCCGGCACGCCGTCGTGCTCTCCTCCGACGGCCTGGCCATGGGCGGCTCCCGGGACCTCACCCGGGAGGACACCGAGCACCTGTCGGCCATCTCCGCCGGCAGCCACAGCCTCGCCGCGGGCGCGGGCCGGCACTTCGGCCTCGGCGGCGTGCGGCAGACCGTCATCGAACTGGAAGGCGGCTTCCTGTTCGTCACCGCGGCCGGGCAGGGCGCCCGGCTCGCCGTACTGGCCGCGCAGGACGCCGACCTGGGCATCGTCACCTACGAGATGGCCCTGCTGGTCAAGCGGGTCGGGGAGCACCTGTCGGCGCAGCCGAGGGCGGCGGCGCCGGCGCCCGCCTGGAACGGGTCCCGGTCGTGACGGGGGACGATCCGGGGCCGCTGATCCGGCTCTACGGGCTGACCGGTGGCCGCGCCCGCCCGGCCGGCGAGTCGTTCGACCTGGTGGCCATCGTCACGACCGTCCACGTGCCGGTGGAGCCGGCCGGTCTGGGCCCGGAGCAGCACGCCGTGCTGAACCTGTGCCGGCGGCCGACCCCGGTGGCGGACGTCGCCGCGCACCTGAGGCTGCCGATCAACATCACCCGCGTGCTCCTCGGTGACCTGCGCCACGACGGCCTGGTGACCATCGGCAGGCCCGGCCCGGCGGCGCAGACGATTAACGAGGACATCTACAGGGAAGTGCTCCATGGACTACGCAGGCTCTGAGCCGGCGACGGCCGCGCTCGCCGACCCGGCGATGGCGATCAAGATCCTCGTCGCGGGCGGGTTCGGGGTCGGCAAGACGACCATGGTCGGCACCATCAGCGAGATCCGGCCGCTGCACACCGAGGAACTGCTGAGCGAGCGCGGCGTCGGCGTGGACGACGTCTCCGGCGTGGAGTCCAAGACCACCACGACGGTCGCGCTGGACTTCGGCCGCATCACCATCCGCGAGGGTCTCTGGCTCTACCTGTTCGGCACCCCCGGCCAGGACCGGTTCTGGTTCATGTGGGACGAGCTCTCCGAAGGCGCGCTCGGCGCCGTCGTGCTCGCCGACACCCGCCGCCTGCAGGACTGCTTCCCGGCCGTGGACTACTTCGAGCAGCGGGGCCTGCCGTTCGTGGTGGCGGTCAACTGCTTCGACGGCGCCCGCCGCCACGACCCGGTCAAGGTACGGCGCGCGCTCGGCCTGGACGGGGTCGCGCCGATCCTCATGTGCGACGTGCGCGAGCGCGAGTCGGTCAAGGAGGTGCTGACCACCCTGGTCACCTACGCCGTCAGCGGCGTCCTCCCCGCCCCCTGACGGTTCCGGCCGGTCCGGAAGGCCGGCCGTCGGGGCCGCACCGGAGGCCACGCCGTACTCCGGTGCGGCCCCGCCGGAAGCGCCGACGCGGAGGCCGGCCCCGCCGCCGGCCCTCCGCCCCGGTTCAGATCAGCCGCGCGTCCACTTCTGGTTGGCCGTCCCGGCGCAGTCCCAGAGCTGGAGTCGCGCGCCGTTGGCGGGGTTGAGGTCCACCACGTCCACGCACCGGTTGGAGACCGGGTTGACCAGGTCACCGGCCGCGCTGAGCCGGAACTGCTGGGCGGCGTTGCCCTTGCACGGGTGGAGCTGGATCGGCGTGCCGTTGGCGGTGCCGGCCCCCGCGGCGTCCATGCACATGCCCATCGCGCTCACGGTGCCGTTGCCGTTGAGGGTCCACCGCTGGGCGGCGCTGCCGTTGCAGTCGTACATCTGCAGCCGGGCGCCGTCGACGGCCTTCCCGCCGGGGATGTCGATGCAGCGGCCGTTCAGCTTCGACTTCAGGGCGCTGCCGTTCCCGTTGCCGGTCCCTCCCCCGGACCCTCCGCCGTCCCAGGCGGAGACCCGGACGTAGTCGACCAGCATGGTCTGCGGGAAGGAGGTGCTCGCGTTGGGGCTGCCCGGCCAGTTCCCGCCGACCGCCACGTTGAGGATCATGAAGAACGGGTGGTCGAAGACCCACCGGTTCCCGCGGATGCCGGCCGGCGTGAGGCGGAAGTACTCCGATCCGTCCAGGTACCAGACGATGAGGTTGGGGGACCAGTCGACCCGGTAGGTGTGGAAGGCGTCGCCGAGCGGGGCGCCGATCGTCCGGCTCCCGCCGATGCCGCCGCCGCCGGAGTAGCCGGGGCCGTGCACGGTGCCGTGGACCGTGTTCGGCGCGCTGCCGACGTTCTCCATGATGTCGATCTCACCGGTGTTCGGCCAGTCGCCGCCGCCGAGCATCCAGAAGGCCGGCCAGATGCCCTGGCCCTTGGGGATCTTGATCCGGGCCTCGAACCGGCCGTACGCCTGGCTGAACTTGCCCGCCGTCAGGATGCGGCCCGAGGTGTACTGGCAGGACCCGTAGTGGCACTGGTAGCCGGACGGGTTCCCCTTGCGGGCGGTGATGGCGAGGTGGCCCTGCCCGTCGTGGTACACGTTCTGGGTGGAGTTGGTGTAGTACTGCAGCTCGTTGTTGCCCCAGCCGCCGCCACCGATGTCGAACTTCCACTTGGACCCGTCGACGGGGGTCCCGGCGGCGGCGTTGAACTCGTCGGACCAGGTGACGGGGGCGGCGGTGGCGGCTTCCGCCCGGTCGTCGCCCGTGGTGGTGGCCAGCGTGGCGGTCAGGGTGAGGGCCGCGGCCAGGGCAGCCAGAAGAGGCCGGCGTTTGCGCATGGGGGGTTCCGCTCCGTGGTCGTTTTCGGGGCGCGGCCGTACGGCCCGCCCGCGGTGTGGAAGCGCTCTCTCGATGGGGCGCCTGCCGGAGAACACCGTTACGGCTGAGGTCACGAAGATGTAACCGCACGCCACAGAGCTTGTCAACAAGAAACTTTATTTAAGGTTTATTTATGGTTGACAAACCTGGTGAGGCCGGTGAGCGGACGCCTAACAGGCGATGCCCTCCCACCGCCTCGCCTCCCCCGGGGCGCGGGAGCAGCCCCGTGCCCCGGGGGAGGCGTCACCAGGCGAAGTCCTCGTCCCTGATCCGCTCGGTCCGGCAGTGCGCGACCGTGCCGCCGGCCGGCCGGTAGACGCACACCTTGAGGTCCAGCCACTTGACCGGCCGGGCGGACTCGAAGAGGAACCCCTTCTTCTCCGGGCCGCACGCCCGGCGCGGCTTCGACCGGCCCGTGCCGCCTCTCGAGTCCGAGTAGTGGAACCTCGCCTGCACCGAGGCGCAGTGCCCCGCGTGGCGGTCCCGGTCGTAGAGGCTGCCGTAGGTCTGGAAGTGCTTCTCGTTGAAGGCGGTGACCCAGGCGTCCACCCGGGCGTGGCCGGAGTGCCCGGAGGCGGACCTGATCTTCCCCCAGTGGAACGGGAACGGCGACGGCCGCTCCACCGCCTGCGCCGCGGCGGGCAGTCCCAGTACGAGCACGGCGGCCAGCAGAACCCCTCGGACGGCGATGCGCATCGTCTCTCCTCTCAGCCGATGGCCGCCAGTGAAGAGGAGATCGCTTGGAGCCCGCTTGCGGATCACTGCCCTCGGCGCGTCCCGGTCCCTTCGAGGAAGCCGGTGATGCGCCTGTTGATCTCCGCGGCCTCGTGCCAGGGCATCGCGTGGTGGGACAGGCCCGGCAGCACCGCGGTCTCCGCGTGCGACAGGAGGCGCCCGGCGGCGGAGGCGACGCGGTGCGCGTCGTGCGCCCTGCTCCGCCCGGCGAGGAGCACCAGGGCCGGCGCCGTGAACGAGCGCAGCGCCTCGGGCCGGGGCCGCCTGCCGACCACGGTCCTCGCCTCCGGGAACTCCGCGGCCAGGCCGTACAGCCGCAGCCAGGCCGGATCGGCCTCCGCGCCACCGGTCTCCCAGGCCAGGAACGCCCGGGCCCGGGCGGCCGTCGGCCGCAGCAGGGACGGCAGGGCGCGCGCCAGATAGCCGGGCCGGAACCCGCCGAAGCACTGCGTCGGGTCGAGGAGGACGAGCCGCCGGACCCGCCCGGGCGCGTGCAGGCCGTACGTCAGCGCGATCCAGGCGCCGTAGGAGTGCCCGCACAGGGCCGCTCCGGTGATCCCGAGGCCGTCGAGCACCCCGTCCAGCCAGCCGAGCAGGTCGGGGACGGTGCGGGGAGGCCGTTCGCCCCGCACGCTCCGCCCCGCCTCGCCGATGCGGTCCACGGCGTGGACCCGGTGCCCGCCGGCGAGTTCGGCGGCGTTGGCGAACCACGACGCCGCGGTGGCGCCGCCCCCGTGCAGCAGGACCAGCGGCGGCCCGTCCGCGGGGCCGCACACGTTCACCCGGGTCGTGCCGTACGCGGACGGGAGGTCGACCGTCTCGACCGGGACCGGCCAGCGCTCCAGGACCGCGTCGTAGGCGGCGAGGAAGGCCGGGTCCACCCCTTGACCGTCACCGGACATGGCTCCATCCCGATAAATAGCTCACCGGACGAGAATCTCGCCGAACGAGATGATGCGACACTATGACAGCACGGAGGATCATGGAAGGGCGGAGGGAGGCGGATGGACGGCCGAGACCCGGAGACGCGGGTGGACGACCGGGATCCGGGGATGCGGATGGTGCACCTGCTGCGCGCCGTCACCGTGGAGCTCGACCGGCTCGGTGAGAGGTTCGCCTCCCGGCACGGCCTCCACCCGACCGACGTGCGCGCGCTGATCTGCCTGCTGGACGCCGCCCGTGCGGGCACTCCCGCCACCCCGGGCACGCTGGGGGCGCAGCTGGGCCTCAACTCCGCGGGCACCACCGCGGTCGTCGACCGCCTGGAACGGCTCGGCCACGTGCGCCGGGAACGCGACACCCGCGACCGCCGGCGTGTGCTGCTGACGGTGGACGAGAGCGCCGTCGCGCTCGGCTGGAGCTTCTTCGGCCCGCTCATCCGCGAGGTCGTCGCCGTCCTGGAACGGTTCGACGCCGGCGAGCGGGCGGTCGTCGAGCGCTTCCTCGGTGACGTGCGGGAGGCCGTCACCCGGCGGCGGGAAGGCCGGGAGTAGCGCTCCCGGAGGTGCCGGGCGTCCCGGCGCGCGGGACGCCGGTCAGAACATCGAGATGTGGACGTGGTCGATGTGGTTGGCGGTGTTGCCGCCGCGGTCGGACATCATGCGCCAGCCCGCACCGGTCCGCACGTCGTAGTACCGCTGCTGCCAGATGATGTACATCACGCCGAGGCGCTCGCCGTTGTCGATCGCCCACTGGGCCAGGCGGTCGCCGCGGGCCTTGGCCTCGGCGGTGGGGACCTGGCCGCCGGAGCTCATCATGAAGTCGCAGGCCCGGCCGCTGCCGTGGTCGCCGGGGTCGCCGGGGCGCAGGCAGCCGTAGCCGTGCGGCATCGGGAAGTTCTGCAGCACCAGGTTGCGCATGGTGACCGTGCGGGCGGTCAGGCCGCCGTTGGAGGTGGGCTGCTGGAAGCCGTACTTCGCCAGGAGGCCCTCGAGCCGGACGCGGTCCTTCTTGAGCCGGGAGATGTCCCGCTCCAGCTTGACGATCTCGGCCTCGGCCTTCTTCTCCGCCTCGCCGGCCTTCTTGATCAGTTCCTTGATCCGGGCGAGCTGGTTGGCCCGCTGGCTGGCGAGGTGGGACATGGTCGCGGCCTGGTCGAGGGCGGTCTGGGCGTCGCCCTGGAAGCCGAACATGGCGGGGCTGTCCAGCGGGCCGCCCATGTAGCTGCTCTGGGCGAAGCGCACCACGTCGGTCTCCGCGGTGGCCAGCGACCGCTTGAGGCTCTTGGCGGTCTCGGTGGCCTTCTTGGCCTTGACCCGGGCGTCCTCCAGGGTCTGCACCTGGCCGCGGTAGCGCTTGTTGAGCTGCGCCGCCTCCGCGGTCAGCTTCTTCAGCTTGGCCTCGGGGTCGAACGCGGCGACCCGTCCGGCGCTCGCCCCCGCCGTCACCGGGGTCAGCAGGAGCGCCGCGAGCAGGACGCCCAGCACCGCCGGGCGGCTCGGTCGCACGCTTCGCTCACCTCCAGAGCCCTTCGCGGACGGAGCGAAACTATAGAAGACGATCTTCAAGCTCGCCACCGGAATGGTGGGTTTCATACACCATTGATGAACTATCTACCAGCTAGCACCTATGACCACAATTTCGGGCATGCCTCGACCGCCCGCCCACGGCTCAGGCCGGGCCCGCCGGCGGGCACATCACGAGGGTACGGCCCCGGCGGCGCGCTCGTCCCCCAAGTGCGGAAGACCGCGCACCGCCGCCCGCGCCCCTCGCCCTCGCGGCCGGGAGGCGGACAGTGCGCGGGCACGGGCACGGGTACGGGTACGGACACGGGCACGGGTACCGACGAGGCACGGACACGGGCGATGCGGGCTTTCCCCGCACGGACGGCCGAACCCTTGCGACCATGGATAGAACGTGATTCGGTTTTCCTGATCGGCGGGCCTTGTGGAGCCCTCCCCGGAGGATGACACTGTCCGAGCAAGCATTAGTTCAGTGAACGGCCCCGGACCGCCGACCAGGAGGCAAGAGATCATGCGCCAGCACGACACGCTGTTCATCGGAGGCGACTGGACGGCCCCGGCGAGCACCGCCACGATCGACGTCCTCTCCCCGCACACCGAGGAGGTCGTCGGCCGCGTCCCCGAGGGCACCGCCGCCGACATGGACCGCGCGGTGGCCGCCGCCCGCCAGGCGTTCGACCACGGCCCCTGGCCCCGGATGACCATGGCCGAGCGGGCCGCCGTGGTGAGCAGGCTCGCCGACCTCTACGAGGCCCGCCAGGAGGAGATGGCCCGCGTCATCACCGAGGAGATGGGCTCCCCCATCACCTTCTCCCAGATGGCCCAGGTCCCCCAGCCGCTCGGCTTCCTGCGCTACTACGCCGAGCTCGGCCGGACCTTCGCCGTCGAGGAGGACCGGCCCGGCACCTTCGGCCCGGTCACCGTACGGCGTGAGCCCGTCGGCGTGGTCGCCGCGATCGTCCCGTGGAACGTCCCGCAGTTCGTGATCATGACGAAGCTGGCCCCGGCCCTGATCGCCGGCTGCACGGTCGTCGTCAAGCCCGCACCCGAGACGCCGCTCGACTCCTACCTGCTGGCCGAGCTGATCAAGGAGGCGGGCCTGCCAGAGGGCGTGGTCAGCATCGTGCCCGCCGGGCGCGAGGCCGGCGAGCACCTGGTCTCCCACCCCGGCGTGGACAAGGTCGCCTTCACCGGCTCCACCGCCGCCGGCCGCCGCATCGCGGGCATCTGCGGCGAGCAGCTCAAGCGCGTCAGCCTGGAGCTCGGCGGCAAGTCCGCCGCGATCATCCTGGACGACTGCGACCTGCCGTCGGCGATGGGCTTCCTGTCCATCGCCTCGATGATGAACAACGGCCAGGCCTGCATCGCGCAGACCCGCATCCTCGCCTCCCGGAGCCGCTACGACGAGGTCGTGGACGCGGTCGCCGCGATGGTCCGGGGCATGTCGGTCGGCGACCCCGCCGACCCGGCCACGGGCATCGGCCCGCTGGTCGCCCAGCGCCAGCAGGAGCGGGTCGAGAACTACATCAGGATCGGCATCGAGGAGGGTGCCAAGCCGGTCGTCGGCGGCCTGGAGCGCCCGTACGAGCGCGGCTGGTACGTCGCCCCGACGGTCTTCGCCGGCGCGACCAACGAGATGCGCATCGCCCGGGAGGAGATCTTCGGCCCGGTGCTGACGGTGATCCCCTACGAGGACGAGGAGGACGCGGTCCGCATCGCCAACGACAGCGACTACGGCCTGTCGGGCTCGGTCTGGACCGCCGACTCCGAGCACGGCATGGACGTGGCCCGCCGGGTCCGCACCGGCACCTACGGCGTCAACGTCTTCATGCTGGAGTCGTGCGCGCCGTTCGGCGGCTTCAAGGCCAGCGGCCTCGGCCGCGAGCTGGGCCCCGAGGGCCTGGCGTCCTACCTGGAGTACAAGTCCATCGCCCGCCTGGGCTGACACACCCCGGCCCGAGCACCCGGCCCGAGTACCCGGCCCGCGGGCCGGGCACGGACGGGCCGGGCACGGACGGGCCGCCCAGCGCACCCCCGCGACGCTGGGCGACCGCCCGACCGCACACAGTCTGCACCATCACCGCCGATTGGCAGTGGTTCGTTCCTTACGGACTTCTCCTGGTGGATTTCATCCCTCCGCTAGAGGTAGACACCTTTCATCCGCGATCGGCACCGGAGACGACCTCGAACGTCTGACGGGCGATCTCCAGCTCCTCGTCCGTGGGGACCACCGCCACCTTCACCCGCGAGTCGCCGGCCGAGACCACCCCCTTGCCCGCCGCGTTGAGGTCCGGGTCCAGGACGATGCCGAGCGCCTCCAGCCCGGTCAGCGCCCGCTGCCTGATCAGGGCGGAGTTCTCCCCGATGCCGCCGGTGAAGGCGATCACGTCCACCGTGCCGAGTACCGCGTAGTAGGCGCCGACGTATTTGCGGAGCCGGTGGCAGTAGACCGCCAGCGCCAGCTCGGCGTCCGGGTCCCCCTCGGCCGCCCGCCGCTCCACCGCCCGCATGTCGTTGTCGCCGCACAGGCCCAGCAGGCCGCTGCGCCGGTTGAGCAGGGCGTCGACCTCCTCGGTCCGCATCCTGGCCTCCCGGCGCAGGTGGATGAGCACGCCCGGGTCCACGTCGCCGCTCCGGGTGCCCATGACCAGGCCCTCCAGCGGGGTCATGCCCATCGAGGTCTCCACGCACCGGCCGTCGGCCACCGCCGAGGCGCTGGCGCCGTTGCCCAGGTGCAGCACGATCACGTTGGGGTGCTCCCGACCGGCCAGCCGGGCCGCCTCCCGGGAGACGTAGGCGTGCGAGGTGCCGTGGAAGCCGTAGCGGCGGATGCCGTACCGCTCGGCGGTCGCGCGGTCGATCGCGTAGGTCGCGGCGGCCTCCGGGATGGTGCAGTGGAAGGCGGTGTCGAAGACCGCGACCTGCGGCAGGTCGGGGCGGAGCCGCCGGGCGACCTGGATGCCCTCCACGTTGGCCGGGTTGTGCAGCGGGGCGAGCGGGACGAGCTTCTTGATCTTCTCGACCACCCGGTCGGTGATCAGCGTCGGCTCGGTGAAGGCGGTGCCGCCGTGCACCACCCGGTGCCCGATCGCCATCAGCTCGGGCGAGTCCAGTCCGAAGCCCACCCGGGCCAGCTCGTCCGCGACGACCTCCAGCGCCCGGCCGTGGTCGGCGACCGCGGAGCCCGGCTCGCCGATCCGCTCCACCAGCCCCGAGGCCAGGCGCACCGCCGCCTTCGGCGCCGGCCACTCGCCGACCGAGAGCAGGCGGTACTTCACCGACGAGGATCCGGAGTTGAGCACCAGGATGTGCTTGTGCGTCATCGGGGATCTCCCTGGGCCTGGATGGCGGTGATGGCCACCGTGCTGACGATGTCGGTGACCAGCGCGCCGCGCGACAGGTCGTTGACCGGCTTGCGCAGTCCCTGCAGGACCGGGCCGACCGCGACCGCCCCGGCGGAGCGCTGCACCGCCTTGTAGGTGTTGTTTCCGGTGTTGAGGTCCGGGAAGATCAGCACGGTCGCCCGCCCCGCCACCTGCGAACCCGGCAGCTTGGCCGCGGCGACGTGCGGGTCCACCGCCGCGTCGTACTGGATGGGGCCCTCGACCAGCAGGTCCGGCTCCCGCTCGGCGACCCTGGCGGTGGCCGCGCGGACCTTGTCCACGTCGGCGCCGGAGCCCGAGCGGCCCGTCGAGTACGACAGCATCGCCACCCGCGGCTCGACGCCGAACTGCTGGGCCGTGCGGGCCGAGGAGATGGCGATGTCGGCGAGCTGCTCGGCGTCCGGGTCGGGGTTGACCGCGCAGTCTCCGTAGACGAGCACCCGGTCGGCCAGGCACATGAAGAACACCGAGGAGACGATCGACGTGCCCGGGACCGTCCGGATGATCTGGAAGGCGGGCAGGATCGTGGCGGCCGTGGTGTGCGCGGCGCCGGAGACCATGCCGTCCACCATGCCCTGGTGCAGCATCATCGTGCCGAAGAAGTTGACGTCGGTCAGCGCGTCCCGGGCCCGGTCGAGGGCGACGCCCTTGTGCGCCCGGATCCGGGCGTACTCCTCGGCGAACTCGTCGCGGAGCGGCGAGGTCACCGGGTCGACCACCGCCACCCCCGCCAGGTCGAGGCCGAGCTCGGTGATCCGCCGCCGGACCGCCTCCTCGCGGCCCAGCAGGGTCAGGTCCACGATGCCGCGGCGGATGAGCAGGTCGGCGGCCCGCAGGATGCGGTCGTCCTCGCCCTCCGGCAGCACGATGTGCCGGCGGTCGGCGCGCGCCCGCTCCAGCAGCAGGTGCTCGAACATCATCGGGGTGACCCGCTCGGAGCGGGCCAGCGCGATGCGGTCGGCGAGGTCGGCGGTGTCGACGTGCGCCTCGAAGTGGCCGAGCGCCGTCTCGATCTTGCGGGGGTTGTCCGCGGTGAGCCGCCCCTCCAGGTGGCCCAGCGTGGTGGCGACGGAGAAGCTGCCGGCCTCGGCGGACAGGACCGGCAGGCCGGGGGCCAGCCGCGCGGTGAGCTCCCGCACGTCCTCGGGAGGCGCCTGGCCCAGCGTCAGCACCACGCCCGCCGGCCGTACGGTGCCCGCCGCCTCCGTGGCCGCCGCGGCCAGCAGCAGGTCCGCCCGGTCGCCCGGGGTGAGCAGCAGCGCCCCGTCCACCAGGTGCGACAGGAGCGTGGGGAGCGTGGCGCCGCCGAAGACGAACCCGTTCACGTCCCGCAGCAGGCCGTCGTCGTCGCCCAGGATCTGCTTGGCCGCCACGGCCTCCGCGACCTGGGCGACGGTCGGCGCCGAGAGCGAGGGGTTCTCGGGGATGACGTAGTACGGCACCGGCAGGCCGGGCTCGACGGTCATGCCCTCCGGCACCCGGTTGGCGATCACCGCCAGGACGGTGCAGCCCAGGTCGGAGAAGACCTGGTAGCCGGTGCGCATCTCCCGCGCGATCTCGCCGGCCCCGTCGGCGTGCGCGCCCACCACCACGATCACCGGGGCGCCGAACTCGGCGGCCAGCCGGGCGTTGAAGGCCAGCTCGCGCGGGAGGTCGTCGGTGGCGAAGGAGCTGCCCAGCACCAGCAGCGCCTCGCACTCGCGTTCCAGGGTGTGGAAGCGGGCGACCAGCCGGCCGATGAGCTCCTCGCTGCCGTGCTCGGCGTAGATCCCGGCCGCCTCGTCGGCGGTCACCCCGATCGCCGAGGCGGCGGGGCGGTACCGGTCGTCGATCAGCTGCGAGGCGTGCTCACCCCGGGCGATCGGCCGGAAGACCCCGGTACGGCCGGCCCGGCGGGTCAGCAGCTCCATCAGGCCGAGTTCGACGATCTGCCGGCCGTCGCCGGGGCCGAGACCGGCCACGTAGATGCTCCGCATGTGCGATTACCCCCGCCTCGACCCGTTGCCGTCCATAGCAGGACTAAACCATGACCGCCCACCGCCCGATCCGGCGGATCAGGGCGGGGGTGGCGGCCGTCTCCGCGTGACCGTACCCGGGCTCGATCCACAGCTCCTTCGGATCCTTGGCCGCGTCGTGGATCTGGTGCGGGTGGTCGAGCGGGAAGAAGGTGTCGGCATCGCCGTGCACGACGAGCAGCGGCACCGGCGAGATCCTCCCGGCCGCCTCGTACGGCGCCAGCGGGAGCGGGTCCCACGCGCCCCGGGCGATCCGCGTCCGCTTCCCCAGCCGCGCCGCCAGCCGCCCGGCCGGGTGCTCGATCGCCCAGTGGACCTGCCGCATCGGCCGGGTTCCCCGGTAGTACCAGCGGGCGGGCGCGCTGACCGCGACCACCCCGTCCACCCCGCGCAGGATGCCCGCCTGCCGGAGCGCCACCGCCCCGCCCATGGAGAACCCGACGGTCACCACCCGGGAGTAGCCGATCGTCCGCGCGTGCCGTACCGCCGCGTCCAGGTCGTGGATCTCCAGGTCGCCCACGGTCGTCTCGCCGCCCGAGCGGCCGTGTCCCCGGAAGTCGAACGCGACCACGCCGCCGGACTCGCTGAGCACGTGGGTGATCCGCCGGGTGGTGCGGGAGCGGAACGACCCGGTGAAACCGTGCGCCAGCACGATCGCGAGGTCGCTCTCGCGCCGCGGCGGGGTGTGGGCGGCGTCGATCCGGACGCCGTCCCGGGTCCTGAGCATGACGGGGTAGGAGGGGGCGAAAGGCATGCGCCGAGCTTAGGCAGTGCCCACCGGGGGCCCACCGCAGGCCCACCGGGGGCCCACCGCAGGCCCACCGCAGGCCCACCGCAGGCCCACCGCAGGCCCACCGCAGGCCCACCGCAGGCCCACCGCGGGCCCGCCCGAGGTCCGCCGGAGATCCACCCGGGGTCCAGCGGGGATCCGCCTGAGGTCCGCCGGGGCCCGCGAGCAGGTGCGGGACGGGTGCGGGGCGGTGGGCGGCCGGGTGTCCGGGGGATGAACGGGAAGCGCCTGGCGATGAGAACGCGTTAGAGAAGGCGGGAATCAACTAAAATAGTGCGGCCGCACGTCCGCGGCCAGCCTCCACGATCACAGAGTGAGACCTCACATGCCCTTGAACAGCCGCGACGACCTGCGGAACATCGCGATCATCGCGCACGTCGACCACGGCAAGACCACTCTCGTGGATGCCATGCTCTGGCAGTCGGGCGCCTTCCGCGCCAACCAGGACGTCGACGACCGTGTCATGGACTCCAACGACCTCGAGCGCGAGAAGGGCATCACCATTCTCGCCAAGAACACCGCCGTCCGGCACGGCGACATGACCATCAACATCATCGACACCCCCGGCCACGCCGACTTCGGCGGCGAGGTCGAGCGCGGCCTGTCGATGGTGGACGGCGTCGTGCTGCTGGTGGACGCCTCCGAGGGCCCGCTGCCGCAGACCCGCTTCGTGCTGCGCAAGGCGCTCTCGGCCAAGATGCCGGTCATCCTCTGCATCAACAAGGTCGACCGCCCCGACGCCCGGATCGCCGAGGTCGTGGACGAGGTCTACGAGCTCTTCATGGACCTGGACGCCACCGAGGACCAGATCGACTTCCCGATCGTCTACGCCTCGGCCAAGGCCGGCCGCGCCTCGCTGAACCGCCCCGAGGACGGCGGGATGCCCGACTCCGAGGACCTGGAGCCGCTCTTCTCGGTCATCAAGGAGACGATCCCGGCGCCGACCTACGACCCGTCGCACCCGCTGCAGGCCCACGTCACCAACCTCGACTCCTCGTCCTACCTGGGCCGCATCGCCCTGCTCCGCGTCCACCAGGGCACCATCAGGAAGGGCCAGCAGGTCGCCTGGTGCAAGACCGACGGCACCATCGAGCGCGTCAAGATCAGCGAGCTGCTGATGACCGAGGCGCTGGAGCGCAAGCCCGCCGAGCAGGCCGGCCCCGGTGACATCATCGCGATCGCCGGCATCCCGGAGATCATGATCGGTGAGACGCTGGCCGACCCCGAGGACCCGCGCCCGCTCCCGCTGATCACCGTGGACGAGCCCGCGATCTCGATGGTCATCGGCACCAACACCTCGCCGCTGGTCGGCAAGGTCAAGGGCTCCAAGGTCACCGCCCGCATGGTCAAGGACCGCCTGGAGAAGGAGCTCGTCGGCAACGTCTCGCTGCGCGTGCTCCCGACCGAGCGCCCCGACGCCTGGGAGGTCCAGGGCCGCGGCGAGCTGGCGCTGGCCATCCTGGTCGAGCAGATGCGCCGCGAGGGCTACGAGCTGACCGTCGGCAAGCCGCAGGTCGTCACCAAGACGATCGACGGCAAGGTGCACGAGCCGGTCGAGCGCCTGACCGTCGACTGCCCGGAGGAGTACCTCGGGGCCGTGACCCAGCTGCTGGCCGTGCGCAAGGGCCGCATGGAGCACATGACCAACCACGGCACCGGCTGGATCCGGATGGAGTTCGTGGTCCCGGCCCGCGGCCTGATCGGCTTCCGGACCGAGTTCCTCACCGAGACCCGGGGCACCGGCCTGGTCCACCACGTCTTCGAGCGCTACGAGCCGTGGTTCGGCGAGCTGCGCACCCGCAACAACGGCTCGCTGGTCGCCGACCGCTCCGGCCCGGTGACCGCCTTCGCCATGCTCAACCTGCAGGAGCGCGGCGTGCTGTTCGTCTCGCCGGGCACCGAGGTCTACGAAGGCATGATCATCGGTGAGAACTCGCGCTCCGACGACATGGACGTGAACATCACCAAGGAGAAGAAGCTCACCAACATGCGCTCCTCCACGGCGGACGAGACCGAGAAGGTCATCCCGCCGCGCCAGCTCTCCCTGGAGCAGGCGCTGGAGTTCATCCGCGAGGACGAGTGCGTGGAGATCACTCCGGACGCGGTGCGCATCCGCAAGGTCGTGCTCGACGCGTCCAGCCGGGCCCGCACGGCCGCCCGCGCCAAGCGCGGCGGCTGATCGGCCCGGAGCGGCCGGCTCTCCCGTCGAAGGGGCCGGGCGTCCCACCCCGTGCGGGGTGGGGCGCCCGGCCCCTTCCTTATGTCGCCCTAAAGCCCTTTTGCCCCCATAGAGGGGATAGCGAGAGGGCGCTGAGGTATGGAGACAGGCGAGGTTTCTTCTCCGCGTGTGCCGTCCGCACGCAGCGCGGAGCGCGACCACGACATACGGGGGACTTCCATGCTTCGCACACCGCATCTGGCCCTGGCCGCCGCTCTGGGCGCGGGGGCGCTCGCCGTCGGCCCGGCGGCGGCGACGTCGCCCCAGCCTCCCGACGCGCCGATGCCGACCGACACGACGGGACGGGACCCGGCCCCGGACGACACCGCGGACGAGGTGGCGCCGACGCCGACCGGCGAGGAGGACTCCCCCGCGCCGACCGGCACGGGCCAGGGCTCCCCGGGAGCCGCCGCCCAGGCCGAGCTCAAGGACGTGGACGGCAGGTCCGTGGGCTCGTTCTCCGTCGAGGAGCGGGACGGCGGGTCCATGGTCACCGTCACCGTCAAGGGGCTGCCCGACGGGTTCCACGGCTTCCACCTGCACGGCAAGGGCGTCTGCAACCCGGACGCGGTCGATCCGGAGACCGGCAGCCCGTTCTCCGACGCGGGCCCGCACCTGAGCCTCGAGTCGGCCGCCCACCCCGACCACACCGGTGACATGCCCGACCTGCTGGTCGACCGGAACGGCGACGGGAACGCCTCCTTCGTCACCGACCGCTTCCGGGTGGACCAGCTCCTCGACACCGACGGCACCGCCGTCATCGTCCACGAGAAGCCGGACAACCAGGCCAACATCCCCGACCGCTACAGCCACGGCGGGGACACCGCCAGCCCCTCCCCGGGCGAGCCCGACGCCGGGACCCCGGGCAAGGGCCCCGACGCCGAGACGCTGGAGGCCGGCGACTCCGGCCGGCGCATCGCCTGCGGCGTGCTCACCCGGCGCTGACCGCTCCGCGCCCGGGGCCGCGTATGAGACCGCGGCGCGAGGGGACACGCGCGGGAGGACAAGCACGAGGAGACCACGAGGGGACGCGCACGAGGGGCCGCGCGTCCCCTAGCCGGGCAGGCGCGCGGTCAGCCACTCCACCAGCGGGGTGAGATCGCGCCAGACGGTGCGGACGCGGTCGAGGACCTCGGGGGTGTGCACCCAGGGCTCGGGCTCGAAGCGGAGGCTCGCGTGCAGCGAGCGGTGCCGGAGCAGCTCCAGCCGCGGGTGGTCCTCCGGAACCCCGCGCGGCCGGGTCCGGAGCCGGTCGCCCTCGACCGCGTACCCCGCGGCGCGGACCCCGTCGACGATCCTCGCCAGCGGGACCCCGCTGGTCTCCTCGTCCACCGCCTCGCGGTAGCGTGCCAGCCGCTCCCCCTGGACGGAGTAGGTCCCCGCCGCCACGTAGAGGCCGGCGGCGTCGAGCTGCACGTAGTAACCGGTGGCCTCGGCGGTCGGGGCGAAGGCCCCCTGATGGGTCTTGTAGGGCGACTTGTCCCGGGCGAAGCGCACGTCACGGTGCGGCCGGAACAGGCGCACCGGACCGAACTCGGCCTGCAGCTCCTCCCCCAGCGCGGCCATCGGCGCCCGGACCGCCTCCTCGTAGAGGGTCCGGTGCCGCGTCCAGTAGGTCTTGGAGTTGTCCGCCTCCAGGCCCTCGTAGAACATGAAGGCCTCGTCCGGGAAACCGCTGAAGCTCATGCGTCCCATGGTCCCAGCCGCCGGCGGCGGAGACGGCCGCTTCGCCCCTCACCGTTCGCGGTCACCGTTCGCGGCGGAGACGGCCGCTTCGCCCCTCACCGTTCGCGGCGGAAACGGGCCGTACCGCCTCTCACCGTTCGAGGTACGCCTGGCCGGGCGTCAGCGCGTGGCCGTACAGCTCCGAGAGCGTCACGAACGTGTAGCCCCTGGCCGTCAGGTCCTCCAGCAGCCGGGGCACCGCCTCGACCGTCTCGCGGTGGATGTCGTGCATCAGCACGATCGAGCCCGGCTCCGCGGTGCCCGCGCGACGCAGCAGGGCCGCGCCGTCGCGCTCGAGCCAGTCGAGGGTGTCGAGGCTCCACAGGATCTGGGCCAGTCCCGCGCGGCGGCTCATCTCCGCGACCCGGTCGTCGGTGGCGCCGTACGGCGGGCGCATGAGGGTCATCCGCACCCCGGTGATCCTCCGCACGACCTCCTGCGTCCGGCGCAGCTCCTGTTCGATCCCGCCCTCCGGGAGGCCGGCGAGGTCGGAATGGCTCCAGGAGTGGTTGCCCAGCTCGTGCCCCTCGGCCACCATGCGGCGCAGGTCCCTGCCGTCGCCGCCGTCCACCACCTGGCCGACGACGAAGAAGGTCGCCCTGGCCCGGTGCTCGGCGAGGGCGTCGAGCAGGGAGGCGGTGTGCTCGCCCGGACCGTCGTCGAAGGTCAGCGCCACGCACCTGAGCCGGGCGCAGTCGGTCTTCCGCGCCGGGGGCGGGACGGGGAATCCTCCCCGCGGCCACTGCGGCTGGATCTGGGTGAGGTTCCTGGAGAGCGTCTCCGGATCGGGGGGAGACGGCGGGACCGGCGGTGACCCGATCCCGAGCAGCAGCGCCAGCGGCGCGATCCACACCTGCATGAGTCCTCCCGGAAGCGGCGCGGCGTCAGGAAGGCTCCTCCGCCGCGTCTCCTCGCAAGACCTTGGCCAGTCCCTCCCACCAGATCGGGACGTCGGTCTGCAGTTCGGCGTATCTCCGCGCCACTCGAATGGCACATCCAGTGGGATCTGTACCCAAATGCCGATGTCTCACCTGTCCCTCCTGCCACCGGTAGAAACCATCACGAAAACGAACAACCAGGCCAAGCCAGACAGAAAGGGTGGCGCCGTCCCCGATCTCGCAGGCGTCGGTGACACCGAGCCGGACCAGCTCCGCGCGGAGGGCGGCCACCGCGCCCTCCGCCTCACCCATGACGCTCCCCTGGAGACGTGCTGGCGGCGAGGACGCCGCGGGCGGCGCGGCGGCTCTCGGACGGTGGGCCCGGCGGCCCGGCGGCGAATCCCTGAAATCGCATGCAGCAATCATGCGACTACGGAGTGTCACCGCAAAAGCCCTTCGATGTTATTGGTCCGGCGTCTCCCGGGGCTCGGTGACTACCATCACGAAGCGAAGCGGCCCCGCACCCTCGTTGGCGTACCGGTGCGGCCGGTCGGCGCTGAACAGCACCGCCCCGTCCGCGCTGATCACGTGGCTCCTGCCGTACACGGTGAGGGTCAGCTCACCCTCCAGGACGGTCAGCATCTCGCGGGTCCCCGGCGGGTGCGCGTCGCCGTCGTGGTGGTCGCCGGGGGCCAGCCGCCAGTCCCACAGTTCCAGGATCGCGGGCGCGTCGGTGCCGACCAGCAGGCGGGCCGCACTCGCCCGGCCGTGCGCGAAGGTGACCACGTCGGAGGGGTTCACCACCCGGACCACGGGCGTGTCGGAGACCTCCACCATCCGCGCGACCGTCACGCCGAGGGCGTCGGCGATCCGGGTGAGCGTGTTGATGCTGGGGTTGGTCCGCCCCTGCTCGACCTGGACCAGCATGCCCCGGCTCACCCCCGAGCGGGCGGCGAGCTCGTCGAGCGTCATCTGCCGGTGCGCCCGCTGGGCCCGCACGTTGTTGGCGATGGCGGCGGTGATCGTCTCCGGGTCCATGAGTTCAGTGTAGTGAACTTCATGTACAGTTCATTGTCCCCACTGTAATGCACTAAAAGTGCAATCCACTGGACTGAGGTGAGTGATGACGGCGGTGCTCCTGGCGACGGCCAGCGCGCTCGTGTACGGCACGGCGGACTTCTTCGGCGGGATCGCCACCCGGCGCTCCCGGGTCCTGGCGGTCGTCGCGCTCTCCCAGCTGGCGGGGCTGGTCCTGGTGGTGGCGGCGCTCCCGCTGCTGCCCGGGGCGCTCACCGTGCGGGCCGTCGCCTGGGGCATGGCCGCCGGGATCGCCGGGGCCGCGGCGCTGGTGCTCTTCTACCGCGCCCTCGCCACCGGCGTGATGTCGGTCGTCGCCCCGGTCACGGCGGCGACCTCGGCCGCGCTGCCGGTCCTGTTCGGCCTGGCGGCCGGCGAGCGGCCGGAGCCGATGGCGCTGGGCGGCATCGCGCTGGCGCTGGCGGCGGTGGTCATGGTCAGCCGCGACTCCTCCGCCCCCGCCGCCACCGGCGGGCGGGGATACGGCCCGGTCCTGGCCGCGCTGGCCGCGGGCGCCGGCTTCGGCTGCTTCTTCGTCCTTCTCGCGCAGAGCCCCGGCGACAGCGGCATGTGGCCGCTGGCCGGCGCGCGGGTGGCCTCCGTCACGCTGATCGCCCTGCTGGCCGTGGCCACCCGGCGCACGCTCCGGCCCGGGAACGGCCGCGCACTGCCGATCATCATCACGGCCGGGGCGCTGGACATGGCCGCCAACATCCTCTTCGTGCTGGCCGAGCAGCGGGGGATGATCGCTCTGGTCGGCGTGCTGGCCTCGCTGTACCCGGCGAGCACGCTGGTGCTGGCCCGCTACGTGCTCGGGGAGCGGCTCAACGCCGTGCAAACGGCGGGCATCGGGGTCACGCTCGCCGCGGTCGCCCTCATCGCCGCCGCCTGACGCCGGGGGCGCCGGCACCGTCCCGGGCGGTCCGGACGGCGCGGGCCGCCTGGGCCGTCCGGTGGTGCTAGGCGGCCTGGCGCTGCTCCGGCAGCCGCACCGCGCCCTCCTCGTGGGCGTAGTCCTCCAGCATGGTGCGGAGCTGGCGGCGGCCGCGGTGCAGGCGGGACATCACCGTACCGATGGGGGTGCCCATCCGCTCGGCGATCTCCTTGTAGGCGAACCCCTCGACGTCGGCGAGGTAGACCGCCACCCGGAAGTCCTCCGGCAGGGCCCGCAGGGCGTTCATCACGGCGTTGTCGGGCAGCTGCTCGAGCGCCTCGGTCTCGGCCGACTTCAGGCCGGTGGAGGTGTGCGACTCGGCGGCGGCGAGCTGCCAGTCCTCGATGTCCTCGGTAGCCGAGAGCTTCGGCGAGCGCTGCTTCTTGCGGTAGTCGTTGATGAAGTTGTTGGTGAGGATCCGGTGCAGCCACGCCTTGAGGTTGGTGCCCTCACGGAACTGGTGGTAGGAGGTGAAGGCCTTGGTGACGGTCTCCTGCACCAGGTCCTCGGCGTCGGCGGAGTTGCGGGTGAGGCGCATCGCGGAGGCGTAGAGCTGCCCGGTCACCGGCACGACGTCGCGTTCGAACCAGTCCTGCCGCTGCTCGTCGGTTATCGAGATCATGTCATCCCCCTTGTGTTCTTCCCCCCGCACCGCCTGCTCCGGATGCGTGCGCACCCGTCCCGACGGTCCGGCCCATGCTCCCATCGGCTCGGTAAGAGGCTCGTTAAGGATTCCGAACGGTCGAGAGGTCGCTGATCGTCCGTGCCGTGGGCGGAGGTGACACGCCCTGCAGCCGAACAGGTATCGTTATCGTAACATCCGTCACCCGATATGACAGAGAATGTGTCTGGTATCACATAAGCGCAGGTAGCGATACCTTTAACAGCATGCGATACGTGGACCGACACACCCCCGAGATCCGCGCCTGGGTGGCCGAGGCCGTCCGCCTCGTCGAGGCCGACGCCAACCGCAGCTGCGACACTCATCTCCACGTCTTTCCGCTTCCCGCGCACTGGGGAGTAAACCTCTACCTGAAGGACGAGTCGGTCCACCCCACCGGTTCACTCAAGCACCGGCTGGCCCGCTCGCTCTTCCTGTACGGCCTGGCCGGCGGCTGGATCGGCCCCTCCACCACGATCGTGGAGGCCTCCAGCGGCTCGACCGCGGTGAGCGAGGCCTACTTCGCCCGGCTGCTCGGCCTGCCCTTCATCGCGGTGATGCCCGCCTCGACCTCACCCGAGAAGATCGCGCTGATCGAGTTCTACGGCGGCAAGTGCCACCTCGTGGACGACCCCGGCGCGATCTACGCCGAGTCCCACCGGCTCGCCGCCGAGACGGGCGGGCACTTCATGGACCAGTTCACCTACGCCGAGCGGGCCACCGACTGGCGCGGCAACAACAACATCGCCGAGAGCATCTTCAACCAGATGGCGATGGAGCCCCATCCCGAACCCTCGTGGATCGTGGTCGGCGCCGGGACCGGCGGCACCTCCTCCACCATCGGCCGCTACATCCGCTACCGCCGCCACTCCACCCGGCTCGCCGTCGCCGACCCCGAGGGCTCGGCCTTCTACCCGTCCTGGTGCTCCGGCGACCCGCACGCCACCGCTCCCGGCTCCATCATCGAGGGCATCGGCCGCCCCCGGGTCGAGCCGTCGTTCACGCCCTCCGTGATCGACCGCATGATCCAGGTCCCCGACGCCCGCTCCATCGCCGCCATGCGCTGGGTCCGGGAGGTCACCGGCCGCGACGTCGGCGGTTCCACCGGCACCAACGTGGCGGCGGCCGTGCAGATCATCCGCCAGATGCGCGAGGCGGGCGAGCGGGGCAGCGTGGTGACGCTGATCTGCGACGGCGGCGAGCGCTACCGCGGCACCTACGGCAACGACGCCTGGCTGGCCGAGCGCGGCCTGGACCTCGCCCCGCACCTGGAGGACCTGCGCTCCTTCCTCACCGACGCCTGACGCGGGACGGCCCCGCGGGCGCACCGCCGGCCGCCCCCGGCGGCCGGCGCGCTCGGAGACCGCTCAGGAGGTCTTCGCCGGGTCGACCTCGAAGATCTTCGCCAGGTCGTCGAGGATGACGTGGGCGCCCTGGAGGCCGACGGCCGCCATCCAGGTGGTGTCCTCGACCACGTGCTGCTCGCCCTCGAGCTTGCCCCAGAGCGGGTTGGTCTGGAACTTCTCCTGGATCGCCTTGACCTCCGGGTCGTCGTAGGAGACGACGAAGATGTGGTCGGCGTCGAGCTGCGGGATGTTCTCCTCGCTGATCGGCACCATGATCGTCTCCGTGGTGGTCGGCTGGCCCTCGGGCCGCGGGAAGCCGACGTCCTTGAGCACCAGGCCGGAGTAGGAGTTCTCCACGTACAGCCGGACGGTCGGCTCCCCGGCGAACCGGGCCACCGAGACCGTGGGCATCTCGCCCTCCTTGGCCTTGATCGCCTCGCCGATCTTCGCGGCGCGGTCCTTGTACTCCTTGAGCCGCGTCTCGGCCAGTTCCTCCTTGCCCAGGGCCTGGCCCATCAGCCGGAGGTTCTCCGGCCAGATGGCGCCGGTGGTCTCGCTGAACACCGTCGGCGCGATCTGGGAGAGCTTCTCGTACAGGGCCTCGTGGCGGATCTTGGCCGAGACGATCAGGTCGGGCTTGAGCGCGATGATCTGCTCCAGGCTCGGTGCCTCCAGGGTGCCGACCACCTTCGCGTTCCGCCCCTGGTCCATGACCGGCGCCAGATAGTCGGGGAGCTTCTCGTCGATGCCCCGGTAGACGGTGTAGCCGACGACCTCGGTGTCCAGCGTCAGCACCGCGTCGACGAAGCTCTGGTCGAGGGCGACGACCCGCTGCGGCTGGGCCGGGATCTCGGTCTGCCCCATGGCGTGCTTCACCGTGCGCGGATAGGCGGCGCCTCCCGCCGACGCCGACGCCGGCGCCGCGCCGGCCGGGCCGTCCTCCGCCGCCGGGGTGTCCGACCCGCAGGCGGCGAGTCCGAGAGCCAGTACGGCTCCCGCCGCTGTCATGGTCAGAGCACGCAACGCTCTCATTGGAGATCCTTTCAAAGGTAAGGCTAACCTCAGTTAGGTTAGCCGTGCCTAAAGTGACATACTCGGATCGGTCAGGCAAACGAGAGGGGCGCAGGTGAGCACAGCGGTAGCCGCGGCGCGGCCGCCGTCCTCAGGTGGCTCGCGGGCGTTCCCGCGGCACGGCGGCCGGCGGAGGCGGCGCCTGCTCGTCCTGGCCGGCCTGTTCGCCGCCCTGGCGGTGGCCGCCGCGCTGAGCGTGGTGGTCGGCGCGAAGCCCGTCCCGCTCCCCGACGTCTGGCACGGCCTGACCGCCCCGACCGGCACCGAGAACGACATCATCGTCCGGACCCTGCGCCTGCCCCGGACCGCGCTCGGCGTGCTGGCGGGGGTCGCGCTCGGCGTCGCCGGGGCGCTCATGCAGGGCCACACCCGCAACCCGCTGGCCGACCCCGGCCTGCTCGGCGTCACCCAGGGCGCGGCCTTCGCGATGGTGGCGAGCATCATCGTCCTCGGCGTCACCCACCCGCACGGCTACATCTGGTTCGGCCTGGCCGGGGCGCTCGTCGCCAGCGTGGGCGTCTTCGCGCTCGGCATGGTGGGCGGCCGCGGCGGCCCCACCCCGATGACCCTGGCCCTGGCCGGGACCGCGGTCAGCTCCTTCCTCTACGCCCTCACCTCCGTCCTGGTCCTCATGGACGACCAGGCCATGGACGTCTTCCGGTTCTGGCAGGCCGGCTCCATCGCGGCCCGGGGCGCCGAGGCCGCCTGGCAGGTGCTCCCCTTCATCGCCGCCGGCCTGCTGCTCGCGCTGGCGGGCGCGCCCGGGCTCAACGCGCTCTCCCTCGGCGAGGACGTGGCCCGCTCCCTCGGCCAGAACGTCGCCCTGACCCGCACGGTCGGCGTCGCCGCGGTCACCCTGCTCAGCGGCGCCGCGGTGGCGGCCTGCGGCTCGCTCTCCTTCGTCGGCCTGATGGTCCCCCACCTGGTCCGCCCCCTGTCCGGCCCGGACCACCGCTGGCTGCTGCCGTACTCCGGCCTCGCCGGAGCGACGGCCATGCTCGCCGCCGACGTGGTCGGCCGGGTGGTCGCCCGCCCCGGCGAGCTGGAGGTCGGCGTGGTGCTGGCCCTGCTCGGCGCCCCGTTCTTCGTCGCCCTGGTCCGCCGCAGGAAGCCGGTCCGCCTGTGACCCCCGCCCCCGCCTCCGTGAAGCTCCCGCACGCGCGACCGGTCCGCCTCGGCCCCGTCTCGTGGCTGCTCCGCCTCCGCCCGGCCGTCCTCTGCCTGGTCCTGCTGGCCGCCGTCGCGGCGCTGATGGCGCTGAACACGCGCCTCGGCGACATCCCGATGACCGTCCCCCAGGTCCTGCGGGCGGTCACCGGCGACGGCCCCGACCACTTCGTGGTGATGGAGCTGCGCCTGCCCCGCGCGCTGACCGGGGCCCTGGTCGGCGCGGCGCTCGCGCTGGCCGGCGCGATCACCCAGGCCATCTCCCGCAACCCGCTGGCCAGCCCCGACATCCTCGGCGTCACCACCGGCGCCAGCGTGACCGTGGTCGCGGTCATCGTGGCCGCCGGGAGCACCGCCGGCGGCCCCAGCGGCGCCCTGTCCGCCCTCGGCATCCCGCTCGCGGCCCTGGCCGGCGGGCTGCTCGGCGCCCTCGCGGTCTACCTGCTGGCCTGGCGGAACGGGCTGGACGGCTACCGCCTGGTGCTGGTCGGCGTCGGCGTCACCGTCGTGTTCGGCAACGTCAAGTACTGGCTGCTGACCATCGGCGACGTCAACGACAGCAGCCGCGCCATGGTCTGGATCAGCGGCTCGCTCAACGGCCGGGGGTGGGAGCACGTCCATCCGGTCGCGCTCGCGCTGGCCGTGCTCGTCCCGGTGACGCTGCTCGGCACCCGCCTGCTGGACGTCCTGCGCTTCGGCGACGACACCGTCACCGCCCTGGGCGTGCGGATGAACCTCGCCCGCGGCCTGCTCGTCCTCGCCGCGGTGCTGCTCGCCGCGGTCGCCACCGCCTCCGCCGGCCCCGTCACCTTCGTCGCGCTGGCCGCCCCGCAGATCGCGCTCCGCCTGGCCGGCACGGCCCAGCCGCCGCTGCTGGTCTCCGCGCTGACCGGCGCCGCCCTCACCGCCGCCGCCGACCTGGTCGCGCGGACCGTCTTCAGCCCCGTCGAACTGCCGGTCGGCGTGGTCACCGCCGTGCTCGGCGCCCCCTATCTGATCTATCTCCTCGTCCGGGTGCGCAGAGAGGCACGTTCATGAGACTGCAGGCCGTCGGCGTCAGGCTCGGGTACGGTGACCGCGTCATCGTCGACGGCCTCGACCTCGGGATCGAGACCGGCACGGTGACCACGATCATCGGCCCCAACGGCTGCGGCAAGTCCACGCTGCTGCGCGCGCTGGGACGGCTGCTCAAGCCCTCCGGCGGCGAGGTGCTGCTGGACGGCAAGCGCATCGACGGCATGCCCTCCAAGGAGGTCGCCAGGATCCTCGGCGTGCTCCCCCAGTCCCCGGTCGCGCCCGAGGGCCTGACCGTGGCCGACCTGGTGGCGCGGGGGCGGCACCCGCACCAGACGTGGTACCGGCAGTGGTCGTCCGACGACGAGTCGGCGGTCAGCGAGGCGCTGGCCATGACCGGCCTGCTCGACCTGGGCGAGCGCCCGCTGGACGAGCTCTCCGGCGGCCAGCGCCAGCGCGCGTGGATCTCCATGGCCCTGGCCCAGGGCACCGACCTGCTGCTGCTGGACGAGCCGACGACCTTCCTCGACCTGGCGCACCAGATCGAGGTGCTGGAGCTCGTCCGCAGGCTCCACGGCGAGCTGGGCCGTACCGTCGTCATGGTCCTGCACGACCTCAACCTCGCCGCCCGCTACGCCGACCGGCTGGTCGCGATGCGCGACGGCCGGGTCGTCGCCGCGGGCGCCCCGGCGGAGGTGCTCACCGAGACGCTGCTGAAGCAGGTCTTCGACCTGGACGCGAAGGTCATCGAGGATCCGGTGGCCGGGACTCCCCTGGTCGTCCCCATCGGGGTCCGCCAGCCGACGGCCCGGCGTTGAGCCGCCGGGACAGGGACGGGCGTCCCGGCGGCCGTGACCGGTGCTGAGCCTGCCGGGACCGGTGCCCCGGCGGCCGTGACCGGTGCGGCCGCCGGGGCGCACCGGACCGCCGGGAGCCCGGGAGGACAGGAGAAGGGGCCGCCCGCCCCGGGGAGGTCCCCAGGGGCGGACGGCCCCTCAGGCCGCGTGCGGGTCAGTCTCCGAGCAGCGCGTCCACGAAGACCTCGGCGTCGAACGGGGCCAGGTCGTCGGGGCCCTCGCCGAGACCGACGAGCTTGACCGGGACGCCCAGCTCCCGCTGGACGGAGATGACGATGCCGCCCTTGGCGGTGCCGTCGAGCTTGGTCAGGGCGATGCCGGTGATGTTCACGACCTCGGCGAACACCTGCGCCTGGCGCATGCCGTTCTGACCGGTGGTGGCGTCGAGGACGAGCAGCACCTCGTCCACCGTGGCCTTCTTCTCGATGACGCGCTTGACCTTGCCGAGCTCGTCCATCAGGCCGGTCTTGGTGTGCAGGCGGCCGGCGGTGTCGACGATCACCACGTCGGCCTTCTCCTCCGTGCCCCGGGCCACGGCGTCGAAGGCGACGGAGGCGGGGTCGCCGCCCTCCGGCCCGCGCACCACCTCGGCGCCGACCCGCTCGCCCCAGGTCTGCAGCTGGTCGGCGGCGGCGGCGCGGAAGGTGTCGGCTGCGCCGAGCACGACCTTGTTGCCGTCGCCGATCAGGGAGCGGGCCAGCTTGCCGGTGGTGGTGGTCTTTCCGGTGCCGTTGACCCCGACCACGAGGACCACGGCGGGGCGCTCGCCGTGCTTGGCGACGTGCAGCGTCCGGTCGGTGTCCGCGCCGATCTGGGTGAGCAGCTGCTCGCGGAGCAGGCCGCGCACCTCCTCGGGCGTCCGGCTGCCCAGGACCTTCACCCGGGTCCGCAGTTCCTCGACCATCGCCTGGGTCGGCGCGACGCCCACGTCGGCGGTGATCAAGGTCTCCTCGATCTCGTCCCAGACGTCGTCGTCGAGGCGGTCGCGGGAGAGCAGCTCCAGCAGGCCCTTGCCGAGCGTGGTCTGGGAACGGGCCAGCCGGGCGCGGAGCCGTACCATGCGGCCCGCGGACGGCGGCGGGACCTCGATCGGCGGCGCGACCGGGACCTCGATCTCGACCGGCCGGGCCGGAGGCGGGACGGTGGTCGTCGCCTCCTCCTCCACCACGGTGCCGGCGGCCGAGGGCCGCTCCTCGACCGGCGGCGCCTCGGGCGGCCGGACCGGCGGGGGCGGCGGCGCCTTCCTCCCCTGGCGGAACAGCAGGAACATGCCGCCCGCCGTCAGCACGACGACGGCGGCGATGATCAGGATCAGGCCGAGATAGCTCTCCACAACCGCCTAGTTTCCCAGACCGCCGGTGATAGTCCGACCTTTCGGGCTCCGGGGTGTTCCGTGTCCTTCCGGCCGCGTCCGTCGTCCTTCCGGTCACGCCCGCCGCGGGACGGGCGTGTGCCGGGCGCGGGACGGGCGGAACGACGCCGGAGGGCCGGACGGGACCGGGCAGGGCCGGACGGGACCGGGCAGGGCCGGACGGGACCGGGCAGGGCCGGACGGGACCGGGCAGGGCAGGGGCAGGGGCAGGGGCAGGGGCAGGGGCAGAGGAGCGGGGTCAGGAGTCGGTCCTCAACCGCTGGCTGATCACCTGGGTGACGCCGTCCCCCCGCATCGACACGCCGTACAGCGCGTCGGCGATCTCCATCGTCCGCTTCTGGTGGGTGATGACGATCAGCTGCGAGGTCTCCCGCAGTTCCTCGAAGAGGGTCAGCAGGCGCTGGGTGTTGGTGTCGTCCAGGGCCGCCTCGACCTCATCCATCACGTAGAACGGCGAGGGCCTGGCCTTGAAGATCGCCACCAGGAACGCCACCGCCGTCAGCGAGCGCTCGCCGCCCGACAGCAGCGACAGCCGCTTGACCTTCTTGCCCGGCGGGCGCGCCTCGACCTCGACCCCGGTGGCCAGCATGTCCTCGGGGTCGGTGAGCAGCAGCCGGCCCTCCCCACCGGGGAAGACCCGCGAGAAGATCGACTGGAACTCGCGGGCGACGTCCTCGTAGGCGGCGGAGAACACCTGCTCGACCCGCTCGTCCACCTCCTTGACCACCAGCAGCAGGTCGCGCCGGGTCTTCTTGAGGTCCTCCAGCTGCGAGGTGAGGAACGCGTGCCGCTCCTCCAGCGCCGCGAACTCCTCCAGGGCGAGCGGGTTGACCTTGCCCAGCTGCGCCATCTGCCGCTCGGCGGCCCGGGCCCGCTTCTCCTGCTCCTGCCGGTCGTACGGGACCGGCTCGCCGTCGTCCGCCGGGACCGGCTGGTCGGGGCCGTACTCGGCGATGAGCACGTCCGGTTCGACGCCGAACTCCTCCATCGCGCGCGACTGGAGCTGCTCCAGGCGCAGACGCTGCTCGGTGCGGGCCATCTCGCTGCCGTGCACCCGGTTGACCAGCTTGTCCAGCTCCGCGGCCAGCTCGCGGACCCGGGCGCGGACGGACCGCAGCGCGCCGTCGAGGTGCCCGCGCGCCAGCTCGGCCTCGTCGCGCTCGGCGGCCGCCTCGACGAGCGAGGCCTCCAGCGCCCGCAGGGTCCGCTCCGCGCCCCGCACGACCGCCTCCGCGGCCCGCGCCTGCCGGCGCCGCCGCTCGCGCAGCTCGGCCGCGCGGGCGCGCTCCTCACGCTCACGCGTCGCCGCGCGCACCAGGGCGTCGGCCCGGCCCGCGATGCCCCGCACCCGCTCCTCCGCGGTCCGTACGGCCAGCCGCGCCTCCATCTCGGCCTGCCGCGCCTGCACGCAGAGCTCGGCGAACTCGTCGCGCATCCCGGTGGACGGCTCGTCGTCCGCGAACTCCGCGGCCTCCACCGCGCTCTCCAGCCGCTCCTGGAGCTCCTCCAGCTCGGCCAGGGCCCGCCCGCGCGCCTCCTCCGCGGCCCGCACGCCCTCGGCCAGGCGCACGCACTCGTCCCGGGCGGCGCGGGCGGCGGCCTCGAGCTGGGCGAGCCGCCGGGCCGCGGCGGCGGCGCGCTGGTCGGCGTCGCGCTGCCTGCCCCGGACCTCCTCCAGCACGGCCTGCGCCGCGTCGGCCCCGGCCTGGGCGCTCTGCACGCCCGTCTGCGCCTCGGCCGCCCGCTCCTGGGCGGCCTCCACGGCCAGGCGCGCCTCCTCCTCGGCCCCGGCGGCCTCCTCCATGGCGGCCGCGGCCTGCTCGGCCGCCAACCGGGCGGCGTCCAGGTCGGCCGCGGCCTCGTCCAGCGCGGCCCGCATCGCCAGGGCGGAGCCGCCCGCGGCCCCTCCGCCGCGGGCCCCGTAGGCGCCGAGGAGGTCGCCCGCCCGGGTGACGGCCCGCAGCCCGGGCCGCTCCTCGACGACCTTGCGCGCCGCCGCCAGGTCGTCGACGACGAGCACGTCGGCCAGCAGGCGGGCGACGGCGGCCCGCAACCGTGGCGGGACGGTCACCAGGTCGGCCGCCCACTCGGCACCCGCCACCGGCGCCGGGCGGGCCGGGGACGCCGCCTGAGCCTCCGGGACGTCGGTGGCGATGACCAGCTCCGCCCGGCCCTGGTCGGTCGCCCGCAGGAACTCCACGGCGTCCACCGCGTCCGGCAGCGAGGCGACGGCGACCGCCTCGGCCGCCCCGGCGAGCACGGCGGCGACGGCCGCCTCGGCGCCCGGCCGCACGGTCAGCATCGCCGCGACCGGGCCGAGGATCCCGGCGCCGGGCCCGCCCGGGCCGGACTCTCCCTCGGCGGACTCGCCCGCGGCGGCGAGCAGGGCCGCTCCGCCGTCCGTGCCCCGGGCCAGGCTCAGCTCCAGCGCCTCGAGTCTGGCCTCCAGCGCGGCGACCCTGCGCTGCGCCTCGGCCTCGGCCGTGCGCGCGGCCGCCAGCGCGGCCCGGGCCGCGCCCAGCGCCGCGTTCGGGCCGGCGACCGCCGCTCCGGCCTCCTGGGCCGCGGCCTTCGCCTCCTCCACGACCTGACGCGCCGACTCCACGGCCTGACGGGAGATCTCCAGCTCCTCGGCGAGCGCGGGGTCGGCGCTCTCCCCGTCCTGTTCCTGGCCGTCGTGCTCGGCCTGGGCCCGCTCGGCACGGTCCTCGGCCTCGGCGAGCGCGACGGCCAGCCGGCCGATCTCTCCCGCGGCCGCCTCGACCCTGCTGCGGGCCGCGCCCACCCGCCCCTGGAGCCGGGCGAGCTCCTCACGCCGGTCCGCGGCGGCGCGGGCCTCGGCGGCCAGCCTCCGCTCCTCTGCCGCGAGCGCGTTCTCCGCCTCGGCCCGCCGGGCCACGGCCCGGCCGAGCGCGTCCTGCTCCTGCTCCAGCAGCTCCTCGAGGACGCGCTCCTGCTCGCGGACCTCCTCGGCCTCGCGCTCCAGGTCCTCGGGGTCGCGCCCGCGCCGCTCCACACCGGTCTCGGCGGCGTGCCGGTGCCGCTCGGCGGCCAGCCCGGCCAGGCCCCGCAGCCGCTCGCGGATGGAGGAGAGCCGGAAGTAGGTCTCCTGGGCGGCGGCCAGGCGCGGCTGGGCCTCGGCCTCGGCGGCCTCCAGCTCGTTCTCCTGGTGCTGTCCCTGCTCCAGCTCGGCCTCGACCTGGCGGCGGCGGGCGAGGATCGCGGCCTCGTCGGCGGCCTCGCGCTCCAGGGCGGTGCGCAGGGTGAGCACGTCGTCGGCGAGCAGGCGGAGCCGCGCGTCACGCAGGTCGGCCTGGATGACCGCGGCCCTGCGGGCGATCTCCGCCTGGCGGCCCAGCGGCTTGAGCTGGCGGCGCAGCTCGCCCGCGAGGTCCTGGACGCGGGTCAGGTTGGCCTGCATGGCGTCCAGCTTCCGCAGCGCCTTCTCCTTGCGCTTGCGGTGCTTCAGGACGCCCGCGGCCTCCTCGATGAACGCCCGGCGCTCCTCGGGACCGGCGTGCAGGACCTGGTCGAGCTGGCCCTGGCCGACGATGACGTGCATCTCGCGGCCGATGCCGGAGTCCGACAGCAGCTCCTGGATGTCGAGCAGGCGGCAGGTGTCGCCGTTGATGGCGTACTCGCTCTGGCCGCCGCGGAACATCAGGCGGCTGATCGTGACCTCGGTGTAGTCGATCGGCAGGGCGCCGTCGCTGTTGTCGATGGTGAGCGTGACCTCGGCGCGGCCCAGCGGGGCCCGGGAGGAGGTCCCCGCGAAGATGACGTCCTCCATCTTGCCGCCGCGCAGGGACTTGGCGCTGTGCTCGCCCATGACCCAGGCGAGGGCGTCGACCACGTTGGACTTGCCGGAGCCGTTGGGGCCGACGACGGCGGTGATGCCCGGCTCGAAGCGGAGGGTGGTGGCCGAGGCGAAGGACTTGAAGCCGCGCAGGGTGAGAGTCTTCAAATACAACGAAAACCCCCTCGTCCCTGACATTCCGCACCGGCCGCGGCGGCGCAGGCCGCGGCACGCGGGCCGGATCCGCGCCTCCCGGTGCCACGCTCGGGGCGCGGGCATCGGGCCGGTGGGCGGTGCTGCGATCCGGGCCCGTCGTGAGCCCTTATAGCGGGGAAGACTACCGTTCTTCGCCCGCACCCGCCCGCGCACGGCCTATCGTGCCCTGCATGGACGTGGAGCGCGACGCACGGGGAGCGCCACAACCCCCTCAGAACAGGGAAAATCCGCTTAAAAGACGAAGTTTCATGGTCGCCGGCGGCCTTGCTCTGCTGGGCATCGGAGGCGTCGCCGCGCTGGCCGGTCCGGAGGGCGTGCGGAAGGCGTACGGGCAGATCCGCTGCGGCCGGATGCCCGACCCCCCGGAGGCTCCGCCCGGGACACTGCAGCGCAGCACGCTGGACGAGCGCAGGGTGGTCATCGGGATCCCGCCGGGCACCCGGGGCCGGATCCCGGTCCTGGTCATGCTGCACGGAGCCGCCGGCGACGCGCTGACCCCGTTCGAGATGTACGCGGTGGACCGCTACCTCGCCGCGGGCGGCGCGCGCTTCGCGGTGGCCTCGATCGACGACTGGCCCTCTGCCGACGTCGCGGGGGAGCTCCTGCCCTACCTGGACGACTGCGGACTGGACACCGAGCGGATCGGGCTGATGGGCTGGTCGGCCGGGGGCGCCGGAGCGCTGCGGCTCGCCGCCGAGCTGGGCGAGGAGAAGGTGGCGGTGGTCGTGGCGGTCGCGCCGGCCGTCACCGCCGCGCAGGCCCCGCTGCGCGAACTGGTGGACATCCCCGTCTGGCTGGGCTGCGGCGACCGCGACGGCTGGGCCAAGCAGACCGAGACGATGCTCAAGGGCCTGAAGGCGCTGGGCGCGACGGCCGAGGGCGGGATCTCCGACGGCTGCCACAACGCGGCCTACCGCCGCCGGGTCCTGCCGGAGCAGTTCGCCTTCGTCTCACGCCACATTCATCTGCGGCGCGCGGGAACGGGCGCGGAGAACGCCGGGGAAAGCGAATAGGACGGCGATATGACAAGGGACGCCCTTGGGAGGCGTCCCTGGACAAATTGTTTTTCTCCGTGCCGGACTCGGAGAGCCTGATTCCTGAACCCCGCGTTTCCACGGCGCATCCACGGCGGGATCCGCCACCCGAGCGGGCGAAGGTTCAGGAAAGGGCTCTAGGTGAGAGCCGGCTCGCGATCCTGCAGACCGGTGAACGCATCGTCGCGGCTGCTCGCCGCGAGTTCGTCGTTCTGGGCCTGGAGCCGGGTGAGCTCTGCCTCCAGGTCACGGATACGCTGCTGAAGACGGCGCATCTCCGAGACCATCCGAGGGTCAGGACCGCCGACGTGGCCGAGTAGAGCCTTCGCCATGGTTAAGGGTCCTCCACGCTGAGTGACCAGACTGGTTCGCGCACTTTCTGCCGCGGGAGGGGTGCGCGTGGTTCCTATCAAGAGTCGCACCGGTGAGGGAGACGGTCAAGTTGAACACTCCACCTGGATGCACCTGTGGGCACTCTCGACAGCTAAATGTACCTCATTCGGAGGTTTCAAGGGAAGTGTCAGCGCTCGATGAAACCCGATAGATTTCCTCTGGCCTCGCTCCAGCGCTCCACGACCCCGTCCACCCGGCCCGGCGTCCGTCCGCTCCGGAGCGCCGCCAGCAGTTCGTCGGCCGCCTTCTCGGAGCCCTCCGCCACGACCTCGACCCGGCCGTCACCGGTGTTCCGCGCCCAGCCGACCAGGCCGAGCTCCAGCGCCCGCGCCCGCGTCCACCAGCGGAAACCCACACCCTGCACCTTGCCTCTGACCCACGCGGTCAGCCGGACGTCCGTCATGCCCGTACCCTACGGACCGCACGCGGGAGAGGCTGGCAGCGGGGGCAGCTGTAGGACGAGCGGTTCATGAACGACTCCCGGACGACCGGGGCCCCGCACCGGCGGCAGGGCTGGTCGCGCCTGCCGTACACGGCGAGTGACCGCTCGAAGTAACCGCTCTCCCCGTTGACATTCACGTAGAGACTGTCGAAAGATGTGCCGCCCTCGGCCAGCGCCTCCGTCATCACCGCGCGGACCGCGGCCAGCAGCTCCGCGATCTTCGGCCGGGTCAGCGCCGCCGTGGGGCGCGTGCCGTGCAGCCGCGCCCGCCACAGGGCCTCGTCGGCGTAGATGTTGCCGACCCCGCTGATCAGCGACTGGTCCAGGAGGGCGCGTTTGATCTCCGTCCGCCTGCGCCGCAGGCCGACGGCGAACCCCTCGTCGTCGAACGAGTCCTCGAAGGGGTCGGCCGCGATGTGCGCGATCGGCTCGGGCACCCACCGCGGGAGCCGGGCCGTCAGCGGCGCGACCAGCACGTGGCCGAAGGTCCGCTGGTCGACGAAGCGCAGCTCCGGGCCGCCGTCGGCGAAGCTCAGCCGGACCCTCAGGTGCCGCTCGGGGGCCGATCCCGGCTCGGCCACCAGCAGCTGCCCGCTCATCCCCAGGTGCGCCAGGAGCGCGTCGGAGCCGTCCAGCGGGAGCCAGAGGTACTTGCCGCGGCGCTCGGCCGAGCCGATCGTACGGCCCGCCAGACGGGCGGCGAACTCCTCGGCCCCGGGGACGTGGCGCCGGACCGCCCGCGGGTGGAGCACCTCCGCACGGGCCACGGTACGGCCGGCGACCCAGCGCTCCAGGCCCCGCCGTACGACCTCGACCTCCGGCAACTCGGGCATGCGCCCCTCCTGGCTGGTTTCGGGCGGCCGCGGTGGACGCCGGCCGTCAGTTCGCCGCCTCGCGTGCCTGCTGGGTGGTCCTGATGCGGTTCCAGGCGGCCTCGGCGGCCTGCTGCTCGGCCTCCTTCTTGGAACGGCCGGAGCCCGAGCCGTACTCCTCCCCGCCGAGGCGGACGGCCGCGGTGAAGGACTTGGCGTGGTCCGGGCCGCTCTCCTCGACGTGGTACTCGGGCACGCCGAGCGACTCCGAGGCGGTCAGCTCCTGCAGGGAGGTCTTCCAGTCGAGCCCCGCGCCCAGCGAGGCCGAGCGGGTGATGAGCGGGTCGAAGAGCAGGTGGACGACGCGGAACGACTCCTCCAGGCCCTTGTCCACGTAGACCGAGCCGATGAGCGCCTCGAGCGTGTCGGCGAGGATCGAGGACTTGTCGCGTCCCCCGGTGCCCTCCTCGCCCCGGCCGAGCCGCAGGAACCGGCCCAGGCCCAGGCCGCGCGCCACGTCGGCGAGGGCGCGCATGTTGACCACCGCGGCCCGCAGCTTGGCCAGCTGGCCCTCGGGCAGGTCGGGGTGGTTGCGGTAGAGCGTGTCGGTGACGACGAGCCCCAGCACCGAGTCGCCGAGGAACTCCAGGCGCTCGTTGGTGGGCAGGCCGCCGTTCTCGTAGGCGTAGGAGCGGTGGGTCAGCGCCCGCTCCAGGATCGCGGCGTCCAGCCGCACGGACAGCAGCTGCTCCAGCTCGTCCTGCGCGACCTCCACGGCCACCGGTTTCATGCTCGTCGCCACGTCGTCTTCTCCTCGCACGGTTGTCGGGTGCGCGATGGCGAAGGAGAGCGAGGCGAGAGATCGCCGGATGCTCCGAAGACGTGGTGGGCGCCGGGAGGGGTCGTACTCGGACCCCGGCGTCCACCACGGCCGCGGACGGACCGCCATCGCACGGGCGGACGGTGACGCCGGCCGGGGCCCCGGGAAGGGGCGCCCGGCCGGCATCCGTCAGTCAGAATGCGATCAGGCGGAGGGCTCGATCACCTGACGGCGGTTGTAGGTGCCGCAGGTCGGGCACGCCATGTGCGGACGCTTCGGCGAGCGGCACTGGGGGCAGCTCACGAGCGAGACCGCGGCGGCCTTCCACTGCGACCGGCGGGAGCGAGTGTTGCTCCGCGACATCTTGCGCTTGGGGACAGCCACGTCAGCTCTCCTGATCGTTGTTATGTTCCGAAACCAAACCCTGCAGCTTCGCCCAGCGTGCGTCGATCACCTCGTGACCGTGGTCAGGCTCGGCGTCAGCCAGCCTGACCCCGCACTCCGCGCAGAGCCCGGCGCAGTCTTCACTGCAGAGCGGGCTCAGCGGCAGTGTGAGCACCACCGCGTCGCGGAAGACCGGTTCGAGGTCGAGCAGGTCCCCGTCGAGGAGGAGGTCGTCCTCGGCCGCATCCTCAGCCGAGTAGAAGTACAGCTCCTGGAACGACACCTCGCTCACCGAGGTGACGGGCTCCAGGCACCGTGCGCACTCCCCCCGCAGCGGGAAACGCGCCGTGCCCGTGACGAGCACGCCTTCCATGACCGCCTCGAGCCGGAGGTCCAGCTCGACATCGGCGTCCTTGGGGACACCGATCATGTCGACGCCGATCTCCGCCGGAGCCGGACGAGTGAGGTGCATCTGCCGCATCATCCCCGGTTGCCGCCCCAGCTCATGGGTGGAGACCACCCATGGGGCGCGAGGATCAAGGTGCAGAGTCATTCCGCTCTCATCAGGCATGGCGAATCATCACCGTCGTGCAAGGCCGAAATAAGAGAATACCAGGGGTCGGAGTCTGTTTCGCGAGCCCCGGACCGCCACGCTGCGGAGCACGGGGAGCACGGAACGCGACGCCGTCCGGCCCGGGCACGGCCTAACCCCGGAGTCTCTCGATGAGGCGCTCCTCGACGAGCTCGGGCACCAGGCCGGCCACGTCCCCGCCGTACCGGACGATCTCCTTGATCCGGCTGGACGACAGGAACGACACCTCCGGCCCGGTCGCCATGAACAGCGTCTCGACCCCGGACATCCGGTAGTTGAGCTGGGCCATCTGAAGCTCGTAGTCGAAGTCGCTGATCGCGCGCAGGCCCTTGACGATGGCCGGGATCTCCTGCTGCCTGCAGTAGTCCACCAGCAGGCCGTGGAACTTGTCCACGCGCACGTTGCCGTACTCCTTGGTCACGGTCTGGAGCATCTCGATGCGCTCCTCGACCGTGAACAGGCTCTTCTTCTCGATGTTGATCAGGACCGCGACGACGACCTCGTCGTACTGCCGGGAAGCCCGGCCGATGATGTCCAGATGACCGTTGGTGACGGGGTCGAAGGACCCCGGACAGACCACGCGACGCAAGGCGAACCCCCAGGTTTACGGATTCCCGGCGGCGCGACCGTACCAAACGGACGCTTCGCCGTAACGACGGACCCTCTCCTCTTCGTATCCGTCCGGCCAGACCAGGTCCTTCCCCCTGCTCTCGCGCTCCACCGCGACCAGCGCGTCCTCTGCGAGCCAGCCCCCGGAGCGCAGCAGCCCCAGCACCGCGTCGACCTCCTCGGCCGTCACCGCGTACGGCGGGTCGGCGAACACGAAGTCGTACGGCTCCGCGCTCCCCCGGGCGAGCACCCGTTCCACCCGGTCGGCGGCCAGCTCGGCCCCCGGCAGCCCGAGGGAGGCGATGTTCGCCCTGATCGTCCGGGCGGCCCTGGGGTCGGACTCCACCAGCAGCGCGCGGGCCGCCCCGCGCGAGAGCGCCTCCAGCCCGACCGCGCCGGACCCGGCGTACAGGTCCAGCACCCGGGCCCCGTCCAGCGGGCCGATCAGCGAGCCCACCGTGGAGAAGATCCCCTCCCGGGCCCGGTCGCTCGTGGGCCGGGTCCCCCTCCCCGGCGGCACGGCCAGCCTTCTTCCCCCTGCGACACCCGCGATGACTCGACTCACCCGTCCATTCTCCCGTGTCGCAGCCGAACACATAACCGCAGGTCAGAGGCTTGCGGGCCGTTTCCCTCGGTCAAGAGTGGGCAAGCGGCGGCGACGAAAGCGCAAGGGTCGTTCCCCCCGGGGGGTCCGGCCTGCAAGATAAGTGCTGCGGCCTTCGAACGACCCAGGGGAAGGCCGGCCGGCGTGATCGTGAGCCCTTCCGCACGCCGGTGCTCTCGGCACCTGACCCGAGAGCAGGGCCCAGGCGGGGACGGCATTCGGGGGGAGGCCGTCCCCGCAACTGGGCCCGGGACCATCCCGGGCCCATCCCGGAGAGCAGGGCGGCGGACCGCCCCGCGCGCAGCCCGCCCGTCCTCCCTGACCGGGAGGCTCCCCGCGGGCCGTCAGGCCTTCTCGAGATACTCGGCCCGCTCGTCGGCGAGCATCCTGTCGATCTCCGCCCGCAACGCGGGATGGCCGGCCAGCTCCGGATCCGCGGCCAGCATCGCCTCGGCCTCCTGCCGGGCGGCCTCGATCACGTCCTCGTCGCGCAGCAGCCGGAGCATCTTCAGCGACGACCTGCGGCCCGACTGGGCCACGCCCAGCACGTCGCCCTCCCGGCGCTGCTCCAGGTCGACCCGGGACAGCTCGAACCCGTCCAGGGTCGCCGCGACCGCGGCGAGCCGCTCCCGGGCGGGCGTGCCCTGCGGCGCCTCGCTCACCAGCAGGCACAGGCCCGGCAGCCCGCCCCGGCCCACGCGGCCGCGGAGCTGGTGGAGCTGGGAGACCCCGAACCGGTCGGCGTCCATGATCACCATGACCGAGGAGTTGGGCACGTCCACGCCGACCTCGATGACCGTGGTCGCCACCAGGACGTCGACCTCGCCCCGGGAGAAGGCCCGCATCACCGCGTCCTTCTCCTCCGGCGGCAGCTTGCCGTGGAGCACCTCCGTGCGCAGCCCCTTCAGCGGCCCGTCCGCGAGCGCCTGCGCCACGTCCAGCACCGCCAGCGGCGGGCGCCGCTCGTCACCGCCTGCCCCGGCCGCGAGGTCGCCCTCGTCGCCCTCCAGGTCGCCGATGCGCGGGCAGACGACGTAGGCCTGCCTGCCGAGCTCGACCTCCTCCCGCACCCGGGTCCAGGCCCGCTCCAGGAAGTGCGGCTTCTCGGCCGCGGGCACCACGTGCGTGCTGATCGGGGCGCGGCCGGAGGGCAGCTGCGAGAGCGTGGAGACCGTCAGGTCGCCGAAGACGGTCATCGCGACCGTGCGCGGGATCGGGGTGGCGGTCATGACGAGGACGTGCGGGCGCCCGCCGCCGGCCTTCTCGCGCAGCGCGTCGCGCTGCTCCACGCCGAAGCGGTGCTGCTCGTCGACCACGACGAGGCCCAGGTCGGCGAACTGGACCCGCTCCTGGAGCACCGCGTGAGTGCCGACGACGATCCCGGCCGCGCCGGAGGCGGCGTCGAGCATCGCCGTACGGCGGGCCGCCGCGCCCAGCGAGCCGGTCAGCAGGGCCACCGAGGTGCCGCCGAACATGCCGCCCGCGGCCAGGTCGCCGAGCATGGCGGTGATCGACCGGTGGTGCTGCTGGGCGAGCACCTCGGTGGGCGCCAGCAGGACGGCCTGGCCCCCCGCGTCGACCACCTGGAGCATGGCGCGCAGCGCCACCACGGTCTTGCCCGCGCCGACCTCGCCCTGGAGCAGCCGGTGCATGGGGTGGTCCAGGGCCAGATCGGCCGCGATCTCCTCTCCCACGCTCCGCTGCCCCTCGGTCAGCTGGAACGGCAGCCGGGCGTCGAAGCCGTCCAGCAGCCCGTCGTCGCACCGGGGGCGGGGCGTCGCCGACCAGGAGGCGGCGGTCATCTTCCGCTGCAGCAGCACGGCCTGGAGCTGGAACGCCTCGTCGAACTTGAGCCGCTTGCGCGCCCGCGCCACGTCGGCGTGGTCGCGCGGCCGGTGGATCGCGAGCAGCGCCTCGGCCAGGCCGGGCAGCCCGTGCCGGTCCCGCAGGTCCGCCGGGAGCGGGTCCTCCAGCTCGCCCATGGTGTCGAGCACGACGCCCAGCGCCCGCCGGATCGCCCAGGGCGTCAGGTCCTTGCCCGCCGGATAGATCGGCACGAGCGCCGCGGCGAACTCCCCGGCGGCCTGCTCCGTCTCGTCGACCATCTCGAACTCGGGGTGCGACAGCTGCCACTTGCGCCGCTCCCCCTGGCCGAACGCGCCGACCTTCCCGGCGAACATGCCCCGCGCCCCCGGACGCAGCCGCGTCTCGGCGATGTGCGAGGCCTTGCCGAAGAACGACAGGTAGATCCTGCTGCCGCGGCCGTCGACGACCTCGACCTCCAGCCAGGTGCCGCCCTTGTTCCGCATCGGCCTGCGCACGACCTTGGTGACCTCGCCCACCACCGTGACGTGCTCGTCGACCCTCAGGTCGTCGAGATCGGTCAGCTCGCCCCGCTGGGCGTAGCGCCGGGGGTAGTGCCGGAGCAGATCGCCGACGGTGCGCACGCCGAGCACGCTCTCCAGCAGCTTGGCCGTGCGGGGGTCCAGCACCTTGCCCGCCGGCTCGTCGAAGCTCGTCACGGCAGCTTTCTACCTTCTCCGGGGGACAGAATTCATCCGGCCCGCCCGATCCGGCCGCCGCCCACCGGCCCGTCCGGCCCTCGTTCCTCCCCCGGCGACCGGATCGTCCGGCGCTCAACGGCCCCGGTGCCCGGCCCCTCCGGCCCTCACTCGACCCCGATGAGGAGCGGGTAGCCGCCCTGCCCGCCCTCGTAGCGGACGACCTCGATGTCCGGCCGGGCGGAGGCCAGGTGGTCCTGCACGGCCTGGGCCAGCCCGTCCGGCGCGTCCGCGCCCTCCAGCAGGGTGACCAGCTCGCTGCTCGTCGCGACCATGCGGCGGACCACCCGCAGCACGGTCTCCGCCACGTCCGAGCCGACCAGGGCCGCGTCCCCGTCGATCACACCGAGCACGTCGCCGGGCCGGACCAGGCCGGCGCTCGTCACGGCCTCGCGGTCGGCCACCCACACGTGCCCGTGGCGGGTGTGCGCGGCCGCCTCGGTCATCGCGACGACGTCGTCGTCGAAGCGCCGGAGCGGATCGTGCACGGCCAGCGCCGCCAGCCCCTGCACCGAGGCCCGGGTGGGGATCACGCTCACCGCGATCCCCTCCTCCCGGGCGAGCGCGGCCGCCGCCGCCGCGACCTGGCGCGTCCCGCTGTCGTTGGGCAGCACCACGACCTCGGTGCCCGCCTCCCGGATCGCGGACAGCACCGCGGCCGGCGGCGGGTCGCCGCCGGGCTCGCGGCGGACCACGACGGCTCCGGCCTGCTCGAACAGCGCGCCGAGCGCCGGCCCGGCCGCCACGGCCACCACTCCCCGCCCGCCCGCGGCCCGGCGGGTCCCGCCGGAGGCGGTCAGGTAGGTCACCCTGATCCGGTACGGCCGGCCGGCCCGCATGCCCGCCTCGATCGCCGCGCCCGCGTCCGCCACGTGCACATGGACGTTCCACAGGCCCTCACCGCCCACGACCACCAGGGAGTCGCCGAGCCCGGACAGCTCTCCGCGGAGGGCATCCACGGCCTCGTCACCGGCCTCCAGCAGGTACATCACCTCGTAGCCGAAACCGCCGGAGTCGCCCGAGCCGCCCGAGTCTCCGCAGCCGGGCCCGTCCTCCGGCCCGGGCACGACCCGGCGGTCCGGAGCGGGGACCTGCGGCCGCCCGATGGTGGAACCGGTGACCACCGCGGCCAGGCTCTCCAAGATGATCGTCAGACCCGCCGCGCCCGCGTCCACCACGCCGTTGCGGGCGAGCACGTCCAGCTGCTCCGGGGTGCGCCGGAGCGCCGCGCGCGCCTCCTGCGCCGCCCTCCCCGCCACCGCGGCGAGATCCCCCGTCAGGTCGCGCACCGCCGCGGCCGCCGCGGTCAGCACGCTCAGCAGCGTGCCCTCCACCGGCTTCTCCACCGCGCCGCGGGCCAGCTCGGCGGCCCGCGCCAGGCCGCGCCTGAGATCCGCGCCCCCGCCCTCGGCCGTGCGCAGCACCTCGGCGAGGCCGCGGAGCGCCTGGCTGACGATGACGCCGGAGTTGCCGCGGGCGCCGAGCAGCGCGCCCTGCGCGAGGGTCCGCCAGGTGGTGGCCGTGTCCGCGCTCCCCGGCAGGCCGTCCACCGCCTCGGCCGCCGCGAGCATCGTCAGGTGGAGGTTGGTGCCGGTGTCGCCGTCGGGCACCGGGAAGACGTTGAGCGCGTCTATCTCCTCCCGGGCCCGGCCCAGTGTCTCCGCGGCCAGCCGCGACCACCGGCGGACCGCCGGCGGGTCGAGCACCTGCAGCATGCCTGCCCTTTCCTGCCTGCGGGCGCGTCCGTCCCGCGCCCCGGAGGCCGCGCCGCCCCCGCCCTTGCCCCACCCGCGCGGTGCTCCGCCCGCGTCACGATCCCCCGATCGCGGACTCGGCGCCCGTCCCGGTCCCCGGGATGCGCTACGGTTGTCCTTTGGAGATTATCCCCGTTCGGCCAGTCGTGGCAGCTCGCGTTGGCACGTCAGGTCAGGCATCGGATATCCTCGTTTGGCCAGCCGGTCGTCCCGGCATGCCCGATGACCGCCCAGCGGATCGGGTCTCTCGATTGATATAAGGAGCGAACCGTGGCTTCCGTCTGCGACGTCTGCGCCAAGAAGCCGATCTTCGGCAACAACATCTCGCACTCGCACCGCCGCACCCGTCGCAGCTGGACCCCGAACATCCAGCCGGTGCGCGCGATGGTGAACGGCACGAAGAAGCGGCTGAACGTGTGCACCTCCTGCATCAAGGCCGGCAAGGTCACCCGCTAGTCCAGACTCCCGGGCAGCCCGCCGTCCCCCACCGAAGGGCGGCGGGCTGTCTGCTTCCCCGCGGACGCCCGCGCGCCCCCGTCGCGTCCCCCGCCCCCGCGCCCGCCCGTAGCTCTCCGGAACCACCCGCGCCCGCCGGCTCGCCCTCCCCACCCGCGTCCGCCGGCTCGCCCTCCCCGCCCGCGCCGGTCTCGTCCGCGGCCGCCGGTTCAACGGAGACGCTTCTCGCAAACATGTTTTCGCAACATGTTTGTCCCACGCAGCGTGACTCTCTATGGTCGCAGCGTGACCATCACCTGCTTGCCTCGCGGCCCCGTGCGCGACACGACCAAGAAGATCGGCGTCGACCTCCCCGATGACCTGTACCGGTGGATGCAGGCCGAGGTCAGGGCCGGCCGGGCCCCCTCCATCTCCGGGCTGATCTCGGAGGTCGTCGAGCACCAGCGCAGCCGGGCGGAGCTGTCCGCGCTCCTGACCGACCTCAAGGCGGAGTTCGGCGCGCCCACGGCGGAGAACAGGAAGCGCATCGACGAGGCCGTCGACGCGCTGCGCACCGTCCAGGAGACCGGGACGGCCGTGCGGGAGGTCCTGGAGTGACGCGCTCGGCGGGCCTGCGGCGCTTCGTGTTCGACTCCGGCGCCCTCGTCGGACTCGAACGGGGCAATCCCGACGTGATCGAGGCGCTGGAGCGGATCCTCGCGGGCGAGGTGGAGGGGGTGGTGCCCCGGACCGTGCTGGCCGAGGTCGGCCGCACGGGGACCTGCCAGACGCGGCTGGCCGCGGCGTTCAACCGCGCCCAGCGGATCCGCCACGGCTCACTCGTGATCGACGAGCTGACCCCGGAGCGCGCCGTGGAGATCGGCCGGAAGATCAGCGAGTGCGGCCACGACGACGTGGTCGACGTGAACGTCGCCCTGTGCGCCCGCAGCTCCCCCTCGGGGGTCATCGACGCCATCGTGCTCACCGACGACCGCGACGGCATCACCCGGGTCGACGGCGAGCTGGAGCGCGTGATCATCGACGTCTGAGCCGGCGGCCTCTCCGGCCCGCACGCGGCGGGCCGGACCCGGGCATCCCAAAAGCCCCCGGCCCCGGAACAGGGCTCGCGGAGGGCTCGGCGGGCCGGACCCGGGCGCCTCCTCAGCGGCGCTGCCGCCAGGCGTGGTCCACCGGGCCGATGCCCCCGCCCAGCGCGAACCCGTGGGCGATCGCGCCGGTGACGTACTCCTTGGCCCTCTCCACGGCGGACGGGACGTCCGCGCCGAGGGCCAGGTGGGAGGCGATGGCCGAGGCCAGAGTGCAGCCGGTGCCGTGGGTGTGCCGGTTGTCGTGCCGTTCGGCGGTGAAGCGGAACTCCCGGTCGCCGTCGGTCAGCAGGTCCACCGGGGCGCCCGGCAGATGACCTCCCTTGATCAGCGCCCAGGTGGGCCCCAGCGCCAGGACCGCCTCCGCGGCCCGCCCCATGTCCTTCTCCTCCTCGACCTTCACCCCGGTGAGCTGGGCGACCTCCCACAGGTTGGGGGTGACCACGGTGGCCACGGGCAGCAGCCGCGACTTCACGGTCTCCACCGCCTCAGGGGCCAGCAGGGCGTCCCCGTGCTTGGAGACACCGACCGGGTCCACCACGACCGGCGCTTCCACACCGGCCAGCACCTCCGCGACGGTCTCCACCAGCACCGCCGAGGCCAGCATCCCGGTCTTGACCGCCTGGGCTCCGATGTCGCCGAGCACCGAGTCGAGCTGGGCCCGCACCGCCTCGGGCGGGAGCTCCCAGTAGCCCTGCACGCCCAGCGAGTTCTGCGCCGTCACCGCGGCGATGACGCTCATGCCGTGCACGCCGAGGGCCAGCATGGTCTTCAGGTCGGCCTGGATGCCCGCGCCACCGCCGGAGTCGGAGCCGGCGACGGTCAGCACACGGGGAGGGGACGAAACGGTCATGCCTGCCATCCAACCAGTTTCCGGCGGACTCCGTGGCCCCGCGAGTCCGGCGGGGGCCATCGGCCGGGGAGGACCGGCCGGCCCTCCGTCAGTCCTGCCGCTCGTCCAGGAAGGGGAGCGGGAGCCTGGACCACCAGCTGGTGGAGCCGGGCGGCGTCGCCGTGGGGGACGGTGCCGGGGTGACGCTCTGGGAGTCCTGCAGCGGCGAGGGGGTCTGCGCCGTCGAGGTGGCGTCCCGCACGACCGGTTCCTCGTCACCTGCGGGCGACCAGCCGGACGGCCCCTCCGCCCGGGAGTCCTCCTGCGCGGACGACACCGGTCCGTCGTCGGCGGGCCGGTGGGTGGCCCGCGGCCCGGGACGGGGTTCCGGCGTGCGACTGGCCCGCGGGCGGACGGTCGTCCTCACCGGCGAGGGGGCGGGCGTCGCCGTCCGCCCGCGTTCGGGCCCCGGTGCCTCCGCGCCCGGGGTGGGCTCCTCGGCGGGCACGTCCTCCCCGGCGGGGCCGGTGGTGTCCTCCTCGGCCGGGGGCCGGTCCGAGGCCGCCACGCACTCTCCCGGCGGGCAGTTGGGGACCGGTCCCGCGGAGCTCTTCCACTCCTGGACGCCCGCCACGGCACCGCCCATCATCGCGACCACGGCGGTGACGGCCAGCAGCGCGGCCCGGGCCGGGACGCCGGAGCGCCACCACCCGTCCGGCCCGGGGGCGTCCGCGGAGCCGCGTCCGGTCTCCCCCCGCGATCCCAGCGGGCCGCCGGCCGCGCCGTCCGATCCCTGCTCGGGACGGAGCCGGCGCCCTGCGGGCCGTTCGCCGCCCGCGGACAGCGGAGCGGTGTTCGCCTCGGGTCCTCCGCCGTGATGGAGAGGTTCCTCCCCCTCCACTCCGTGGCTGCCCATGTCACCTCTTTCTGTCCTCAGGGTGTCGACCGGCCCTCTTCATACCATTCCGATAAAACTCTGTCACAACTTTCCCAGAGGTCGTCAGAGCGTGATCGATCACTCCCGGAAGTGGTCCCAGCCGCCCCTGCCCTGCGGGCGGCCCTCGACCAGGACCCCCTCTCCACCGGTCACCCGGCCGATCTCGGCCCAGGCGGGCGGGAGCCGTACGCCACGGGGGAAGGTCGCGGCGAGGGCGTGGTCGTCGCCGCCGGTGAGCACCCACTCCAGCGGGTCGGCGGCGAGCAGACGGGCGGCGGTCTCCAGCTCCCCGGGGACGGCGAGGGCGGCGGGGTCGAGCACGATGCCCACCCCGCTGGCCCGCGCGACGTGGCCGAGGTCCTGGAGCAGCCCGTCGCTGACGTCCAGCATCGCGGTCGCGCCCAGCTCGGCGGCCTGGACGCCGCAGGAGTAGGGGGGCCTCGGGCGGCGGTGCGCGTCGGCCAGCGCCGCCAGGGCCCGCTCCCCGGACCCGCCACCCGCGGGGTCCGCCGGAGCCGCCGGTTCCGCGGTCGGCTCGGCGGGTTCCGGGGTCGTCTCCGCGGGCTCCTCCGGAGCGTCCCGCTTCCCGGGCCGGGCCGCTCCGCGCTCCTCTCCGGGGCCGCCGGGCCCGGCAGCGTCCGGCCCCGGCGGGATCCGGCCGGCCTGGAACAGAGCGAGCCCCGCCGCGGCGTGCCCGAGCCGTCCCGCCACCGCGACCACGTCGCCCTCGCGGGCCCCCGAGCGGGTGACCGGCGCGCGCCCGCCCAGGTCGCCGAGGGCCGTCACGCCGATCACGACCAGGTCGCAGCGGGTGGTGTCGCCTCCCGCGACGCTGGCCCCCACCAGGTCGCACTCGTCGCGGAAGCCGTCGGCGAGGTCGTCGAGCCAGCGCGCGGGGGTGTCGGCGGGCAGCCCCAGTCCCACCACGACGCCGGTGGGGACGGCGCCCATGGCCACGACGTCGGAGAGGTTCTGGGCGGCGGCCTTCCGCCCGATATCGTAAGCAGTTGACCAGTCTCGACGGAAATGTCTACCTTCAAGCAGCAGGTCCGTCGTCACCACGACCCGGCCGTCCGGCGCGCCCACCAGCGCGGCGTCGTCCCCGGGACCGAGCAGAACGGTCCGGCCCTGCGGCAAGCGTCCGGCAATACGTGCAACGATTCCGAATTCGCCGAGATCTCCGACTGTGATGACGCACCTCCCGTTCATCACAGGGTACGGTGGCCCTCCGGCACTGATCCAATCGCCCGGGAGGACGTGATGGTGCAGGCCTACATCCTGATCCAGACCGAAGTCGGCAAGGCCGCCGAGGTGGCACGCCAGATCTCCGCGATCACCGGCGTCACGCAGGCGGAGGACGTCACCGGCCCCTACGACGTGATCGTCCGTGCGGAGGCCCGGAACGTGGACGAGCTGGGCAAGCTCGTGGTCGCGCAGATCCAGTCGGTGGAGGGGATCACGCGCACGCTCACGTGCCCGATCGTCCACATCTGATCCGCGGAGACCAGGCCCGCGGAGGAAGCAGGGGAAGCGGACATGTCACTCCGGCTCGCCCGCCGAGCGGGCTCCGTCTGCGTCCTGCTGGCCCTGGCGGGGTGCGGCGGCGCGGTCCGGGTGGAGCCGCCCGAACCGGAGCCTGAGGCGGCGGCCGCCTGCCGGACGCTCGCCGACCGGCTCCCCCGGACGCTCGACGGGGCCGAGCGGACGGAGTCCGTCCCCGCCTCGCCGTACGTCGCGGTCTGGGGAGGCGGGGAGGTCACGCTGCGCTGCGGGGTGCCGCGCCCGGCGAACATGAGCGCCACCGACCAGGTGCCGGTGGTCAACGACGTGGCGTGGTTCCAGGATCCGGTCCGGCCGCTGCTGTACACCTCGGTCGGCCGGGCGGCCCACGTCGAGGTGACCATCTCCCGCGAGCACGCCCCGGACAGCGTGCTCGTCGGCCTCGCCGCCCCCATCACGGCGGCGCTGCCGCAGACCGGCTGAGCCGCGGACCGGCCGGGCCGCGGACCGGTCGGGCCGCCGGCGGCCCGGTGCGCGCTTCCGGCCGGGTACGCGCCCGGAGGGCTCGCTACCGCAGACCGGGCGCCCGCTCCAGGGCGAGCCGGATCATCCGGTCCACCAGCTCGGCGTACGGCACGCCGCTGGCCTCCCACAGCTGCGGCGCGGCCGACATCGCGGTGAAGCCCGGCATCGTGTTGATCTCGTTGACGAGCAGCCGCCCGTCCGCGGTGTAGAAGAAGTCGACCCGCGCCAGGCCCTCGCAGCCCAGCGCCTCGAACGCCCGCACGGCCATGGCCCGCAGGTCCTCGGTCACCTCGCCGGGCAGGTCCGCGGGAACGACCAGGGACATGTCGTCGCCGACGTACTTCGCCTCGAAGTCGTAGAACTCGTGGTCGCCGTGGACCAGGATCTCGCCCGGCAGGCTGGCCCGCGGAGGCTCGTCGCCCGGGGACTCCAGCACCGCGCACTCGATCTCCCGGCCGGCGATCGCCGCCTCGACCAGGACCTTGGGGTCGTGCTCGCGGGCGAGCTCCACGGCCCGCTCCAGCTCCGCCGGGTCCGAGGCCTTGGAGATGCCCTGGCTGGACCCCGCCCGGGCCGGCTTGACGAAGACCGGCCAGCCGAGCTCCTGGACCTCCTTGAGGACCCGCTCGCGGTCGGTCCGCCAGTCGCGGTCGCGGATCGTGACGTACGGCCCGACCGGCAGCCCCGAGGCGGCCAGCAGCATCTTCATGTAGGCCTTGTCCATGCCGACCGCGCTGGCCAGCACACCGGAGCCGACGTAGCGGACCCCGGCCATCTCCAGCAGGCCCTGGATGGTGCCGTCCTCGGCGAACGGGCCGTGCATGACCGGGAAGACCACGTCCACGCGGCCCAGCTCGACGGGGATGCTCCCCGGCTCGTGGACCACCAGCGAGCTCCCGCCGGACTGCAGCGCCAGCTCCGCCCCGCGCACCTCGACGGCCGGCAGCTCGCCGCCCTCGATCGCGTAACGCTGGTCCTCCGCGGCGAGCACCCACCGCCCGTCCTGGGCGATCCCGATCGGGACGACGTCGTACTTGGAGCGGTCGATGACCTCCAGCACACTGCCGGCTCCGAGGATCGAGACGGCGTGCTCGGAGTTTCGGCCGCCGAAGAGGACTGCGATCCGTGGCCGGGACGTGTGCTGCTCGCTCATGATGACCGAATGTACCGCCTCTGAGGGGTGAATCCGGTTACCCGAAGGCCCACAGAAGGTCCACAGAAGGTCCACAGAAGGCCTTCATTCCGAGGACGAACGCGTCACGGGACATCACCGGCCCGCTTCTCCGGTGTCCGCCGCGGGGAGCAGGCCGGCGGACGCGCCTATCTCCCGGGAGTGAGCAGGGAGTCGAGCGCCCGGGTGACGTCCACGATGAGGTCCTCGGCGTCCTCCAGCCCGATCGAGAAACGCACGGCCCCCGTGCCGTCCTCCGCCCCGTCGCCGGGACCGCCGGGACCGCCGGGACCGCCGGAGCCGCCGGAGCCGCCGGGGCCGAGCGCGGCCACGGGCGTGACCTTGGTGCGCGTGCCGCCCGCCGAGGACGCGGCGGAGACGAGCCGGAGCGCCCCGGTCAGCCTGGCGGCCGCGTCGGGGCCGCCGTGCGGGACGACCGTCACGCAGGCGCCGTACCGGGTGCCCTCGGGCCCGGAGTCGAACAGGTGCCTGGCCAGCCGGTGGCCGGGGTGGTGGGGCAGGCCCGGGTAGTCGACCCGGCGGACCGCGGGGTGCTTGGCCACGGCCGCGGCGAACACCATCGCGGTGGAGCACATGCGGCGCACCCGGAGCGGCAGCGTCTCCAGCCCGCGGCGGAGCAGGAACGCGTCGTCCGGGGAGAGCTCCGCCCCGGTGACGGCGCGGACCCCGCGGAGCCGGCCGACCAGGTCGGGGCGGCCCACGACGACGCCTCCGGCGCAGTCGTCGTGCCCGCCGAGATAGGTGGTCGCGGAGTGGACCACGAGGTCGGCGCCGTGCTCCAGGGGACGGCACACGACCGGCGTGGCGTAGGTCGAGTCCACCACCAGCAGCGCTCCGGCGGAGCGCGCGACCCGGTAGAGGCCCCGGATGTCGGCCACGGCCGCCGCCGGGGTGGAGAGCGTCTCCGCGTATATGATCTTCGTGCTCCGCCGGACCGCCGCGCTCACCCGGGCCGGCTCGGCGTAGTCGGCGAAGTCCGCGCTCACCCCGAACCGCGCCAGCACGCCCGTCAGGAGCGAGCGGACCCCCTCGTCGGCCGAGGCGGGGGCGACGACGTGGGCCCCCGAGCGCAGGAAGGTCATCAGCACCGCGCTGACCGCGGCCCGCCCCGAGGAGAACGCCTCACCGGCGACGTCCTCCGGCGCGGCCGCGCCCTCCAGGGAGGCCACGGCCGCCGCGAAGGCCGCGGTCGTGGGGTTCTCGACCCGGTCCCCGCCCCCGTGCGCCCCGCCGCCGGCGGGCCCGGCCGGGCCCCAGGCGGCGCTGCGCCAGACCGGCAGGCCGAGCGGGCTGCTCCGGGGCGCGGCCGGAGCCGGCAGGTGCGCCGATCGGGTGTTCTCCCCCCGCTGCCTGCGCGGGGGGCTCATCCGTACCGTTCCGGTTTGGGAGTGCGGGACATCAGCAGCATCGCGGCCTCGGCGGGCGGCATGCCGTCATGGACGACGGCCACCACGACCTCGGTGATCGGCATCTCCACGTCGTGCTTTCTGGCCAGCTCGAGGACCGACTCGCAGGACTTGACGCCCTCGGCGGTCTGCTTGGTGGCGGCGACGACCTCGGCCAGGGTCATGCCCCGCCCCAGATTCTCACCGAAGGTGCGGTTCCGGGACAACGGTGAGGTGCAGGTCGCCACCAGATCGCCCATGCCCGCCAGCCCCGCGAAGGTGTGCGGGTCGGCGCCGAGCGCCGCGCCGAGCCGGGCGATCTCCGCCAGCCCGCGCGTCATGAGCGTCGCCCCGACGTTGTCGCCCAGCCCCATGCCGGTCGCGACCCCGACCGCCAGCGCGATCACGTTCTTGACCGCCCCTCCGAGCTCCACGCCCACCACGTCCGGGTTGGTGTAGGCGCGGAACCACGGCAGGTGGCAGGCCGTCTGCAGGCGCTCCATGACCTGCTCGTCCGGGCAGGCCACCACCGTCGCGGCGGGCTGGCCCCGGACGATCTCACCGACGAGGTTCGGGCCCGAGACCACCGCGACCCGCTCCGGCGGCACCTCGGCCACCTCGCAGATCACCTCGCTCATCCGCTTGGTGGTGCCGAGCTCGATGCCCTTCATCAGGCTCACCAGGACGGCGCCGGCCGGCAGGTCGGGCTTCCAGGCCGAGAGGTTGGCCCGGAGCGTCTGCGAGGGCACGGCGAGCAGCACGAAGTCGGCGCCGTCGAGCGCCTCGGCGGGGTCGGTGGTGGCGCGCAGCGTCTCGGGCAGTCCCACCCCCGGCAGGTAGTCGGGGTTCTCGTGTCTGCGGTCGATCGCCTGGACGATGTCCGCGCGCCGGCCCCACAGGGTCGTCCGGGTGCCCGCCTGAGCGAGGATCATCGCGAAGGTCGTGCCCCACGAACCCGTCCCGAACACGGCAGCCTTGGTCATTCCAACACCGTACGCCGAACTCAGCCGTGGGCGGGTCTCTTGAACGGGGCGTCCGGCGCCTTCTCCCCGCGGAGCTCGGCGAGCTGGACGGTGATCGCCGCCATGATGTCGGCGGTCGCCGCGCGCAGCACCTCGGCCTGGTGCGCCCGCCCTTCCCGGGCCTCCCGGTAGGCGTCACGGTACTTCGACAGGTCCACCGGAGGCCCGACCTGCACGCGGAAGGTCCTGCGGGGGAAGAAGCGGGGGCGCTTGCTGCCGTACGGCAGGATCTCCTGGGCGCCCCAGTGCGCCACCGGGATCACCGGCGCGCCGGTCTCCAGGGCCAGCCGCGCCGCCCCGGTCTTGCCCTCCATCGGCCAGAAGTCGGGGTCCCGGGTGCAGGTGCCCTCGGGGTAGAACATCACGCACGCGCCCTCGGCGATCCGCTCCTGCGACGCCTCCAGCGAGCGGACCGCCTCGGCGCTGCCCCGGTGGACCGGGATGGCCCGCACCGACCGCGCCGCGTAGCCGACCACCGGCACCTTGAAGATCCCGGCCTTGGCCAGCACCGACGGCCAGCGCCCGTTGTTGTAGAGGAAGTGCGCGACCAGGAAGGGGTCCACCCACGACAGGTGGTTGGTCGCCACGATGACCGCGCCCTCCCGTGGCAGCCGCTCCCCGTTCCGCCAGTCCTTCTTGACCAGCAGCCACGAGAGCGGCTTGATGAGCACGACGGCCACGGCCACCCAGAACCGGTTCGGCCATCCGGGGCGTCTCATGAGTCCTCCATACGACGCGGGGGGAACGCCTCGGGACCCTCCGGTTCGCATCGGGGACCGCCGAGGCGGGATGCTTAAGGGTATGCCTCCCGAGAATGCGGGCTGGAGCCTCGTCGTCCCGGTCAAGACGTTGGTCGCCGCCAAGACCCGGCTGACCGAGGCCGCGGGCCCGCACCGCGCCGCGCTGGCCGTGGCGATCGCCTGCGACACCGTCGAGGCCGCGCTGGAGTGCGGTCTCGTCTCCCGCGTCGTGGTGGTGACGGGCGACCCGGTGGCGGCCGGGGCGCTGTCCGGGGTGGGCGCCCGCGTGGTCGGCGACCCGGAGGCGGGGCTCAACGCGGCGCTGCGGCGCGGCGCCCGCGAGGCGCTGCGGCTGGCGCCCGGCGAGGCGGTCGGCGCGCTCCAGGCGGACCTGCCCGCCCTGCGCCCCGCCGAGCTGGCGCGGGTGCTGGCCGCCGCCGCGGAGTTCGACCAGTCCTTCCTGCCCGACGCCGCCGAGATCGGCACGACCTTCTACGGGGTACGGCCCGGCCGGGAGTTCACCCCCGGATTCGGCGGCCGGTCCCGGGAGCGCCATCTGGGCCGCGGCGCCAAGGAGCTCTGCCTGGCGGGGGTCGACTCGGTCCGCCGGGACGTCGACACCCCCGACGACCTGCGGGCCGCCCTCGCCCTCGGCACCGGGCCCCGCACCGCCGAGGTGGCCCGGCTCATCGTGGGCGCCTGACCGCCCGCCGTGGGCCCCCGCCCGCTCCGGTTAGGGTGGTGGGCGTGCAGGCGACGGTGAAGACCTTCGATCCCGCGACCCGCGCCGGGTCGGTGTTCCTGGACGACGGGACCGAGATCCCGTTCGGCGCCGAGGCGTTCGACGCCGGGCCGCTCCGGCTGCTCCGGTCCGGGCAGCGGGTGAACATCCTCCTGGACGGCGGCCGCGTCACCTACGTCACGCTCTCGACGTTCCCGCTCCCGGGCTGACCGGGAGGTCCCGCGACCGGCGCACCGGGCACGGCCGCCGGGGCGGCTCCCCTCCCGGCCCCGGCCACGGCTCTCCTCCCGGCCCCGGCCCCGGCCCCGGCCCCGGCTCCGGCTCCGGCTCTGGCCACACCGCGACCCCCGCCGCCGGGCCCCTGCATGCCGGAGGCCCGGCCCCTCGGGAGGGACCGGGCCCCGGATCACGCGTGTCCTGGCTACTTCTTCGCGGCCTTCTTGCCGCCCTCGTTCACGAGCTCCTTGAAGTCGGAGCCGGGGCGGAACTTCGGCGCCCAGCTCTCCGCCACCTTGATCTCGGCGCCGGTGGAAGGGTTCCTCGCCGTGCGAGCCGGCTTGTGGGCCATCTCGAAGGCGCCGAAGCCCGTGATGGAGACCTTGTCCCCGCTGGCGACGGCCTTCTGGATGGTGTCGAGGACGGCGTTCACGGCCTCGGTGGCCGTCTTCTTGTCGCCCACCCGATCCGCGATGGCGTCGACGAGTTCTTTCTTGTTCATGAAGGTTGCCCCTTGTTGCCGATGTCCGGGAGTGGGTCTTAAGACAGGAAGCCCGCCTCACCCGATCTGTCGCCGAGCAGGGCCCCGATCAAGCTGGGAACCCCTTACCCGCTTGAAATTAGGGGACGGGAGCGTGTGACTCAATCACCTTCCGCAATATTTCCAGCACTGCCCGTGTCTGAAACCAGGTCATCAAGGGAAATAAGGAACGATTCCAGACGTGCCGCGGCGTGCGGCACGTCGTGTTTGGCCGCGTCGCAGATGGCCAGCAGCCGCTTGGCCAGGCGCTGCTTCACCTCGGGAGGCGCGGGCAGCACGCGGACGCGGCGGTGCGCCTCGCGCAACCGCCGCGCCAGCTCCTGTTCGGAGCGCGTCTGCTCTTCCGCTGAACGCGTCAGATCGTCGTCGGCAGCCATGGCTGCCGACCATTCTCGTACGCCACCACGTCGCCGACGTTGCGCAGGGTCAGCCCGATGTCGTCCAGGCCCTCCATCAGCCGCCAGCGGGTGTAGTCGTCGATCTCGAAACCGACGGCCCGGCCGGCCCAGCGGACCTGGCGCTCGCCCAGGTCGACGGTGATCTCCAGCGCGGGGTCGGCCTCCACGGCCGACTGCAGTTCCTCGACGGTCTCGGCCGGCAGGACGACCGGGAGCAGGCCCATCTTGGTGGAGTTGTTGCGGAAGATGTCGGCGAAGCGGGCGGAGATCACGACGCGGAACCCGTACTGCTGCAGGGCCCAGACCGCGTGCTCGCGCGAGGAGCCGGTGCCGAAGTCGGGGCCGGCGACGAGGATCGAGGCGCCCTGGTAGGCGGACCGGTTCAGCACGAAGTCCGGATCCTCCCTCCAGGCGGCGAACAGGCCCTTCTCGAAGCCGGTCCGGCTGACCTGCTTGAGCCAGACGGCGGGGATGATCTGGTCGGTGTCGACGTTGCTCCGGCGCAGCGGCACGGCCCGGCCGGTGTGGGTGGTGAAGGCTTCCATGTCTCGGGTCTCCTAGGCCAGGTCGGCGGGGGCGGTCAGTTTGCCGGTGACGGCGGTCGCGGCGGCGACGACGGGCGAGACCAGGTGGGTGCGGCCGCCCTTGCCCTGGCGCCCCTCGAAGTTGCGGTTGGAGGTCGAGGCGCTGCGCTCGCCGGGCGCGAGGGTGTCGGGGTTCATGCCCAGGCACATCGAGCAGCCGGCCGCGCGCCACTCGGCGCCCGCCGCCTTGAACACCTCGTCCAGGCCCTCCTGCTCGGCCTGGAGCTTGACCAGCATCGAGCCGGGGACGACCAGCGTGCGGGTGACGACCTTGCGTCCCCGCAGCACCTCGGCCGCGGCCCGCAGGTCCTCGATCCGGCCGTTGGTGCAGGAGCCGACGAAGACGGTGTCCACCTCGATCTCGCGGAGCGGGGTGCCCGGGGTCAGGCCCATGTACTCCAGCGCGCGGGTGGCGGCGGCCGGGTCGCCGGTCTCCTCGGGAGCCGGCACGGCCGCGCCCAGCGGGGCGCCCTGGCCGGGGTTGGTCCCCCAGGTGACGAACGGGGTCAGCGTCGAGGCGTCGATCTCCACGACGGTGTCGAAGACGGCGTCGGAGTCCGTCGCCAGGGACTTCCAGTACGCGACCGCGGCGTCCCACGCCTCCCCCGTCGGGGCGTGCGGGCGGCCCTCGAGGTAGGCGAAGGTGGTCTCGTCGGGGGCGATCATGCCCGCGCGGGCGCCGGCCTCGATGGACATGTTGCAGACGGTCATCCGGCCCTCCATGGAGAGCTTGCGGATGGCCTCGCCCCGGTACTCGACGATGTGGCCCTGGCCGCCGCCGGTGCCGATCTTCGCGATGATCGCCAGGATCAGGTCCTTGGCCGTGACGCCGGCCGGCAGCTCGCCGGAGACCTCGATGGCCATCGTCTTCGGCCGGTAGGCGGGCAGCGTCTGGGTGGCCAGCACGTGCTCCACCTCGGAGGTGCCGATGCCGAACGCGAGGGCGCCGAAGGCGCCGTGGGTGGAGGTGTGAGAATCGCCACAGACGATGGTCATGCCGGGTTGGGTCAGGCCGAACTGCGGCCCGATGATGTGCACGACGCCCTGGCCGGCGTCCCCCATGGGGTGCAGCCGGACGCCGAACTCCGCGCAGTTCTTGCGCAACGTCTCGACCTGCGTCTTCGAGACGGGGTCGGTGATCGGGCCGAGCAGGGTCGGGACGTTGTGGTCCTCGGTGGCGATGGTGAGGTCCGGCCGCCGCACGGTCCGCCCCGCCATGCGCAGACCGTCGAAGGCCTGCGGGCTGGTCACCTCGTGGATGAGGTGCAGGTCGATGTAGAGCAGGTCGGGCTCTCCCTCCGCACGTCGCACGACGTGCTGCTCCCAGACCTTCTCCGCCAGCGTGCGGCCCATGTCGCCTCCCTTTCCCGTCGCGGCTCCGCGCTTCATCGCGCTTTACCGCCGACTTGCCTTCTCATATGTCGAGACGGCAGTATCGGTGTATGGACAACTCTAGCGGAGTCGGCGTACTCGACAAGGCCGTGCTGGTGCTCAACGCCCTCGAAGCCGGCCCGGCATCCCTCGCGCAGCTCGTCCAGGCGACCGGCCTGGCCCGCCCCACCGCCCACCGGCTGGCGGTCGCGCTGGAGCACCACCGCATCGTCTCCCGCGACACGCAGGGCCGTTTCGTCCTGGGCTCGCGGCTCTCCGAGCTGTCCACGGCCGCCGGCGAGGACCGGCTGCTGGCCGTCGCCTCTCCCGTGCTCACCCAGCTCCGGGACATGACCGGCGAAAGTGCACAACTTTACCGGCGTCAGGGCGATGAGCGGGTCTGCGTGGCCGCCGCCGAGCGCTCCAGCGGGCTGCGCGACACCGTGCCCGTCGGCTCCGCCCTGCCGATGTTCGCCGGCTCGGCCGCCCAGATCCTGCTCGCCTGGGAGGAGCCCGACCGCCTCCACCGCGGCCTGCGCGGCGCCAAGTTCACCGCGGCCACGCTCTCCAGCGTCCGGCGCCGGGGCTGGGCGCACAGCGTCGGCGAGCGTGAGCAGGGCGTGGCCAGCGTCTCCGCGCCGATCCGGGGCACGGGCGGGAAGGTGATCGCCGCCGTCTCGGTCTCCGGGCCGATCGAGCGCCTCACCCGCACCCCCGGCCGGCTGTACGCCGCCCCCGTGGTCGCCGCCGCCGAGCGGATCACCGAGTCCATGCGCCGCAGCGGCTGAGCCCCGGAGGCGGCCGCCCCCGGGGGACCGCACGCGTGGGGACCGCCCGCGAGGGGGCGTTCCCACACCGGACATGAGACCGGATATGAGGAGGCGAGCACACTCCCGGCCCCCTAGGCTGGGCGGGTGACAGATCGCATCGAGGCAGCCGCCGCTGAACTGCGTCCACTGCTCCAAGAATTCATCCTCTGGGCCCGTGAGAACGCGCCCGGCAGCGACTCCGGCCTGGTGGGCGCCGTGGCCCTGTGGCACCGGTTGAGCACCTCCGACGACGTCGGCCGCTGGAGGACCTCCGATCTGCGCACGGTGCTGCTGGAGCGCATGCCCGAGGCGGTGGAGGACCCCGAGGCCGCGGCCGAGGGCCTGGTGCCCGCCGTCCGCTCCTACCTGGCGTTCCTGTCGGACACCGGCAGGCTCTCGGCCGGATCGTCCCCGATCAAGGACCTGCTGACCGAGCTGGACGAGATCGAGGACGACGTCGTCGAGGCGATGGAGGATCTCGCCGACGAGGACGGGTACGGCGACGACGAGGAGGAGGATGTCGAGGGGCTGGGCGACTTCGAGCCGCTCGCCGAGGAGCTCTCCGCCCTCCCGACGATCCGGCTCCGCCCGGACGCCGAGCTCGCCGAGGCGGCCCGCAAGACCGTCCTGATCGGCAAGGCCCGCGACCTGGCGGTCTGGGTCGGGAGCGAGCGCCCGGTGGGCGAGGAGACCCTCCTGACCGACGCCGAGGTCGCCGAGGCGCTGGCCGCCCTCGGTTTCCCCGCGCCGGACGCCGGCGACGGGCGGTCGGCCGACGCGCTGTGGAACGTGTGGAACCTCGCCATCGACCTGGACTTCCTCCAGCCCGAGGGGGAGGACACCGTCAGCGCCGCCCCGGACGCCGTCGAGTGGCCCTTCGAGGAGGACGACGACGTCCTGGACGCCTGGCTGGCCGGCCTGAACTCGGTCGACTACGGCGACCCCGAGCTGGAGGACGAGGACGCCACGATCGCCCTGTCCGGGCTGACCCGGGCGCTGCTGGTCCGGGTGCTGCTCGCCACCGGCTCGGCGCCCCTGGACAGGCTCCGCTCCGAGCTGGCCGAGGCCGCCGCCTCCTGCGACGACCTGGGCGCCGAGGCCTGGGCCGCCGCCACCGACCGGTACGGCGACCCGCTCAACCCGGTGCTCGACTGGCTCGTGGGCTACGGCATGGTCGAGGTCGAGCACGGCCAGGTACGGCTGACGCCGCTGGGCATGGAGGGCGTGGTCCACCTGGTGGACGAGGCCGACATCGAGCTGGACGCCCGGCCCGCCATCGACGCGATGACCGCCCTGGACCTGCTCTCCTTCAGCGCGGAGCTGTCGGAGGAGGAGGCCGACGCCGAGTTCGCCGCCTGGATGGAGCTGCGCGACCCCGGCCGGGCCGCCGGTGAGCTGCTGGAGGCCGCGGCGGCGGACGAGGCGGACGCCCTGGTCCGGGTCCAGGCCGCCAGCGTGGTCGGCGCGCTCGGCGAGGCGGCCGTGCCGGCTTGGCGGCAGGCCCTGGACGAGCCGTCCCTGCATCCCTACGCGGCCACGCACCTGGCCCAGCTCGGCGTGGAGGACGTCCCCGCGCCCACCCAGGCCGACACCCACTGGCTGGTGCTCGACATGCTGACCATCTCCGCCGGCCTGGGCCGGGCCGAGTTCGTCGGCAGCCTGGACGACATCGGCCCGGCGTCGATGCTGGTCGGCCTGCTCGACGTGATCTGGAAGGTCCGCCACCCCCACCTGGAGGAGCTGCTGGAGATGATCACCAAGGCCCACCCGGACACGCAGGTCCGCAAGGCCGCCAAGCGGGCCCTGTTCAAGGCCCGATCCGCACGGGA
>NZ_JBHSBM010000023.1:310118-328403 GCF_042650625.1 Planomonospora corallina
CGGGGCGGCCGGGCGTTCCCCTTCCCGCAGCCCGGCCGTCCGGGCACCCCCCGGCGCCCGTCAGGCGCTCTCCTGCCAGTCGGGCAGCGGCCGGTAGATCGGGATGCCCGCGGCCTGGAGTTCCTCCCGGAGCCTGAAGTACTCCTCCCCGAACGGGTCCACCCCGGCCAGCGGCATGAGGCCGCGCCGGATGGCCAGGTCGTGCGGGGCCAGCCCGGCGGCCCGCGCCAGATGCCGCCCGGCCGCCTCGTCGCGGCCCGCGCGCAGCAGCCACGCCGCCACCCGGGCGTGCAGCCGGGCCAGCCGCTCCTCCTCGGTGGGGGCGCGCAGCTCGCGCGTGTCCGCCCCGGACTCCCCCTCGACCACCCACCGGCGCAGGGCCGCCGTGGCGCGCTCCGCCGACAGGCCGTTCATCGACCGGAAGGTGTCGGTGGCCGTCATGGTGTCCTGCGGGCGGGCGATGCGGCCGTCGGGCTCGATCCAGACCACGGTCGGCACATTGACCACGTTGTACAGCTCGGCGATCCGGCCGTCGGCGTCGACCACCGCCGGGTGGGTGAGACCCTCGAGCCACTCGCGGGCGTGACCGGGATCCCGGTCGAGGGAGACGCTGACCACGCTGAAGCCGTACCCGCCGAGCTCGCGGTGGAGCGCCTCCCAGGCGGGCAGGTCGTAGCGGCAGCCGCACCAGGAGGCCCAGAAGACCAGCGCGACCCTGGTGCCGCGCAGGCCGGGCAGCGGGCCGAACTCCGGGGCCCGGTCCGGGGCCGGAAGGACGGGCTCGCCGACCGCCACCACGCCCTCGCCCGCGTCCACGACCGTCTGCCTGCCGAGCAGTCCCGCGAAGGCCACCAGGTCCACCCCCTCGCCGGTCTCGGCCGCCGCGGCCCGGAACGCCGGCAGGCACGCCTCGCCCCGGCACCAGCCGTGCGGCTTGCGCTCCCAGCCGAGGACCGCCGTGCCGTACGGCAGGACCAGGCCCTCGATCGTGTCCTCGCGCCCGTCGGCCAGCAGAGTGATCATCAGAACCTCCTTGGATAGCGACACTTCCCAATTATTGGGCAGCACTACTATCCAATCAAGGGTTCGAGGCCGGAAAAGCGAAAACCCCTGGAAGCGGATGCTTCCAGGGGTCCTGCGTGGTAGCCCCGACCGGATTCGAACCGGCGCTACCGCCTTGAGAGGGCGGCGTCCTAGGCCACTAGACGACGGAGCCTTGCGAGGGTGACAGCTGGTAGTCCCGACCGGATTCGAACCGGCGCTACCGCCTTGAGAGGGCGGCGTCCTAGGCCACTAGACGACGGGACCGTGCCTGCTGTCGCCGGATCCGGTGGACCGGATCCGTAACGACCTCGGAAGAGAGGTCGTAGCTGGGGTACCAGGACTCGAACCTAGACTAACTGAACCAGAATCAGTCGTGCTGCCAATTACACCATACCCCACCGCTTCGGGCTTTCCTCTCGGTCGTCCCTGGCGACTCCGAAAGAATAGCCCACCTTGGGGACTAGGACCAAAACGATTGCCCCCGCTCGGCCCTGAGCCGAATCCGTGACACCGGAGTACCCGGCGGGAAGGGGTTGTGTAACGCTGATTTCGGAGATCCACCCGCATGTGAGGAGCCCGAGCCTTGGCTGAGAGCCCATCGAGCCCATCGAGCCCGTCGAGCCCGTCGGACGCGTCGAACCCGTTCTTCACCCCCAGCCCGCTGCCCTACCGGCTGCCGCCCTTCGCCGAGATCCGCGAGGAGCACTACCTGCCGGCGTTCGAGCGCGGCATGGCCGACCAGCTCGCGGAGGTGGCGGCGATCGCGAACGACCCCGAGCCCCCCACCTTCACCAACACCATCGAGGCCCTGGAGCGCTCCGGGCAGATCCTGAAGCGGGTCGCGACCGTCTTCTTCAGCCTCGCCGCCTCCGACGCGACCGACGGCATCCGGGCGATCGAGAAGGAGATCTCCCCCCGGCTGACCAAGCACTCCGACGCCATCCACCTCGACCGCGCCCTCTACGCGCGGATCAAGCAGGTCTCCACCGGCGATCCCGAGGAGGCCTGGCTGCTGGAGAAGTACCGCGAGGACTTCGTCCGCGCCGGCGCCGAGCTGTCCGAGGACGAGCAGGAGCGGCTGCGCGCCCTCAACGAGGAGCTCACCACGCTCGCCACGACCTTCGCGCAGAACCTGCTGACGGCCGGCACCGCCTCGGCCCTGGTCGCGAAGGACGCCAAGGAGCTGGACGGGCTCTCCGAGAGCACGCTGGAAGCGATCAAGAAGGACGGCGGGTACGTCCTGCCGCTGCTCAACTTCACCAACCAGCCGGCCCTGGCCGAGCTGACCGACCGCGAGACCCGCAGGAAGCTGTACGAGCTCTCGGTGAACCGGGCGCCGGAGAACTTCGGTCTGGCCACCAGGCTGGCCGCGCTCCGCGCCGAACGCGCGGCCCTGCTCGGCTTCCCCAGCCACGCCGCCTACACCGTCGCCGACCAGACCGCCAAGACCACCGAGGCCGTCGAGGAGATGCTCGGCAAGCTGGCGGGCCCGGCGGTGGCCAACGCCCGGCGCGAGGCCGAGGCGCTGAGCGAGCAGGCCGGCTTCCCCATCGAGCCGTGGGACTGGTCGTTCTACGCCGAGAAGGTGCGCAAGGCCCGCTACGACTTCGACAGCTCCGAGCTGCGCCCCTACTTCGAGCTGGACCGGGTCTTCAGGGACGGCGTCTTCCGCGCGGCCACGGAGCTGTACGGCCTGACCTTCACCGACCGGACCGACCTGATCGGCTACCACCCCGACGTCCGGGTCTACGAGGTCGCCGACGCCGGCGGCGCGCCGCTGGGCCTGTTCCTGCTCGACCCCTACGCCCGGCCCACCAAGCGGGGCGGCGCGTGGATGAACAACCTCGTGGACCAGTCGCGCCTGTTCGGCGAGCGGCCCGTGGTGATGAACAACCTCAACGTCACCAAGCCCGCGCAGGGCCCGACGCTGCTGACCTTCGACGAGGTCAACACCGCCTTCCACGAGTTCGGCCACGCCCTGCACGGCCTCTTCTCCGACGTGCGCTTCCCGCGCGTCTCCGGCACCTCGGTCCCGCGCGACTTCGTGGAGTACCCCTCGCAGGTCAACGAGATGTGGGCGACCTGGCCCTCCATCCTGGAGGGCTTCGCCCGCCACCACGAGACCGGCGAGCCCGTCCCGGCGGAGCTGCTGGAGAAGATGCGGGCCGCGGAGAAGTTCAACCAGGGCTTCGCGACCGTCGAGTACCTCGCCGCCGCGCTGCTCGACTGGGCCTGGCACAAGCTCGCCCCGGGCGAGACCGTCGAGGACGCCGAGGCGTTCGAGGCGGCGGCCCTGGAGCGCGCCGGGATCGCCTTCGAGCTGGTCCGCCCGCGCTACCGGACGAACTACTTCGCGCACGTCTTCTCCTCCGGCGTGGGCGGCTACAGCGCCGGCTACTACTCCTACATCTGGAGCGAGGTCCTCGACGCCGACAGTGTCGAGTGGTTCAAGGAGAACGGCGGGCTGAAGCGGGAGAACGGCGACCACTTCCGCGCCACGCTGCTGTCGGTGGGCGGCTCCAGGGACGTGATGGACGCCTTCCGCGACTTCCGCGGACGCGACCCGCGCATCGAGCCCCTGCTGGAGCGGCGGGGCCTGCTGGTCTGATCCTCAGGCGGGGAGCCCCCGGCCCTCGATCGGCCGCGGGCCCGGGGGCTCCCGCCGATCGGCCCGGCCAGGCCGGAGGACCTGGTCCGGGCGGCCGCGACCCCCGGGGGCTCCCGCCTCCCCCGGGCCCTCATGACTCCAGCGCCGCGATCGCCTCCCGCAGCCACTGCTTCTCGGCGCTGCCGGTGGCGCGGGCGATCAGCAGCATGCCGCGGTGGAACGGGTCGGAGACCTCCTCGGCCCGCTGCGGCCGGCCGTCCGCGTAGAAGAAGCTCGCGGGCGCCTGGAGGAAGTCGAGGCGGCGGCGGAGGACCCTGGCCTGGTCCGCGCGGTCGGGGAGCTGCGACAGGAAGGTCAGCAGGCCGAAGAACCGGGTCTGGTCGCTGATGTCGAACTCGTCCGGCTCCCGGAGCCGCCGCAGCAGCTCGGCCCGGCCGGCGTCCGTCAGGGTGAGCACCTGGCGCCGGGCGGCGGCCGCACCCTCCTCCTCGTGCCGCTCCAGCAGCCCCGCCTTCTCCAGCCGGGTGATGGCAGGGTAGAGCGCGCCGTCGCTGACCGGGCGGAGGTGGCCGCTCAGCTGATGGATGCGGGCCTTGAGCTCGTAGCCGTGCTTGGGCCCCTCACCGAGCAGGCCCAGGATCGACAGGGCCAGGTCACCGCTTGCCATGGGCGCATCGTAACGCTATACCTCTAAACGAGCTATATCGAATCGAGGTAAAGCATGGCGTTGATCCGCCTCGCCCTGCCCGTCTACGTGGAACTGCTGACCGCCGTGGTCGCCGTGGGCCTGATCGACCTGCTCTGGGTCTCCGGGCTGGGCGAGCGGGCGGTGGCGGCCGTCACGATCGCCACCACCGTGGAGAACCTCGTGCTGGGCGTGGTCCTCGCCGTCACCACGGGAACCACCGTCCTGGTGGGCCGGCGCGACGGCAGGCTCCCCACCGCCCCGGTCGTCCGTACGGCGTGGCTGCTGTGCGCGGCGACCGGCCTCGCCGTGGCGGCCTGCGGCGTGCCGCTCCGCGAACCGCTCGCCGGCCTGTTCACCGACGACGCCGCGACGGCCGCCCTGACCGCCGGCTTCTTCCTGGTCTCCATGGCCGGGGTCCCGGTCTTCTACGCGCAGTCCCTGGCCGACGGCGTCTTCAAGGGCTTCGGGGACACCAGGACCCCGATGCGCAACGCGCTGCTCTGCAACGCGCTGGTGATCGCCCTCGACCCGCTGCTCATCCACGGCCTGGAACTGGGTGTGCCCGGCGCGGCGCTGGCGACCGTACTGGCCCGGCTGGTCACCCTCGCCGTCTCCCTGACCCTGCTCCGGCGGCGGACGTCCTGCGCCGTGCCCGCCGCGGGAGGAGCGGCGGAGCGGGCGGACGCGCATCGGGAAGCCCCGACGGCCCGAGTGGCCGGGGAGCGGGCGGACCGGGCGCCCACGGCGCCGGAGCCCCCGGCCCGGGCGCACGCCGCGGAGATCCTCCGCACCGGCCTGCCCATGTCCGGCGACTTCCTGGCCAGGTCCCTGGCCGGCCTGCTCATGGTCGACATCGTGGGCGGGCTCGGGGTGACGGCGCTGGCCGGGTACGGCATCGGCACGAAGGTCATGCTGGCGGGGGTGATGGCCTTCTACGCGCTCCGCCAGGCCGCGCTGATCCGCACCGCCCGCACCGGCCGGGCCGGGCCGGTGCTCCGGTACGGCCTGGCCGCCGGGGCCGCGGTCGCCGCCGTGCTCAACACGGTCGCGGCGCCCGCGGCGGGGCTGTTCACCGGTGACCCCGCAGTGGCCGCCGCGGCCGTGGACTTCCTGCGCTGGATGACGCTCTACCTCGTCCCGTTCGGCGGCCTGATCGCGCTCGGCGGCACGCTCCAGGCCGAGGGCAGGGGCAGCCGGCTGCTCACCGCCACGCTGGCGGGCTTCGCGGTCCAGCTGCCCCTGGCCGCCTTCCTCGCCTCCGCGCTCGGGGCGAGCGGCGTCTGGCTGGCGATGGCGGCCGGGGCCGCGCTCAGCCTCGCAGGCGCGTCAGCGCCGCGCGCAGGCGCTCGGCCGAGCGCTCCCGGCCGAGCGCCTCGATCGACTCGAACAACGGCAGGCCGACCGTCCGCCCGGTGATCGCCACCCGGACGGGGGCCTGGGCCTTGCCGAGCTTGAGCCCGTGCTCCGCGCCGACCTCCTCCAGGGCGGTCTTCAGCGCCTCGGCGGTCATCTCGGCCGTCTCCAGGCGGGCGAGGTAGCCGGCCAGGATCTCCTCGGCCGGGCCCTTCATCGCCTTGTCCCAGGAGGCCTGGTCGAAGAACGGCTCGTCCAGGAAGAGGAAGTCGACGTTCGCGCTGATCTCGGAGAGCACCGAGACGCGGGTCTGGGCCAGCTCGGCGATCCCGGCGAAGGTCGCCCGGTCCCAGCTCGGGTCGAGCCACGGCTCGCAGCGCCGGATGAAATCGTCCAGCGGGAGCGCCCGGATGTACTCGCCGTTGAAGGCCCGCAGCTTCTTCTCGTCGAAGAAGGCGTTGGCGGAGTTGACGTCCTCCAGCTTGAACAGCGGCATCATCTCCGACCAGGGCATGATCTCCCGGTCCTCGCCGGGGCCCCAGCCGAGCAGCATCAGGTAGTTCACCATCGCCTCGGCCAGGTAGCCCTCCTCGCGGTAGGACTCCAGGGCCACCTTGTCCCGGCGCTTGGAGAGCTTCTTGCGCTGCTCGTTGACGATGACCGGCAGGTGCGCCCAGACCGGCGGCTCGGCGCCCAGCGCGGGCCACAGCAGCTCCTGGCGCTGGGCGTTGGCCAGGTGCTCCTCGCCCCGGACCACGTGGGTGATGCCCTGGGTGATGTCGTCGACGGCGTTGGCCAGCACGTACAGCGGCGAGCCGTCGCTGCGCGCGATGACGAAGTCCTCCTGCGCGTCGTTGGGGAACTCCACCCGGCCGCGGATCACGTCGTCCACCACGGTGACGCCCTCGTCGGGGGTGCGGAAGCGGACCGCGCCCTCGGTGAGGCCCCGGTCACGGCAGAAGCCGTCGTAGCCCTTGTGCTGCGAGCCGGTGCGCTCCTCGAGCTTGTCCCGGGTGCAGTCGCAGTAGTACGCCTTGCCGTCGGCGAGCAGCTTGGCGACGGCCTCGCGGTGCCGCGGCTCGTTCTCCGACTGGAAGTGGGGACCCTCGAAGACCGGGCTCTCGTCGCTGATCCCGATCCAGGCCAGGGCGGAGAGGATCCCCTCGGTCCACTCGGGCCGGTTGCGCGCCGCGTCGGTGTCCTCGACGCGCAGTACGAAGCGGCCACCGGACTGCTGGGCCAGCGCCCAGTTGAACAGCGCCGAACGGGCGCCGCCGACATGGAACATGCCGGTGGGCGACGGAGCGAAACGAACCCTGATCACCGGGAGACCACCCTGTTGCTGAGAGTGCCGATACCTTCGATGCTGACGCTGACCTCGTCCCCGACCTCGAGCGGGCCGACCCCCTCGGGCGTCCCGGTGAGGATCACGTCGCCGGGGATCAGGGTCATGACCGCGCTCACGTGGGCGATCAGCGCGGGAATGTCGTGGATGAGCTTGGAGGTGCGCGAGCTCTGCCGGACCTCGCCGTTCACCTTCGTGGTGATGCCCAGGTCGGCGGGGTCGAGCTCGGTCTGGATCCACGGGCCGAGCGGGCAGAAGGTGTCGAAGCCCTTGGCCCGGGTGTACTGCACGTCCTTCTTCTGCAGGTCACGAGCGGTGACGTCGTTGGCGCAGGTGTAGCCGAAGACGACCTCGTGGGCCCGCTCGACGGGGACCTCCCGGCAGAGCCTTCCGATCACCACGGCCAGCTCGCCCTCGTGGTCGACCCGCTGCGAGAGCCCGACCGGGTAGGCGACGGCCTCCCCGGGGCCGATCACCGAGGTGGACGGCTTCAGGAAGAACAGCGGCTCCTCGGGCACCTCGCCGCCCATCTCACGGGCGTGCTCGGCGTAGTTCCTGCCGATGGCGACGACCTTGCTGGGCAGCATGGGCGCCAGCAGCCTGACGTCGCTGAGCGCGTGCCGTTCACCGGTGAACTGGATCGGGCCGAACGGGTGGCCGGAGACCGCCGAGACGAACTCCTCACCGGGGCCGCCCTCGACCACCCCGAATCCGACACCGTCGCCTGTGGAGAACCTCGCTATACGCACAGGACAAGGCTAGTGCCGCTCGGGCTCCCGCCGGACCTCCCCCGCGCCCGGCTCTCCCGGGCCGCTCCCCGTGCGGGATCCCAGGACCGTCACGGCGCCGGCCGCGGCGTACGGCCGCGGAGTCGCTCCCGGCGCGGCGGGAGGGAGGACCGTAGGGTGATCGGAAGACGTTCCGGAAGGAGACCTCATGTCCGTTGTGAAGATGAACGTGCTCACGGTGCCCGCGGAGATGCGCGAGGAGCTGGAGAAGCGCTTCGCCAACCGGGCCGGGTTCGTGGAGTCGGCCGACGGGTTCGAGTGGTTCGAACTGCTCCGCCCGGTGGAGGGCACCGACCGCTACCTGGTCTACACCCGCTGGCGCTCGGAGGAGGACTTCCAGCGCTGGACCGAGAGCCGGGCGTTCCAGCAGGGGCACGCCCAGGCCGCCGCCGAGGCGGGCGCACAGGGCCACGGTCACGGCCACGGGCAGGAGCAGGGGCAGGGGCAGGGGCACGGTCACGGGCACGGCCAGGGCGGTCCGGCCGCCTCCGGCTCCGAGATCTGGTCGTTCGAGGTCGTGCAGAGCGCGGCTCCGAAGTCCTGACCGTTCCCGGGCCGGTCAGCGCTCCAGCGGGTTGGCGGCGATGCGCCCGGCGATGCCGCTGCGCACGAACCCCCCGGCGAGGCTGTCCGGCTTGCGCTCTCCCTGGTCCAGCATGCAGGCGGTGAACTCCTTGCCGATCTCCAGCCGGGGGTACCGGCCGAGGACCTCGGCCCGCAGTTCCGCGGGCCAGTCCCCGGGCCCGCGGCCGGAGATGTCCAGCGCGGTGGAGAGCTCCAGCAGGTGCCCCTCGGGGTCGGCGGCCACGTCCACCTCGTCCCACATGTGCCGCACGATCACCTCCGAGACCCGGCGGCGGCGCTCGACCGGCCAGCCCGCGCCCGCGGCGAAGACCCAGGCGACGTGGCCGCCGGCCTCCTCGAACGGCACGGTGTGGCTGTCGAACTCCGCGACCAGCCCGATGTCGTGGAACATCGCCGCCACGTACAGCAGCTCGGCGTCGAAGGCGATGTCGCGGGCCTGGGCGTAGGCCGCCGCCCAGAGGTAGGCGCGGACCGAGTGGTTGAGCAGGGAGGGCGAGCAGTAGGCCGTGGCCGCCTCCAGCGCGGTACGGCAGGCGGACGTGCCGGGAACGGTGATCTCGTCGAGTCGCATGTGCCCAGGATGTCCGGACCGGGCCGGCCGGACGAGTGGCCGGGACGCCACCCGCCGATAGGATCACGCCATGTCCTCCCCCGCGGAGACCCCTCCGGCGAGCACGTCCCCGGCCTCCCCGGCCTTCTTCACGCCCCCGGCGCCTTTCTCGACGGTCGCGGTGCTGCTCTTCGACGAGATCCCGCTGTTCGAGGCGTCGGTGCCGATCGCGGTCTTCGGCGAGCGCCGTCCCGGGACTCCGGAGTTCGAGGTGCGGGCGGTGGCCGCCGAGGGCGGCCCGGTGCGCACGGACGCCGGGCTCACCCTCGACGCGCCGTACGGCCTGGCGGCGGCCGAGGACGCCGACCTGGTGATCGTGCCGACCTGGCGGAGCCCGCTCTCGCCCCGCCCGCCCTCGCCGGAGGCGCTGGACGTGCTGCGCCGGGCCCACGCCCGGGGCGCGACGGTCGTCTCCCTGTGCCTGGGCACGTTCGTGCTGGCCGCCACCGGTCTGCTGGACGGACGCCCGGCCACCACCCACTGGCGCTACACCGACCTGCTGGCCTCCATGCACCCGCGCGTCGAGGTCCGGCCGGACGTGCTCTACGTGGACGAGGGCGACATCCTCACCTCGGCCGGGAGCACCGGCGGCATCGACCTGTGCCTGCACCTCGTGCGCCGCTCGTACGGCACGCGGGTGGCCGGCACCATCGCCCGGAGCCTGGTCACGCCGCCGCACCGGGCCGGCGGCCAGGCGCAGTACATCGACCACCCCGTCCCCGCCCCCGCCACCGGCGATCCTCTCGGCGACGTCCTGGACTGGGCCCTGCGCCACCTGGAGGAGGAGCTGACCGTGGACGCGCTGGCCGCGCGGGCGCTGATGAGCAGGCGCACCTTCGACCGGCGGTTCCGGCAGGCCACCGGGACGACCCCCGCCCAGTGGCTGCTCCACCAGCGGGTCCTGCACGCCCAGCGGCTGCTGGAGACGACCGACGAGCCGGTCGAGCGGATCGCCCGCCGTGCGGGCTTCGCCTCGGCGGTGGCGCTGCGGCCCCATTTCCGCCGCCGGGTGGGGATCTCGCCCGCCGCCTACCGGAGCGCCTTCGGCGGTCCCCCCGCCGGGGCGCTGGCGTGAATCCCGCGGTGGATGGCCGACGGCGCCCTCACACCGGACCCGCCCCCGCCGCCAGGCTTGAGCGCATGAGACGCGCCCTCGTCGTCATCGACGTGCAGAACGAGTACTTCACCGGCGACCTCCCGATCGCCCATCCGCCGCGCGAGGAGAGCCTGGCGGCCGTGCTGACCGCCATGGACACCGCCCGCGAGCACGGCGTCCCGGTGGTCGTGGTCCGGCACACCTCCCCCGCCTCCTCGCCCCTGTTCGGCTCCGGCGGGCACGGCTGGGAGCTCCGCGAGGAGGTGGCGGGCAGGCCGTACGACCACCTGGTGGACAAGGCGACGGCCTCGGCCTTCGCCGGGACGGACCTGGGCGGGTGGCTGGAGGAGCGGGGCGTCGACACGCTGACCGTGGCCGGGTACATGACCCAGAACTGCGACGAGTCCACCGCCCGCGACGCCTTCCACCGGGGCCTGGCCGTGGAGTTCCTGTCGGACGCGACCGGCACCGTCGCGCTGGCGACCCCGGCGGGGAGCCTGTCCGCCCGGCAGGTGCACGAGCACGTGCTGGTGGTGATGGCCTCCAACTTCGCCGCGGTGGCCACCACCGCCGAGTGGGCCGCCGCCGTCCGGGCCGGTGAGCCGCTGCCGCGGCCGAGCATCTGGGCGAGCACCCGCCAGGAGGCCGCCGCCCGCGCGTGACGGACCGGACCCGGCCCGCCGCGCCCCGTGCGGCCGGCCGGGTCCGTGCATCTAGTTGCTAACGATGCCCTGGGAAAAGTCCTCCCAGCTTGACCGGTTCGGCGGGATGTCGATGGGATGCTGCCCAAGCATTCTTCCCTACCCCACCTGCCCCGGAAGGAAACTGGCGTGCGCCCCCGCACACGAGCACTCGTCCTGTCCACCGCCCTGCTGCTGTCCGGTGGCGGCACCCTCGGCACAGCGGAGGCGGCCGGCACCGGCGGCGCGGTCAAACGCACCGCCGAGTGCCAGGGCGACTGGCTGCCCGCCACCCCGACCGGGCCGGACGTCATGGCCGGGCAGGTGTCCTTCCTCGACCTGCCCGCCGTCAAGGTGGGCAGGGACGTCGACTGGCGGACCGACCCCTACCGCAACCGCTCGTGGAGCATGGTCTTCCACTCCCTGCGCTGGATGGGCCGGCTCGTCGCCGACTACGAGACGAACGGGGACAGGGCCTACCTGGAGCGCGCCACCGAGATCGCCCGGGACTGGGTGAAGGACAACCCGCGCCGCGGCGGTGGCAGCCCGTACGCCTGGCAGGAGCACCCGATCGCGCTGCGCGCCCCCGCGCTGGTCTGCCTGAGCAAGCACGTCAAGGAGTCCTGGCTGACGAAGAGCCTGGCCGAGCACGCCGCGATGCTGTCGGACCCGAAGCTGTACGAGAAGGGCCACAACCACGGCATCGACCAGGACATCGCGCTGCTCGGCATCGGCTGCCGCTACGGGCGCGAGGCGTGGACCTCCCTGGCGATCCGCCGCCTGACCGAGACCGTGGAGCTCGACGTCGACTCCCAGGGCGCGCTCCGCGAGCAGGCGCCCCGCTACGCGGTCTACGTCCACGACCGGCTCAAGGTCGCGATGGACAACATCGAGGCGTGCGGCCGGAAGGTGCCGTCGGCGATCGAGAGGCGCTGGGAGGCGCTCAAGACCTTCGTCGCCCACTCCACCCAGCCCAACGGCTTCATGGTCCCGATCGGCGACGGCGGCGCCGACGTGCGCCCGGCCGGCTACGACACCCCGAAGAAGACCGTGAAGGTCTACCGGAACGGCTACGTGTACGGCCGGACCGACTGGGGCAAGCCGGAGTCGGCGTTCTACTCCGTCCGGTTCGGCCCGGGCACCAAGTACCACGGCCACGAGGACCACCTGGGCGTCACCTACTACGCCCAGGGCCGCGACGTCCTGGTCGACGTGGGCTTCCACTCCTACGAGGACAACGCCTACCGCCACTGGACGATGTCCCCCGAGGCGCACAACGTCCCGGTCGTGGCCGGCGCCCGCTTCCGCCCCAGGGCCGCGACGGCCCTGACGAAGTCGTCGGTCAAGGACGGCCGGCAGAGCTTCCGCCTCACCGACCGGGCGTACGGCGTGCCGCGCACCCGCTCGGTCCTGGTCAACCACGGCGAGGACGTGATGGCCGTGCTCGACACGGTGCCCCCGGGCTCGAAGGTCCGCTCCCTCTGGCACTTCTCCGCGGACCTGTCGGTGGTCTCGAACGGCGGCGGCCAGGTCGTGGTCAAGGACAAGACCGGCTGGAAGGCGACGCTCGTCCAGCTCGCGATGCCGTCCTGCAAGGCGGTCGGCGGCCAGAAGGTCGTCCGCGGCTCGAGCAGCCCCTTCCAGGGCTGGGTCTCCCCCGCCTACCTGAAGAAGCAGGCCGCCCCCGCCGTCGTCTCCCCCGACGTCGCCGGCGGGCTGCTGACCGTGGTGGTGCCCGGCACCGGCGCCCCCTCGGTCTCCTGCTCCGGCGGCAAGGTCACCCTGGAGACCTCCGGCGGCGCGGTCTCCTTCAGGGCCGCGGGCACGACCCTCTCCTGACGCCGCTCCCCGCCCGGCCCGCGCCTTCCCCCGCGGCGGGCCGGGCGGGGGCCGCGGGGACCGACCGGGTGAGGGCCGCAGGGACCGCAGCCGGGCGGGACCACAGCCGGGCCGGGCTCAGTCCGTCGCGTGGCCCGCGCGCAGCAGACCGTAGGTGACGGCCTGCTCCAGGGCCTGCCAGGAGGCCTCGATGACGTTCTCGGCGACGCCCACCGTGGCCCACTCGCCCGTCGCGTCGCTGGAGGTGACGAGCACCCGGGTGACCGCGTCGGTGCCGTGGGCGCCCTCCAGGATCCGGACCTTGAAGTCGACCAGCTCGACCCCGGCCAGCTCCGGGTAGAGCCGCTCCAGCGCGGTCCGCACCGCCTTGTCCAGCGCGTTGACGGGGCCGTTGCCCTCCCCGGTGGCGATGATCCGCTCGCCCTTGGCGTGCAGCTTGACCGTGGCCTCGCTCACCATCTCGCCCCCGCGCGTCCGCTCGACGATCACCCGCCACGACTCGACGTCGAAGTGGCGCCGGCGCTCGCCCGCGACGGTGTCGCGGAGCAGCAGCTCGAAGGAGGCGTCGGCGGCCTCGAAGGTGTAGCCGCGCGACTCCAGCTCCTTGACCCGGTCCACCAGGTCGCGCGAGGTCTCCGCCGACAGCTCGTAGCCCAGCTCGCGGCCCTTGAGCTCGACCGAGGCCCGGCCGGCCATGTCGGAGACGAGCATGCGCATGTCGTTGCCGACCTGCGCCGGGTCGATGTGCTGGTAGAGGTTGGGGTCCACCTTGATGGCGCTGGCGTGCAGTCCGGCCTTGTGCGCGAAGGCGGAGACGCCGACGTAGGGCGCGTGGGAGTTCGGGGTGACGTTGGTGATCTCGGTGATCGCGTGGGCGATCCGGGTCATGTCGGCCAGCGCCTCCCGCGGCACGAGGTCGAAGCCCCGCTTGAGCTGGAGGTTGGCCACGACGGTGAACAGGTTGGCGTTGCCGGAGCGCTCGCCGTACCCGTTGGCGCAGCCCTGCACGTGGGTGGCGCCCGCCCGCACCGCGGCCAGGGTGTTGGCCACCGCGCAGCCGGTGTCGTCGTGGCAGTGGATGCCGATGCGGGCCCCGGTGCCGACCGCCTCGTGGACGACCTCGGCGAGCTCGTCGGGGAGCATGCCGCCGTTGGTGTCGCAGAGCGCGATCACCGAGGCGCCGGCCTCGGCGGCGGTGCGCAGCACCTCCAGCGCGTAGGCGGGGTTGGAGGCGTACCCGTCGAAGAAGTGCTCGGCGTCGAGGAAGACCCTCTGGCCCTCCGCACGCAGGTGGGAGACGGTGTCGCGGATCATCGCGAGGTTCTCCTCAAGGGTCGTGCGGAGGGCCAGCTCGACGTGCCGGTCGTGGCTCTTGGCGACGAGCGTCACGACCGGCGCGCCGGATTCGCGCAGTGCGGCCACCAGTGGGTCGTCGGCTGCCTTCACGCCGGCCCGGCGGGTCGCGCCGAACGCGGCGAGCTGCGCGTGCTTCAGGTCGAGCTCGGTCCGAGCCCGCCGGAAGAACTCGGTGTCCTTGGGGTTGGCGCCGGGCCAGCCGCCCTCGATGAACCCGACGCCCAGGCCGTCCAGGTGCCGCGCGACGGCCAGCTTGTCGGCCACGGTGAGGTTGAGGCCCTCCTGCTGCGCGCCGTCGCGGAGCGTGGTGTCGTAGACGTGGAAGCGGTCGTCGGTCATTGAGGATCTCCTTCGCGGTGCGGTGTCGCCGCGCGCCCATTCGGCTCGGGAAAGCAAAAAGACCCCTCACGGACGTGAGAGGTCTGCGCGCCGGCGGTGTCCCTTTTCAGCCGGCGCGCCTGCCGATAATGAGCAGACCGTAGGACATGATGCTCTGCAGTCTGCCACACGCGACCGCCATCTGACACATTGATCTCGGCATTCGAGACGTACGGCACAGTGCCGGGACATGGGCGGAAGGAGCCGCCGGACGGCGCGCCACGCCACCGCGGACGGGGTCCCTCCGGTGTAGATCACCTGTGGCCGGTGAGAATGGCGTGATGAAGGCGATTTATCTCGAGCCGACGGTCGGGCAGTACCTGCTCGCGCACTCGACCCTGCCGGACGAGCTGCTGGACGAGCTGGCCATGGAGACGCGCGAGCTCGCGGGCGAGCAGGCGATCATGCAGATCACCCCGGCTCAGGGAGGGTTCCTCACGATGATCGCCCAGATCCGCGAGGCCCGGAACGCCGTGGAGGTGGGCACCTTCACCGGTTACTCCTCCATCTGCCTGGCCCGCGGCCTGGCCCCCGGCGGGAGGCTGACCTGCTTCGACGTCAGCGAGGAGTGGACCACGGTGGCCCGGCGGTACTGGGACGAGGCCGGGCTCGCCGACCGCATCGAGCTCCGCCTCGGCCCGGCCGCGATCCGGCTCCGGGAGCTGCCCGCCGACCCGCCCGTCGACCTGGCGTTCATCGACGCCGACAAGCCGAACTACCCGGTCTACTACGAGATCCTCATGTCCCTGCTCGCCCCGGGCGGGGTGATCCTCGTCGACAACACCCTGGGCGGCGGCCGGGTCGCCCAGCCCAAGGACCGTGACGAGGGCGTGGAGGCGCTGCGCGACTTCAACGACATGGTCGCCTCCGACCCCCGGACCACCTCGATCATGCTTCCCATGGCCGACGGCCTCACCATGATCCGGAAGAACTGACGAGGACGTTCCCGGGCCTGTCGCCGCGCGCCGGACGTTGCGCGCCGGCCCGGGGCCGGGGCCTGCGGGGCCCGTGGGCGTGCCGCCCCGGGCCCCGGACCGGGAGAGGACCGGTCAGCAGATCTTGTGGACCCAGTTGTGCGGGTCGGGGCGGGTGCCGTACTGGATGCCGGTGAGCTCGGAGCGGATCCGCTGGGTGACCGGGCCGGGGGTGCCGTCGCCGATCGTCCAGGCGCGGTCGGCGCCCTTGACCGAGCCGACCGGGGTGACGACCGCCGCGGTGCCGCAGGCGAAGACCTCGGTGAGCTCGCCGGAGGCGCAGCCCTCCTGCCACTCCTCGATCGAGATGCGCCCCTCCTCGGCGGTGAGGCCGAGGCTGCCGGCCAGCGCGAGGATCGAGTCGCGGGTGATGCCCGGCAGCAGCGTGCCGGTGAGCGCGGGGGTGAGCAGCCGGTCGCCGTAGACGAAGAACAGGTTCATCCCGCCCATCTCCTCGACGTGGCGGTGCTCGTTCGCGTCCAGCCAGACCACCTGGTCGCAGCCGTTCTCGACGGCCTGGCGCTGGGCCACGAAGGCCGCCGCGTAGTTCCCGCCGCACTTGGCGAAGCCGGTGCCGCCGGGCGCGGCCCGGGTGTACTCGGTGGACAGCCAGACCGAGACCGCCTTGCTCGCGCCGAAGTAGGCGGCGGCCGGGGAGGCGATCACCATGTACTTGTAGCTCTTCGACGGGTAGTTCACCCCGAGCGCCGGCTGCGTGGCGATCATGAAGGGGCGCAGGTAGAGGCTGTGCCCCTCCGTCGTCGGCACCCACTCCCGGTCGGTCTGGACGAGCAGTTCCAGCGACTCGACGAAGGTCTCCTCGGGCAGCTCGGGCATGGCCATGCGCCGGGCGGAGGAGTTGAAGCGGGCGGCGTTGGCGTACGGCCGGAAGCTCACGATCGCGTCGCTGCCCGGCTGCCGGTAGGCCTTCAGGCCCTCGAAGAGCTCCTGGGCGTAGTGGAAGACCGAGGTCGCCGGGTCGAGCGCGAGAGGGCCGTACGGCATGAGCCGGGCGTCGTGCCAGCCCTCGCCCTCGGTGTAGTCGATCGAGATCATGTGGTCGGTGAAGACCTGGCCGAACCCGGGGCTCTCCATTACCCGCTCACGCTCTGCCGCGGTGCGCGCGTGGTCGGAGAGCTGCACGTCGAAGCTGAGCTTCTGAGCGGTGGTCATGACGGAGATCCTTCTCTTTGTGGTGGCTCTACCCTTAAGTCCATTCTGCGGTGGACCCGGGTAACGGGAAACTACTGCATTCCAGGGTGTGATCGGCAGGATCCACCCCCGCCCGGACACACGAAGACGCGCCCGGCGGCTCGAGGAGAGCCGCCGGGCGCGTCTTGGGGTCGAGGAGGAGTGGCGGCTCGTCAGCCGGCTACTCGGGCGGTGATGTCGTCGCCGATCTCCTGGGTGGTCCGGCTGCTCCAGCCGGTCTGCCGCTCGACCAGGTCGTCGGCGACGGCCTGCTCGACCCGGGCGGCCTCCTCGGCCAGGCCGAGGTGGTCCAGGAGCATGGCGACCGACAGGATGGTGGCGGTCGGGTCGGCCTTGCCCTGGCCCGCGATGTCGGGAGCGCTGCCGTGGACCGGCTCGAACATGCTGGGCGCGGTCCGGTCGGGGTTGATGTTGCCGCTCGCCGCCAGGCCGATGCCGCCGGCGACGGCCGCGCCGATGTCGGTGATGATGTCGCCGAAGAGGTTGTCGGTGACGATCACGTCGAACCGCTGCGGCTGGTTGACGAAGAACATCGAGGCCGCGTCGATGTGGCAGTAGTCGGTCTCGACGTCGGGGTACTCCAGGCTGACCCGGTCGACGGTGCGGGCCCACAGGTCGCCGGCGTAGGTCAGCACGTTGGTCTTGTGGACCAGCGTGAGCTTCCTGCGGGGGCGGGAGAGCGCCTTGTCGAAGGCGTAGCGGACGACGCGCTCGACGCCGTAGGCGGTGTTCACCGACTCCTGGGTGGCGACCTCCTGCGGGGTGCCGCGGCGCAGCACGCCGCCGGCCCCGGCGTACAGCCCCTCGGTGCCCTCGCGCACGACGACCATGTCGATGTCCTCGGGGCGGGCCTCGCCGAGCGGGGTCTCCACGCCGGGGAAGAGCTTGACCGGACGGAGGTTCACGTAGTGGTCGAGGTCGAAGCGGAGCCGGAGCAGCAGGTCGCGCTCCAGGATGCCGGGGGGCACGCTGGGGTCGCCGATCGCACCGAGCAGGATCGCGTCGTATCCGCGCAGCTCGTCCAGGACCGCGTCCGGGAGGGTCTCACCGGTCTCGTGGTAGCGCTTGGCACCGAGATCGTAGGTGGTGGTCTCCACCTTCGTCCCGACCGCTTCGAGGACCTTCAGGCCCTCGGCCACGACTTCGGTCCCGATCCCGTCACCGGGGATGACCGCCAGGCGAATGTTGCGCGAGTTCATGCAGGCACCTTACCGGCCCGTCCCGGTGGACGGACAGCGGTCTCAGTAGTTGGACATACCAGCGGTTCGCGGGACGAACGCCCGCAAGAGCCGACGCGCCGGGCGTCGCCCGCGGGCGACGCCCGGCGGCCTGCGCCTCAGCGGGTCGGGGCGCCGCCGTTGTCGCGGCGGTCCAGGGCGGCCTGGAGAGCCTCGGCGGCCTCCTCCTTGGCGTCCTCGGGAGAGTTCCAGGGATACATGTCGTACATGGCGATTCTCATCTCGGTCGCACGGAAAACGGAAAGCACGGGGGGAGGCCGTCCGGGGGTCCGATCGCGGATCCGGACCGGGCCTGGGGTCGCGGGTCCGGATCACGGACCGGCGACGAGGGGGCTTACCGACCGGCGCGCGCCGCGCTCACCGCGGCGGGTTGCCGGCCTGCCCCTGTCAGGCCCCGCCGCGGCAGGTAATGAGTACGAGAACCTGGCGCATTTCATCCCAGAATACCTGGCCACCGGGATGACGTCTCGCCCGCCGTACACCCTTCTCAC
>NZ_JBHSBM010000023.1:328425-340906 GCF_042650625.1 Planomonospora corallina
GGGCGGCGGCCGTCCTGTGGAGCAGGGGCGTCACTCGGCCGTGGCTACTCGGCCGTGGCTACTCGACCGTGGCTACTCGGCCAGGGCGACCGATCGGCCGCTCTCGGCGCCGATCTCACCGATGATCTGCTCGACCACGTCGGAGGGGATGGCGGTGTCCACGGTCAGCGCGATGAGGGCCTTGCCGCCCTTGGCGTGCCGGGCCACCTGCATCGAGGCGATGTTGATGCCGTGGTCGCCCAGGACGCGGCCGACGACGCCGACCACGCCGGGGCGGTCGGAGTAGGTGAAGAACGACAGGTGGTCGGTCGGCTCGATCTCGATCTGGTAGCCGTTGACCTCGACGATCTTCGTGATCTGCCGCGGGCCGGACAGGGTGCCGGAGACCGAGACCGTGCGGCCGTCGGCCAGCACGCCGCGCACGGTCACCACGTTGCGCCAGTCGGGGCTCTCGGAGCTGGTGACCAGCTCCACCTCCAGGCCGCGGTCCTTGGCCAGCAGGGGCGCGTTGACGTAGGTGACGGAATCCTCGACCACGTCGGTGAAGACGCCCTTGAGGGCGGCCAGCTCCAGCACGCGCACGTCATGGGAGGCGATCTCGCCGCGGACCTCCACGTCGAGCTTGGTGGCGACCTCCCCGGCCAGCGCGGTGAAGACCCGGCCGAGCTTCTCGGCCAGCGGCAGGCCCGGCTTGACGTCCTCGGCGACGGCCCCGCCCTGGACGTTGACCGCGTCCGGCACGAACTCCCCGGCGAGGGCGAGCTTCACGCTCCGCGCCACCTGGGTGCCTGCCTTCTCCTGGGCCTCGTGGGTGGAGGCGCCCAGGTGCGGGGTGACGACGACCTGGTCCAGCTCGAACAGCGGGCTGTCGGTGACGGGCTCCTTGGGGAACACGTCGATGCCGGCGCCGGCGACCCGGCCCTCCTTGATCGCGGCGTAGAGGGCGTTCTCGTCGATGATGCCACCGCGGGCGACGTTGATCAGGCGCGCGGTCGGCTTGACGATGCGCAGCTCCTTGTCGCCGATGAGCCCGATCGTCTCCTTGGACTTCGGCAGGTGCACGGTGATGAAGTCGGCCTCGCGCAGGGCCTCCTCCAGCGAGACCAGGCGCACGCCCATCTGCGCGGCGCGGGCCGGCGGCAGGTAGGGGTCGTAGGCGATCAGCTCGACGCCGAACGGCTGCAGGCGCTGGGCGACGAGCTGGCCGATCTTGCCGAGGCCGAGGATGGCGACGACCTTCTCGTCGAGTTCCACACCGGTGTACTTCGAGCGCTTCCACTCGCCGCCCTTGAGCGCGGCGTGCGCCTGGGCGACGTTGCGGGCGGAGGCGAGGATCAGCGCGACGGTGTGCTCGGCGGCGCTGGTGATGTTGGAGGTGGGCGCGTTGACGACCATGACGCCGGCCTTGGTCGCGGCCTCCACGTCCACGTTGTCCAGGCCGACGCCCGCGCGGGCGACGACGCGGAGCTTCGGCGCGTGCGCGATGGCTTCGGCGTCCACCTGCGTGGCGCTGCGCACGATGAGCGCGTCCACGTCGGCGAGGGCGGGCAGGAACTGGGCGCGGTCGGCGCCGTCGGTGTGGCGGACCTCGAAATCCGCGCCCAGGACCGCGAGACCGGCCTCGGAGAGTTCCTCTGCGACCAGTACGACGGGCTTGTTCACTGGTGGTTCCTTACGAGACGGGAAGGGCTGCACCGGACCTCACGCAGTCTATCTGCGCTTGTGAACGCGTTCACGAGTGTCCCGCGATCCGAGACGGAGATCACCTCCGGACGTGTGCCGGACACGGGCCGGACGCCGCCCGGACATCACCCAGGGCGCTCCGGCGGCGCCACTTCGGCGTCACTCCGGCGTCACCGTCACGTCACAGCGGCGTCACCGTGACGTCGCGATGGCGCGTCACCGTGGTGTCACCCCGCCCGCCGGACAGGGACCCTCCCGCCCGGCGAACGGAGATCGGTACCCATCCCCGCGAATCTCATGCATGGAACCTTCAACTTGGTATTGCTGCGATAAATCTTCACGATTACCCTCATAAGCCGTGGTCCTCTACCTATCGTTCGTCATATGAGCATCGGCAACCCCGCTCTCGGCGATGTGCTCGCGCGGCACGGCGGCCCGCAACGGCTGCTGGCGGCGCTTGCCGAAGGGGGACTCCTGGTTGCCGTGCGACCGGACCGCTCCGTCGTCCTGGGGACGACGCAGACCGGTGAGCGGGTGCTGCTCGGATACACCTCCGAGAGCACCTACGCACGGCATCGCGGCAGTCACTCTCTGTCGGCCTGCGACGCCGACACCATCCTCGACATCCAGCGCGTCACCGGCGTGCGGGAGATCGTGATCGACGCGGCCGGTCCCACCGCCGCGGCCGTACCGATCGAGGACCTCCAGCGGCACCTGCGCTCGACCCGGACCGGTCCCGCGCCGGCACTGTCGGGCACGGCCCCGACGGCGTACGCGACCGGGGCGATGGCCACGGTCGCCCGCGCCTCGGCCGTGGGCCCGGCGGGACCGATGAGCCCGCCGAGCGACCCGTTCCCGGCGTCGGGCCACGTGAGCGGCCCGTTCCCCGCGGTCCGGCCCGTCCCCGCGGCTCCGCATCCGGCCCCCGTGCCCACCGCCTCCGCCCAGCCGTGGATCCCCGCGCCCCGGCCCCACCTGTCGGGGCCGATGCAGATGGTCGACCCCGGCTACAAGCGGTGCACCCATCCGATCCTGCCTGCGCTGCGAGTGGCGATCGGGCAGCTCCTGACCGACTTCCCGCTCGTCCACCACGTGTGGATCTCCGAGGCCCGCACCGCCTCCGGAGCCCCCGGGATCATGCTGCACGTCAAGGTGCACATGTCGGCGGCCGAGGACGTGGTGCGGGACCTGCACCGGGGCGTGCGCGCCCGGCTGCCGCAGCTGGCGGCGAGCGGTGCGCCGATCCTCATGGCGCGGGTCGCCGACTCGCGCAGCGAGCAGCGCATGATCGAGATCGGCGCCCACGTGGTCTGCGCCGACGTACGGGACTGATCGCCGCCCGCCGGGGCGGGGTGACCGCGGATCGGCGGCATCCGCCGGCGGCGGCGAGGACGCCGAGGATGACGTGGGCGGCCGGCCCACCGGGGCCCTCCGAGGACCGCGGCGCACGGCCGCCTCGGCCGTACTTGACGGTCTACGTCCTGGAAACGCCCAGGTCCGCGCTGACGACTCCGGCCGGGGTGGTTCTGGTAACCATGCCGTGGCGGGTCTGGCCGTCCGGCGGCACGCGGGCGCGGTGCGTTCCCGGCCGGTCAGGCCGCCGTCCCCGCGGTGATCATCATCACCGCGGCGCCGACGACCTGCACGTACCGGCTCGCGGAGGTTTCCCGGAAGATGACCCGCTCCAATCCGATCCATCAGCTCCGCTATGCCGTACGGCATCCGGACCGGATCGTCCCCCACGTGAAGAGACTGGCCAGGGACACCTGGTTCCGGCTGCGCACCAGCGACCACATCGGCTACTACCGGGCCGTCATGAAGTCGGACACCGCGCGCAACCCCGAGGCGGCGGTGGGCAGCAAGACGCACGAGCGCTGGCTCGCCCTCGGCCAGATGCAGTTCGACTACCTGGTCGGGCACGGCCTGCGCCCGGAGCACCGGATGCTGGAGATCGGCTGCGGCAACCTGCGCGCCGGCCGCCTGTTCATCGACTATCTCGACACCGGCGGCTACTACGGCATCGACATCTCCCCCGACATCCTCGTCGCCGCCCAGAGGACCCTCGTCTCCTACGGCCTGCGCGACAAGCTCCCGCACCTGACCCCGGTGCTGGACCTGAAGCTGGAGTTCCTGCCCGACGCGTACTTCGACGTGGTGCACGCGCACAGCGTCTTCTCCCACTCCCCGCTGCACGTGATCGAGGAGTGCTTCGCCCACGTGGGCCGCGTCATGCGGCCCGGCGGCTGGTTCGACTTCACCTTCGACCGGACCGAGGGCCGCGAGCACCAGGTGCTGCGCGAGGACTTCTACTACCGGACCGAGACGCTGGTGGACCTGGCCGCCAAGTACGGCCTGACCGCCAAGTTCATGGACGACTGGGAGGAGCTCCCGCACAAGCAGTCCAAGATCCGCATCACCCTGCCGTAGGACTGCCTCTCCGCCCGGAGCACGGACGGCAAGCGCCTGGCCCGCGGTCCCTCCCCGGAGCCCGGGGAGGGACCGCGGGCGGCGGTCAGGCGATCCGGCGGGTGAGCGTCACCGTCGTCCGGGTACAGACCGCCACGGCCAGCGCCGCCAGCAGCGGCAGGCCGAGACCGACCGTCAGCAGCACCGGCCAGGGCACCGCGAGCGCCGTCTCCGCCCGCTCCAGCGGCACCCCGTTGAGCGCCACCTCCAGCACCCGGTCCCGGGCCTCGCCCTGCCGGATCGCCAGGGCGAGGCCCGGGACCAGCCCGACGAGCAGGCCGAGCGGGGCCCCGAGGCCGGCGATGAACAGCGCCTGGCCCGCCGCGGCCAGCCGCCGGGTCCGCGGCCGCGCCCCGACCGCGGAGAGCGTGGCCAGGTCGGGACGGGCGTCGGCGAGGGCCAGGCCCGCGGCGGTGAACGTGCCGCCGAGCATCACCACCGAGGTGATCGCCGCCATGATCCACAGGAACCGAGTCGTGTCGGGGCGGTTCTCCGGTACGCCGCGTTCCAGGCGGACCGCGACGTTGGGGGTGACCGCCCGCACCGGGGCGTCGATCCCCCGCGCCTGCTCCGGGGTGAGGCGGGTGACCGCCGGGTCCACGACGAGGTGGTGGAGCCTGGCCTCCAGCCCGGCCTCGGCGGGCGCGGAGAGCGGCAGCACGCCGAGGACCGTGGACGGTCCCCGCACGGCGGCCGTGGTCGCGGGCAGGCTGACCTCCTTCGGCTCGCCCGTACCGGACAGCGCCTGGGTCCAGATGTGGAAACGCGCTTTCCCGTCGCGGACCGCCGCCGGGTTGAAGATCACCGCCTTGCCCTCCGCCAGCGCCGCCTCGGCCGCCGGGTCGGGGCGGCCCAGCAGGAAGCGGAGCAGGGCGGGGCCGCCCACGGGGAGCTCGCCGAGCGGGCCCACGCTGAACGAGCAGCCTTCGCAGCGCCCGTCCTCCCGGTCGAAGTGGACGATCCGGCCGGCGTCGTCGACCGCCTGGTACGCCTCCACCAGCGGCACGCCGGGGAGCGCCCGCTCGACGATCTGCCGGATCTTCTGCCAGGACTCCTCGGTGACGTCGTCGCCGTGGACGGCCACGGTGCCCACCGGGTAGGCCGGGCGGTACCGCTCCACGCGGGAGCGCTCGGTGCTGGCCTCCGTCACCGCGACCGTGCTGAAGGCGGCCGCCGCGGCCATGACCGCGACCACGGCTGGAGCCGTACGGCCCCGGTTGCGGACGGCGTCGCGGACGGCCAGCCGGAGCGGGAGCGGGAGCGCGCCCGCGAGCCCGCCCGCGAGCTTGACCAGCAGCGGGGCCAGCAGGACCAGTCCGAGCAGGCCGAGCACCGCGCCGCCGAGGATCCACTCGGTCTCCGCCCTGCCGTAGGCCGTCGCCCCCGTCCCCGCCGCCGTCAGGAGCAGCCCGAGCAGAGGCCATCCGGCCCGGTCCCGCGGCCGGGGCGGCCGGCCGGCGAGCACCGCCGCCGGGCTCGTCCTGCCCGCCTGCACGGCGGGCACCACCGCCGCCGCCACCGCGCTGAGCACGCCGAGCCCCACGGTCAGGGCGACCAGCCCCACCGGCACCTCGAACGGTCCCAGCCCGCCGTCCGGCCAGACGCCGGCGGCGGACACGGCCACCCGGGCCGCGCCGACGCCGAGCAGGGCGCCGAGCACGGAACCGGCCAGTCCCAGGGTCAGCCCGTCGGCCAGCACGACCAGCTTGAGGTGGCGGGCCGAGGCGCCCTGGGCGGCGAGGAGCGCCAGCTCCCGGCGGCGGCGGCGCAGGCCGACGGCGAAGGCGGGCCCGGCCAGCAGCGCGACCTCGATCACCAGCAGGGTCACCACCAGGACCGGGTACAGGAGCGCGTGCGCGCCGCCGACGTGCCGGAAGTCGGCGAGGGCGTCCCGCGGCCCGTCACCGGCCGGGGGCGGGTCCGCGAGGACCGTGCCCGAGAGCACGGCCAGCCCCGCCCGGTTGAGCCGGAGCGTCTCCTCCCAGCCGACCGGCGCCGGTGCGTCCAGCAGCCAGTACCGCCTGGCCGCGGCCTCGGCATCGGCGGGGATCAGGCCGCCGGGCAGGCCGACGACCGTCCGGCCGTACTCGCGGGGCTGCTCCCGCACGATCCCCACCACCCGCTTGGGCACGTCGTCGCGGGTGTGGCGGTAGCGGAGCGTCGTGCCGATGCCCGCCTCCACCGAGCCGGTGACCACGACCTCGTCGGCGCTCTCCGGGTAGCGCCCGGACAGCAGCGGGAACATGCCCTCCGTCATCGGGTCCCGCAGGTCCACCTCGTGCACCGCCACCTCGCTGTAGGCGGCGCCCCGCCAGTAACTCCGGAAGTCCTCGCTCATCGGGATCACCCGGCTGCCCGGCCCGGCCAAAGCCTGGACCTCCGCCTGACTCCGGGGCGGCCGGGGCGGCTCCTGGCCGCGGGGCTGCCAGTGCAGACCGTCCTCGCCCTGCCGGACCGGGCCCGCCTCCCGGGTGTCCTCCAGCCGGGCGTCGGCCGAGCCGAGCTCCATGGGCAGCCGCTCGGACAGGGTGAGGTCCTCGGTGGCGTACCAGGTGAGCATGACGGTGACCGCGAGGACCGGCAGGCCGACCATGACCATGATCAGGGCGCTGCGGCCCCTGGCCCGCAGGGCGTCCCGGCGGGAGATGCGCAGGGCGGCGAGGAGGGCGGCCAGCGGGGAGCGCGCGTCCTTCCGGGCGGCGCCAGCGGGACGGTGCTCCCCGGCGCCGTCCGCGGTGCCGTCCGCCCGCTCGCCCGCCGGGTCCGTCCGCACCGTCCGGCCGGCGCTCATCGGGCGCTCTCCAGGGCCGGGGCGGTGGAGTCGGCGATCTCGCCGTCGCGCAGGAAGACCACCCGGTCGGCCCAGGCGGCGTAGCGGGGCTCGTGGGTGACCAGCAGCACGGCCGCGCCGGCGTCGCAGCGGGCGCGGAGCAGGCCGAGCACCTCGTCCCCGGTGGGGGTGTCCAGCGCGCCGGTGGGCTCGTCGGCCAGGATCAGCCGCCGCTCGCCGACCAGGGCTCGGGCGATGGCGACCCGCTGCCGCTGGCCGCCGGAGAGCTCGTCGGGGAAGCGGCCGGGCTCGGCGATCCCGACCTCGGCGAGGATCTCCAGCGCCTCGCGCCGTGCCTGACCCGTCCGGACCCCGTCCAGCTCCCGGGGGAGCATGACGTTCTCGGCGGCGGTCAGTGAGGGGATCAGGTTGAGGTCCTGGAAGACGTAGCCCACGTGCCTGCGGCGGAGCGCGGCCAGTTCCTTCGCCGCCAGGCCGGCCAGCGGCACCCCTTCGACGGTCACCGTGCCGGAGGTGGGCGCGTCCAGCCCGCCGGCCACGTTGAGGAGGGTCGACTTGCCGGACCCGGACGGTCCCATCACCGCCACCAGCTCCCCGGCGGCCACCTCCAGGCTCACACCGCGCAGGGCGTGCACGGCCTGCGGTCCGTCACCGTGGACGCGGCTCACGTCCGCCAGCCGTACGACCGGATCGACACTCATCAGAACTCCTCGTGCGGGGAGGCCCCGGGATCTGCGGGGGGAGCCTCCGGCGTCTCCTGCGTGCGGGTGGAGGCCGCGAGCACGGCCTCGCAGTGGTCGAGCCAGCGCTGCTCGGCCTCGGCCTGGAAGATCAGCGAGTCGAGCACCAGCCGCCGGGCGGGCTCTCGGTCGCTCGCCCTCCTGGCCCGGGTGAGCTCCTGCAGCGTGCGCATGGTCGCGGTGCGCTGGGCCCGGATGACCGGGCGCACGTCGGCGCGGGCCGCGACCGCCATCGCGAGCTTGATGACCAGCTCGTCCCGGGGCCGGTCGGACTGGGCGACGGGGGTGCCGAGCCATCGCTCCATCTCGGCCCGACCGGCCTCGGTGATCGTGTAGACGACCCGGCCCTGCGCGTCCTGCTCGCCGCCGGTCACCAGACCGTCGCGTTCCAGGCGCGAGAGCGTCGTGTAGACCTGGCCGATGTTGAGCGGCCAGATCGCCCCGGTCGACGCCTCGAACTCGGTGCGCAGCTGGTAGCCGTAGCGGGGACCCCGGCTGAGCAGAGCGAGCAGACCTTCTCGGATCGCCATGGATACTGAGTATGCATACTCGGTATGGTCACGGCAAGCGGCGTGGAAGATCCGCATATTCTGGACAGGGGTCGGGGTTGGGACCGATACTCGAGGGATGAGCTCGACGCATCCCCCGGCCCGCGCGTCCGACGGGGACCGTGAGCGTGCGATCAGCGAGCTCCGGGACCGCGCGGTCGAGGGGCGCCTGTCGCACGACACGTTCCTCGGACGCGTCGACATGGCCCTGCGCGCCCGCAACCAGGGCGAGCTCGATCACCTGGTCGCCGACCTGCCGCAGCGCGGACGGCTCCGCCGCCTGGTGACCGAGGTCGTCTCCTCGATCTCCGACTTCACCACGCGGGTGGAGTCGGCCTGGCGCCGCCCCCGGCTGCCCAAGCTGGCCCTGCCCGATGACGCCCGCACCCGCTACGTCGTGGGCCGCGGCTCGGCCTGTGACCTGGTCCTGGCCGACCTGACCGTCTCCCGGATCCACGCCGAGCTCCGCCGCGACTCCGGCGACTGGGTCCTCGTCGACCTCGGCTCGCTCAACGGCACCCGGCTGAACGACTGGCGGCTGGTCGGGCCGGCGAAGGTCCGGCCCGGCGACGTGATCTCCTTCGGAGACTGCGCGTTCGTGGTGGTCACGCCCCAGCCGACCTGAGCTCCTCCTCGTTCAGCCGGTAGTGCCAGGTCAGCACGGCACTGACCGCCGCGACGACGGCGGGGATCAGCGTGCCGCCGTACAGCACGGCCCGGACCGCCGCCTCGGGCTGCTCCACCAGCGCGCCCGCGTCCGACTCCACGAAGCCCGCCGCGCCCAGCAGCCAGCCGAACACCAGCGCGCCGAACGCGAAGACCACGGTCTCGGCCGCCGTCCACAGCCCGGTGAACACCCCGGCGCGGTTCCTGCCGGTGACCGCCGCGTCGTGGGCGATCACGTCGGAGAGCATCGAGAACTGCAGGAGCTGCAGGCCCGCGTAGCCGACGCCGATGACGAGCACGCACGCGTGCGCGTAGACCGGCCCGAACTCCTGCGTCAGCACCAGCGCGACGGCGCCGGCCGTGTACAGCACCGAGGCGAGGATCATCGCCCCGCGCTTGTCGTAGCGCCGCGACAGGGCGACCCACCCCGGCATCGTCACCAGCACCGGCCCGACGATGCAGAGCAGGAGCGTGCTGGTGGCGCCGGAGTCGCCCAGCGTGTAGGTCGCCAGGTACGGCGCGCCGGCCAGCAGCGTCCCCGCGGCGAACATCTGGGCGCAGCTCAGGGCGAGCAGCAGCATGAACGGCCGGTTCGTGCGGGCCGCGGCGAACTGCGCCCGCAGCGACGGCTCTGCCTCGGCCCGGATGACCACAGGGGCGCGGGCCGTGCCGAAGAAGGCGGTCAGCATCGACACGAGCAGCACCCCGGCGACGACCAGCCCCATGAGCCGGTAGCCGGACGCCGTCGTGCCCGCGATCATGGGCGCCACGGCGCCGGAGAGCAGGATCGCGAGCCCGACGAAGACCATCTTCCACTGCAGGATCGCCGAGCGCTCGTGGTAGTCGCCGGTCATCTCGGCGGGCATCGCCTTGTAGGGGACCTCGTAGAAGGCGTAGGCCGTGGCGGTGAGCAGATAGCAGACCGTGACGTAGGCCGCGGCGGACAGGCCGGTGAGCGGAGGTCCCGCGAACGTCGCGGCGAACGCCGGCGGCAGGGTGAGCGCGCCCAGCAGCATCCAGGGGCGCCGGGCGCCGAACCGGGAGACCGTCCGGTCGGAGCGCTGACCGACCCAGGGGTTGATGACGACGTCCCAGACCTTGGGGAGGAAGGCCACCATGCCCGCGATCCAGGCCGGGACGGCGAGCACGTTGGTCATGTAGAACAGCAGCAGCAGGCCCGGGACGGTGCCGAAGGTGGCGGTGCAGACCGAGCCGACACCGTAGCCGAGGCGCACGCCGCGCGGCACGGTGAGGGCGGGGGGAACGGGTGCCCGTGTGATCATCATCACATTGAATCCCACCAAGTGTCCGCTCGGTAGACCTACGGGCCCCCTCCTTTCTGGACCGGTCCAGCTCACCTCGCCACACCACTTTGTCCGGAAATATGCATCTTCGACGCTCTATATCACTAGACGCACTTTTGTCACAAACTCTCCACGCGAGACGTTCCATCTGGGCGGAATGAGGGATTTATCCGGTTTGAGCCATCTAGGAGGATGGAGGACCGACATGCGCAGATCGCTCGGAGCACTCGCGTGCCTCGGGAGCCTGGCGGCCCTGAGCACTCCCGCCCTCGCCGCAGGCGCCGCCGAGGCCCCCGCGGCCCCCGCGGTGAGACCCGCCGCGCCCTTCGCGGCCCCGACGCCCGCGGGCGGCGTGGGGACGGCCGAGGAGAACGAGGTCGTACGGCTGACGAACGCCCGCCGCCAGCAGGGCGGATGCCGCGCCCTCACGCACGACCCCTACCTGCGCAGGGCCGCCTACGACCACTCGCGCGACATGGCCGTCAACAACTACTTCAGCCACACCTCCAAGGACGGGCGGACCGCCATCGACCGCATCCGGGCGGCCGGCTTCACCGGGGCCCGGCGCTGGGCCGAGAACATCGCCTGGGGCCAGCGCACACCGTCCGCGGTGGTCACGGCCTGGATGAACAGCTCCGGCCACCGGGCCAACATCATGAACTGCGCCTACACCCACATCGGCGTGGGCATGGCGAAGAAGAGCGACGGCACCCCGTACTGGACCCAGAACTTCGCCGCCCGGCAGTGACCCGGGCGCGGGCGCCGGAAGGGGAGGAGGTCCCCTTCCGCCCCGCCCGCCGGACAGGGACGCGCGGGCCCGGGACGACCCTCCGGGAGGGGGCGCCCGGGCCCGCGCGCCTGCGCCCGGCCGCCCGTTCCCCAAAAAATTTTCCTGATCTTCCCCTGGGGTTCCGGACATGCCGATAGCCGTAATGCGCCTGGTCGGAAACGGTCCAACACCGCCGCTGGACGCTTCAGAGATCACTTTGGTTTACCGGCATCTCAGATTTTTGTCCGTAATTTCGTGACAAGACGTGTGTCAGAGGGCCAGAATTCGGACCCATCCAGCGTCCATCCCTCTGGAGGAACCCCCTATGCGCAGACCGCTAGGAGCACTCGCGTGTCTCGGGAGTCTGGCGGCACTGAGCACCCCGGCCACGGCGGCCAACGCCGCGACGGCCCCGCCCGCCCCGCAGAACCTGTGCGGCGTGTCGGTGAGCGCCCCCTATGTCGTCCCCGGCGGGCAGATCGAGGTCACCGCGGCCCGCAACGGCTGCGACACCACCTCTCTGTTCCGGATCCGCCTCAAGAGCGCCCAGCGCGGCCCCGACCGGACCGTCAAGAGCGGCGCCCTGCGCGGCGTCGCCAACGGGCAGCTCTCCATCCGCCTGAAGTGCAGCAAGAACTTCCGCACCTACTACGCCGAGGTCATCGACTACCGGGGCAACCAGGCCAGGTCCATCCCGGTCCGGCTCTCCTGCTCGATCCCGAGCCTGCCCTCCCCCACCACCACGGGATCCCCGACCGGCGCGCCGACGAACGCGCCCGCCACCCCCGTGCCCACCACCCCCGTGCCGACCCCGCCGGCCTCCACCACGAAGCCGACCACCCCGACGACCGCGCCCGCCACCCCCGTGCCGACCACGTCCGCGCCGGCCACGCCGCCCCCCGCGCCCAAGCCGACCGCCTCGGCGCCCAAGCCGACGACCTCGGCGCCGGCCACGCCGCCCCCCGCGACGCCGCCGACCACCGCCCCCGGCACCGTCGGCACCGCCGAGGAGAACGAGGTCGTGCGCCTGACGAACATCGAGCGGGCGAAGGGCGGCTGCGGTCCTCTCAAGCACGACCCGCAGCTGCGCCAGGCCGCCTACGGCCACTCGGCCGACATGGCCGCCCAGAACTACTTCAACCACACCTCCAAGGACGGCCGCTCCCCCTGGCAGCGGATCGCGGCGGCGGGCTTCACCGGAGGAAGGGGCATGGCGGAGAACATCGCCATGGGCTACCGGGACCCGGCCTCCGTGGTCAGCGGCTGGATGAACAGTGATGGGCACCGCAAGAACATCATGAACTGCTCCTTCAACCTCATCGGCGTCGGCGCGGCCAAGAACGCCAAGGGCCAGATCTACTGGACCCAGAACTTCGCCGCCAAGTAGCGCCGAGTAGGCCCCGTGCCCCGGTGAGCCGTTCCTCACCGGGGCTCCCCGTCCTGGCGGGCCCCTCCCGCCGGCACCCCCCTCGTGCCCGGGAGGGGCGTCCGGCCCGCCGCGCCCGCTGTCCGGG
>NZ_JBHSBM010000023.1:340913-353969 GCF_042650625.1 Planomonospora corallina
CCCCCGTGACGGGAACCGTCACGGGGGCGTCGGCGTGGAAGGGCCCGCCGCGGGAGGGAGAACGCCTCCTGCGGCCAGGAGGGCCTACTGCTCCTTCAGCCAGCTCATCATCGGGCGGAGCTTCGCGCCGGTCTTCTCGATCGGGTGCTCGGCCAGCTCCTCGCGGTAGGCGGTGAACTTCTTCTGGCCGCCGTCGAACTCGTCGACGAGCTCCTTGGCGAACTCGCCGGACTGGATCTCCGCGAGGATGCGCTTCATCTCCTTCTTCGTCTCCTCCGTCACGACGCGCGGGCCGCGGGAGTAGCCGCCGTACTCGGCGGTGTCGGAGACCGACCAGTACATCTTGTGGATGCCGCCCTCGTACATGAGGTCGACGATCAGCTTCATCTCGTGCAGGCACTCGAAGTAGGCGACCTCCGGCTGGTAGCCCGCCTCGATCAGGGTCTCGAACCCGGCCTTGATCAGCTCGGACACGCCACCGCACAGGACGGCCTGCTCGCCGAAGAGGTCGGTCTCGGTCTCCTCGGTGAAGGTCGTCTTCAGCGCCCCGGCCCGGGTGCCGCCGATGCCCTTGGCGTACGACAGGACCAGCGGCCAGGCGTTGCCGGTGGCGTCCTTCTCGACGGCGACGAGGCACGGCACACCGCGGCCGGCGGCGTACTGGCGGCGGACGAGGTGGCCGGGGCCCTTGGGCGCGACCATCGCGACGTCGACGCCCTCGGGCGCCTCGATGAGGCCGTAGCGGATGTTCAGGCCGTGGCCGAAGAAGAGCGCGTCGCCCTGCTGCAGGTTCGGCAGGATGTCCTGGGTGTACAGATGGCGCTGGATGTGGTCCGGCGCGAGGATCATGATCAGGTCGGCCTCGGCGGCGGCCTCCGCCGGGGTCAGCACGCGCAGGCCGTCGGCCTCGGCCTTCTCGCGGCTCTTCGAGCCCTCGGGCAGGCCGACCCGGACGTCCACCCCGGAGTCCCGCAGGGAGAGCGCGTGGGCGTGGCCCTGGCTGCCGTACCCGATGACGGCCACGACGCGGCCCTGGATGATCGACAGGTCGGCCTGGTCGTCGTAGAAGATCTCAGTCACTTGCTTGAACCTTTCAGAGTGTGTACGGCTCTGCGCACGGTGGGCCCCCTCCTCGCGTGCCCGGCGGCCGGACCCGCCCGGCCGCCGCACACGCTCGTCGGTTCGCCGCCTACGCGGTCCGGTCCAGGGCCCGGAGGGAGCGGTCGGTGATGGAACGGGCTCCGCGGCCGATGGCCACCATGCCCGACTGGACGAGTTCCTTGATGCCGAACGGCTCCAGGACCTTGATGAAGGCCTCCAGCTTGTCCGGCGTCCCGGTGACCTCGATGGTCACCGCGTCTGAGGCGACGTCGACACAGCGCGCCCGGAACAGGTTGACCAGTTCCAGCACGTTCGAGCGGGTGTCGGCGTCGGCGCGCACCTTGATCAGCATGAGCTCGCGCTGGACCGACTGCGCCGGGTCGAGCTCCACGATCTTCAGCACGTTGATCAGCTTGTTGAGCTGCTTGGTGACCTGCTCCAGGGGCAGTTCCTCGACGTTGACCACGATGGTCATCCGCGAGATGTCCTCGTGCTCGGTCGGCCCGACCGCCAACGAGTCGATGTTGAACCCGCGGCGGCTGAACAGCGCCGCGACGCGCGCGAGCACGCCGGGCTTGTTCTCCACCAGCACGGAGAGGGTGTGCCTGCTCATGCGTTCCTCCTCGCCTGGCGGCTCGTCGACGCATTCGCGAGCCCGCTGTGTCCGTTGAGACGCTCGCTCACGTCCTACTCCTCGCTGTCCCAGACCGGCGCCATGTCGCGCGCGAACTTGATGTCGTCGTTGCTGGTCCCGGCCGCGACCATCGGCCAGACCATCGCGTCCTGGTGGACGACGAAGTCGATCACCACCGGCACGTCGTTGATCTCCATCGCCTTCTCGATGGTCGCGTCCACGTCCTCCGGGCGCTCGCAGCGCAGGCCGACGCAGCCGTACGCCTCGGCGAGCTTGACGAAGTCCGGGATCCGGCGGACCGTCTGCAGGTCGGTGTTGGAGTAGCGCTCGTTGTAGAAGAGCGTCTGCCACTGGCGGACCATGCCGAGGTTGCCGTTGTTGATGATCGCGATCTTGATCGGCACGCCCTCGATCGTGCAGGTGGCCAGCTCCTGGTTGGTCATCTGGAAGCAGCCGTCGCCGTCGATCGCCCAGACGGTGACGTCGGGGCGGCCCATCTTGGCGCCCATCGCGGCCGGGACCGCGAACCCCATGGTGCCGGCGCCGCCGGAGTTGATGAACGTGCCCGGCTTCTCGTAGCCGATGAACTGCGCGGCCCACATCTGGTGCTGGCCGACGCCCGCGGCGTAGATCGCGTCGGGGCCGACGAGCGCGCCCAGCCGCTCCATGACGTACTGCGGGGCGAGGGAGCCGTCCTCGAACTCGGTGTAGCCGAGCGGGTAGGTCTCCTTGTAACCGTTGAGCGTCTTCCACCACTCGGTGTAGTCGCCCTTGCGCTCCTCCGCCCGGACCGTGGCGATCAGGTCGGCGAGCACCTCCTTGCAGTCGCCCACGATCGGGACGTCCGCGTGGCGGTTCTTGGAGATCTCCGCCGGGTCGATGTCGGCATGGACGATCTTGGCGTACGGCGCGAAGCTGGACAGCTCACCGGTGACGCGGTCGTCGAAGCGCACGCCCAGGCCGATGATCAGGTCGGAGCGCTGCAGCGCGCCGACCGCCGAGACCGAGCCGTGCATGCCGGGCATGCCCATGTGCTGGGGGTGGCTGTCGGGGAAGGTGCCACGCGCCATCAGGGTGGTGACCACCGGGATGCCGGTCAGCTCGGCGAACTCCCGCAGCTCGGCCGAGGCGCGCGCCTTGTGCACGCCGCCGCCGACGTACAGCACCGGCCGCTTCGCCTCGGCGATCAGCTTCACCGCCTCGCGGATCTGCTTGGAGTGCGGCCGGGTCACCGGCCGGTAGCCCGGCAGCTGCATCGCCGGCGGCCACTCGGGGAAGACCGTCTTCGCCTGGAGCGCGTCCTTGGAGATGTCCACCAGGACCGGGCCCGGCCGCCCGGTCGAGGCGATGTGGAAGGCCTCCAGGATCGTCCGCGCGATGTCGTCCGGATCGGTGATCAGGAAGTTGTGCTTCGTGATCGGCATGGTGATGCCGGAGATGTCGGCCTCCTGGAAGGCGTCGGTGCCGATCGCGGCACTCGCCACCTGCCCGGTGATCGCGACGATCGGGACCGAGTCCATGTAGGCGTCGGCGATCGGCGTGACCAGGTTGGTCGCGCCCGGCCCGCTGGTGGCCATGCACACCCCGACCTTGCCGGTGGCCTGCGCGTAGCCCTGGGCCGCGTGCCCCGCACCCTGCTCGTGCCGTACGAGCACGTGCCGGACCTTGGTCGAGTCGTAGAGGGGATCGTAGGCGGGGAGGATGGCACCGCCCGGAATCCCGAACACGGTGTCAACCCCGACGTGCTCCAGGGCCCTCACCAGGGCCTGGGCTCCGGTCATCTGTTCGGTCATCGGCTCGTTCCTTGCGTGGCTGATGCGTGGCTGATCGTTGCGCTGGCATAAAAAATGCCCCGCCCGCCTACATGAGGCGGAGCCGGGGCGGCGCGCAGGTCGGAGTGCTTCGCTAGCGGCCTGCGCGCCGGCGAAGTACTACGCGGATCCCACGGTGATGCATGGCTCCACCATGACTGACGAAGCGTTCCGGCGTCAAATCCTTGGAACGCAGATCTCAGGATACGAGACCTCAGGCACTGCCCTGCAGACTGGAGACGCCGGTGGGCATCAGCGAGTCGACACCCCGGGCGGTCATCGGGCGCGCCACCAGATAACCCTGGCCGTGGGTGCAGCCCATCTCCCGCAGCAGCTCCAGCTGCTCGGCGCGCTCGATGCCCTCCGCGACCACGGTGAGCCCGAGGTCCTGGCCGAGCCGGACGATCGTCCGGGTCAGCAGCGTCAGCGTCTCGTCGGCCCCTAGCCCGCACACGAACGACGGATCGATCTTGATCATGTCCACCGGGAGCTGCCGGAGGAAGGCCAGCGAGGCGTAACCCGTGCCGAAGTCGTCGATCGCCAGCCGTACGCCCAGCTCGCGGAGCTCGGAGAGCCTGCCGATGATCTCCTCGGCGTCCTCGACCAGCATCTCCTCGATCACTTCGAGGGTGAGCGCGCTGGGCGGCAGGCCGCTCTCGGCCAGCGCCGACTCGACGGTCTCCACGAAGCGCGGCGCGATGATCTGCCGGGCCGACAGGTTGATGGAGAGCCCTATCTCCCACGACGAGGCCCGCCACGCGGCCACCTCCTGGCACGCCTGGCGCAGGATCCACTCGCTCAGCGGCACGATCAGCCCGGTGTCCTCCGCCGGGCCCAGGAACTGCTCCGGCGGCACGAACGCACTCCCCCGCCACCAGCGCACCAGCGCCTCCACCGCGGTGACCCGCGAGGTCGCCAGGTCCACCACCGGCTGGTACTCGATGGCGAACTGGTTCTCCAGCAGCGCCCGCTGCAGGTCCGCGGCGAGCTCCAGCCGGCGCACCACGTCGGCGTGCATGTGCGCGGCGAAGACCTCGACCCGGCGCCCGCCCAGCTCCTTGGCGCGTGCCATCGCCACGTCGGCGTTGCGGATCAGGTCGGCCGAGGGGATGTCGTCGTCGGCGAAGGCCACCCCCACGCTCGCGGTCAGCGCGACGTCGCGGTCGGCCACCCGGAACGGCTCGGAGGAGACCGTGTGGACCAGCAGCTCGGCCAGGTCCACCGCCGTCTGCGCGTCCGCCCCCGTCTCCAGCAGCACCGCGAACTCGTCGCCGCCCCAGCGCGCCAGGGTGTCGTCGGCCCGTACGGCGGCGCGGAGCCGGCGGGCCGCCTGGCCGAGCAGGTAGTCGCCGCTGGCGTGGCCGACCGAGTCGTTGACCGAGGTGAAGCCGTCCAGGTCGAGGAAGACCACGGCGACGCGGTTCTCACCGGGGCGGGACAGCACCTGGTGCGTGCGCTCCTCGAAGTAGGCCCGGTTGGGCAGGCCGGTGACACCGTCGTGGAAGGTCAGGTGGGCGACCTGGTGGCGCAGGGCCTCCTGGTCGCTGACGTCGCGGGTGGTGATCAGCACCAGCTCCTGGCCGCGCACGTGCCGGGTGGCCACCGACTCGGTCGGCCGCCAGGTGCCGTCGGCCGCCCGGACCCGGCAGGCGACCATGAACGTCTCCGTGCCCTCGGTCTCCTCCTCCGCGTTCATCGCGCGCAGCATCTCCTGGATCCCGGGCAGGTCCTCCGGATGGACGTAGTCGAGGATCGACCGGCCGGCCAGCTCGCCGGGGCGGTAGCCGTACAGGTGCTCGACGCCGACGCCCACCTCGCGCATCGTGCCGCCGTAGTCACACAGCAGGACCACGTCACCGGTGCTCTCGGCCAGGTCGTGCAACTGCCGCTCGCCGAGGTCCACCAGGTGGCGCATCCGTCCGAGCGCCGCCAGCGCCGTGAACAGCCGTACCACCAGGACGCCCACGACCGAGGCCGGGACGGCGGCCAGGACCGGGAGAGGGCCCTGCACCCCTCCCCCCCGGAGCACGCCGGCGAGCACGACCGCGGTGGCCGTGGCCACCAGGAGCAGCGGCGCCGCCGCGACCAGCGGGGAGTCGGCGGAGCGGGCGGACGGCGCCGCCTCGCCGTCCACCGCACGGTCCGTGCGGCCGCTCCAGGGGGCGGCCGCGAGCAGCAGGAACGCCGCCGGAGCGGGCCACGCCCACACCATGGAGAGGCCGTCCCCGGCCATCCTGGTCACCGCGGTGGCGGTCTCCGTGAGCGTGATCGCCCCGAGCACCGCGAGCGCCGCCAGGCCCACCGGCCAGGCGGACCTGCGGATCGGGACCACCACGGGGGCCACGGCGCAGGCGAGGAAGAGGCAGAGCAGCGGCGGGACGAGGTTGACGGCGAAGTCGCCCTCCCCGGCCGCGTCACGGTGGGCCGGGCCGAGCACGGTCACCCAGGCGACCGCCAGGAGGGAGGTCGCGCACAGGTAGGCGTCGGAGAGGTTCCGCATGAACGCCCGGCCGCGCGCGGGCCGGGCGGCCGACAGGCCCGTGCCCACGGCCAGCAGCGCCGTGCCGGCCAGCAGCACCAGATCGGCGAAGTTCACCGCGAACGGCGTGTCGGCCGCGAACGGCCGCAAGGAGGTCCCGGCCAGCCAGACGACCGAGCCCGCGGCCAGCCAGCGCCAGGAGAGCGCCCTGCGCCGGCCGGCCGCCCGGGAGGCGGCGGACAGCAGCGACACCGCGGCGGCGCCGGCCGCCGCGACGCCCGTCACGGTGCCGGCGACCGCGGCCGGGACACCACTGACGAGAGCCGCGACCAGCCCCGCCACGCCTGCCGCCACGGCGGCCGACAGCGGCATCCGGGGATCACGCCAGCCGATCAATGTGTCTGCCCATCCAGTGTCGATCCGTCCCGTTCACGCGGCCCTCCTCCGTCCGCCGCGCTCCCGGTGCCCGTGCGGGCACGTCGTCCACGTCTGTCCGTCACCTCGATGCCCTCCCGCGAGAGCACAGGGTCAGTGTGTGCCCCCCACCGGGCGCCGGGGGCGACAACACCTCAGTCGTCACCGTTCTGATAACCATGCGAGCGATCAGGGTCGCAGGAGACCACGATACGCACCGAAGGTCACGACGCAGACACGGTGCGGATTCCTTTTCTCGCCTTCCTTGCTCTGTCAGTAAGATCCAGTAATGACGTTTTTGAGCGGCTCACCTGCGAGATAACGCAGGAGCTGGGAGCGGAGCAGCCGGAGCGTGCGCCGCTGCGAGGCCGGGGTGCTGCCCGCGACGTGCGGGGTGAGGAACACCCCCGGGGCCGACCAGAGCGGGTGGCCCGGCGGCAGCGGCTCCGGATCGCTCACGTCGAGCGCGGCCCGGATCCGGCCCTTCTCCAGTTCGGCGACGAGCGCCCCGGTGTCCACGACCCCGCCCCTGGCGGCATTCACCAGCACCGCGCCGTCCTTCATCGCGCCGAGGAAGGCCGCGTCGGCCATCCCGGCGGTGTCGGGCGTGGCCGGGACCAGCAGCACCACCACGTCCGCCCGGGGCAGCAGCTCCGGCAGTTCGTCCTGACCGTGCACGCCCTCCCGCGCGCTCCTCGCCACCCGGACCACGTCCACCTCGAAGGCGGCCAGCCGCCGCTCCAGCGCCTCGCCGATGGAGCCGTACCCGACGATCAGCACGGTCGAGTCGGCCAGTACCCCGGTGTGGCGGTAGGCCCACTCGCCGCGCTCCTGCGCCCGGACGAATCCGGGGAACTCCCGCAGCACCGCGATCATCGCGCCGACCGCCCACTCCGCGGTGCCCGCGTCGTGCACGCCGCGCGCGTTGCAGAGCGTCACCCCGTCCGGCAGGTGCGGCCGGTACGGCTCCACCCCGGCGGTGACGGTCTGCAGCAGCCTCAGGGAGGACATGCGGGCCAGCAGGTCGGGGATCCCCGCCACCGACACCAGCGGCGGCACCCAGACCTCGACCTTGTCCACCCCCTCCGGCACGGGCCCCGACCCGTCGTAGACGACGCACTCCACGTCGGGCAGATCGCTCAGGACATCGGCGGCGGCTTCGGAGGGGACCCAGATCTTCATGACCCGCATTATCGCCGCGTCCGCGTACGGGCCCGCCCGGTCGTGTATGGATTGTGGATAAGTGCTGGACGAGGAGGACTCATGGGCGGCATCACCTCACGCGGCGCGGGCCGCGGACGCTGGACGGCCCTCGTGGCCACCACGGCCACCACGGCCGCCGCGGCCGCCGCCGCGCTGGCCGGCTGCTCCGGGACCTCCGCACCGGCGGAGTCGGCGCCCGCCCCGTCGGCGCCCCCTGCCTCCGCGTCCCCGGGGACGGCCGCGCCGGCGCCCTCACCGGGGCGGACCGCCGAGCCCCGCGTCCTGGTCCGGGACCTGGCCGTGCCGTGGGGGATCGCGTTCCTGCCCGGCGGCGACGCGCTGGTGACCGAGCGGGACAGCGCCCGGCTGCTCCGGGTCACCCCGGCCGGGAAGGCCTCCCAGGTGGCGAGGATCGACGGTGTGCGCCCGGACGGCGAGGGCGGCCTGATGGGCGTGGCGGTCTCCCCCTCCTTCGAGAAGGACCGCCACGTCTTCCTCTACTACACCGCCGCCTCCGACAACCGGATCGTGCGCTACCGCTACGACCGGACCCTGACCGACGCCACGGTCATCCTCGACGGCATCCCGAAGGGCTCCATCCACAACGGCGGCCGCCTGGCCTTCGGGCCCGACGGCCATCTGTACGCCTCCACCGGGGAGGTCGGCGAGCGCCACCTCGCCCAGGCACTGGGCTCACTCGCGGGCAAGATCCTGCGCATGACCCCGGACGGCAGGCCCGCCCCCGGCAACCCGTTCCAGAACGTGATCTGGAGTTACGGCCACCGCAACGTCCAGGGCCTCGCCTGGGACTCCTCCGGCCGGATGTACGCCAGCGAGTTCGGCCAGAACTCCTTCGACGAGCTCAACCTGATCACCAAGGGCGGCAACTACGGCTGGCCCGAGGTCGAGGGCGTCGGCGACGATCCCCGCTTCGTCGACCCGATCGCCACCTGGAGCACCGACGAGGCCTCCCCCTCCGGGCTGGCCTACGCCGACGGCTCCCTCTGGATGGGCGCCCTGCGCGGATCCCGGCTCTGGCGCATCCCGCTCACCGCGGGCGGCGAGGCCGGCGAGCCCGTCCCGCTCTTCACCGACCGGTACGGCCGGCTCCGCGCGGTCACCACCGCCCCCGGCGGCTCCATCTGGTTCGGCACCAGCAACAAGGACGGCCGCGGCGACCCCGCCCCCGACGACGACCGCATCCTCACCTTCACGCCCTGACGCCCCGGCCGCCCTCTCACCCGGTGCCGGGACCGGGGTCCTCTCCTGGAACTCCTGGCCGGATCCGGTGTTCCCCACCGGGCCGGTGCCCGTGGGCAGGCCGGTTCCGTCCGGGTGTGCCGTGGGCGGGTCCCGCGTTCCCGCGGTGGGCCGGTCACCGTGGGCGTGGGGGCGGGCCGTAGCGTCTCGCTTCCGGGCCGCCCGGTGGTCGCGCCGACGCTGAAGCGATCCGCGCGGGACCGGTTCACGGCCGGTCGCCGTCGCCTTGCGGCCACACTGTCGGGAAGGAGCTCAGGGCCGGCCTCCACAGGGAGCCCCTGCGGGGGTTTGGATGCCGTGGAAGCCGCCCATATGCCAGTGAAGGTCGTGCTTGCCCGGCGTCCAGAAGGGCTTGACCCGACGTTCGGCCGTCCGTCGGTCGACCCTTTGAAAGGGACGAACAGCCACCGTCTTTAGGAGTTGGGGCCGGGATCATCCGGATCCGGCGAGATCCGGATGATCTTTGCCTTCGATCCTGTACGGCGGGTCGTGCTGCTGATCGCGGGAGACAAGTCAGGGAACCGGGCCCGCTGGTACGAAGAGAACATCGTGATCGCGGAGAAACGCTACGCCTGGCATATCGCCGACCTGAACACCAGGGAGGACGACTGAACACGGTGGAATGGGCGCAGGTCAAGAGGCAGGCGCGCGAGTGCCGTCGTGCGGCCGGATCTCCGGTGCGCTCGACGGGGAGATGCGCGTAGTGGATTTCGGCGACACCGAGTACCGGATCGCTTGATGGTGCTTTCAGCGAGTACGGCGTGCGTAGGCCATCACGCCACCGTGGCCGGCGGTTCGTCGTCGACGAATCCCAGCCGCCGGTTCATGCCGATGGCCGAGGCGTTGCCGGGATGGTGGAGGGTCCGTAGCCAGCGCACGCCGGAAGAACGCGCGTACCTGACGGCCAGGAGCTTCATGGCCAGCGAGATGCCCCTTCCGCGATGACCGGCCAGCACCCCTGTCATCTCGCTGAAAGCGTGTCCCCCGGGGCGGATCGACGTCACCGCCATGCCCACCCACGACCCGCCGCCCAGAGCGAGAACGACACCTCGGGGATCGTAGGCCGGGATCTCGATGCGCTGAGCGAGGTACTCGTCAAACGTGTAGAACTCTCCTCGCCCCGGGATGTCGGCGGAGCATGTCCTGTTCAACTCATAGAGTGCGCGCCGATGATCAGCCGTGTCACCGACGGCAGCCATGGTCGTGAACTCGATGCCAGTCTGCCGGCAGTTGTGAAGGTACGGCTCGAACCGCGCATCGTCGAACGCGTCCAGGTCAAGCTTGAGCCGAACCCATTCAACGTCCACGAGCACCTCCGGTCCCGGAAACGACCCGATCCTACCGGCCGGCAGGTGAAGCGAGGGCGGACCTCATATCAGGGCGAACGTCGGTTGGTACGGCAGTCATGCCGTCCCTGTCCGTGGCCTTGCAGGGGCTCCCTGCGGAGGCCGGCCCTGAGCTCCTTCCCGGCAGTGTGGCCGCAAGGCGACGGTGCTCAGCCCTGAACCGGCCCCGCGCGGATCGCTTCAGCGTCGGCGCGACCACCGGGCGGCCCGAGAGGAAGACGCTACGGCCCGCATGCGTACGGCATGCACGGAGCGTGGGGACGGGCCGGGGCTCCGGCCGGCGTAAAAGAGGCCCGCAACCCCGCGCGCCCGAGGCCACGCCGGAGGCGAAATCCCGCCAGACCTCAGCTGCGACGGCCGGCCGGAGCCCCGGCCCGCCCCCACGCCCACGGTGACCAGCCCACCGCGGGAACGCGGGACCCGCCCTCAGAACCTCACGAGGAGACCACGGACACCACCCGGCGTGGAAACGCGGAACCCGCCCCGGAACCACATGAGAAAAACCCGGCCGAGGCCAGAGCGAGGTCAGTCGCCGTCGGTGGGCTTCTCGTCGGAGGAGACGCACTTGAGGTCGGTCTCGGGCTTGTAGACGGTCGTCTTCTTCTCCCGCTTGACCTCCTTGCCGTCCTTCTTGAAGACGCGGGTCACGTCGATCGTGAAACCCTGCTGGCCGGTCATCGGGATGCAGTCGGGACCGCTGTCGGTCTTCCGCTCGAACTGGGTGATGTTGTAGCGCTCCGAGGAGATCGACTCGATGTCGTAGCGCTTGGTGCTCCAGAAGGCGACCGTGACCGAGGTGGCCGTGCTGGAGGTCTTCACCAGCACGCCGTACGGCGAGTCGTTCTTCCAGCGGAAGTCCGGCTGCGGCCAGGAGACCGTCGACTCGCGCCCGGCCGGGTAGCGGGAGATGTAGAACTCGTGCGCCATGTGCTGGACGTCTTCGAGACCGCCGAAGAAGACCGCGTTGTACATCGTCGTGACGAACTGGGAGATGCCGCCGCCGACCGAGTCGACCAGCCGGCCGCCCATGATCATGGGTGCCTCGACGAAGCCGCGGGCCTTGTCCCGCTCACCGACGACCCCGTTGAGCGAGAAGGTCTCGCCGGGCTTGACCAGGTGACCGTCCAGGAGCTTGGCGATCGTGCGGATGTTGGTCACCCGGGGCGCGCAGCACGGGTACTGCGTGGTGAACTCGCTGATCTTCTCCTTGATGCCGAGCTTGCGCATCTCCGCGTCGGAGGTCCTCGGCTCGACGATCGCGAGGGTGACCGGGATCGTCCGGCTGCCGCCCTCTGCCACGAGCTTGGCCACCGCGTCGGCGAGCTTTCCGTCGTCCACGCCCTTGCCCTTGCGGCCGGGGACCAGCTTCGGCTTGCCGCCGACGATCTCGTAGGTGGGCTCGCGGGGGGCCTGGGCCGCGTCGACCAGGTCCTTCTCGACGGTCGCCACGGCCTTGCGCGCGTCGAAGCGCGGACGCATGCCCCCGGAGTCGTCGGGCTTGAAGGTCAGGTGAGCGGCGATCGTCCCGACCGGCAGGGTCGCTTGCTTCTCCCCGTTGGTGAGGGTGATCGGCCCGGACAGGGCCTCGGCGGCGGAGTCGGCCGTCTTCGCGACCACGGAGGCGGTGACCTTCGGCTTGATCACGGTGACCGGCAGTTCGACCGGCCCGTCGGAGGTGAGGTAGGCCTTCTCGACGGCCTCGGCGGCGGCGGTCCGCTCCAGCTTCCGGCCGTCCCGGGGCTTCACCGTCACCGGCTCGGTGCCCTCGAAGCGGACCGCGCCCTCGACGACCTTCCGGTCGATCTCCTTGGCCAGTCCGTCGACCGCCTCCTCCAGCCGCCCGGGGTCGGCGGACACCTTCGGGGGCAGGTCGACGGTGCCGGTGAGCGCGCGCCAGACCTCCGCGGGACCGGGGAAACCGCTGGGCGCCTGGTCGATGGTGGCGACCACGTCGAGTTCGAGACCCGCGCGCCCGGGGTCCAGCTTGTGCTCCTTGCCGAAGGCCGTGAGGATCATCGGCTCGCCCGCCCGCTCGGCGAGCCGTGCCCTGAGCCGGTCGGCCGCCTCGGTCACGGTCAGTCCGCCGATGTCGACGCCCTGGACCCGGGTGCCGGGCAGGATCTTGCCGGACATGGCCACCGCGGGGACCGCGTAGGCGAGCGCGGAGAGGGCCAGCAGGATCACCGTGGCGATGAGGAGCCTCCGGCTCCGGCCGCGCGGGGCGGGCTCTCCGCGGTCCGGCAGGTCGTCCTGCGGGGAGCCGCCGGAGGAGCCCTGCGCGGAGTGGGACAGGAGCGGCTGTCCGGGCGAGGGCGCCACCCGCCAGGGCTGCGGCCCCGGCGCCGGAGGCGGAAGGACCGCTCCTCCGGCTCCCGGGCCGGAGGCGGGGCCTGCGGGCCTGCCGAAGCCGGGGCGGCCGGAGGGGCCGGGGTCGGGACGTCCGGGATGGCCGGGAGAACCGAGGTCGGGGCGGCCGGAGGGACCGAAGATGTCGGGCGAGACTCCCGGAGGGAGGCGGGGACCGCCGTCCGGCCGGCTCACCTCGGGTGGCTGCGAGCCGCGTGCTCCGGCGGCGGCGCCGGGACGGACGGGATGCTGGGGCAGGGGGACCGCCGCGAAGGGATCCGTCGGCGGCTGGGCTGGCCTTCCGGTGTTCGGCACGGCCTGCATCCCCTCCTTCGTGCGCACTCCCTCGGCAACCCTAAACCACCCGTGTGGAGCGATGCCCTAAAAGAAGTAACAAATCAATCGGGCCGGCCGGTCCCGTCCCGGAAGACGCCGGAGCGGGCCGGCGGGAGGCATTCCTCC
>NZ_JBHSBM010000023.1:353990-391084 GCF_042650625.1 Planomonospora corallina
GCTCGACGGACACGCCCGCCCCGGAACGGTGACCGCTCCGGCGGCGGTCATCCCCACGCGATGTCATTCCGGGCGGTGTCATCCTCAGGTGGCGTCATCCCGGGTGGCGGTCACTCCGAGACGCCGAGCCGCTCCAGGATCAGCTCGCGGGCCCGGCCGGCGTCGGCCTTGCCCCGGCTGGCCTTCATGACCCCGCCGACCAGCGCGCCGACAGCGGCGATCTTGCCGCTGCGGACCTTCTCGGCGGCGTCGGCGTTGTCCGCCAGCACCTGGTCGATGATGGCCAGCAGCTCACCCTCGTCGTTGACGATCTGCAGGCCGCGGGCCGAGACCACCTCATCCGGCGTGCCCTCGCCGTTCAGCACGCCCTCCAGCACCTGACGGGCCAGCTTGTCGTTGAGCGCGCCCCCGGCGACCATCGCGCAGACCCGCGCGATCTCGTCCGGCGTGATCTTCAGGGCGCTGAGCGGCACCCCGGCCTCGTTGGCGCGGCGGGCCAGCTCGCCCATCCACCACTTGCGGGCGTCCGCGGGCGGCGCCCCGGCGGCCACCGTCGCCTCGACCAGGTCGATGGCGTCGGCGTTGTGCATGGCCTCCATGTCGAGGTCGGAGACGCCCCACTCCTGCTGGAGCCGCTTGCGCTTCAGCCGCGGCAGCTCGGGCAGGGCGGTCTTGAGCGAGGCCACCCAGGCGAAGTCCGGCGCGATCGGAACCAGGTCGGGCTCGGGGAAGTAGCGGTAGTCCTGCGCCTCCTCCTTGGACCGTCCCGGGCTGGTGGTGCCGGTGTCCTCGTGGAAGTGGCGGGTCTCCTGGACGATGCGGCCGCCTCCGGCCAAGATGCCGGCCTGGCGCTCGATCTCGCTGCGGACCGCGCGCTCGACGCTGCGCAGCGAGTTGACGTTCTTGGTCTCGGTCCGGGTGCCCCACTCCGACGAGCCGCGCGGCATCAGGGAGACGTTGACGTCGCAACGCAGCGAGCCCTCCTCCATCCGCACGTCGGAGACGCCGAGGGCGCGCATGACCTCGCGCAGCTCGGTGACGTAGGCGCGGGCGACCTCGGGGGCGAGCCGGTCGGTGCCGGGGATCGGCTTGGTGACGATCTCCACCAGCGGGATGCCGGCCCGGTTGTAGTCGACGATCGAGTAGTCGGCGCCGTGGATGCGGCCGGTCGCGCCGCCCATGTGGGTGGACTTGCCGGTGTCCTCCTCCAGGTGCACGCGCTCGATCTCGATGCGCACGGTCTCGCCGTCCACCTCGACGTCGAGGTAGCCGTCGAAGCAGAGCGGCTCGTCGTACTGGCTGATCTGGTAGTTCTTCGGCATGTCCGGATAGAAGTAGTTCTTCCGGGCGAAGCGGCACCACTCGGCGATGGAGCAGTTCAGCGCCAGGCCGATCCGGATCGTCGACTCGATCGCCTGGGCGTTGGCCACCGGCAGCGAGCCGGGCAGCGCCAGGCAGACCGGGCAGACCTGGGTGTTCGGCGGCGCGCCGAACGCGGTCGGGCAGCCGCAGAACATCTTCGACGCCGTGCCGAGCTCGACGTGCGTCTCCAGGCCCAGGACCGGCTCGAAGCGCTCCAGCGCCTCGTCGTACGGCATGAGCGTCTCGGTGGTAGTCACAGGTAGGCAAGTCCCTTCAGTGCGTTCCTCGTCTCGGCGACCCAGTCCGCGTAGCCGGGGACCCGGGCCAGGACGGCGAGGTCGATGTTCCGTCCGATGTACTCGAAGTAGTCGCCGACCGGCCTGCCCCGCCGGGGCGCGACCGCGGCCAGCGCCTGGCGGGGGTAGGCGATCCTCTCGACGTCACCGGGCACGGCGGGCAGCGCGGACAGGTCGCCGCCCCTCAGACCGGCCCAGACGGCGGGGTCGGCCAGCGGCCAGGCCTCGGTGTCCCCCAGGCCGATCACCGGCACCAGGTAGTGCGAGTGGTAGCGGACGCCGTCCGCCCTCCCCCGCGCCCGGCCGTCCCGGGCGAAGATCAAGTGGCAGTCGCCCGCGAGCCGTTCCAGCGCGGCGACCCGCTGCTCGCGGTCGCACGTGATGACCCGCGTGGCCTCGACGTCCACTGTATGCGGAGAGTCCCGCACCAGCTCACGGAGCTGCCGGGAGATGACCGCGCTCAGGAAGTCCTCGTCGGCCTCCCCTTCTGCGACCAGGCCCGGGACCAGGGGGCGGGTCATGCCGCCGCGTCCAGGTACTCGCGGACCTGCCGGGGCGAGACGAACGTGCCGGGCTCCCCGTCGGCCAGGACCGGCTTGGCCACGGTCACCCGGGAGACCCGGTCGCGCTCCGGATCGACGCGCACCACCGCGTCCAGGAACGCCAGCGACTCCGGCGCCGTCCGGGACAGCTCGGCGACCACCACCGGCGAGTGGCTGGTCACGATCACCTGCCGGTACGGCTCGGCGCCGCCGGGCTCGCGGACCAGCCGCCGGACCCGCCGGAGCAGCTCCCGCAGGCGGCCGGGGTGCACCCCGGTCTCGATCTCCTCCACCATGAGGGTGACCGGGTGGTCCGGGTCGTGCAGGGCCGTCAGCAGGCCGAGGATCCGCAACGTCCCGTCCGACAGCAGCGCGGCCGGGACCGCTCCCTGCCCGTCCAGGACCAGGTCGAAGCACCACTCCCCGCGCTCCAGCCGGGGCGCCAGGCCGGCCGCCCCGGGCACCAGCGCGGCGAGGTCGGCCACCAGGTCGGCCAGGGCCGCCGTCCCCGCCATCCGGCCGAGCACCGCGGCGAGGTTCGCCCCGTCGGGGGCGAGCGGCCCGCGGTCGCCCGGGGAGCGCCGGGCCCGCATGGCCTGCGGCGCGGGGGCGTAGCGCCGCCACCCGGCGACCGTGCGGCGGGACGTGGCGATCGGGTCCGGGTCCACCACCATGAGCTCCAGCAGCTCCGCCGGGAGCCGCCGGGCCACGTGGCCGACGTCCACCCCGGTGGACCTGGGGATCCGCAGCACCATCTCCGCGCCCGTGGCCAGCCGTACCGGCAGCACGGCCCCGGCCTCCGGTGAGACCAGGGACTCCACCTCCACCGTGAACGCCGCCACCGGGGCGCCCTGGGCGACCCGGTGGAACTGCTCGCCCGGCACGCCCCGGCGCACGCCGAGGAGCCCGCCGGCGCCGCTGACCTCGTCCACGACGAAGCTCAGCGCGTCGAACAGGTTCGACTTGCCGCCGTCGTTGGGCCCGACCAGCGCGAGGAACGGCGGCACGTCGATCTCGAAGTCCAGGAACGACTTGAACCCGTCGATCTCGATACGAGTGATCACGCCCCCGATTCCTCCTCCAGCGCCCTGTCCGTGCCCAGAGTCCGCGCCTAGAGCGCCGGCGCCTTGGACAGCAGGCCGCCGCCCCAGCGGTCGGTCAGGGCCCGCTCCACGGCTGCGCCGACCCGGTAGCAGCGGTCGTCGCCGAGGACCGGGGCCATGATCTGCAGGCCGACCGGGAGGCCGTCCTCGTCCGCCAGGCCGCACGGCACCGAGATGGCGGCGTTGCCGGCCAGGTTCGTCGGGATCGTGCACAGGTCGGCGAGGTACATCGCCATGGGGTCGTCGGCGCGCTCGCCGATCGGGAACGCGGTGGTCGGCGTGGTCGGCGAGACGAGCACGTCGACCTGGTGGAAGGCCGCCTCGAAGTCGCGGGCGATCAGCGTGCGGACCTTCTGCGCCTGGCCGTAGTAGGCGTCGTAGTAGCCGCTGGACAGCGCGTAGGTGCCCAGGATGATGCGGCGCTTGACCTCGGGGCCGAAGCCCTGGGCCCGGGTGAGCGCCATGACCTCCTCGGCCGAGCGGGTGCCGTCGTCGCCGACGCGCAGGCCGTACCGCATGGCGTCGAAGCGGGCCAGGTTGGACGAGCACTCCGACGGGGCGATGAGGTAGTAGGCGGGCAGCGCGGTGGTGAACGACGGGCAGGAGACCTCGACGATCTTGGCGCCGAGGGACTCCAGCAGCTCCACGGTCTCGCGGAAGCGGGCGAGCACGCCCGGCTGGTAGCCCTCGGCGTTCTCGCCGCCGAACTCCTTGACCACGCCGATCCGCAGGCCCGCCACGTCGCCCTCGCGGGCGGCCTCGACGACCCTCGGCACCGCGGCGTCGATGGAGGTGGAGTCCATGGGGTCGTGGCCGGAGAAGGCCTCGTGCAGCAGCGCCGCGTCCAGCACGGTCCGGGCGAACGGGCCCGGGGTGTCCAGGGAGCTGGCGAAGGCGATCAGGCCGTAGCGGGAGGAGCCGCCGTAGGTCGGCTTCATGCCGACGATGCCGGTGACCGCGGCGGGCTGCCGGATGGAGCCGCCGGTGTCGGTGCCGGTGGACAGCGGCGCCTCGTAGGCGGCGACCGCCGCGGAGGAGCCGCCGGAGGAGCCGCCCGGGATGCGGGACAGGTCCCACGGGTTGCGGGTGACGCCGTAGGCGGAGTTCTCGGTGGAGGAGCCCATCGCGAACTCGTCGAGGTTGGTCTTGCCGAGGATCACCAGCCCGGCCTCGCGGAGCCGGCGGGTCACGGTCGCGTCGTACGGCGGGCGCCAGCCCTCGAGGATCTTCGAGCCGGCCGTGGTCGGCATGTCGACGGTGGTGAAGACGTCCTTGTGCGCGATCGGCACGCCGGCGAGCGGGCCGAGCTTCTCCCCGGCGGCCAGGCGTCCGTCGACCTCGCGCGCCTGGGCGAGGGTCGTCTCGGCGTCGACGTGCAGGAAGGCGTTGACCTGCGGCTCGACGGCGGCGATCCGGTCGAGGTGGGCCTGGGCGACCTCGACGGCCGAGGTCTCGCCGCTCGCGATCAGCGCGCCGAGCTCGGCGGCGGTCTTGTGGATCAGGCTCATTACTCTTCCTCCCCGAGGATGCGCGGGACGCGGAAGCGGTTCTCCTCGACGGCCGGGGCGCCGGACAGCGCCTTCTCGGGCGTCAGGCCCGGCCGTACCTCGTCGGGACGGAAGACGTTGGTGAGCGGGAGCGCGTGCGAGGACGGCGGGATGTCGTCGGCCGCCACCTCGGCGACGCGGGCGACCGCACCGATGATCACATCGAGCTGGGCGGCGAAGTGGTCGAGCTCCTCGTCGGAGAGCGCCAGCCTGGACAGCCGGGCGAGGTGAGCGACCTCGTCGCGGGTTATGGCGGACATGAGTCGTCGAACCCGTTTCGTGGAATGGCAATCGGACACTGTCATCCTAGAGTGCGTGACCGTGCGTGCCCGACTCCTCGGGTTCCGTACGGCCCGGCCCGGTCGCGCGGTGCCTCCCGACCCCGCCATCTCGCCATCGGCAGGGCACACGCCCTGCCGGGTGGAGCACATGACACGGAGCAGGGAGGACGCTCCATCAAGATGCCTGTCCACTATCGCCAGCGATAGTATCCGTGGCGATACTATCGCTGGCGATAGTATCGAGGGGAGAAGCATCGGAGGCAGCATGGGCGAGTTCGTCGGCCGGGAGCATGAACTGGCCTCCCTCACCTCGCTGTTCGACCGCGTGCGAGCGGAGATCGGCACAGCGCGCCCCGGCCGGTGCGTGCTGATGCGGGGACGGCGACGCATCGGGAAGTCGGCCCTGGCCGAGGAGTTCATCAGCCGGAGCGGGGCGCCGTCGTTGTTCTACACGTCGGCCCGGGCCGATGCCCGGGCCGAACTGGAGCAGTTCACGACCGATGTCTCCACCTCCGGACTGCCGGGAAAGGACCTGTTCGCGGAGGCGGCGCCAGGTACGTGGAACGGCGCCCTCCAGGTCCTGGCGGACGCCCTCCCCGACGACCGGCCCTCGATCGTCGTGATCGATGAGGTGCCCTATCTCATGGAGCGGGTCGACGCCTTCGAAGGCCTGCTGCAACGCGCCTGGGACCGGTATCTCAGCAGGAAACCCGTCCTGCTCCTCCTCATCGGGTCCGATCTGTCGATGATGGAGGCCCTCAACAACTACGAACGGCCTTTCCACCAGCGCGGGACCGAGATGGTCGTCGGACCGCTCAATCCCCGCGAGATCCAGCGCATGCTCCGTCTCTCCTCCGCCGACGCGTTCGACGCCGCGCTCGTCACCGGCGGTCTGCCCCTGATCTGCGGCGAGTGGCCGCGCGGGGCCTCCCTGCGGGAGTACCTGCACAGTGCTCTGACGAACCCGGTCTCCGCCCTCCTGGTCTCCGCCGAGCGCTCACTCGCGGCGGAGTTCCCCGCGGAGGCCCAGGCCCGCCAGGTACTGCAGGCGATCGGCAGCGGCGAACGCACATTCACCAACATCGCCCGGAGCGCGGGAGGCATCTCGCACAGCACACTCTCCCGCGCGGCCGAACTGCTGATCACCAAGGGGCTGGTGGCCGGCGAGCTCCCGATCTCCCTTCGCCCCTCCAAGGAGCGCCGCTACCGGATCACGGACCCTTACCTGCGGTTCTGGCTCTCCTTCATCTCCCCCCACATGGCGGAGATAGAGCGTCGGCGAGGCGACCTCACCCTGCGGCGCGTCGTCTCGCGCTGGAGCGCCTGGCGAGGACGCGCCATCGAACCGCTGGCACGCGAGGCGCTGGCCCGGCTGCTCCCTGACGGGGGACTTCCCGACGCCCCGGCCATCGGCTCCTACTGGACGCGCAGCAATGACGTGGAGATCGACATCGTCGGGGCCGATCGCGGTCCCATAGCGCGGGAGCTGCGCTTCCTCGGCTCCATCAAGTGGCTGGAGAACTCCGCCTTCGACGATCGCGACCTCGCCGCACTGGCAGGGCATCGCGCCACCCTCACCGAAGAACCGATTCCGCTGGTCGCCGTCTCCCGCAACGGGGTCTCCTGCTCGGGACTGACCGCCTCGTACGGCCCCGATGACCTGATGAACGCCTGGAACTGAGCACTCCGGTACCCTTACCCGGCGGATCTCCGGCCGGGCATGGCCCGCTCGCCCCTGGAGAAGACCCGGTCCCGGTTTCTCGACCTCCGGCGATCCCGGGAACAGGACCTCGTCCGCACCGGAGGACCACACCGCGGCCGGGGAGCCGGGCCGAGGAACCGCCACCGGGGCCCCGGGCGCGTCAGGCCGTCTGGGGGTCGAGGAGACCGGCGGTGCCGCGCACCGGGAAGACGGGTTTCCCCTGGTCCGTCCCCTGGTCCCGGCGCTCGCGCAGCCAGGCCGTGGCCTCGGCGGCGGGCATCGGGTGGGCGAACCACCAGCCCTGGCCGAGATCGCAGCCCATCGCGGCCAGGCGCTCGGCCGTCTCCCCCGACTCGACGCCCTCGGCGACCGAGCGCAGGCCCAGGGAGCGGACCAGGTCGACGATGGAGCGGACGATCCGCGCGTCGTCCTGCGAGTCGCAGATCCGGCGCACGAACGAGGAGTCGATCTTCACCTCGGCGACCGGGAGCCGCTGCAGGCGGACCAGGGAGGAGTAGCCGGTGCCGAAGTCGTCCAGTGCGAGCGGCACGCCCAGTCTCGTCAGAGCCCGTACGGCGTCGGCGGTGTAGGCCTGGTCGGTCATCAGGATGCGTTCGGTGACCTCCAGCTGGATCGCCTTGGGCGGCAGCCGGTACTTCGCCAGGCCGGCCTCCAGCCGCTCGGGCAGCGCGGCGTCGAGCAGGTCGCGCGCCGAGACGTTGACGGAGATCTGCTCGTGCACGCCCGAGTGCCACCAGCGGGCGGCCTGCTCCAGCGCGGCGTCGATGACGTACTCGGTGAGCTGGCGCATCAGATAGGACTGCTCGGCCAGCGGGATGAACTCCTCCGGATGGATCGTCCCCCGCACCGGGTGGCGCCAGCGCAGCAGCGCCTCCACCCCCCGCACCTCCCCGACGGCCAGGTCGATCTTCGGCTGGTAGTGGAGGACGAGCTCGGAGCCGTCGATCGCCCGGCGCAGGTCGCCGAGGAGGCTGAGCCGCTCGGGACTGTTGCGGTCCTTGTCTGCGACGTAGACCTCGACCCCCGTCCGCCCCTCCTTCGCCAGGTACATCGCCACGTCGGAGCGCTGCATCAGCAGCTCGAAGTCCGGCGCGTGGTCGGGATGGAGCGCGATGCCGACCGAGGCGTCGAGGTCGAAGGTCATGCCCTCCAGCCGGACCGGCTCGGTGAGGGCCACCCGCAGGCGCGCGGCCACCTCGCGGGCCGCCGCCGCGTCCCGCACCGAGGGGAGCAGCACCGCGAACTCGTCGCCGCCGAGCCGGGCGACCACGTCGCCGGGGCGCACGCTGTGGGTCAGCCGGTGCGCCACCGTCTGCAGCAGCCGGTCCCCGACCGGGTGCCCGAGCGTGTCGTTGACCTCCTTGAAGCGGTCGAGGTCCAGCAGGAGCAGGCCGACCCGCTCCCCCTGCCGGGCCTCGGCAAGCGCTTCCTCGGTGCGCAGCACGAGGAGCTTGCGGTTGGGCAGCCCGGTCAGCCCGTCGTGCATCGCCTGGTGGTCGCGGCGGAGCGAGAGCGTGGCGGTGAAGTAGACCGCCGCCAGTGGCGCGATGAACAGCGGCACCAGCGCGGGGGAATGGTCCATGACCACCGCGACCAGCGGCGCCAGACCGAGCAGCGCGGCGTAGACCAGGCTCTGGTGGCCGATCGTGGTCCTGATCACCCGGTGGACCGACCGGCGCTCGTGCAGCGCGACCGCGCCGCACACCAGCAGCGCCCGGACCGTGAAGTAGGCCAGCGCGGCCATCCCGATCGCGAGCAGGTCCTCGCCCTCGGGCACCCAGGCGGTCTCCGACGCCGGGCGGTGGCCGAACACCACCAGCACCACCCCGGCCGCCGTGGCGGCCAGTGTCACCTGGGCGAGGTTGAACAGCGTCCGGTGCCACGCCTTGCGGGTGACCGCCCCGTTGACCAGGATGCCGACCGTCTGCATCAGCACGGCGACCGGCAGCCCGCAGTGGAGCAGCACGGCGAAGGTGAACATCGTCGACGGGTAGGTCCCGCCGGCCGCCACCGACGACGAGAGCATCACCGGGCGCAGGTCTCCCAGCACGACCAGGACCAGGAGCGTCCAGAACAGCGGGGAGCCCGCGAGGTCCGCCAGTGCCGCGGGGCTCACCCGCCACAGCACCGCGAGCAGGGCGATGATCCCGGCGGCGGTGACCGCCGTCAGGTAGGTCCAGAGGGGGGATCCCCTCCGAGGCCCGGTGTCGCGCGTATCCGTTGGGTCGGCCATGAGTAATAAAACCCCCATTAGTTCACTATGGGAGAGTACGGCCTCCGAGCCACTTCGCGAAACCGATTGCGTACCGTGTGTGACGAAACCCGGAAAACGCCTACACAGCGGTGCGCACCCTTACGCTCAGTGACCCGCTCCGATCATTCCTCCGGCCGGACCGCCACGGCGGCGGCCGCCTCGGGCCCCTCCTCCAGCAGGACCGCCAGGCCGCGCCCGTCGAGGATCGGCACCTTCAGCTTGACCGCCTTGTCGTATTTGGACCCGGCGTTCTCACCGGCCACCAGGAAGGAGGTCTTCTTCGACACCGAGCCGGAGACCTTGCCGCCCCGGGCGGCCAGCGCCGCCCCCACCTCGTCGCGGGTGTAGTCCGCCAGCGTGCCGGTGACCACGAAGGTCAGCCCGGTCAGGGTCTGCGGCGGCAGGTCGGCCGGCGGCTCGTCCTCCATCCGGACCCCGGCGGCCCTCCACCGGTCGACGATCCGGCGGTGCCAGTCGACCCGGAACCAGTCGTGGATCGCCGCCGCCACCCTCGGACCGACGCCCTCGACCGCGGCGAGCTCCTCCTCGGTGGCCTCCGCGATGGCGTCGAGCGAACGGAACTCCGCGGCGACGGCCTGGGCGGTGGGCGGGCCGACGTGCCGGATGGAGAGCGCGACCAGCACCCGCCAGAGCGGCTGGGTCTTGGCCTTCTCCAGCTCCTGGAGCATCTTCTCGGCGTTCTTGCTGGGCGTGCCGTCCTTGTTGGCGAAGAAGGTCACGACCCTGGGCCCGCCGGTCTCCGGGTCGGTCTTCGGCAGCCCGGTGTCGGGGTCGCGGACGACCGACTCGATCGGCAGCAGCTGCTCGATGGTCAGGTCGAACAGGTCGGCCTCAGTGCGGATCGGCGGATCGTGCGGCGGGAGCGGCTGGGTCAGCGCGGTGGCCGCGACGTAGCCCAAGCCCTCGATGTCTAGCGCCTTGCGGCTCGCGGCGAAGAAGATGCGCTCCCGGAGCTGCGCCGGGCAGGCCCGGGTGTTGGGGCAGCGCAGGTCGGCGTCGCCCTCCTTCTCGTAGGCCAGCTCGGTGCCGCACTCCGGGCAGTGCGTGGGCATCGTGAACGCGCGCTCGGTGCCGTCGCGCAGCTCCACGACCGGCTTGACGATCTCCGGGATCACGTCGCCCGCCTTGCGCAGCACCACGGTGTCACCGATCAGCACGCCCTTGCGCGCGACCTCCGAACCGTTGTGGAGCGTGGCCCGCTCGACCGTGGAACCCGCCACCACGACCGGCTCCATGACGCCGAACGGCGTGACCCGGCCCGTCCGCCCGACTCCCACCTGGATGTCGAGGAGCTCGGTGTTGACCTCCTCCGGCGGGTACTTGTAGGCGATCGCCCAGCGCGGCGCCCGGCTGGTGGAGCCCAGGTCGCGCTGCAGGTCGATGCGGTCGACCTTCACCACGACGCCGTCGATCTCGTAAGCCGGGTCGTGGCGGTGCTCGCGGTAGTGCTCGACGTAGCCGTTGATGCCGTCGAGGTCGTCGACGACCCTGCACAGATCGCTCACCGGCAGGCCGAACTCCCGAAGCCGCTCGTAGACCGCCGACTGGGTGGGCGGCCTCGTGCTCCCCTGCCAGACGCCGGTCCCGTGGACGAGCATCCGCAGCGGGCGCTGGGCGGTGACCCGCGGGTCCTTCTGCCGGAGCGAGCCCGCCGCCGAGTTGCGCGGGTTGGCGAACGGGGGCCTGCCCGCCGCGACGAGCTGCTCGTTGAGCTTGGCGAACTCCTCGACCGGGATGTAGATCTCACCCCGGACCTCCACCAGGTCGGGCACGTCGTCACCGGTCAGCCGGTGCGGGACGTCGGCGATCGTGCGCACGTTGGCCGTCACGTCGTCGCCCACCCGGCCGTCGCCGCGGACGACGCCCCTGACCAGGCGGCCCTTCTCGTAGACCAGCGAGATCGCCAGACCGTCGATCTTCAGCTCGCACAGGTAGGGGCCGGGGTCCTGCTCGGCCAGCCGCTCGACCCGCGACACCCAGGTGGCCAGGTCGTCGGCGCTGAACGCGTTGCCCAGGCTCTCCATCGGGCTCAGGTGCCCGACCGGCGTGAAGTCGCCGGAGACCGGGGCCCCGACCTTCTGCGTCGGCGAGTCGGGGGTGCGCAGGCTCGGATGCTCCTCCTCCAGCGCGTGCAGCTCCCGCATCCACGCGTCGTACTGCGCGTCGCTGACGGTCGGCGCGTCGAGCACGTAGTAGCGCCAGTTGGCCTCCTCGACCAGCTCGCTCAGCTCCGCGTGCCGCTCCAGCGCCGCCGCCGGAACGCCCTCGACCTCAACGCCCATCGCCTGCTCTCCCCTCGTCGGACCGGCAGGGAGAATCTATCGCCGGGCACCGACAGGGCTGGAGATCAGCCGCCCTGGCGGTAGATGGTCTTCCAGGAGCTGCACCGGTCGGTCGGCTTCTTGGAGGTGCCGCGGCAGACCTTCGCCTCGACCGTCAGGGGGTAGGAGATGTTCTTGCGGAACGTCCCCGTGCCGGGGGTGCAGTTGTAGTAGGCCGCCGAGCCCCGCCTGCCGTCGCTCCCCTTCTGCCAGCGCAGCAGGATCCACGAGCACCCCCTCCCCCGGGTGTCGTCGAGGCTGCCCCGGATCTGGAAGGCGCTCTGGGTGACGACGATCTTCCCCCTGGCGGTGGCGTGGCCGTCGGTGGAGTGGATCGGCCCCCACTTCCAGCCGGAGGTCGCCGTGGCGGCCGAGGCCGCCGTGGACCCGCCCAGGACGAGAGCCGCGGCAGCGGTCAGACCGACCAGGACACGGGTACCGGTACGCATGAGAACTCCAGACATGTAGCCGCCTCTGTTACATGTCAAGAAATACGGCCATGCGCTTGCGGCCCGCTTGAAGGCCCGTTTCATCCCGCTGGACGCGTCCCGGGCGGGCCCCCGCCGTACCCGCCTCCGGGGAGGGACCGGCGGTCAGTCGCCGGGGTCCTCCCGGAGCACGCGGGCCGCCTCACGGCACCTGGCCAGCGCGGCCCTGGCGTAGCCGGGCGAGGCCCCGGCCAGGCCGCAGGAGGGGGTGAGCACGACCTGCCGGGCCAGGGCCGCGGGCGCGAAGCCCATCCGGCGCCAGAGCTCCACGGCGGGCCGGGCGACCACGCCGACGTCCGCCGGCGGAGCGTCCCGGCCGGGCACGACCCCGAGGAAGAATGCCGTCCCCGCCTCGACGGCCTCGCCGATCCCGTCCTCGTCGCGGCGGCGCAGCAGGGCGGCGTCCAGCGAGACCCCTCTCGCCCCCGCCCCGCGCAGGACCCCGAAGGGCACCTCGGGAGCGCAGCAGTGCACGATCGGGAAGGACCCCTCCGGCAGGGCCGCCAGCACCGACCGGAGCCGCTCGGTCGCGACCGGGGCCTCGACCGCGCGCAGCCGGCCGAACCCCGACGCCGTCGGCACGGTGCCCGCCAGCACACCGGGCAGGCCCGGCTCGTCGAGCTGGACCACGAGCTCGGTGATGCCCGGCACCCGCCTGCGCACCTGGGCCACGTGCGCGGCGAGCCCCTCGGCGAAGGACTCCGCCAGGTCGCGCACCGCCCCGGCGTCGGCGAGCGTCCGGTCACCGTGCCGCAACTCGACGGCCCCGGCCAGAGTCCACGGCCCGCACACCTGGATCTTGAAGGGCCCCTCGTACCCCTGGGCCGCCTCCTCCAGTCCGTCGAGGTCGCGCCGCAGGTGGTCACGGGCGCGCTTGGCGTCCCGGCCGGGCCGGTCGGTGAACCGCCAGCCCGACGGCTGCACCTCCACGGGCAGCTCCACCAGGAGCGCGGCCGCCCGTCCGATCATGTCGGCGCCGACGCCCCGGGCCGGCAGCTCGGGCAGGTACGGCAGGCCGGGAAGCTCCCCGAGGACGAGCCTGAGCGCCTCGGCGTGGTCCTCCCCCGGATGCGACCCGATGCCGGTCGCGGTCGCCTCATCCCACGGAAACGTCTCCACGGTGGCCAGCTTAGGCCCGTGCGCCGATCACGGCCGCGGCCGGGCGGGGAGCACGCGGGGCGCGGGGCGCCCGCAGCGCCCCCGGACACCGCGAACACCGCGAACACCGCGGACGGCGCGGACGGCGCGGACGGCGCGGAGACGACCGGAGCGCCCTCCGGGCCCGCGGGAGGCACGCCGATAGAATACGATCATGAAGCTCACCAAGTTCGGCCACGCGTGCGTCCGCCTCGAGAAGAACGGCTCCGCCCTGGTGATCGACCCCGGCTCCTTCAGCGAGGAGTCCGCGCTCGAGGGCGCCCGGGCCGTGCTCATCACCCACGAGCACTTCGACCACGTCGAGCCCGACCGGCTCCGCCGGGCCGCCGAGGCCGACCCGTCACTGGAGATCTGGACCTGCGAGGCCGTCGCCGCCACGCTCGCCGGCGTCCCGGCGAAGATCCAGACGGTGCGCGACGGCGACACCTTCGAGACGGCGGGGTTCCGGGTCGGGGCCGTCGGCGAGTGGCACGCCCCCAACCACCCGGACCAGCCGGTCGTGCAGAACGTCGGCTTCATGGTGGACGAGGAGGTCTTCTACCCGGGCGACGCGTTCACCCCGCCCGGCACCGAGGTCCCCACGCTGCTGGTGCCGGCCAACGCGCCGTGGATGAAGCTGCCGGAGATGGTGGCCTACCTGCGCGAGGTCCGCCCCGCCCGGGCCTTCTCCACCCACGACGGCCTGCTCAACGAGATCGGGCTCGGCCTGGTCGACCGGTGGCTGCAGATCGAGTCGGACGCCCAGCGGGCCGAGATGCGCCGCCTCGCGCCCGGCGAGTCCGTCGACCTGCCCTGAGACTCGGGGGGATCGGCCCGGAGCGGGATCCGACGGGGACGGCCGCGGCGCGGGGTCGGCCGCCGGCGAGGGCCGCCCCGGGCGGACCGAGGTGCCGATTCGGGCATGTCGCGTCTGCTCACCGGCCCATCTTCGCAACGGGAGACTTCGGGTTCCGCCGAAACGTCCCGCTCCTACGGTGACGGCCATGACCACGCACACGGACGACGGCCACCTGGTGATCTCCCCGAACATCCTGTACTTCGGGACACCGGTGGTCCTGCTGACCACTGAGAACGGCGACGCAGGCATCAATCTCGCGCCCATCTCCTCGGCGTGGGCGCTGGGCCAGGTGGTGGTCATGGGGTTGGCGCGCTCCAGCCAGACCGCGCACAACCTCATGGAGCGCCCCGACCTGGTGATCAATCTTCCCGCGCCGGAGCAGTGGACGGCCGTCGAGCGCTTGGCGCCTCTCACCGGCCGCCACCCGGTGCCGGCCGAGAAACAGGGCCTCTACCGGTACGAGAACGACAAGTTCGAAGCGGCCGGGCTGCGCCCCGAGCCCTCCGGCCTCGTCCGGCCGCCGCGCGTCGCCGGCTGCCCCCTCCAGCTGGAGGCGCGTGCCGAGGGCATCCGGCCCGACGGGACAGGGGGCTTCCTCATCGTCGAGTCGCGGGTGCTGCGCGTGCACGCCGCACCCCACATCGTCGTCCCGGGAACGGACCACGTCGACCCCGCCGCCTGGAGCCCTCTGATCTACAACTTCCGGCACTACCACGGCCTCGGCCCCGAACTCGGGCGCAGCTTCCGCTCCGAGACCACCCGCCGGGCCTCCTGATCCGCCGACGACTCCCGGATCCCGGGCGGGCCGTCCGGCTGTCGCGAGGAGCGGTCTCCGCTCCTCCCCTGGCCTGCGGGGGTCAGACGGCGGAGGCGATGGTGGCGGAGCCGATCACGGCGTCGCCCAGGTAGAGCACCGCGGCCTGGCCCGCCGCCACCCCGGTGGCGGGGGCGTCCAGCACGATGCCGACCTCGGAGCCGTCATCGGAGACCCGGGCGCGGCAGCCGTACACCTCGCCGTGGGCGCGGAGCTGCACCGTGCAGTCCAGCGGCTCGCGGGGCGCGTCCACCGGGCCGTTCCAGACCGGCCGGACGGCGGTGATGGAGGTGACCTCCAGCGACGAGCGCGGGCCGACCCGGACCGTGTTGGAGACCGGCTCGATCGAGAGCACGTAGCGCGGCCTGCCGTCGGGGGTCGGGCGGTCGATGCGCAGTCCCCTGCGCTGGCCGACCGTGAAGCCGTAGGCGCCCTCGTGCGTGCCGACGACCTGCCCGGACTCGTCCACGATCGGGCCCTCGGCGCTGCCGAGGCGGCCGGCGAGGAAGCCCCGGGTGTCGCCGTCGGCGATGAAGCAGATGTCGTGGCTGTCGGGCTTGTCGGCCACGGTGAGCCCGCGGCGCGCGGCCTCCGCGCGGACCTCCGCCTTGGTGGAGTCGCCGAGCGGGAACATCGCGTGGCCGAGCTGCTCGCGGGTGAGCACGCCGAGCACGTAGGACTGGTCCTTGCCCTCGTCGGGGCTGCGGTGCAGCACGCCGTCGACGAGCCGGGCGTGGTGGCCGGTGGCCACGGCGTCGAAGCCCAGCGCCAGCGCCCGGTCGAGCACCGCCTCGAATTTGATCTTCTCGTTGCAGCGCAGGCAGGGGTTGGGCGTGCGGCCGGCGGCGTACTCGCTGACGAAGTCCTCGACCACGTCCCGGTGGAACCGCTCGGCCATGTCCCAGATGTAGAAGGGGATGCCGATCACGTCGGCGGCCCGGCGGGCGTCCCGTGAGTCCTCGATCGTGCAGCAGCCGCGGGCGCCGGTCCGGTAGGACTGCGGGTTGGCCGACAGTGCCAGATGCACGCCGGTGACCTCGTGGCCCGCCTCGGCGATGCGGGCGGCGGCCACGGCGGAGTCGACGCCGCCGGACATGGCGGCAAGCACACGGAGAGCCATAACTCTTGAAGCCTACCTGCGTTGGCAGACGCACCGTCGTACTGGGAGAATCCGGAGCCATGCGACTGTTCGGGCGCAAGAGCGAATCCGGCGACGAACCCGCCGACGGCACGGCCGAGTTCTGGTCGTGGTGGGCCGGGGCGAGACCGGAGCTGGACGCGATGGTCGCCGCTGGGCAGGCCGACCGGCTGGCCGAGTGGATCGCTCCCGCGGTGCAGGTGATCCACCCCTCCCTCGCCTGGGAGATCATCCCCGGGCGCGCCGCCGACCAGGCCCTGGTGGTCACCGCCGCGGGAGATCCCGAACTGCGCCCCCTGGCTCACCGCTGGGCGGCCGCCGCGCCGCCCGCCGACGCGCTGTGGGAGTTCCACCCGTCCAGGCAGCCCAACCCGCACGCCCTGGACCTGGTGATCGGCGTGGGAGGTCACGAGTTCGGGCTGGACAAGCTCGTGCTCGGCCTGCGGGCCCCGTACGGCAAGCCCCGCCTCGACGTGACCGCCCACCATCCGATCTTCGGTCTCCTCGACTCCGACAGCAGGACCGAGGCGACGCTGCTCGCCCTCGACTGGCTGCTGGGCGAGGACGACGTGGCCCGCTGGATCGGCGACATCTCCGCCTCCCAGGTGCCGCCCATCGACGCCGTGCCCGCCGTCCACCTGCCCAGTGTGGTCGCCGACCTGGCCTCCGACTTCCGCCACGAGCAGTGGGCGCTGCTGGAGGGCGAGACCGCCGGCGGCGCCCGGCTGATCGCCACCGCCCGCTACCCCCTCCGGCCGGTCGACCACCCGCTCTTCGACCAGCACATCGCGATCACCCTGCCCTACCAGCACCGCGACGCCGACGGCCTGCCCGTCGGGCCGTCGCTGGAGGCGCTGCGCGACTTCGAGGAGCGCCTCGCCCGGCGGATCAGCCGGCTGAACGGCAGCGCCGTGCTCGCCGTGCACACCAGCGCCGAGGGCCAGCGGGTGCTGCACGTCTACGCCGACCCGGCGGGGGACGCGGCGATCCACGCCAAAGAGCTCGTGGTGAGCTGGGAGGAAGGACGTCCCCGGGTGGACGTCACCGGCGACCCCGGCTGGATCGCCGTCTCCCCGTTCCTGAGCTGACGCCTCGGGCCGTCCCCGTACGGCGCGCGGTTCCGTGCCGGGCCGGGTCCGGCGTTCCCGTGCCGGGCCGGGTCCGTGGGCGCGGGTCCCGCGTTCCCGCGGTGGGCCGGTCGCCGTGGGCGGGTCCGGCACGGGACCGCGGGATCCGGCCGGAACAGCGCGGTGAGGGACCCGGACAGGACCGCACGCCGTACCACGCCGCCTTCTGGGGTTCCGCCTTCTTTCCTGCAGCCCGCTCCGGGAATCCTGACGGCATGCCGTTCCCCTCACCAGGAAGGACACGTCATGACCACCCCGCACACCACCGCCTCCCCGCAGGCCGGGGCCGACCGCGGCGCCCTGCTCGCCGAGCGGCTGTTCGACAGCGCCGTCGGCGCCCTGGAGCTCTTCTCGGTCTACCTCGGCACCGAGCTGGGCCTCTACCGGGCCCTGGAACGGAACGGCCCGCTGACCCCGGCCGAGCTGGCCGAGCACGCCGGGATCGCCCCGCGCTACGCCCGCGAGTGGCTGGAGCAGCAGGCGGTCGCCGGCCTGCTGGAGGCGGACGGCGGCCGGGACGCCGGAGAGCGCCGCTACCGCCTCGACCCCGCGCACGCCCGGGTGCTGCTGCACGCCGACGACCCCGCGCACGTCGCGCCGTTCGCGCACCTGCTCGCCGGGATCGGCGGCGTGCTCCCCCTGGTCGCCGGGGCCTACCGCACCGGCGAGGGCGTGCCCTACGGGGCGTACGGCCAGGCTTTCCGGCACGGCCAGGGCCGCATCAACCGGCCGGCCTTCACCCACGAGCTGCCCGCCGCCTGGCTGGCCGCCCTGCCCGACGTGGTCGCGCGGCTGAGGGCGGCCCCGCGCCCGCGCATCGCCGATGTGGGCTGCGGCCAGGGCTGGTCCACCCTCGCGGTCGCTCGCGCCTTCCCGAACGCCGAGGTGGAGGGCATCGACCTCGACGAGGCCTCGATCGCCGAGGCGCGCGAACAGGCCGAGCGGGCCGGTCTCGCCGACCGGATCCGCCTGACGCGCGCGGACGCGGCGTCGATGGCCGGCTCCGGCCCCTACGACCTGGTGCTGATCCTGGAGGCGCTGCACGACTTCCCGCGGCCGGTGGAGGCGCTGCGGGCCGTCCGCGCCGCCCTGGCTCCCGGCGGTGCGGTGCTGGTCGCCGACGAGCGGGTGGCCGACCGGTTCACCGCGCCCGGCGACAAGGTGGAGCGGATGATGTACGGCTGGAGCGTCACGCACTGCCTGCCCACCCAGCTGGTCGAGCAGCCGTCGGCGGCCACCGGCACCGTGCTGCGCGCCGACGTCCTCCGCGCCTACGCGGCCGAGGCGGGTTTCCGGCGGTGCGCCGTGCTCCCGGTCGACAACGACTTCCTCCGTCTCTACCGGCTCGACGGCTGACGGTCCGCCGGCCGTGCCCGGCGCGATCCCCCCGGTGGGACCCGGGGATCAGGACAGGCCGGCGCGGCGGGCGCGCTCCACGACCGAGCCGATCACCTCGGCGACGCGGTCGACGTCCTCCTCGGTCGAGGTGTGGCCGAGGGAGAAGCGCAGCGAGCCCCGGGCCCGGACGCCGTCGGCGCCCATGGCGAGCAGCACGTGGGAGGGCTGGGCGACCCCGGCCGAGCAGGCGGAGCCGGTGGAGCACTCCACGCCCTTGGCGTCCAGGAGCATGAGCAGCGCGTCGCCCTCGCAGCCGGGGAAGGAGAAGTGCGCGTTGCCGGGGAGGCGGTTCACCGGATCCCCGTTGAGGATCACGTCGGGCACGGCCTGCCGTACCCGGCGGACGAGGTCGTCGCGGAGTGCGGTCAGCCGGGCCGCCAGCTCGGCCTGCCGGGTGACCGCGGCCCGCACGGCCGCCGCCAGGCCGGCGATCGCCGGGGCGTCGAGCGTGCCCGAGCGCACGTCGCGCTCCTGCCCGCCTCCGTGCAGCACCGGGACCGGGTCGACGCCGCGGGCCAGCAGCAGGGCTCCGACGCCCATCGGGCCGCCGACCTTGTGCCCGGAGAGCGTCAGCGCGTCCACACCGGACTCCGAGAAGACCACCGGGAGCTGGCCGACGGCCTGGACCGCGTCCGTGTGGAAGGGGATGCCGTGGTCGCGGGCGATGCCGGCGAGCACGCGGACCGGCTGGACGGTGCCGACCTCGTTGTTGGCCCACATCACGCTCACCAGGGCGACGCTGTCCGGGTCGCGTTCGACGGCCTCGCGGAGGGCCTGGGGGTGCACCCGGCCGAACTCGTCGACGTCGAGCAACTCGACGGTGGCGTCCTGGTGGTCGGCCAGCCAGTGGGCGGGGTCGAGGGCGGCGTGGTGCTCGACCGCGCTGACCAGGACGCGGGTCGCGCCCTTGGCCCGGCGGGCCCAGTAGAGGCCCTTGATCGCCAGGTTGTCGGCCTCCGTGCCGCCCGAGGTGAACACGACCTCGCTGGGGCGGGCGCCGAGCGCGTCGGCGATGGACTCTCGCGACTCCTCCACCACCCGGCGGACCCGCCGGCCCGCCGCGTGCAGGGAGGAGGCGTTGCCGACGTCGCCGAGCCGGGCGGTCATCGCCTCGATCGCCTCGGGGAGCATCGGCGTGGTCGCCGCGTGATCGAGATAGGCGGTCTTGACGGCCATGCTCCCCCTCCGCGCCTCGTTGTGCAGCCTTCCAAGGGTATCCGCGCCCAGGAGAGGCACCGTCCCCGGCGTTTGCTACTGAACCGTCCGGACGGTACAGTTCCCGACCATGAGACGAGACGAGCTCCTGGACGCGGCGGAGGATCTGCTCTCCGACCAGGGCTCCTCGGCACTCACCCTGTCGGCCGTCGCCGAGCGCGCCGGATGCAGCAAGGGCGGCCTGCTCTACCACTTCGCCACCAAAGAAGCCCTGATCAAGGGCATGGTCGAGCGACTGATCGGCGAGTTCGACGAGCTCGTCGCCGCCCAGGGCCACGACGGTTACACCAGGAACTACCTGGACGCCACGCTCGCCGCCGTGCGGAGCGGCAGACTGCGCCGCTGGGCGGTGGTCACCGGAGCCTCCGGCAGCCCCTACCTGCTGGCCCCGCTGCGCGAGGCGATGGCCCGCTGGCATCGCGAGGGCCTGGAGTCCGAGCCCGACCCGGTGGCCGCGCGGATCGTACGGCTGGCCTGTGAGGGGATCTGGGACGTGGCCAGCCACGACCCGGACCTCTACGACGAGCGGCACTACGACGAGCTGAGGCAGCGCCTGCTGGACCTGCTGCCCGGCTAGCCGCCGCGGCCCCGCGCCTCCTCTCCCCCCACATCTGCCCCCGCTCCGGGGCCCTCCCGCGCCCGCGGGACCCCGCCGCACGTCCGCGACCTCCAGGCCGCCCCCGCACGGGGCCGGTCCGGCGCGGCGCGCCCGGCGGGCCTCATCGCACGACCTCCGCGAACATGACCTGCACAGAAGGGAACGTTGTAATGACCCGCGACCTGAGGAGGGCCCGCAACGGGGCAATCCTCACTTTCGTACTCGGTGGACTGCTGTGCGGATCGATGACCGTGCGCCTGCCCGCCCTCTCCGACAAGCTCGGCCTGTCCGAGTCCTCGGTCGGCCTCACGCTGCTGGTGTGGGGACTGGGCGCGCTGGTGACCATGCAGTCCATGCGCCGGGTGATGACGCGCTTCGGCAGCCGGAGCGTCCTGCGGGTCGGCGCCCCCCTCTGCGCCGCCACCCTGGCCCTGGTGGCGTTCGCGCCCGCCTTCCCGGCGCTGCTGGTCGCGGCCGGACTGTTCGGGCTGGCCTTCGGCGCGCTGGACGTCGCGATGAACGCGCAGGGCTCGACGGTCGAGCGCGCCCACGGCCGCCCGCTGATGAACGGCATGCACGCCGGCTGGTGCGTGGGCGCGATGGGCGCCGGCGTGGTCGGCGCCGCGGCCATCGCGGCCGGGCTGCCGGTCACGGTCCACCTGGCCCTCGTCGCCCTGGCCGCGCTTCCCGCGCTGGTGCTCGTCAGCCGCTCCTACCTGCCCGACCCCGCCCCCGAGGCGGCGGCCTCCCGGGCCGGGACCCGCCAGAAGCTGCCCCCGGTGGTGTACCTGCTCGGCGTGATCGCGTTCTGCGCGTTCATGGTCGAGGGCACGATCGCCGACTGGAACGGCCTGTACCTGCGCGGCACGCTCGGCGCCCCGGAGGCCCTCGCCGCGCTCGGCTACCCGGTCTTCCAGGCGGGCATGCTGCTCGCCCGTCTCGCCGGCGACCGGGTGCGGACCCGGTTCGGCGCCCGGAGCATGATCGCCTTCTCGGGCCTGGGCACCGCCGTCAGCTTCGCCGTGGTCATCACCGTCCCCTGGGCGCCGCTCGCCGTGGCGGTCATGTTCTTCGTGGGTGTCTCGGTGGCGACGGTCTCGCCGGTGGCCATGTCCATGGCGGGCGACGCCACCCGCAACCCCGGCCCGGCGATCGCCCAGACGGGCGCGATGGGCTACACCGGCCTGCTGCTCGGCCCGGTGGTCATCGGCTTCCTGTCCGACCTGATCTCGCTGCGGGCCGCCCTCGGCGCCGCCGTCGTGCTCGGCCTGGCGATCGCCCTGGCCGCCCGGTTCCTGCCCCGGTACGGCACGGCCGCCCCGGCCCCGGCGCGGGCCCCCGAGCCCGGGCTCACCCTGGCGGTCTGACCCGCCCCCGGCGCCCCCGGACATGGAGGAGGGGCGGGAGCATGATGCTCCCGCCCCTCCTCGCGGTTCTCCGTACGGGTCCGCCGGCGCCTACTTGCGCTTGGCGATCTCCTCGGTCAGCTGCGGGACGACCTGGTTGAGGTCGCCCACGACACCGAAGTCGGCGATCTCGAAGATCGGCGCCTCGGGGTCCTTGTTGATCACGACGATCGTCTTGGCGGTCTGCATGCCGGCCCGGTGCTGGATGGCGCCGGAGATGCCGGCCGCGATGTAGAGCTGCGGCGAGACGGTCTTACCCGTCTGGCCGACCTGGAACTGGTGCGGGTACCAGCCGGCGTCGGTGGCGGCGCGGGAGGCGCCGACGGCCGCGCCGAGCGAGTCGGCCAGCTTCTCGACGATCGAGAAGTTCTCGGCCGAGCCCACGCCCCGGCCACCGGAGACCACGATCGCGGCCTCGGTGAGCTCCGGACGGGCGCCCTTCTCCTCCTTGACCCGCTCCACGACCTTGGCGGTCCTGGAGGCGTCGGAGACGGCCACGGAGACCTGCTCCTCGGCGCCCGCGGCCGCGGCGGCCTCGACCGGGACCGCGTTCGGGCGGACCGCGATGATCGGGGTGCCCTTGGTCACGCGGGAGCGGACGTTGACGCCGCCGCCGAAGATGGACTGGTCGGCGACCGCGCCGTCCTCGAGGCCGACCACGTCGGTCAGCACGCCGGAGTCGGTCCGTACGGCGAGCCGGCCGGCGATCTCCTTGGCCTCGGCCGTCGCGGCGACGAGCACCGCGGCCGGGGAGGCCGAGGAGACGAGCTGCTGGAGCAGGTCGACCTTCGGCGCGACGACGTAGTCGGTGATGTCGGCGGCGTCGGCGACGTAGATCTTCTCGGCGCCGTGCTCGGCCAGCTTGGCCTTGGCGTCGGCGGAGTAGCCGGGCCCGGCCCAGACCGCCGACGGGGTGCCCAGCTTGCGGGCGAGCGTCAGCAGCTCCAGCGTGACCTTCTTGATCTGGCCTTCGACGTGCTCGACGAGAACGAGAACTTCGGACATGTCAGTTATTCCTCCCGTCCTCAGATGAACTTCTTCGACGCGAGGAACTCGGCGGCCTTCACGCCGCCGTCGCCCTCGTCCTTGACGACCGTGCCGGCAGCGCGCGCCGGGGCGGCGGCGAAGTCGACGACCTCGCTCCAGGAGTTGGCCAGGCCCACCTGGGAGGCGTCGATCTCGGCGTCGGCGAGGCCGAGCTTCTCGACCGGCTTCTTCTTGGCGGCCATGATGCCCTTGAAGGACGGGTAGCGCGGCTCGTTGATCTTCTCGACCACGGAGACGACCGCGGGCAGCGAGGCCTCGACCTTGTCGTAGCCGTAGTCGGTGACGCGCTCGATCGCGATGGACTCGTTGCCGATCTCGACCTTCCTGGCGAAGGTGAGCTGCGGCACGCCCAGGCGCTCGGCCAGCATGGCGGCGAGCACGCCGGTGCGGGCGTCGGTGGACTCGGAGCCGAGCACGACCAGGTCGAACCCGATCTTCTTCAGCGCCTGCGCCAGGGCGTAGGAGGTGCCCAGGGCGTCCGAGCCGTGCAGGCCGTCGTCGACCAGGTGGACGGCCTTGTCGGCGCCCATGGCCAGAGCCTTGCGGATGGTGTCGCTGGCCTTGTCGGGACCCATGGTGAGGACGGTCACCTCACCGCCGTGGGCCTCCTTCAGCTTCAGCGCCTCCTCGACCGCGTATTCGTCGAGCTCATTGATGACGCCGTCGGCGGCGTCGCGGTCGAGCGTCTTGTCATCGGACCGCAGCTTGCGCTCGGTCGCCGTGTCGGGGACCTGCTTCACGCAGACGACGATGTTCATGGCCGGTGGCCGACCTCCCGTGTTCGCGTGCGCCACCGCGTCGCCGCGGCTGACGCCGGATGCTCGGTACGCACACGCGGGGCACGTGCACGTGGATGCCAAGACTGCCAGGTGCGCCCGAGGGCGTGTGACAGCGGGTGGCCCGGCCGGGCGCATGCCCGTCCTGGTCCCCCGCCCTCATGTTACCCATCGGTAGCTTAGGCGCAAACCGCCACCCCGCACGGCTTTCGCCGCCCGATCGGCCTCCTACCCGGCGAGTCATCACCTCCACCATACAGAACGATGTTCCAGTGCTTGCGACGGGTGCTCACCGGTCGCGCATGAGATGGGTCTCAGCTGCTCAGGACGATGACGACCAGCACCAGGACGACCGTGCCCAGGGCCAGCGCGAGGGTGAGCGGACTGAAGAGGGCGCCCAGCAGGGCGCAGAGCCCGACGGCCCCGGCGGCGCAGCCCAGGTCGAGGACCGCGCGGGCGCGGTTCCGCCGGGCGAAGAGGGCGACTCCCCCGTCGACGAGCATGGCCACCCCGTAGGCGGTCAGCAGCAGCAGCGCCACCTCCGGCAGCGGGCTGCGGGCCGTCGCGGCCGCCAGCGCCACCAGCAGGCCGGTCCCGACGACCCAGCGCCGGTGGAGCACCGCCCGGCGGCGCTCGCGGGCCTCCGGCGGGAAGACCGCCGAGCGGATGCGCCGGCCCGGACGCCACTCCCGGGTGTCCAGGCCCTGCAGCCCGGCCGCCGGGACGGGCGGGCCCTGCGGTGGCGCCGCGATCTCCGAGACGGCCGTCTCGGGGGCTCCCGTCTCCGCCGCCCGGGCGGGCGGGGGAGCCCGCCGGGGGGCCGGCTCCGCCCGGGGCCGGGCCTCCGGCCGGGAGCGCGGCTCCGCCGGTCGCGGCGCGGAGTCCACCGGACCGGCGGCCGGACCGGTGTCCAGGGCGTCGATCCGGAGCGGGAGCAGGGCCGCGGGCGGCCGGGCCGCCGGGTCGCGCGCCAGGCACTCGCGCAGCAGCGGCTCCAGCCAGGGCGGCACGTCGTCCAGATCGGGGTCGTGGTGGACGACCCGGTAGCCGACCGCCGAGGCCGGGCCCGTGCCGTACGGATGGCGGCCTGTCGCCGCGTAGGCCAGCGTGGCCGCGAACGAGAAGACGTCGGCCTCCGGTCCCGTCACCCCGCCCTCGAGGATCTCCGGCGCCAGGTAGCCGGGGGTGCCGAGGACCGCCCCGGAGACGGTGACCGCGGCGGAGTCGACCATGCACGCGATGCCGAAGTCGATCACCACCGGCTCGTTGCCCTCGATGATGACGTTGGCGGGTTTCAGGTCGCGGTGGACCACCCCCGCGGCGTGGATCGCGGCCAGGGCCTCGGCCAGGCCGCGGGCCAGCCGACCCAGGTCGTCCCCGGTGACCGGGCCGTCGGCGGCGACCACCGTGTTCAGCGGACGGCCCTGGACGTAGCGGGTGGCCACGTAGGGACGCCCACCGTCCAGCGAGGCGCCGAGGAACTCGGCGACGTACGGGCTGCGCACCCGGCGCATGGCCTCGACCTCGCGGGCCAGCCGGGTCAGCGCCGTGCCGTCGGCGGTCAGGTGCGGGTGCAGGACCTTGACCGCCACCGTGCGCCCCTCGGGATCCAGCGCGAGGTGGACCTCTCCGAAGCCTCCCGCCCCCAGCGGCGAGAGCAGGCGGTAGGGACCGCAGTGCTCACCGTCCGGCGCTCCCATGGTCCTCCTCACGGGGGGAACTGCCGGATCCGCCCGGCAGCGGAATCGCTCGATGTCCCCTTCATGCTTCCCCACCGGCCGCCGGAACGCACGGGGTCGCGGCAAAAAGCACCCGCCGGGCGCGGGGCGCGGGCCGTACGGCTCCGCGGGCCGCGCCCGGCGGGACGACCGGGGACGGGGGGACGCGGGGGACGGGGGGACGACCGGGGAACATCGCCTCCCGGGCGGTACGGTCACTTCCAGAAGGACAGGAACCCCAGGCCGACGCTCTTGAGCAGGTCGTCCACCAGGCCCCCGATGAGGTCCATCGTGCCCATCACGCTCTCGTTCGCCTGGGCCTTCCACTCCTCGGTGAGCTCCTTGACCGCGATGGACGGCGGCCGCCACGGCTCGAAGGAGGGCGCCATGCCCAGCGCGGCCATCACCGCGAAGAAGGCGAGCGTGCCCAGGACGATCGTGGTCACCATGGCGGCGCCGGGGCTGCGGATCACGCTGGTCAGCGTGCGGGCCACGGCCTTGCGCGGCTTGCCTCCGCCGGGCAGCACGAACAGCCCGGCCACGAAGGCGCCCGCCGCGTAGGCGGCGGCCGGGTCGGTCTCCACCTGACCGATGAAGCGGAGCCCGCCCCACACGCACATGCCGAACATCGCGGCCAGCGGCGCGGTGATCGCCGTCGCCGCGACGGCCTTGACCAGCGCCCACGGCGTGCCGACCACGGCGATCAACGCGTCGGAGGCGCTGTTGCCCCGCACCGAGCGCCGCTCGGCGAGGTCGCCGAAGAGGTACTCGCCCACCCGGAGGCAGACCACGACGACCAGCGCGACCGCACTCGCGATGACCGGCAGCAGGCAGGCCAGCGCGACCGCGATCACCAGCAGCAGCGCCGCGGCCAGCGGGTGGCCCGTCCGGTACGGCGGGCGGTCCTGCCGCTGCGGGGCGGGCGGGGGCGGGCTGCGCCGGGGCGGGGCCGCCGGGGCCTGCCGCTGGGGCTGGGCGGCGGGCGGCGGCGCGTACGGCACGGCCGGGCCGGCAGGCCGCGGCGCGGGGTAGCCGGCGACCCGCTGGTCCGGATAGGGCGGCGGCGGAGTGCGCCGCTGCGCGGGCGGGGCGGGGACGTACGGGGGCGGCGGGGCCGCGCCGGGCCCCCCGGTGGGGCGGCCCGGCTCGTCGCGGGCCTCGCGGGCCCTGCGGTCGCGCCGTTCCGGCCTGGCGTACTCCACCGGCGTCAGGATGTCGGAGAACGTCTCGTCCTGGGGCAGGACCCGGGTCCCGTCCGCGGCCGGAGGCGGAGGCGGGACCGGGTCGCCGGCCCTGGTGGCGTCCACGGGCGGGACCGCGTCGATCACCCTCGTGCCGTCCCCGGACGGGGGCGGGGGCGGAACCGCGTCGATCACCTTGGTGCCGTCCGGCGGGACCGGATCGATGACCTTCGTGCCGCCGTCGAGCACGGCGGTGGGCGGCGGCTCCTCGTGGAACGACGTCACCGACGGGTCGAGGGAGCGCGCCATCCGGTACAGCTCCTGCGCGCTCGGCCGGGCGGCGGGATCGACGTCCAGCGCCCGCCGCAGCCAGCCGCGCAGCCAGGCGGGGGCCAGGTCGAGGTTGGCCCGGCCCTCCATGATGTTGAAGCAGACGACCTCGAAGCTGCCCGTGCCGAACGGCGGCTTGCCGACCGCGGCGAAGAAGACCGTGGAGGCCAGCGCGTGCACGTCGGCGGCCTGGGTGATCTCCGAGTCCCGGATGATCTCCGGGGCGAGGTAGCCGGGCGTGCCGACGAACATGCCCGTCTGGGTGAGCCGGGTGGCGTTCACCAGGTGCGCGATGCCGAAGTCGATGACCAGCGGCTCGCCGTCGACGATCATCACGTTGGCCGGTTTGAGGTCGCGGTGGACGACGTCGGCGGCGTGCACGGCCACCAGCGCGGCGCACATGCCCCTGGCCAGCCGGACGACCTGCTCGGCCGGGAGCGGGCCGTCCGTCAGGACGGTCTCCTCCAGCGTCCGGCCGGGCGCGAACCGGGTCACGATGTACGGCTGCGCCCCGCTCAGCCGGGCGTCCAGCACGTCGGCGACGTACGGGCTGCGCACCCGCCGCATGGTCTCCACCTCGCGGGTGAGCCGGTCGCGCGCCTTGAGGTCGGCGGCCACGTGCGGGTGCAGGACCTTGACCGCCACCTCGCGCCCGTCCTCGTCGAGGCCGAGGTGGACGGCCCCCATGCCGCCCTCGCCGATCTTCCTGAGCAGCCGGTACGGCCCCAGCCGTTCGGGCGCCTGCGTGTCCCCCGTCATCGCGCGGCCCTCTTTCTCAGCCCGTTCAGTTCGTCCATCACCGTCCCGACGTCCGCGGGCGCCCACTCCGCCCGCCGCGCGCCGTCCCCCACGGTCCCGGTCGCGAGATAGACCATCAGCGCGGCCACCGCGCCCAGCGCCGCGGCCGTGGCCACGGCCGCGTTCCTGGACGGCAGCAGTGATGCCAGCGTACGCCGCATCTGGCGGCCGGGGCCCTCGACTCCCGGACCCGCGCAGATCGTCACCAGGGCGACCGCCGCGCCCCAGCTGAGCGCGTTGGCCGTGGGCATGCCGTCGACCAGCACGGCCAGCAGCAGCGTCACCGGCAGGCCGAGGATGAGCCCGTACGGCACGAGCGCGAGCGTGACGCCGGCCGACTTCGCCAGCGCGCCCGGCTGCCCGAGCACCCGGACCACGTCCGCGGCCGCCTCGCGGACCGGGCGGCGGGCGTTCAGCCACGGCTGGGCGAGGTCGGCGGCGCGCAGCATGACCACGGCCGGGATCACCACGATCGCCGTGACGACCGGCAGCATGACCGCGCAGACCGCCATGACCACCAGCAGCAGCGTGCTCGCCACCCCGTACGCCGGGGAGCGCTGCAGCGTGTAGGCCTGCTCCTGGGCCTGCGGCCCGGGGTGGGAGGGGCCGGGGGGCGGTTGCCGGAGCGTCGGTGCGGGCGTGTACGGGTAGGGCGCGGACGGCTGCCGGACGTGCGGCGTCTCGAAGGAGGCGGGAGCCTGCTCGAACGAGGCGTGCGGCGCGTACGGCTGCTGCTGCGGCCGCTGGTAGGGGTGCGGGTCCTGGCGGCCGGACGGCGCGCCCTGCTGTCCCGCCCGGTGGAAGGGCTGCGGGGAAGGCCGCTGGTGGGGCTGCGGGGCCTGCGGCCGGTGCGGCTGCGCCGGTGTGGAGCCGCGCAGGTACTCCGGCAGGTCCTGCGGGCGGACCCGCTGGGTCGGGATGTCGCCGTCCTCGATCGGGGCGGTGGCGGGACCGCCCGCCGTACCGGCCCCCTGCGGGCCCGTCGTGCCCGGCCGGCCCGTCCCGGCCTGCCCGGTGCGGTCGCGGGCGACCCTGCCGGTGGGGATGTCCTCGGGGTCGAGCGCCCCGGTCGGCAGCTCGTGCGAGGCCTGCGGGGACGGCGGAGCGGCCGGGGACGACGGCGGGAACGGCGCGGGCCCGGCGGCCTGGCGCATCTCCTCCGGTGTCACCCTGCGGGTCGGCCACGGGTCGGGCCGGTCCTCGCCGAGCAGCGAGGAGTAGTCGCCCGGACGGCCCGCCGGGGGCCACGGCGCGGCCGGGGCGGAGCCCGTCGGCCGCGACGCCACCGGGGTCGGCACCTCCCCCGGGTCCGGCGGGAGCAGCGAGCCCGTGGCGGGGCCCGGGCCGGCGGGCGCCGCCGGGGAGCCGTGCCCGCCCGTGCCCCCGGGGACGGGCTCGTCGAAGTGCGGGACGGTGGTGACCTCGTCGGGGACGCGGGGGCGGCCCCGCTCGCCCGTCCGGGCCAGCAGGCGCGCCGTCATGGCGGCCAGCTCGGCCGCCGGGGGCCGCCGGGCCGGGTCGCGGGCCAGCGCCGCGCGCAGCACCGGCTGGAGCTCCGGCGGGGCGCCGTCCACGTTCGCCTTGCCGGCGGTGATGTTGTAGAAGATCATCTCCAGCGTGCCCTTGCCGAAGGGCGGCTGGCCGGTGGCCGCATAGACCAGGGTGCCCGCCCAGGCGTGCACGTCCACCTCCGGCCCCGCCTCGTGCCCCTCGATGATCTCGGGGGCGAGGTAGCCGGGCGTGCCGATGAACATGCCCGTCTGGGTGAGCCGGGTGGCGTCCACGGCCTGCGCGATGCCGAAGTCGATGAGGACGGGGTCACCGTCCAGGATGAGCACGTTGCCCGGCTTGAGGTCGCGGTGGATCACTCCGACGGAGTGCACGGCGGCCAGCGCCGCGGCGACCCCGTGGGCGACCTTGAGCAGCCCGGGCAGGTCGAGGGGGCCGTCCTCCTTGACGACGTCGTCCAGCGAGCGCCCGGGGACGTATCTGGTGACGATGTAGGGACGGTGGCCGGTCACGTCGGCGTCGATGACCTCGGCGATGTAGTCGCTGCGCACCCGCCGCATGGTCTCGACCTCGCGCGAGAGCCGGCGGCGCGCGACGTCGTCGCCCGCCACCTCCGCGCGCAGGACCTTCACCGCGACCTGGCGGCCCTGAGGGCCGACGGCGAGGTGCACCACGCCCATGCCGCCCTCACCGAGCCGCCTCAGCAGCCGGTACGGGCCCAGTCGATCGTCCTGATTCATGGCATGAAGCACCATACCGGCTTAAACCCCGCCTACGAGATGAACCAACAGGCCACATTCCCCAGTTGAACAACGTCTGGCACGCCCCAACGGTTTCCCAAGCAAGGGTAAGGCGCAATCTCATTTCGGCGTCAGTTCGCCAGGTGCGCCCTCCAGCAGCCGTCGCCGGGATCCGTCCCGGCGGGCATCACGATCGCGTTGACCGCCCGGGCGAACGGCCTCACGCTGATCCACGCCGACCAGGATTTCGCCGCCGTCGCCAAGGTCCGCCCGGACATCGCGATGATCAGAGTCGACGCTCCCTAGGTGTCCGCGAGGACACGCCCACGCGGATCGACGACCTGGCCGCCTCAGCCGTAGATCCCGCTGCCGCAGGCGACCTGGCCCCCGACCATGGCGAAGACGCCGAACAGGGCCATGATCTGGCCGAAGTCACCGGTGGTGAACGCGGTGGAGCGGGGACCCGTCGCCCGCACCCCGGGGATGGCCGCGCAGCCGGCCGCGATGGCGGTGGAGTTCCACTCCACCTCCAGCGTGTAGGGCGGCTCGACCACGTACGGCCGGAAGTCGCCCAGGCGGCCGAGCGCGCGGGCCGCGGCCTCCCGGATGCGGGCCTGCGCCACGACCGGCGGCAGGAGCTCGGCGGCGAACCGGTCGATGCCCTTCTTCACCGCGACGGTCTCGACGTCGCCGAGCAGCTCCCGGGCCTCCTCGCAGACGGCCTCGTCCCCGGTCACCAGCGCCACCGGCACGCCGAGCGAGCCGGCGAAGGCCGCCACCAGGCGCGTCTCGCCGCAGATCTCGCCGTTGAGGTGGACGTTCTGGATCTCCTTGCCCATCCAGGTGTGGTTGAGCACCCCGTGCGGCACCCCGGCCCGGGCGTGGTAGCCGGCGAAGCAGGCGGCCGCGTGGGTCGCGTCGAGCCCCTGCCCCATCCGCAGCGGCTTGCCCGGCCCCCGCACCAGGGTGGCGCGCGGGTCGAGCAGGTCGATCCGGAGGTTCTTGGTCGAGCCGTGGGCGTCGTTGACGAGCACGGCCCGCGCCCCGGCGTCGAAGGCGCCCTGGACCACCGCGTTGGCGTCGCCGGTCATCAGCTCGCAGCCGCGCTCGTAGCCCCGGCCTCCGGCCTGCATCTCCTCCGGGTCGGTCAGCCCGGTGACGCCCTCCATGTCCACCGACACGTACACCTTCACGGCGGCCTCCTCCTACGGCTTCCCCGCAGATTACTCCCGGAAAAGGCGCCCGCCCGAGAGAGCGGGCGCCCCGGAGCGCGTCACCGCCCGGGCCGGCGCCGGACCACCGGCCGGGTCGGCACCCGGTTCAGCGCCGGACCACCGGCCCGGTCGGCACCCGGTTCAGCGCCCGGGCCGGCGCCGGGCCGCCGGCCGGGTCAGCGCCCGGTGAACTTCGCCTGGGTCTTCTCGGCGAACGCCCGCATCCCGATCCGGGCGTCCTCGGTGGCGAACAGCCCGGAGAACTCCAGCCGCTCGATCTCCAGGCCGGTGTCCAGGTCGGTCTCCAGCCCGTGGTCGACCGCCCGCTTGGCGGCGCGCAGGGCCACCGCCGGGCCGCCGGCGAACTTGGCGGCGTAGGCCAGGGCCTCGGTGTAGACGTCGGCGTCGGGCACGACCCGGTCGACCAGGCCGATCTGCAGCGCCTCCGCGGCCGGCACGTGCCGGCCGGTGAAGATGAGGTCCTTCGCCCTGGCCGGGCCGATGAGGCGGGGCAGGCGCTGGGTGCCGCCCGCGCCCGGGATGATGCCGAGCAGGATCTCCGGCTGGCCGAGCTTGGCGGACTCGCCCGCGATGCGGATGTCGGCGCAGAGGGCGAGCTCGCAGCCGCCGCCGAGCGCGTACCCGGTGATCGCCGCGATGACGGGCTTGCCGATCCGGGCCACCGCGGTGAAGCAGTCCTGGAGCACCCCGGAGTGCGCCGCCATCTCCGCGTAGGGCATGTCCGCCATCTCCTTGATGTCGGCGCCCGCCGCGAAGACCCGCTCGCCGCCGTAGACGACCACGGCGTACACGCCGGGGTCGGCGTCGACCTGCCGCGCGCAGTCCGCGATCTCCCGCTGGACCTGCCCGTTGAGCGCGTTCATCTTCGGGCGGTCGAGCCTGATCGTCGCGACCCCGTCGGCCGACTCGACCCGTACGAACTCACCCATCGTCGTCCTTTCGCCAGATGTACCGTCGCCCCACGATAGAGCCCGGCCCCCGCGCCGCCGGACCGGCCGTGGGCCGACCGGGGACATCCGGGGACATCCGGGGGCGTCCGGGGGCGTCCGGGGGCGCCCGGGACCGTCGCGGCGGGGGACGGCCGGGACTCCTCAGCGGACGGGCAGCGCCAGCCCGTCCGCCTCCCCGGCGAGCCCGTCCGGGGCGGCCGCCGCCCGGCGGTAGATCCTCTCGTACCCCTCGGCCATCACCTCGACGTCGAACCGGCTGCGCACCCGGGCCCGGCAGTCCCGCGGATCGAGCGCGCCGACCGCCTCGACCGCCTCGGCGAGCTCCTCCGGCCGGCTCCGCACGAACCCGGTCAGGCCGTCCACGACCACCTCGGGCACCGCTCCCCGGCCGAGGGCGACCACGGGGGTGCCGCAGGCCATCGCCTCGATCATCACCATCCCGAACGGCTCCTCCCACTGGATCGGGAAGAGCAGGCAGCGGGCGGCGGCCAGCAGCTCGCGCTTGCGGGCGGCGTCGGCCTCCCCGATGTACAGGGCGTCGGGGCCGAGCCTGGGCCTGACCTTGTGGTCGAAGTACTCCTGCTCCCCCGGTTCGGTGATCCGCCCGGCGAGCAGGATCCGCCGGCCGGCGGCGCGGGCCGCGTCGACGGCCAGGTGCGCCCCCTTGTCCTGGTTGAACCGGCCCAGCCACAGGACCCAGTCCTCCTTGTGCTCGCGGAAGGGGAACGAGCCGGTCTCGACGGCGTTGTGGACCACGCCCGCCCAGTTCAGGTCGGGGGCGATCCGCCGCTGGGCCTCGGAGATGGCGACCATGGACACGCTCGTGCCCAGGGCCCGGTAGTACCCGCCGAACTCGCCGTCCACCTCGTGGTGGCAGGTGACCACGGTCGGGACGGGCCGCGCCCCGGCGGTCAGCGGCCCGGCCAGTGAGTGGTCGTGCACGACGTCGGCGTCGATCCCCGCGATCATGTCGTACGCCCTGGCCGCGTGCAGCACCTCGGGCAGCGCCTGGCCGATCCGCTCGGAGGGCGGCGAGGTGTAGGTGCGCAGGAAGCGCGCGGGCGTGTCCGACCGGCCCGCCCCCACCAGGGTGACCTCGTGCCCGCGCCGGGACAGCCCCGTGATGAGCTCGGCCAGCACCGACTCGATTCCTCCGTAGCCGCGGGGCGGGACCTCGTACCAGGGCGGCGCGACCATCACGATGCGCAGTTCGTCGCGCCACCCCTGGAGATCATCCGTTGCGGAAACCATGCGAACCTCACCTACGGCCACCCGGCCCTCGAGAACATATGGACATCTGACACATCTGCCCGGGGAGAGCGGCGGGGGGCGTCCGCTCGGGACGACTCAGTGGATCTGCGCCAGGACGGCGGTCAGCGGAGGACGCGGCTCGTCGAGCACGGTGACGCCCTCCGGCAGCCCGGTGACCGAGGTCTCGCCGCCGTCGACGTCGATCGTGACCCGCGTGCCCGCCAGCTGGAGCCCCGAGATCTTCATGCTCGTCAGGCCCACGGGGGCCATCCACACCTTGTTCTGCGGCACGCACGGGTCGAGGCGGAGCAGGCTGCGCATCAGCTGGATGGGGGCGGCCGAGGCCCACGCCTGCGGGGCGCAGGAGGTGGGGAAGGGCACCGGCTGGGGGAACTCCTCCCGGTCGAACCCGCAGAACAGCTCCGGCAGCCGCCAGCTGAAGGCCTTGGCCGCGTCCAGCATGCCGAACGCGACCCGCCGGGCCTCCTCCTCGAAGCCGTAGCGCATCAGGCCCGCCGTGACCAGCGCGCTGTCGTGCGGCCAGACCGAGCCGTTGTGGTAGCTCATCGGGTTGTAGGCGCCCATGCTCGAGGCCAGGGTGCGGATGCCGTACCCGGTGAACATCGCCGGCGACATCAGGTGCTCGGCGACGGAGGCCGCCCTGCCGGAGTCGATGATGCCGGTCCACAGGCAGTGGCCCATGTTGGAGCCGAGCCCGTCGATGGGGCGCCCCGCGCGGTCCAGGCCCATCGCGTAGTAGCCCCTGTCCTCCAGCCAGAACCTCTCGTTGAAGGCGTCCCGCAGCCGCATCGCGCGCTCCGTCCACTGCTCCTGGAGCACCGGGTCGCCGGCCTCCCTGGCGAAGTGGGCGCGCGCGATGAAGGCCGCGTAGACGTAGCCCTGCACCTCGGCCAGGGCGATGGGCGGGCGGGCCAGGGTGCCGTCGGCGAAGTTGACGCCGTCGAAGGAGTCCTTCCACCCCTGGTTGAGCAGGCCGTGGTCGGTCTTGCGCCGGTAGTACAGGAACGGGTCGGCCGACCTGGTGATCCAGTCGAGGGCGGCGTCGGCGTGCGGCAGGAGCTCCTCGACCGCCTCGTCGTACAGGCCCCACCGGCGCAGCTCGCCCAGGACCATCACGAACAGCGCGGAGGAGTCGACCGAGCCGAAGTAGGCGTGGCCCTCCTGCGGGGTGACGCCGTCCTTCGCCCCGAATCGGAGCTCGTGCATGATCTTGCCTGGCTCCTCCTCGGAGAGCGGGTCCTCCTGCCTGCCCTGCAGCCGGGCCAGCCGGCGCAGGGTGCCCAGGGCCAGCGACTGGTCCATCGGGAGCGCCATCCACGAGGTCAGCAGCGAGTCGCGGCCGAACAGCGTCATGAACCACGGCGCGCCCGCGGCGATCGACGGCGGCTCGCCGGGCTTGTCCGGCTCGAAGAGCCGGAGCGAGCCGAGGTCCTCCCGCGACTGGTGCAATACCTGGGCGACGGACCGGTTGGAGGTCGTGACGACGGGGGTGAGCCGCTCCCAGTCGGCGCGCCGCCGTACGGGCTCGGCGTGCTCCAGGGGGTGGTGGGTGGAGAACCAGGCGGGCGTCTCCTCGCCGTCCACGATCGGGTTGACCTGGATGGTGACGGTCCAGTCGCCGCGGGCGGGGACGATGACCTTGAAGTGGAGCAGGCCCGGGGCGGCGGCCGGCATGGGGTTGGTCATGATCCTGACCCCGCGCCCCCGGCCGGCGGACACCACCAGCAGGCCCGAGATGTCGGAGGTCATCTCCACGTCGGCCACGTGCATGATCCGCCCGGTCTTGACCTCGAACAGGTCGGCCAGGTCGGAGCCGACGTGCAGGCTGACCGTGCACCCGGACGCCTCGTCGGACATGTTGCGCAGGGTCAGGTCCTCGCGGAGGCCGCCGCCGACGTAGCGGTCCCTGATCACCAGCATGGTGCTCTCCGCCTGCCCGGGCCTGGGCCCGGTCCGGCCGAGGAACGTCGCGTGGTACGGCTCGGCGTTGATCGTCCGCAGGGACTCGATCGGGGCCTCCTCCACCTTCAGCTCCAGGCGCGACACCAGCCGGGTGTCGGCGTGGTACATCCCCTGGGCCCCGCCCGGCGTGATGTCGCCGTTGCAGTTGGAGACGCAGAAGGAGCCGCCCTCGACCAGGGTCACCGTGGTGCCGCCCAGCGCCCCCGGCTGGCCCTCGAAGGTCCATGCGTTCACTGTTCTCTCCGCGGTGTGGAAGATTCCCCGTTCCCTGATCCTTTCCCCTTCCACCCCGAAAGGCACAACAAAAGCGCATTTCAGAGGCATTGCAGAGACTTTGCCGGAAAACTAGCGAATCTCCCGCCTTGTCCCTCGGCTCACCGTCTCTCCTGCCCGGCCGGCCGGTAGCCCCGCACGTAGTCGACGGTGAACCGCTTGGGATAGGGGTGCTCCGGCGCCGGCGGCGTGTCCCGCTCCGGCGCCCGCGGGAACTCGTAGATGTTGAGCATCAGCTGCATCGGATAGCGCGGCGACTGGCGGACCGTCCGCACGTGCCGGCCGTCGACGAGGAAGGAGACCCGCTCGGGCGTCCACTCGGCGGCGTAGACGTGGAACTCCCGCGCGTCGATCGGCAGGCTCTCCACCGTGAAGTCATCGGTGATCTCCGGGTCGCCGAAGGGGTGCAGGCCCATGCCGACCCGCGCCGAGTCCGGTCCGACGTCCCGGCCGAAGATCTCGCAGACGCAGATCTCCGCCGACCGCTCGGGCTCGTCCTCGTAGCCGATCATCCAGAGCGCCACCATGGAGCGCGGGTCGTCGATCGCCCTGGCCCGCATCTCGACGAGGCCGTACCGCGGGGTGTAGAGCCGCACGCCGCGCTGCTCCTCGCGCACGACCGCGCCGGAGCCGCGCCCGTGCTGCCCGATCGTGCTGCCCTGCGGCCCGGAGAAGACGCCGGTCTGCAGCGACGAGACGCGCAGCGGTCCCTCCAGCTCCGGGAGCCAGGGCGGCTGGTCCTCCTCGATCAGCAGGTGCAGGCGCCCGTCCGCGAGCTCGTAGCGGGCCGCGGCGCGCTCGCGCCCGCTCCACTGCGGCAGGTAGTACGGCACCCAGCGGCTCCCGTCGAGCCGGTCCCCCTCGAAGCCGTCCTCGAACTCCAGCTCGTACCCGGCCTTCGTCACCGGGTCGAGCCCCTCCGGCCACCGCTCCGCCGTCTCCGCCACGCCGCACCCGCCCTCCCCGGCGAACTCCAGCCGCCGGCCACCATGATCCCCCACCCGCCGCCCGTACGGCAGGGCCGCAGGACACCCCGGCCGGGTGCCGGGCCGACCCGCGTCTGGAACGACCCGGAGGGCCCGCGGCTCGGCCTGATCGCGGTCGGCCGCCCCTACCGGCGCCGCGGCCTGTCCAGGGCGCTTCGGAGATCGGCAACGGTACGGCCCCTGCATGGCCACGCCCCTCTTGGGTACCGGCCGGGCATGGCGGAGGTGCTGTCCGAGGCGTTCCTGCGCGAGGCCGTCGACCTGTTCGTCCGTCTCGTGGAGGCGGCGGGCGCGGTCGTCATCTTCACCGGGGCGGCCGCGGCCTTCGTGCGCTTCCTGCTGATCGCCGTACGGCGGCGCGACGACGACTTCGTCGCCGTCCGCCTGTTCCTGGGCCGCTTCCTCGCCCTGGGCCTGGAGTTCCAGCTCGCCGGGGACGTGCTCCGCACGGCCGTCGCCCCGAGCTTCACGCAGATCGGTCAGCTGGCGGCGATCGCGGCCATCCGCACCGCGCTGAACTTCTTCCTGAGCCGGGAGATCGAGCGGGAGGGCCGCACGGTGAGGGAGGCCCGGCGCCATCCCCCGTCCGGACCCGGAGGCGACTGACCTCGCCCCCATCGCGGTGCTGCTGACCCAGTGACTCCTCCGCTCCCTGAAGGGAGCGGCTTCTCGCTAGGCCGCTTGCGC
>NZ_JBHSBM010000024.1:0-15484 GCF_042650625.1 Planomonospora corallina
CGGATCGCTTCAGCGCCGGTGAGAACACCGGGCGGTCCGAGAGCGAGACGCTACGGCCCGCATGCGTACGAACCCGCAGAAGGCGTGGGGGCGGGCCGGTGCTCCGGCCGGCGTGAAAGAGGCCCGCAACCCCGCGCGCCCGGAGCACGCCGGAGGCGGCAACCAGCGAGACCTCAACTGCGACGGCCGGCCGGAGCACCGGCCCGCCCCCGCGCCCGCGGACACCGGCCCGGCACGGGAACGCCGGACCCGCACCAGGACCCTGAAGAGGGGGACCGCCCGATCAGTCGGTCCGGTCCTACAGGCGGGGAAGGTCGATGAGGAGGGTCCTACCGTCGCTTGCCGCGGCGGTGCGGAGTTCGGCGTCGAACCCCGCGCCGCTGTAGCAGATCAGCCGGGTGCCTTCCGTGTCGTACTTGCGGACCGCGAGCAGGTCCCGGGCCCTGCGGAGACGATCGAGGTGGCGCAGGCCCATGGCCTTCCCCCACTTGGCCTCGCCGAGGGCGAGCAGCCGGGCGGGCCTGCCGGGCTCTCCGGGGGCGAGCGCGGCGACGTCGACCTGGATCGACGTACGGCCTGCGGGATCGGAGACGGGAGTGTCCGAGTAGACCGGCTCGTGCCGGTAGGCGGGGGTGCCTCCGACGACGGAGTGCAGCAGGACGGCAAGCCCGTGGTCGTCCTCGCAGCCCCAGAACCGGGCCGCGGTGAGGTAGTCCATCGGATTGACCACGAGTTCGAGACTCGCCCGGCCCCGGAGCGGCGCGTCGCCCGCCAGCAGTTCGCCCATCACCGGCATCGCGGACCCGCACAGCAGCAGTTTGGCCGCCGAGCGCCGTGCCGTACCGCCCGGGTCGAGGGCGCGCTGAAACAGGGAGGGCAGGACCGGACTCGCCTTGGCGAGGTAGGGGAACTCGTCGATGACGATGATCCCGTCCGTGACCGTGGCGTACAGCCGCTCGATGGCCTGGTCCCAGTTGGCGAAGTGGTACTGGCCTCCGCCGCCGGTGTGGAAGGCGAGCGCCTCTCCGAACCGGCGCAGGCCCTCGGTCTCGGTGTCGTCGGCGGCCACGAAGTAGAAGCCGCCGACGGCCTCGGCGAGGGCGTTGAGCAGGAAGGTCTTGCCCTGCCTGCGTCGGCCGCTGACCACGCCCAGCCGGGTGCTCGATGCCCGGCTCTCGGCGAACCGGCTCAGGGCGCTCCACTCCGCGTCCCGGGCGAAGACGTGGTCAGGTTTCGGGATCACATCGCCTTCTTAGAGGTATGCCTCTTAGAACTACATCTCTAAGGGCTGCACCTCTATGCTCTTTCTCTGCGGTCCGTCAGGCGACGCGGCGGGCGGTGACGGGGTGGCCGCTCCAGAGCATGGCGATCTCATGGGCCGGCTCGCCGACGAAGGTCAGCTCCACCTCGCCCTTCATCCGGGCGAAGTAGCGGGTGCGCGACATCGGGCGCAGCTCGGTCTTCTTCAGGCCGTGGACCTCCACCATCAGGCCCTCCCCCTCCCGCGTCACCTCGATGGCCGAGGTCCGCCCCATGAAGGTGCACTCGTAGCGGCCCGTGCAGGCGTCGAAGACCGACGGGTCGGCCGGGACGAAGACCCGCTCGCCCGGCAGTTCGTACGGCTCGCCGCGCGCGATCGCGGCCAGTCCCGCCTCGATCTCCGTGAAGGCGGCGTTCTCTGCGTTCGCCAGCACGACGACCGTCAGGTCGTCGGCGGGGCGGTGGGTGGTGAGGCTGACATAGCCGATGGTCCCACCGGAGCTCTCCACGCGGTCGCCGGAGACCGCGCAGCCGTAGGCGTAGCCGTCCGCGTGCGGTGTGACGAGCGCCCTGAGCGAGCGGGGGGCGAGGACCTTCCCGGCGCGCAGGCCGCGCACCCAGCGGAACATGTCCTCGGCGGTCGAGTGCAGCGCCCCGGCCGCGTACTGGTTGGAGTTGTCGAGGTACGGCGTGCGGACGGCCCGCCCGCCGTCGAGCGTGTAGCCGTCGGCGTGGCCGGGGACCACGTCGCCGCGGGAGGCGAGCCCGCTGCGCTCCATGCCGAGCGGGGCGAGGATCTCGCGCCGGATGTGCTCGCCGTAGGTCTCGCCGGTGAGCCGCTCGATCACCGCGCCGAGCAGCACCCAGCCGGAGTTGCTGTAGCTCAGCCGCTCGCCGGGGGTGAAGAGGAGAGGCCGGTCGCGGAAGCTCACGATCAGCTCCTCGACCGTCCGGGGCAGGCCCATGGTCCGGGTGAAGCCCTCGGTGGTGATGTAGTCGGGGATGCCCGAGGTGTTGGTCAGCAGGTGGTGGAGGGTGATGCGGTCCCCGCCGGGGTGACCGGGCAGGACCTCCTCCAGGGGGCGGGTGACGTCGAGCAGCCCCCGCTCCTGGAGCCGGAGGATCGCGATCGCGGTGAACGTCTTGGTCTGCGACCCGATCCGGAATGCCGTCCGCGGGGTGTTCGGCACGCCGTGCTCGTGGCTGGCCAGGCCGTACCCCTTGGAGAGCAGCACCCGGTCTCCGCGGGCGACCAGGACCGAGCCGCTGAAGCGGCCGAGCCGTTCGTAGGCCCTCACCAGGGTGTCCATGCGTGATCTGGCGCGCCAGGCCATGTTCTCTCCTTGGTCAAGCATGAATAGTCAATATTGATTATTAGGGCACGGCGGCTCGCTATAGTCAACTTTGAATATCGACGGTACGGCCCTCCGGGAGTGCGGTTGTCCTCCAGTGCGCGCATGCTCGTGCTCGGCCTGCTCCAGCAGCGGCCCATGCACGGCTACGAGATCAACCAGCTCGCCGCGGAGGCCGAGCTGGACCGGTGGACGCCCGTGCTGCCCGGCTCGGTCTACTACGCGCTGAACAAGCTCGAGAAGGACGGCCTGGTGCGCACCGAGGCGGAGGAGCGGACCGGGGACCGGCTCCGGAAGGTCTACGCGATCACCAAGGAGGGGCGGGCCGAGCTGGAGCGCCTGCTCCTGGACGCCCTGGCCCGGCCGCCGCACGGCGTGCAGTCGGCGCTGGCCCTGGCCGCGACCTGGATCCATCTGCTCCCCCGTGAGCGGGCCCTGGCTCGGCTGGCCGAGGCGGAGGCGGAGCTGGCGACGGCCAGGGAGCACAACGAGCGGGGACGGGAGCTGAAGGCCGGCATCTCGCCGATGGCGGCGGCGCTGTTCGACAACGCCGCGGAGATCATCGACGCGGACGAGCGCCTTCTGCGCCGCCTCCGGGAGCTGCTGTCGGGGCATGATGGCTGAATGCGGAACAGACCGGGGGATGTCCTGATTCGGGTGCTCGCCGTGGCGGGGATGGCCGCGGCGGTGCTGTTCGCCGGATCCGGCGCGCAGGCGGGAGAGAGCGGCGGGACGGGCCGGGGGCCGGTACCGATGGTCTCCGCGGCGGCCCCGGCGGAGGTCCCGGAGGTCTCCGCGGCGGCTCCGGCGGAGCCGGACGAGGCCGGCGGGGAACAGGGCGGGGGAGACGAGACGGAGCAGATCCTCTTCCGCTTCACGGACCCCCGGATCACCGAGTCGAGCGGGCTGGCGGTCTCGCCGGCGCACGAGGACGTCTACTACACCCACAACGACAGCGAGGCGGGCCCCGTCTTCTTCGCGGTCGGCGGCGACGGCCGTACCCGGGCGACCTTCACCGTGCGGGGCGCGGCCGCCCGCGACTGGGAGGGCATGGCGGCCTCCCGGGACCCGCGGACCGGCCGGGGGGTGCTCTGGTTCGCCGACATCGGCGACAACTTCGACGGCGCCTGGCCCGACATCTCGGTCTACAAGGTGGCCGAGCCCGCCTCGCTGCGCGACGCCACCGTCCCCGCCGTGCGCTACCGCTTCCGCTACGAGGACGGCGGGCACAACGCCGAGGGCGTCATGGTCCACCCCAAGACCGGGCGGCTCTACGTCGTGAGCAAGGAGTTCGCCGGGTCGGTCTACGCGGCGCCGGAACGCCTGCGCACCGGGAAGGTCAACGTGCTGCGCCGGGTCGGCTCCGCGCCCGTCATGGCGACCGACGCCGCCTACGCGCCCGACGGGTCGAGCTTCGTGATCCGGACCTACTTCTCCGCGACGGTCTACCGCGACTTCGACGAGCAGCTGGCCCGGGTCCCGATGCCCCAGCTGGAGCAGGCCGAGTCGATCGCCTACACCGCGGACGGCAAGGCCCTGCTGACCGGGAGCGAGGGCGGTGACAGCCCGGTCCACCGGGTGCCGCTGCCCGAGCGCGTCCTGGCGGCGGCCTCGCCCTCGCCCGCTCCGGAGCCGAGTGGTACGGCGGGCACGGAGGCGGACCGCCCGGGCGGAGTGCCGGTGTCGGCCGTGGCGCTCTGGCTGCTCGTGGCGGCCGGCGCCACCGGCGTCATCGTCTTCGTCGCCCGCCGGGCCCGGTAGGCGGCCTCCGTCCGGTGGGCCGCCTCCGCCCACCGCGCGGGGCGGAGGACCGGTGGGAGCCCGCCGTACCCCGTCAGCGGCGGCGGCGACGGCCCCAGAGAAGGCCGGCGAGGACGGCGAGGCTTCCGGCGACCACGCCCGTCAGGATGCCGCCGAGGAAATCGCCGAGGTCCCCGTCGCGGTTGACGAACCAGCCGACGGCGACGGCGGCCAGCAGGAGCACGTAGCCGGCGAGGAAGAGGTAGAGGCCCTTGCCGAAGAACACACTGCGGGCGGGGACGGCGGGGGCGGCGTCGAGCTCGCCCGCCGGTCCTTCGGAGGCGGCCTTGGGGCGCTTGAAGTAGTGGTAGTACACCCAGCTCCCACAGGGCTCCCAGCCGTCCGGCGCCAGGCGCTCGGCGAGGGCGTCACGCCTCGTCGGGAGCGCGGTCTCGCGGCGGTACTCCCAGCGGAGCGGGTGCTCCGGCACCCGCCGGCTGACGAAGCGTCCCAGGTGGTCGATGCGCTCGACCTCCCAGCCCTGGTCGCCGTAGACGTTGAGGCGGGCGACGTCCTGGAAGGCGTCGGCGGTCCAGAGCCAGGTCTCGGCGGCGGGGTCCGGGTCGTCCTGCGGGGCGTCCGCCGGACGGGCGGGGGCGAGCGCGGCGGCGAAGCCGGCCGCGGGGCCGAACTCCTCCTCGGGGTCGGCGCCGCTCTCGGTGACGTAGGCGGCGAGGTCGCCGACGGTCGCGGAGACCTCCTTCTCGGGGACGCCGCGCTCGCGCAGCAGGGTGGCGAGCTCGTCGAAATAGGCGGTGGTGGTCATGCCACACCTCCTCGGGAGAGTACCGAGCGGACGGATCCGTCGAAGGCCAGCCAGAGCCCGCCCTGCTCGGCGAGGGTGTCGCGGCCCTGCTGGGTGAGGGTGTAGTAGCGGCGGCCGGGGCCCCGGTCGGCGGCGCGGAACTCCGCGGTGACCAGGCCGGCCTCCTCCAGCCGGTTGAGTACGGGGTAGAGCGTGCCGCCCTTGATCTGGCCGAGGCCGCTCTCGGCGAGGGTCTTGGCGATCTCGTAGCCGTAGTTCTCGCCCTCGGCGAGGCTGGCGAGCACCAGCAGGTCGAGCACGCCCTTCAGCCAGCTGGCGCGGCGGTCGGCGGTCATGGCGCTCATCGGCGGGCGCGCCCGAACTGCCAGGCGAGGGAGACGGCGGTGACGACGAAGAGGCCGGTCAGGACGCCGGAGAGGAGGTCCAGGTCGGAGTGGCGGCGGACGAGGGTGTTGCTCAGGGACAGGAGGAAGAAGGCGGCGAGGGTGTACTGGAAGCGCCTGTCGGAGTAGAGGGCGTTGCGGGCGGGGGTGGCCGGGGTCGTGGAGCCGGAGTGCGCGGTGGTCATGGGGGTTTCCTTTCGGGGTCGAGGGAGCGGGTCCGCCGGCGGCCGGCCCCGGGGGGAGCCGTCGGCGTCACGATGTAGAAGTTACCGCCATCTAGTTAGAAATGCAACCTATGTGGCTTCGGTTCCTGTGTCGGATTCCTGAGGGATGTCCTGAAGCGTGTCCTCTTCTCCTGGGAGCGGAGTGCCCGCTAGCTTTCGGGGATGTGCACTTCGGTGACCGGAGTGCCCCGTTTCGGAGGTCGTGTCATGAACATCGGCATCGTGGGCGCGGGGATCGTCGGCCTGGCGGTGGCCAGGGAACTCGCGCTGACCCGCGGCGCCCGGGTGACCGTCCTCGACAAGGAGGACCGGGTCGGAGCCCACCAGACCGGGCACAACAGCGGAGTCGTGCACGCGGGCATCTACTACCGGCCCGGCTCGCTCAAGGCGCGGCTCTGCAGGGAGGGCGTGGCGCTGCTGCGGGAGTACTGCGCCGAGCACGCCATCGCCTACTCCGAGGTCGGCAAACTCGTCGTCGCCGCCACCGCCGCGGAGCGGCCCGCCCTGCGGGCGATCGCCGCGCGGGCCAGGGAGAACGGCGTACCCGGCATCGCCGAGCTGGACGCGCTGGCCCTGCGCGAGGTCGAACCGCACGCCGTCGGGGTGGCCGCCGTGCATTCCCCGCACACCGCGATCGTCGACTTCCCCGCCGTCGCCCGGCGGCTGGCCCGGGACGTGGAGGAGGCCGGCGGCTCGGTACGGCTCGCGCACCCGGTCAGGTCCCTGCGCCAGACCGCGGACGGGGTGCGGGTGGTCGCCGGGACGGAGAGGTTCGGCTTCGACCGGCTGGTCGTCTGCGCCGGGCTCGGCACCGACGTGGTCGCCCGGATGGCCGGGGCCGGAGGGGACGTGCGGATCGTGCCGTTCCGCGGGGAGTACCGCGCGCTGGCCGGATCGGCGAAGGACCTGGTCCGCGGGCTGATCTACCCGGTGCCCGACCCCCGCTACCCGTTCCTCGGGGTGCACCTGACCCGCAGGATCGACGGTGAGGTGCTCGTCGGCCCCAACGCGGTGATGGCGCTGGCGCTGGAGGGCTACTCCCGGCGGGACGTCGACCTCGCCGACCTGCGCAGGGTGGCGGCCTGGCCGGGAACGTGGCGGCTGGCCGCACGGCACTGGCGGACGGGGGTCTCCGAGGTGCTCGGCTCGCTCTCCGGCCGGTCCTTCCTGGAGGGCGCGCGCCGCTACGTGCCCGCGCTCACCGCGGCGGATCTCGTCCCGGCGGAGGGCGGCGTCCGGGCGCAGGCCGTGGCCCGGGACGGGAGCATGGCGGACGACTTCGTGATCGACACGTACGGCCGGATCACCCTGGTGCGCAACGCCCCGTCGCCTGCGGCGACGTCGAGCCTGGCGATAGCCAGACATATTGTCGAGATAACCTCTGTTCTGACCTTTTGACGGCTTTCTCGGACGGGCGGGTGAGGATGGTTCGCGTGAACGAATCACCCGAGGCGCGCCTGCTGATCGTGGAGGACGAGCCGAACATCCTCGAACTGCTGGCCGCGAGCCTGCGGTTCGCCGGATTCGGGGTGAACACGGCGGGCAACGGGGCCGACGCCGTCGCCGCCGCGCAGCGCCACCGGCCGGACCTCATCGTGCTCGACGTGATGCTCCCCGACATGGACGGCTTCGACGTCGTACGGCGGCTGCGCGGCGGGGGGAGCGACACCCCCGTGCTCTTCCTCACCGCCCGGGACGCCACCGAGGACAAGATCCGCGGGCTGACCCTGGGCGGGGACGACTACGTGACCAAGCCGTTCAGCCTGGAGGAGGTCGTGGCCCGCATCCGGGCGGTGCTGCGCCGTACCGGGGGAGGGGAGACGCCCGCCCGCCAGCCCCGGCTCACCTTCGCCGACATCGAGCTCGACGAGGAGAGCCACGAGGTGTGGCGGCAGGGCCGGGCGGTGGCGCTCTCGCCGACGGAGTTCAAGCTGCTGCGCTACTTCATGGTGAACGCGGGCCGGGTGCTGTCGAAGGCGCAGATCCTCGACCACGTGTGGGACTACGACTTCCGCGGCGACGTCGGGATCGTGGAGTCCTACGTCTCCGTGCTCCGCCGTAAGATCGACAACACGGATCCCCGGCTGATCCACACGCTGCGCGGGGTCGGCTACGTGCTCCGCTGCCCGCCGGGCGCGTGACGCCCGCCAGGAGGCCCTGTTGCTCACCCGGATCTCCCTGCGGACCAAGCTGATCGGCGCCATCCTGGTCCTGCTGGCCATCGCGCTGGTCCTGATCGCGGTCGGCAGCGTCTCGATCATGAGGAGCTACCTGGTCGCCCGGGTGGACAAGCAGATCGAGGTCACCACCGAGAACACGCTGCGCCGCCTGCAGCGCTCCGGGGTCTTCGAGCCGCCGGGCCGGTCCCTCCAGGCCGACATGAGGACGGAACTCCGCGATCCCGAGGGCAGGGTCGTCGTCCAGCTCAGCGGGGCGGACGTGGAGGGCAGGTCCGCGCCGCGGGTGTCCCGGGACCCGAGGCCGGAGCCGTACGACGCCGGGGCCTGGCGGGTCCGGACGACCCGGCTGGACTCCGGCGGGAGCCTCGTGGTGGCCGTCGAGCTGTCCGAGGTCCGGCAGATCGTCGGCCAGCTCGCGCTGGTCGAGGCCCTCGGCGGCGGAGGGCTGATGCTGGCGCTGGCGCTGACGGGCGTGGTGGTCATCCGCCGGAGCCTGCGCCCGCTGGAGGAGATCGAGCGCACCGCCGAGGCCATCGCCGCCGGAGACCTGAGCCGCCGCGTCCCCGACGCCGACCCGCGCACCGAGGTCGGCCGGCTCGGCCGGTCGCTGAACGGCATGCTCACCCAGATCGAGACGGCCTTCCGGGCCAGGTCCGAGTCGGAGGCCGCCGCCCGCGACTCGGAGGAGCGGATGCGCCGCTTCGTCGCCGACGCCTCGCACGAGCTGCGCACACCGCTGACGTCGATCCGGGGGTTCGCCGAGTTCTACCGGCAGGCGCCCGGCATCGACGCCGGGCCGCTGATGCGCCGGGTGGAGTCGGAGGCCGTCCGGATGGGCCTGCTCGTCGACGACCTGCTCCTGCTCGCCCGGATGGACCAGCAGCGGCCGATGGCGAAGCGCCCGGTGGACCTGCTCGCCATCGCCGCCGACGCCGTCCACGACGCCCGCATCCTCGCCCCCGGCCGGAAGATCTCGCTCTCCGTCGACGGCGCCGCCCTGATCGTCTCCGGTGACGAGGTACGGCTCCGCCAGGTCATGGGCAACCTGATGAACAACGCGCTCACCCACACCCCGGCGGGCACGCCCGTGCGGGTGGGGCTGCGCGCGGAGGACGGGGAGGCCGTCGCCGAGGTGGCGGACGAGGGCCCGGGCCTCACCCCGGAGCAGTGCGAGCGCGTCTTCGAGCGGTTCTACCGCGTCGACTCCGCCCGCGGCCGCCGCACCCCCCAGGACGGCGGGAGCGGCCTGGGCCTGGCTATCGTCGCGGCCATGGTGGAGGCGCACGGCGGGACGGTGGGCGTGGACTCCGAACCCGGCAGGGGCGCCGCGTTCAGCGTCCGGATCCCCCTCGCCTCCGACATCGGCTGAACGACATCGGCTGGACCCGCCGGTACCGGCCGCGAGCGGAGCGGCGCCGTCCGGCAAGATGGAGGATCATGACGGGAAACACGATCGTCTACGACGGCGACTGCGGCATGTGCACCACGGCCGCGGCCTTCATCGAGCGGCGGATGAGGGTGGACGCGCGGATCACCGCCTGGCAGCGCACCGACCTCGCCGCCCTGGGCACGACCCCGGAGCGGGCCGCCTACGAGCTGCTCTGGGTGGACCGGCGGGGCCGGACGTACGGCGGGGCCCAGGCCGTCGCCAAGATCCTCCTGGCGGCGGGACCGCCGTGGTCACTCCTGGGCCTGGTCATGCGCGTCCCGCCGTTCCGCTGGCCGGCCCACTGGGTCTACCGGCTCGTCGCCGCCAACCGCCACCGGCTGCCCGGCGGGACCCCGGCCTGCTCCCTGCCCGCCGACCGGCGGGGTCCCGTCGGATAGCGGCCGCGCGGCCGTGGAGCGCACGAGACGCTCGGTGGGCAGGAACGCGAACAGCAGACAGAGCACGTGCGGCCAGAACATGATCGAAACGGTGGCGTACACCGTGAGGTGGAAGCCGGTGAGCACCCCCACCGCGCCGTACCACCAGCGCCCGCGCAGGAACAGCACCGCGGGTGAGCACAGCTCCATCAGCATGATCCCCCACTGGGCCCAGTGGAGGATCCACGGATAGTCCAGCAGCCACTGGCCCAGCCCGGTGCCGCGGCGCATCACCGCACGCACCAGCGTCGCGCTGTTGACCCACTCGAAGCCGCCGAAGCGGAGCTTCGCGAAGGCCGACAGGAAGTAGGTCGCGATGACGGCGAGCTGCACACAGCGCAGGGCCCAGCCCGCGGACTCGGCGGTGGCGCGGCTGCGGAGGCGGGCCCCTGCCACGGTGGGGAGTACGGCCAGTGCGGCCACGAAGGCGAACCGGTCGTGGTCGACCTTCCCGAACGAGAAGCTGAGGATGAGCTGCTCGACGTAGAGCACGCAGATCGCGGCCCCGAGGGAGCGCTGCCACCGGCCGGAGGGGGCGAGGGCGGCGGCGGTGAGGGAGAGCGGGACCAGTGACCAGGTGACCGCCGTGATGAGCAGCGGCGTCGGGCGGGGCAGGTGGAGCAGCTCGGCCACGATGAGCGGGTCGTACAGCGCGGTGCCGGCGGCGTGGTGCAGGCCGATGGGCCGGAGCAGCAGCAGGTCGAGCGGGATGAACAGGTAGGCGGCGATGCGGAACACCGCGATCCGCGCGACCGGGACCGGACCGAAGAGCCAGCGTGTCAGCGCAGCCATTCCGCGATCACCTTCTCCTCGGTTCCCACGAACCTGCGGTCGCGGAGCTTGAGATAACGCATGATCAGTCGGCCGCCGGTCCAGCGGGGCTCCGACGGCCGCAGCCGGTCGTGGGCGTCGAGGAGCTCCTCCACCAGCCGGTGCTCCGCCTTGAACTGCGGGATCCGGCCCTCGACCTCGGCGCGGTTCACGCCCACCACGGCGGATTCGAGCGGGACCTCCCGCCAGGTGCCGTCCTCGAGGCGGGCCTCCATGGCGACCACGTGGATGTTCCCGTCGGGCGGGGTGCTCGTCGAGTACATGCGGAACGGGCCGAAGGGGAAGGCGTCGTCGTCCCCGGCGAACGTTCCCGCGAGGAGGAGGGCCGCGCAGACACCGGCGAAGGACAACCGTACCGCCTTGGCAGGGCCGGAAAGGGATGGTCCGGACCTGTCGGACGATTCGTCGCTGGCTTCCACAGCGGCATGTTAGTAGAAGGAAAATACATGATCAAATAACGGTGTAAATCATTATGGGGGTGGAATTACAGGAGTTTCCGCTGTTCCGCGCCTTCCCGCCGGCTCCCGCTCCGCCGGTATGGGGCCGGGGGCACGGGTCCCCGGGTGCCGCACGTCCGTCCGCCGGGTCTTCAGGAAACCCTCAGCGGTGGCGGAGCCCGTTCCCAGGGAGGTGGGAAAACCTCATAGGCATGCTGGACAGAGTTGAGGCCCGCCTGCTGGTGGTGGACGACGAGCCGAACATCCGGGAGCTGCTCTCGGCCAGCCTGCGCATGTCCGGTTTCGAGGTCATGACGGCGGCGGACGGCGGGGAGGCCGTGCAGTTCGCGCAGCGGATCCGTCCCGACCTCGTGGTGCTCGACGTGATGCTGCCCGACATGGACGGCTTCGCGGTGGCGGGACGGCTGCGGGAGATGGGCGGGCAGATGCCCGTGCTCTTCCTGACCGCGCGGGAAGGCGTCGACGACAAGGTCACCGGGTTGAGGCTGGCGGACGACTACGTGACGAAGCCCTTCAGCCTGGAGGAGGTCCTGGCGCGGATCCGGGCGGTGCTCCGCCGTACCCGGGGGGACCTGGACCTGCCGGTCCGGCTCAAGGTCGGCGACCTGGAGCTGGACGAGGAGGCCCACCAGGTCTGGAGGGCCGGCGAGCCGGTACGGCTCTCGCCGACGGAGTTCAAGCTGCTGCACTACTTCATGGTCAACACCGGCCGGGTGCTGTCCAAGGCGCAGATCCTCGACCACGTGTGGAACTACGACTTCGGCGGCGACGCCGGGGTCGTCGAGTCCTACGTCTCCTATCTGCGCAGGAAGGTGGACACGGCCGAGCCGCGGCTCATCCACACCCTGCGCGGAGTGGGCTACGTGCTGCGCTCGCCGCAGAGTGATTGAACTTTCAGCTACTCTTCAGCTTCGCCTGATCTGACCTTGAGCTTCGTGGGTTCAAATGGATGGCGGGTGACCCCGGACCCTCCCGGACCGGCCGCGGATTCGGGTTCGTCTCCAGCTGCGGGGGAGACGAACCCGGCACGAGATCCGTCCGCCGGAGCAGGGAGAGGAGGCCCCACCGCCCTACCGGATTCGCCCCCGTGATCCGGTCGGGCGGTGGGGCCCAACCGTGTCCGGGGTCCTTTTTTGCGTCTAGTGTCTCTTTCCTCGGGAATGACCCTCCGTATGAAGGAAAGCGAGGGTCTGCTGGGAGCGCTGCGAGAGCTGCGACGCCACCTTGACCATGAGCTGTTCCCGCTGGCGGCCGGGGACGCGGCGGCCGACCGGCGGACACTGCGCGAGCTGACCGGTCAGCTCGACGACTACCTGATCCCGCGCCTGAAGGCGGTCGACGCCCCCTTGCTGGCCGTCGTCGGCGGCTCCACCGGGGCGGGCAAGTCCACCCTGGTGAACTCCCTGGTCGGCGCGGACGTCGCCGAGCCGGGCGTGCTCCGCCCCACCACCCTGGCGCCCACTCTGGTGACCGGCCCGGCCGACCGGGACTGGTTCACCGGCCTGCACGTCCTGCCCGGCCTGCCGCGCGTCACCGGACGCGGCCCCGGCGAGCCCGGCACGCTCCGGGTGGTCGTCGCCGAGGCGGTCCCGCCCGGCCTGGCCCTGCTCGACGCGCCCGACATCGACTCCGTCGTCGCCGCCAACCGCGAGCTCGCCGCCCAGCTCCTCGCCGCCGCCGACCTGTGGCTGTTCACCACCACCGCCGCCCGCTACGCCGACGAGGTGCCCTGGGGCTTCCTGCGCGCGGCCCGGGAACGGAGCACGGCGCTGGCCGTGATCCTCTCGCGGGTCCCGCCGGAGGCGACGGGCGTGGTGGCGGGCGACCTGCGGCGCCTGCTGGAGGCCAACGGACTGGGCGGGACCCGGCTCTTCGAGGTGCCGGAGCTGCCGCTGCCCGAGGAGAACGCCCGGCTGCCCCGCGAGGCCGTCCGGCCCGTCGCCGACTGGCTGGCCGGCATCGCGGCCGACGCGGCGGCCCGCGCCGACGTGGTGCGCCAGACCCTGTCCGGCGCGCTGGAGAGCCTCGCCGCGCGCGTCCCGGTGCTCGCCGACGCGGTGGACCGCCAGCACGCCGCCGCCACCGAGCTCCGCGAGGCGGTCGCGGCCGCCTACGCCGCCGGGACGGCCCGCTTCGACGAGGGCATGCTCGACGGGTCGCTGCTGCGGGGCGAGGTGCTCGCCCGCTGGCAGGACTTCATCGGCACCGGTGACCTGATGCGCTCCCTGGAGAGCCGGGTGGGGTGGCTCCGGGACCGGGTCGTCGCGCTGTTCACCGGGAGGCCCGCGCCGGAGAGCGAGCTGCGGGTCGCACTGGAGAGCGGGGTGGAGGCGCTGATCAGGTCGTCGGCGGACAGCGCCGCCGAGCTCGCGCTGGAGTCGTGGTCGTCCCGCCCGGCGGGGCGCGCGCTGCTGGAGCGGGCCGGGGTCGCCGAGGCCGGACGGCTCGGCCGCTCCTCGCCGGAGCTGCGCCGGGCCGCGGAGGAGGCGGTCCGCGGCTGGCAGGGCTACGTGCTCGACCTGGTCCGGCAGGAGGGCGCGGAGAGGCGGACCACCGCCCGGATCGCCTCCTACGGGGTCAACGGGGCCGGGCTGCTGCTCATGATCGCGGTCTTCGCCTCCACCGGTGGGCTGACCGGGATCGAGGTCGGCATCGCCGGCGGCACCAGCGTGCTCAGCCAGAAGATCCTGGAGGCCGTCTTCGGCGACCAGGCCGTCCGGACCCTGACCATGAAGGCCCGCGACGACCTGCGCACCCGCGTCGAGCACATCCTCGACGCGGAGGCGGCCCGCTTCACCGCCCTCCTCGACGCCGTCGAGCCTCCCGGCGGGGCCGCCGCGGCCCTGCGCGCCGCGGCGCGGGCCGTACGGGAGCACCGGGACGAGATCCCGGCGTCCGGGCGGTCCGGGACCGGCCCGGTCACCGAGGCGGAGCCGTACGGGACCGGGGAAGGGCCGCACGGGACCGGGCAGGAGGGGAGCGGGACCGGGGAAGGGCCGCACGGGGCCGGACGGGGAGCGGACGGCGGCGTCCGCGGGAGGGTCGCCGCGGGCAAGAGGGCGGGTGACCGGTGAAACTGCTGCGACGCGGGGACCGCACGGGCGGGATCTCCCTGGACGAGCGGCTGGCGGCCCTGGCCGAGGCCGCGGAGCTGGCCGAAGGGCGGCTGGACGCCGGAGCGGTCGGACGGGCGCGCGCCGTGGTCGCCCGGGCGGGGACGCGGCGGAGCCTCTCGGTGGCCCACACCGCGGTCGCGCTGGCCGGGGCCACCGGGAGCGGCAAGTCGTCGCTGTTCAACCTGCTCTCCGGGACCTCGCTGGCCAGGGTCGGGGTGACCCGGCCCACCACCTCCACCGCGCAGGCGGCCCTGTGGGACGGGGGCGGGGCCGGGCCGCTGCTCGACTGGCTGGAGGTCCCGCACCGCCACGAGGTGGACGGCACGGGCGGCGGTACGGCGGGCGCCGACCTGTCCGGGCTGGTCCTGCTCGACCTGCCCGACCACGACTCGATCGAGCGGGCGCACCGGCTGGAGGTGGACCGGCTGGCCGGGATGGTCGACCTGGTGGTGTGGGTCCTCGACCCGCAGAAGTACGCCGACGCCGCCGTGCACGACCGGTACCTGGCGCCGCTCGCCCGGCACCGGGACGTCACCGTGGTCGTCCTCAACCAGATCGACCGGCTCTCCCCCGCCGCGGTCGAACGGTGCCTGGCGGACCTGCGGCGGCTGCTGGAGGCCGACGGGCTGGCCGGGGTCCCGGTGCTCGGCGTCTCGGCGCGGACCGGGGCGGGCGTCGGCGAGCTGCGCTCCCTGCTGGACTCCCGGGTCGCCGGCCGCCGCTCCTGGGCCGACCGCCTGGCCGCCGACGCGGAGACCGCCGCCGACGGCCTGGCCCGGGCCTCGGGCGGGGCCGCTCCGGACGGCCCGCCCGCCGGAGCCGCCCCCGGAGAGCCGCGGGAACGGCTCCCGGAACGACCCGGGGAACGCGGACGGCCGGAGCGGGACCCCGGGGACGACTCCAGGGACGGCGCCGCGGTGCCCGTGAGGGCGCCGGAAGAGAGCGTGCACGCCCTCGCCGCGCCGCTGGCCGCCGCGCTCTCCGAGTCGGCGGGCGTGCCGGGGGTCGTCCGCGCGGTGGCCAAGGCGCACCGGCACCGCTCGGTCGCGGCCACCGGCTGGCCGGTGACCCGGTGGGTCCGCCGGCTGCGGCCCGACCCGCTCCGCCGCCTCCGCCTGGGCACCGGCCCCGACTCCGGTTCCGGCTGGACCGGCGAGCCCGGCGGAGGGTCCGGTGAGCTCGTCGGGCGCACCTCGCTCCCCGTGGCGAGCGTCGTGCAGCGCTCCCAGATGGACACCGCCCTGCGCG
>NZ_JBHSBM010000024.1:15516-84832 GCF_042650625.1 Planomonospora corallina
CCGGACTGCCCGAGCCGTGGGCGGCGGCCGTACGGCGCGCGGCCCGCTCGCACGCGGGCGATCTGGAGGACGCGCTCGACCGGGCGGTGGCGACCACCTCGCTCGGCGCCTCCCGCAGGCCGCTGTGGTGGCGGGTGGCGGGAGCGGCGCAGTGGCTGGTGCTCGCGACGGCGGTGGCGGGCGCGCTCTGGCTGCTGGGCCTGGCCGTCCTGGACTACCTGCACCTGCCCGGGCCGCCCGTGCCGACCGCCGGCGAGCTGCCGTGGCCGACGCTGCTCCTGCTCGGCGGGCTGCTGCTCGGCGTCGTGCTCGCCCTGCTCTCCCGGGCCGCCGCCTGGCTCGGCGGGCGCCGCCGGGCCCGGAAGGCGGCCAGGGCGCTGCGTGCGAGCGTGGAACGGGTCGGCCGGGAGCTGGTGCTGGAGCCGGTGGCGGAGGAGCTGGCCCGCCACCGCCGCTTCACCGAGGCGCTGGCCAGGGTCCGGGCCGGCACGTAGGAACCGTGCGGAGACCCGCGCGGGCACCCCGTCCCTGCGGGAATCCGCGCAGGCACCCCGCGCAGGCACCCCGCGCAGGCACCTCGTGCGGGCACCCCGCATGGACGCGCGTGCGGGCATCCCGCGTGGACGTCCGTGCGGGCACCGTGGCCGGGCGGCCCGGGTGCCGACCCGGGTACCGGCCCGGCCGGCCGGGCGGAGGCGGTGCCCGCCGGGAGCCGCAGGGGGAGCTCACCCGCCGATCCGCTCCAGATCGATGATCACGTACTTCCCGTTGAGCGGGTACGCCACCATGCGCTCGTCACGTGTTCCGGAACGCATGGTGATCGACCCGCCCTCGGCGTCGGGGCGCAGTCCCAGCTCGCCGGATTCTCCGGTGACCTGGTCGTAGACGTACTGACCACCGTGCGTCACGGGCAGATGCACGGCGTAGAAGCGGTCGAGGGCCGGTTCCGCGGACGCCCCGCGGGGGAGGTCGCGCTCCCGCGACCCGTCGCGCGACCGGTGGAACGGCGTGTTGTCGCCCCGGTAGCCGGTGCACACCGTCACGCCGCATCTCACGTGCCGCTCGCCCGGGTGAACCGTCGCCCTGCTCACCTCGCCGGTCTCGACGTTGAGCAGCTCCTCGAAACTCGGCTCCCCGTCCGGCGTGTACTCACCGGGTGTGCCGACCCAGGGCCAGCGCAGGATGTGGTGCCGCTCGGCTCCCGGCACCGGTTCGACGGTCCCGCCCCCGAGGGGGACCGTGAAGACGCCGCCCTCGCTGAGGGAGAAGGCCAGCCTGCCGCCGGTCACGGTGAGCCGGTCGCCGCCTCCCCGGATCCGGCGGTCCGTGGCGATGGCCGTGGGCGTCCCGCCCTCGACCGGGACCGACCAGAACGTCGTGGCCACGGAGGCCGTGGTCTCGTCGCCGTCCTCGTCGTCGATCGTCTGCCAGACGATCCGCCCCTCGCCCACCGCGTAACCGGAGGCGAACACCCCCTTCGGCGTGCGGATGTCCACGATCTTGCGGGTCCGGCCGCTCTCCAGGTCGTAGGCGTAGAGCGCGTCGGCCTTCTCAAAGCTCTCCCACGTCTCCAGCAGCAGCGTGCGCTCGTCGATGAAGAGCCGGGGCTGGAACCTGCGCCCGCCGGGCAGCTTGGCCGGGATCTTCCAGACGGCCTGCGGCCAGACCTTCTCCACCGGCTCGGGCCGGGTGAGGGCCGGCGTCCCGGAGGGGACCGGCGCCCCGGACGGCGCTCCGGCCGTCGTCTCGGCGCTCGGCACCGTGGACGGGCCCAGGACCGGCGGCGCGGGATCGTTCCCGGCGCCGCGCACCGCCGCCCCGACCCCGCCCGAGACCAGGACGACGGCGGCGGCCGCCACCAGCGCCTGGGCACGCGCCCTGCGCCGCCGGGAGCGGGCCACGACGTGCGAGGAGAAGGAGCTCGGTGCGCGCGGCGCCTGCCCGGCGGCGTGGCCGAGGGTCGCGCGGAGGTCGTCTTCCAGGGCGTCGTGCGTCGCGGGCTCGTGCATCACAGGCTCCTGTCGGCGGCTGTCGGGTGCGGTACGGCGGAGCGGAGCCTGTTCAGGCCGAGCGAGGCGTGGCTGCGGACGGTCCCCCTGGAGACGCCGAGGATCCCGGCGATCTCCGCGTCCGTCAGCTGCTCGTAGTACCGCAGGACGAGTACGGTCCGCTGCTTGCGCGGCAGGGTGGCGAGCGCCTGCCAGAGCTCCTGCTCGACGCCGGAGGGCAGGGCGTCCTCGTGCGTGCTCTCCGGCGGTGCCCAGTCGAGGCGTTCGCGGCGCCGCAGCCGCCAGACGGTGACGTGCAGTCGTGCCATGGTCGTGCGGGCGTAGCTCTCCGGGTCGTGCTTGCGGCGCACCCGGGGCCAGGCGCGGTGGAGGCGGATCAGTGCCTCCTGGGTGAGGTCGGCCGCGTCGTGGGGATTGCCGCTGAGCACGTAGCCGTAGCGCAGCAGCGCGTCGGCCCGCTCGGCGACGAAGTCCGCGAAGCGGGAGTCGTCGTCCAATTGCCTCCACCTTCCTGAGACCGTCACACCTCAGACGGACCAAGGGGCGGAAGTGTTGAATCCCGCGGCTCCTTCAGAGGGTGCGGACCGCGCGGGCCGGGTTGCCGACGGCGACGACGTTCGCCGGCAGGTCGCGGGTGACCACGGCGCCCGCCCCCACGACGGTGTTCTCCCCGATCGTCACCCCGGGGCAGATGATGGCGCCACCACCCAGCCAGACGTTGTCCCCGATGGTGATCGGCCTGGCGGACTCCCACTTGGCCCGGCGCGGCTCGGGCTCGACCGGGTGGGTGGGGGTGAGCAGCTGCACGTTGGGGCCGATCTGCACGTCGGCGCCGATGTCGATGCGGGCGACGTCCAGCATGACGGCGCCGTAGTTGACGAACGCGCCGGGGCCGATGGTGATCTGGTGGCCGTAGTCGACGTACAGCGGCGGCCGGACGACGACGCCCTCTCCGACGCCGCCGAGCAGCTCCCGCAGCAGGGCGGCGCGGGTCTCCTGGTCGCCGGCGCGGGTGGCGTTGTACCGCTCGGCCAGCCGCTCGGCGCGCAGCAGGTCCGCGGCGAGTTCCGGGTCGTCGGCGATGTAGAGCTCCCCTGCGAGCATGCGCTCCTTCTGCTCTCCCACGGTCACGTCCCTTCTGCCCGGGTCCGGCGGCCCGAGCCGTACGGCAGGCGGTGCGCGGTGGCGGCCACCGTCCGGCGTACCCTCCGCCGTGCCCGGCACTCCGGCCCGCGCCCGTGCTGGACGTACGGCGTGCCGCTCGTCAGGGCACGGGACTCTGTCACGGCACGGCGACCGGGAACGGTACGGGGACCGGGAACGGTACGGGGACCGGGAACGGTACGGGGACCGGGAACGGTACGGGAGCCGGAGGAGCGGAGGGGCGGGCGGGAGCCCGGCGGGTCAGGGGGAGGGGACCTGGCGCAGGGCCGCGGCGGTGTGCCGGAGGGTGTCGAGCAGGGGGACCAGCAGGGGGTGGCGCTCGGCGCCGCGCCGTACGGCGGCGAAGACCCGGCGCTGCGGGCCCGCGACCGGGCGGATCACCACGCCGGACAGGTCCGCGCCGCGCAGCGCCAGGCGCGGCACCATCGCCACGCCCGCTCCCGCGCCGGCCAGGGCGACCACCGCGCGGAAGTCGTCGGAGGAGTGCGCGAACGCGGGGGTGAACCCGGCGTGCTCGCACGCCAGGGTGATCACGTCGTGGCAGGGGTTGCCCGGGTAGGGGCCGATCCAGGTCTCACCCGCCAGGTCCGCGACGGTGACCGTGCCCGGTGGCCGGGACGTGTCCGCCGGCTCCGCGCCCGCGGCGTCCGGCCCCGGGAGCGGGTCTCCGGCGGCTCCGGCGGCTCCGGCGGCTCCGGTGGAGGAGGAGAGGGGGTGGTCGCGGGGGAGGACGACGTCGAACGGCTCGGAGTAGAGCGGGATGCGGGACAGGCGCCGGTCGTCCTCACCCGGGGCGCCGCGGTACTCGACGGAGACGGCGACGTCCACCGCTCCGTCCAGCAGCATGGTGAGGCTCTGGTCGCCCTCGGCGTCCAGGACCCGGATCTGGATGCCCGGCTCCTTGTCCCGGAGCGTGCCGACCGCCGGGGCCACCACGAGGCCGATCGCGGTGGCGAAGGAGGCGACCGTCACCTCGCCCGCCGTGCCGGCGGTGTAGTCGGCGATGTCGGCCTCGGCCCGCTCCAGCCGGGCGAGGACCTCGTTGGCGTGATCGAGCAGGATGCGGCCGACGGCGGTGAGCCGCACGCCCCGGGCGTCGCGCTCCAGCAGCCGGTGGCCCACCTCGTGCTCCAGCGCGGCCAGCTGCTGGGAGACCGCGGAGGGCGTCAGGTGCAGTGCCGCCGCGGCGGCGGTGACCGTCCGGTGGTCGGCCACCGCGCGCAGGGTCCGCAGCCGCCGGGTGTCAATCACCCCATCATTGTCGGGCAGCGCACGCGGTGCGCGTACCCGGCGGACACCGGCCGGGGACGCGCACCTGCCTGCGGACACCTGCCTGCGGACACCTGCCTGCGGACACCGGCGTCCGCTCCGTGGACGGTCCGCCCCCTGGACGGCCCGCCCCCGGACGGCCGCCCGGGGGCGGGCCGTTCAGGGGGCGGCTGGACCGCTCACCGGACCAGGCCGAACGCGCCCCTGGCGAGGGAGAGCATCTCGGCGGCGGCGTTGCCCTCGTCGAGGGGCGCGCGGGTGTCGCTCGCCAGCGTGGTGACGACGTACGTCCGCCCCTTCGGGGTGCGACCGAGGTGCGCCATGGCGAGGACCCCGGGCTCGGAGCCGCCCTTGTACCAGACGGCCGGCCACGCGCCGGGGTCGAGGCCGAGCCCGGCGTCGTTGGCGGAGAGCACCTCGTGCAGCCGCGGGCTGTTCCGCTTGAGCAGGCCGGCGTAGGCGCGGCAGACGTCACGGGGGGAGGCGAACCACTCGAGGTCGTCGATCTTCCGAGGGTTCCGCCAGTCCTGGTACTCGGCGGCCGAGAGCGGGAGCCCGGCGACGACGTCCCTCAGGTAGGCGCGGCGGCCCTCGGCGCCGCGCGCCAGGTAGGCACGGGCGTGCCGGGGGTAGTCGACGGCCTTCAGCAGGAACCACTCACGGGTGGTGAGGAAGGGGATGTTCCGCGCCGCGTGGTCCGACCACTGGCGGACCTTCTTCTCCACCGCCCTGCGCCCGACCGTCTTGATGAGCAGGTCGGTGGCGGTGTTGTCGCTGATGGAGATCATCAGCTTGGCCGCCTCGTGGACCGTGACGCGGCTGTTGTCCGGCCGGGTGCCCAGGCCGTCCTCGGCGGGGACCTTCACGTCGGGCGTGACGGTGAGCTCGGTGTCCCAGCTCAGCCTGCCCGAGTGGACGCGGTCCACCACCGCGCCCAGCACGTAGAGCTTGAAGATCGACCCCAGCGGCCGGGCGGTGTCCGCGCCGACGCCGTGGACGGTCCTGCAGCGGCCCCGCCCGTCGATCTCGGAGGCGAGGAAGCCGGTCCGGGGCGCCACCTCGCGGAGCCGGGCGTCGAGTTCGGCCCAGCCGGTCGGAGCGGGCGGGATCAGGGGCGCCGCGCCCAGGAGATGGATCTTTCCTTCGGCGTCCACGCCGATCCGGAGCTCGAACTTCTGCCCGCCGACGATCGCCGTGCCGGTCAGGGCGGTCGGCGTGGCCGTGGTCAGCGCGTCGAGCCGGACGCCGGCCATGCCCTTGAGGAACCCGTTGAGGCCGTCGACGGTCACCTCCTTCAGGAAAGCGGCGTTGAAGTGCTGCTCGAGCTCGCTCGCGGCGAGCGGCGCCCGTCCCGCGGCCTCCAGCGCCCAGCGGAGCTGCCGCCCGGCCGGGCTGTCGGGGATCTCGGGGGCGGCATCGGCGACGGCCTGCCGCACGGGCGCCGCGGTGGCCTGCCGTACGGTGTCCGCGGCGGCGGGGAGCGTGCCGCCGAGGGTCAGGGGAGCGGCCACCGCGAGGGCGGCCAGGGCGAGGGCACGGGTCGTTCGGGGCCGGAAGCGCACGGATGTCTCCTTCACGAGCTGCGGTCCGCCACCACCGTCGCGGTGGTGGCCGTGATCAACACGCTAGGAAGGGCGCGGCGGGCGGGGTATCCGGCGGGCCGCCGCCTTCCGGGGTGCGGCCGTCCCCCGCGGATGTGCGGTCAACCTCATGGACGCCGGTCCGCCGGAGGGATCACACTGCGTTCCGTGCTCTCCCCGACCTCGATCCGTCTCCTCGCCGCCTCCATGGCGGTGACGGCGATCCTCGGCGCCGGCGCCGGCGCGGTGCTGGAGACGGGTTTCCCGATGCCGGCCGGCCAGTGGGCGTTCGTCCTGCTGACGCTGCTCCTGCCCGCGCTGGGCTGGCTCATCGCCCGCCGGCGGCCCCGCAACCCGTACGGCTGGCTGCTCCTGGCCACCGCGGACTGCCTGGGCCTGGGCGCCCTCGGCGTCGGCCTCCTGGTCTCCGCGGGGGCGGACGCGCCCAGAGGGCTGCTCGTGCTCGCCGCCCTGCTCGCCTCCCTCTTCGTCCCCTTCTACGGACTCTCCTGGGTGTTCGTCCCGCTGCTCTTCCCGGACGGACGGCTCCCCTCGCGGCGCTGGCGGGCAGGGGCGGTGATCGGCGGGGCGGCCATCGCCGTGCACTGGCTGGGCATACTGCTGGCCCCGGACCAGGTCTACGCCATCTCCCCGGTCGGCAACCCGCTCGGCGTCACCGGGCCGGGGGAGCTGGTCGTGGCCGGCCTGGGCGGGCTGGGACAGCTGACCGTCCTCGGCACGGCGCTGGCGGTGCTGGTCTCCCTCCTGGCCCGCATCCGCCGGAGCTCCGGCGCCGAGCGCCGCCGGCTCCGCTGGATGGCCGCAGGGCTCGCCGTCACCCTCGGCGGGTTCGTGCTCGCCACGTTCTTCATCGTCACGGAGTCGGCGGCGATCTGGGTCGGCCTCACCCCCGTGCTGGGCGCGCTGCCCGCCGTGATCGGGGTGACCGTGTTCCGGCACAACCTGCTCGACATCCGGGTGGGGCTGCGGGGGTCGCGGTTCTTCCTCGTCTTCGACCTGCGGCCCACGGTGGACGAGCTGCTGTCGGAGCTGGCACCCGAGCTGGAGGAGGCGGAGCCGGGCGAGCAGCTCGGCCGGCTGGCGGAGGCCGTACGGGCGGCGCTGGACGCCCGGTGGGCGGCCGTCACGCTCGCCGACGGCACCCGGGTCGTGGCCGGTGCGGAGGAGGGCGAGCCGGAGCTGACCGTCCCCGCGGGGCAGGGGCTCATCGCGTGCGGTCCCCGGGAGGGCGGCTTCAACGGCGAGGACCGGCGGCTGCTGCGCGCGCTGGCCGTACCGGTCGGGCTGGCCATCCAGAGCGCGGGGCTGGCCGCCCGGCTGGTCAACGCGCAGGAGGCCGAGCGGCGGCGGATCGAGCGCAACATCCACGACGGCGTGCAGCAGGAGATCGTCGCGCTCATCGCGGGGCTGGAGCTGGCCAGGGCGACCGGGGCCGACTCCGAGACGCTGGCGCTCCTGCGCGACCAGGCCCGGCAGACACTGGCCGACCTGCGGGAGCTGGCGGCGGGCATCCACCCGTCGGTGCTCAGCCAGGGGGGACTGGCCGAGGCACTGGAGGAGCGCTGCTCACGCCTCCCGGTGGCCTCGGCGCTCAGCGTCGAGCCGGAGCTGCGTGTGAGACGCTTCTCCGACGAGATCGAAGGGGCGGTGTACTTCACCGCGAGCGAGGCGCTCGCCAACGCGCTCAAGCATGCCCGCGCCACCGCCGTGGACGTACGGCTGACGCTCTCCGGCGGACGGCTGCAGGTCGCGGTCGTCGACGACGGCACGGGGTTCGACCCGAAGGCCGTCGCCCGGCGGGGCCTGGTGGCCCTCGCCGACCGGCTGGCCGCGCTCGGCGGCGGGCTGGACGTGGTGAGCGCGGCGGGAGAGGGGACGAGAGTGAGAGCGTGGGTGCCGGTCCATGAGTGATCCGCAGATTCCGCCGGTCCCGCAGGCCGGGACGGTCGCGTCGTCACCGGCGAGCGCTCGGGGAGCGTCGCCGTCACCGGAGCCTGCGCCGGTGCGGGCGCCGTCACCGGAGCCGTCACCGTCGCTGGAGCCGTCACCGTCGCTGGAACCGTCGCCGCCGTCGGGGCCCGAGCCGGGGCGGGCCCCGTCGCCTGAGGCGCCTCGTGTCGTCGTCGCCGACGACCACTACCTGGTCCGCGAGGGCGTCCGGCGGCTGCTGGAGACGTCCGGCGAGGCCGTCGTCGCCGGGACCGTGGGCAGCGCCGACGAACTGCTGGACGCCGTGCGCAGGCTCCGGCCGGATGTGGTGATCACCGACATCCGCATGCCGGGCGGTCCCTTCCGGGCGGGCTTCGAGGGCATCGACGCGGCGCACCGGATCCGCGGCGAGCACCCGGGGGTCGGCGTCGTGGTGCTCTCCCAGTTCGCCGACGCGCTCTACGCCTTCGAGCTGTTCAAGCACGGCACCGAGGGCTTCGCCTACCTGCTGAAGGACCGCGTCGGCGACCTGGAGGAGCTGCTCGGCGCGGTGCGGGCGGTGGCCTGCGGCGGCTCGGTCATCGACCCCAAGGTCGTGGAGGGCCTGCTGGCCCGCCGCGCCGTACGGGACGGCCGGGGGGAGGATCTGACCCCGCGCGAGCGCGACGTGCTGCGCGAGATGGCCCACGGCAGGTCCAACGGCGGCATCGCCCGGGCGCTCCACCTGTCGGTCTCGGCCGTCGAGAAGAACGTCAACTCGATCTTCATGAAGCTGGGGCTGGAGAGCAGCCCCGACACCCATCGGCGGGTGGCGGCGGTCCTGGCCTATCTCGGCGCGTAACCGCCCGTCCCCGCCGCCGTCTCGCCGGTCAGCCTGCGGGGCGGACGGCGTAGCCGCCGAGGGAGGGCTCGAGGAGGTCGAAGGCCGCGCCGATGTGGCCGGTGAGGGCCGCCGCGATCTCCTCGTTCCCCTGCCCCGCGATGGTACGGCGGAGCGTCTCGTCGAAGAGCAGCCGGTGGACGCCGCCGAGCTGGGCGGCGGCCACCCGGGGCAGGACGTCGTCCGGCCCGGCGCCGGTCTCCTCGGCGAGCGCCTCGGCCAGGGCTCTTTCCCGCTCGTCGTGGAACTCCCGCAGCCGGGCCGTCAGGGCGGGGCTGTCGTCGATCATCCGGGCGAACGCGGGACCGGAGAAGCCGATGACCGGGTCGTGCGCGGCGACCGCGGCCAGGTAGGCGCGGCGGAGCGCGGCCAGGGCGGACTCGCCGGGCGCCCTGCCGCGGACGGTCCGGGCCAGGGACTGCACGAACTCGCCGCCCAGGTCGAAGACCAGGTCCTCCTTGCGCGGGAAGTAGTTCGTCACCGTCATCTTGGCCACCTGCGCGGCCTCCGCCACCTCGGCGATCGTCACCTTGTCGAAGCCGCGCTCCAGGAACAGCCGGGTGGCCTGGTGGGAGATGTTCTCCCTGGTCTGGCGCTTCTTCAGCTCTCGGAGGCTCGTCTTCTGCGTGCTCATGCGTCCACCATACATCGGATCGACATAAATTAATCCTTGACATAAATCTATGTCCGACCTAAGTTTAGGTCTTGCCAGCCGATCCCGGCTCGCGTGACCGTCGGAAAGGACGTGCCTTTGACCGCTACCGCCCTCGCCCCCCGCCCTGCCCGCCCCACGAAGGGAGCCGTCGACATCGACCCGGTGAAGGACTACCTCCGGCAGATCGGGCGCACCCCGCTGCTCACCGCCGAGCAGGAGGTGGCGCTGGGCGAGCGCATCGAGGCCGGGAGGCTCGCCCGGGAGCGTCTCGCGGCCGAGGGCGGCGGGGCGGACCCCGCCGAGCGGCGCGAGCTGGAGAGGCTGGTCGCCGACGGCCGCCGCGCCAGGGACCACATGGTCGAGGCCAACCTGCGGCTGGTCGTCTCGATCGCCAGGCGCTACGCCGCCGCCGGCGGACTGCCGCTCCTGGACCTGGTCCAGGAGGGCACCATCGGCATGATGCGCGCGGTGGAGAAGTTCGACCACCGGCGCGGGCTGAAGTTCTCCACCTACGCCACCTGGTGGATCAAGCAGGCGATCGGCCGCGGGCTGGCCGACCAGAGCCGGACGATCCGCCTCCCGGCGCACGTGGTCGAGGACCTCAACCGGGTCGTCCGCGCCCGGCGCGCGATCTCGCAGGAGCTGGGCCGCGAGGCCGGCCCGCAGGAGGTTGCGGCCGAACTCGGCCTGACCCCCGAGAAGGTCGAGCGGCTGCTCGGGCACGACCGCGAGCCGGTTTCGCTGCACACCCGGATCGGCGACGACGGCGACGCCGAGCTGGGCGACCTCATCGAGGACGGCGCGGAGGATCCGGCCGACGCCGTCGCCTCGTCGATGCTGCGGGGGCAGCTGGACGCGGTGCTGGAGACCCTGACCGGGCGGGAGGCGGATGTGATCTCGCTCCGCTTCGGTCTGGACGACGGCGAGGCCAAGACCCTCGAGGAGGTGGGCAGGCGGTTCGGTGTGACGCGCGAGCGCATCCGCCAGATCGAGGCCGCCGGGATGCGCAAGCTCCGGCGGCCCTCCCGCGCCCGCGCCCTCGCCGACCTGCTGGCCTGAGTCTCCGCCGGCCTGAGTTTCCGCCGGTCCGAGTCTCCGGCGGCCTGAGCACCGGGCGGCCCGGTTCCCCGGCCGCCCTCTGGACCGTCCACCCGAAGAAGAGGAGCCCACATGCAGTCCACGATCCCCGACCCCGCCACGGTGCACCCGCTGGCCGAGCACCCGCGCGTGGTGCTGCTCAGGCCGCTGGTCCGCGACCCGCGCATCGAGGTGGGCGAGTTCACCTACTACGACGACCCCGAGCACGCGACCGAGTTCGAGACGCGCAACGTGCTGTACGGCTACGGCCCGGAGAAGCTGGTCATCGGCAAGTACTGCGCGATCGCCTCCGGCACCCGCTTCCTCATGGCGGGGGCCGAGCACCCCACCATGGGCGTGTCGACCTTCCCGTTCACGATGTTCGGCGGGAGCTGGACCGAGGCCACGCTCGACCTGGTCACCGGCATGCCCAGCCGCGGCGACACGGTGGTGGGCAACGACGTGTGGTTCGGCTACGGGGCCACGGTCATGCCCGGCGTGCGGATCGGCGACGGCGCGATCATCGCGGCGGGCGCCGTGGTCACCGCCGACGTCCCGCCGTACACGATCGTGGGCGGCAACCCGGCCCGGCCCATCCGCGCCCGCTTCGAGCCGGACGACGTGGCCAGGCTGCAGCGCGCGGCCTGGTGGGACTGGCCGGTCGAGCTGGTGACCGAGCACGTCCGCGTCATCATGGCCGGCACCCCTGCCGAGATCGAGGCCATCGCGGACAGGGAGCTCCCGTAGGGGCGCCCGCGACTGCTCTCTGGAGCCGGCGCGGGCGCGGGACCGGAGGCTCAGCCGCGGGCGGTGACGAACGCCGCCACCGCGCGGTCGACGTCCTCGGTGGAGTGGGCGGCCGAGAGCTGGACGCGGATGCGGGCCTGGCCGTGCGGGACCACCGGGTAGGAGAAGCCGATCACGTAGATCCCCTGGTCGAGCAGGCGCTCCGCCATCGCCGCCGCCTCGGCCGCGTCGCCGATCATCACCGGGACGATCGGGTGGTCGCCGGGCAGGATGCTGAAGCCCTCGGCGGTCATGCGGGTGCGGAACCGCTCGGTGTTGGCGCGCAGCCGGTCGCGGGCCTCGCTGTGGTCGGCCACCAGGTCCAGCACCCGGAGCGAGGCGGCGGCGATCACCGGGGAGAGCGAGTTGGAGAACAGGTAGGGGCGTGAACGCTGGCGCAGCAGCGCGCAGATCTCCGCCCGGGCCGCCGTGTAGCCGCCGCTCGCCCCGCCGAGGGCCTTGCCGAGCGTGCCGGTGATGATGTCGACCCGGTCGCGCACGCCGAACAGCTCGGGGGTGCCCGCGCCGGTCGCGCCGACGAAGCCCACCGCGTGCGAGTCGTCGACCATGACCATCGCGCCGTACCGGTCGGCCAGGTCGCAGATCTCGTCCAGCGGCGCGACGTAGCCGTCCATGGAGAACACGCCGTCGGTGACGATCAGCTTCCGGCGGGCGTCGGACGCCTCCTTGAGCCGGGCCTCCAGCTCGGCCATGTCGCGGTTGGCGTAGCGCAGGCGGCGGGCCTTGCACAGCCGGATGCCGTCGATGATGCTCGCGTGGTTGAGGGCGTCGGAGATCACCGCGTCGCGGTCGTCGAGCAGCGTCTCGAAGACGCCGCCGTTGGCGTCGAAGCAGGAGCTGTACAGGACGGTGTCCTCCTGGCCGAGGAACGCCGAGAGGCGCGCCTCCAGCTCCTTGTGGACCTCCTGGGTGCCGCAGATGAACCGGACCGAGGCCATGCCGAAGCCCCAGCGGTCCAGCGCCTCCTTGGCCGCGGCGATCACCTCGGGGTGGTCGGCCAGGCCCAGGTAGTTGTTGGCGCAGAAGTTCAGCACCTCGCGGGTCCCGCCCCCGCCGCCCGGTACGGCGGCGCCCGCCGCGGTGGCCCCGGGCACGGCGCCGCCGGTCGCCACGGCGATGCCGGCGCGCTGCGGGGTGGTGATGATCCGCTCGGGCTTGAGCAGCCCGGCGGAGACGATCTCGTCGAGGGTCGCGCGCAGGTCGTCGCGGACGTCGTCGAACATCAGGCGGTCCAATCCATGATGATCTTTCCGGTCCTTCCGCTGGCCGCGGTGTCGAAGGCGGCGTCGAAGTCGCGGTAGGAGAAGCGGTCGGTGATGACGGGGGAGAGATCGAGGCCCTTCTCCAGCAGGACCGACATGTTGTACCACGTCTCGAACATCTCCCGGCCGTAGATGCCCTTGATGGTGAGCATCGAGGTCACGATCGTCGCGAAGTCGACCGCGAACTCCTCGGCGGGCAGGCCCAGCATGGCGATCTTCCCGCCGTGCGTCATGGTGGCGATCATGTCGCGGAGCGCCCGGGGGTTCCCCGACATCTCCAGGCCCACGTCGAAGCCCTCGCGCATGCCCAGCCGCGCCATGCCGTCGGAGATGGGGTGCTCGCCGACGTTCAGCGCCAGGGTGACGCCGAGCTTGTCGGCGATGGCCAGCCGCTCGGGGCTCAGGTCGGTGATGACGACGTTGCGCGCGCCGACGTGCGTGGCGACCGCCGCCGCCATCAGCCCGATGGGCCCCGCGCCGGTGATCAGCACGTCCTCGCCGACCAGCGGGAACGACAGGGCGGTGTGCACGGCGTTGCCGAACGGGTCGAAGATCGCCGCGATGTCGGGGTCCACCGGGGTGCGGTGCACCCACACGTTCGAGGCGGGCAGCACCACGTACTCGGCGAAGGCGCCGTCGCGGTTCACCCCGAGCCCGACGGTGTTGCGGCACAGGTGCCGCCGTCCGGCCATGCAGTTGCGGCACTTGCCGCAGACGATGTGGCCCTCGCCGCTGACCAGGTCGCCGACCGCGATGTCCGTGGCGCCCTCGGGGCCCGGCCCGATCTCGACGACCTCGCCGCAGAACTCGTGCCCGACGACGAGCGGCGTGCGCAGCGTCTGCCGCGCCCAGGCGTCGAAGCTCCGGATGTGCAGGTCCGTGCCGCAGATCCCGGTGCGCAGCACCCGGATCAGCACCTCGCCCGGCCCGACCTCGGGCTCCGGCACGTCCACCAACCACAGGCCAGGCTCGGCCCGCTCCTTGACCAGCGCTTTCATCTCAGGTCCCCCCTCGTCTTCCGACCTTACGCACTGTGCCGGGCCGACTCCGCCGGTGTCCATCGCGCTTTTCTTAACCCGGGCAACAGCCTGGCTTCACGCCGGAGCGGCCGTGCCGTACGGCGGGCGGGCCGGGGGATCGGGCCAGGGGGATCGGCGGCGCCGTACGGCCGGGGTCCACGCCGGGGTCTACGCGCAGGTCCGGTGCCGGGGCCTGCGGCGCAGGTCCGATGCCGGGGTCTACGCGGAGGTCCGGCTCCGGAACAGCACGGCGGCGGCCGGGATGCCGACCGCCACCCCGGCGGCGAGCCAGGCGGCGGCGGTCCACCCGGCGTCGCCCATGGGCCGGTCGAGCAGGAGCGCGCGCAGCGCCTCCACGACCGGGGTGACCGGCTGGTGCTCGGCGAAGCTCCGGAGCGGGCCCGGCATGGTCTCCGCCGGGACGACGCCGTCCGAGAGGTACGGGAAGAAGATCGCGATGAAGCTGAACACGCCGGCGGCCTGCGAGGAGCGGACGAGCAGCCCCCAGGTGGCCGCGAGCGCCGAGACCGCCAGCACGTACCCGACGACGAGGGCCAGCGCCGGCGCCCACTCGGCGGCGGTGGCCCGGGGCCGGAACCCCAGGGCGACCGCCACGGCCAGGGCTATCACGGTGGCCAGCACGTTGCGGAGCAGCGAGGCGGCGACATGGCTCGCGGGCACCGTCCAGCCGCTGATCGGCAGGGTCCGGAAGCGGTCGATCATGCCCTTGGTCATGTCCTCCGCGATGTTCACGGCGGTCAGCGCGGCGCCGTACCCGCCGGCCATGAGCAGCACGGCCGGGACGACGAAGTCGATGTAGTCCAGTCCGCTGGACCCGGTGGTGATCGCCCCGCCGAAGACGTAGACGAACAGGATCATGATGATCACCGGCAGGGCGATGTTCACGATGAGGGCGTCGGGGGTGCGCAGCTCGTGGCGGAGCGCCCGGACGACGAGGCGGCGCAGGTCGCTCGCGGCCGTGCCGCGCGGGGGGTCCGGCACGGGGTCCGCGCCGGTGGGCGCCGTGGTGGCGGTGCTCGTGCCGCTGCTCATGCCGCTGCCTCCGTGAGCTCGAAGAAGACGTCGTCCAGGGTGGGGGTGCGCAGGCCGACCTGCTCGACGGCGATGCCCTCCCGGTGCAGCAGGTCCAGCGTGCGGCGCAGGTGGTCGGGGTCGTGGACGGCGAGGACGACCTCGCGCGCGTCCGCGTCGAGGCGGGTCCCGGTCCCGTCCTCCGCGCCCGCCGACAGGGCGGCGCCGGCGCGGGACACGTCCTCGGGCCGGGCCAGGCGCAGCGTCAGCCGCTCGCTGCCCACCTGGCGCTTGAGCGCGGCCGGGGTGTCGTCGGCGACGATCCGGCCACCGTGGATCACCGCGATGCGGTCGGCGAGCCGGTCGGCCTCCTCCAGGTACTGGGTGGTCAGCAGGATGGTGGTGCCCGAGGCGAGCAGCTCGCGGATCACCGCCCACAGCTCCGCCCGGCTGCGCGGGTCGAGGCCGGTGGTGGGCTCGTCGAGGAAGAGGATCCGGGGGGCGGCCACCATGCTCGCGGCGAGGTCGAGCCGGCGGCGCATCCCGCCGGAGTAGGTCCCGGCCAGGCGGTCCGCGGCGGCGGTGAGGTCGAAGCGGTCGAGGAGCTCGGCCGCCCTGCGCCGGGCCTCGCGCCGGCCCAGGTGGTACAGGCCGGCGAACATCTCCAGGTTCTCCTTCCCGGTGAGCAGGTCGTCCACGGTGGCGTGCTGGGTGGTCAGGCCGATGCTCCGGCGCACCGCGGCGCCCTCGCGCACGATGTCGTGGCCGCCCACCGCGGCGGTGCCGCCGTCCGGGGCGAGCAGCGTGGTCAGGATCCGGACCGTCGTCGTCTTGCCCGAGCCGTTCGGCCCGAGCAGGGCCAGCAGGGACCCGGCCGGGACGGTGAGGTCCACTCCGTCGAGCACCTGTGTGGCGCCGAACGACTTGCGCAGGCCGCGCGCCTGGATCGCGACGTCTCTCATGAGTCCTCCCTTCTGTGTGCGAGGTACTGTATAAGCAATATACAGATAAATCTATATCGCGTACACAGTTTTTGTTCCGGCGCCGGTGATCGGCACGAGGTGACCGGAGAATGGGGCATCCTGGTTCGACCGGATGGCGAAGGAAGGTCCATCGGGGACCTGGAGGAAGGGGGCCGATGGTGCGGGAGCGGACGCTGCCCCCCGTCCTGGCACGGATGTGGGGACGCGAGCCGGTGTCGAACCGGGGTCCGAAGCCGCGCCTGGACCTGGCGACGATCGCCGCCGCGGGCGTCGAGATAGCCGACGCCGAAGGGCTGGCGGGCGTCTCGATGAGCGGCGTCGCCGCACGGGTGGGCGTGACGACGATGGCGCTGTACCGGTACGTCGGGAGCAAGGACGAGCTGCTGATCGCCATGGCGGACCACGCCGTCCCCGACCCCCCCGAGCGGGGCGGGCTGTCCTGGCGGGACTACCTGACCGTCTGGACGCGGGCCAACCGCGACTTCCTGCTGGCCCATCCGTGGATGCTCGCCCTCGCGCGGACCTCCCCCCCGATGGGCCCGCGGAGCATGCGCTGGCTGGACCGGGGGATGGCCGCGCTCGCGGACACGGGACTGGACGAGGGGGAGCGGCTCAACGCGGCGACCGCCCTCAACGGCTACGCGCTGTCCGACACCGCGCTCGTGTACGGGATGAGCAGCGGGAACCGGCATCTCGACGAGGCCGGGATCACGGGCGCCGCCGACTACGGCGAGGTGCTCGCCGAGGTCCTCGACCCGGAGGAGTACCCCGCGCTGTCGGCGGCGGTGCGCTCCGGTGTCTTCGGCGGAGCCGAGGGCTGGACGGAGGACGCCGACTTCCGCTTCGGCCTCGACCTGCTGCTCGACGGGATCGAGGCGATGATCGCCCGGCGCGCGTAGAAGGTCCGCCCGGGACGGGGAGAAGGGCCGGGCGGAATGGGGAGAAGGCCCCTCCTGGGAGCGGGAGGGGCCTTCTCGTGGGATCGGCCCGGTGGGCCGGACCGGCCGGCGGGGAAGGAGCGCGGCCGGTGCGGGGGTCAGCTCGTGGGGAAGTCGTCCGCGGTGCGGATGCGGTCGCGGATGTAGACGCCCGACGGGTTGAGCGACCCGGTGCCCGCGAAGGCGCCGGCCGAGCAGGTGCCCGGCTTGAAGGCGGCGCTGCTCTCGGGGGCGTCGGAGTAGGTCCAGTTGGCGTAGCCGATCTTCAGCTGGTCCAGCATGTCGATCCACGCGGCGGTGCTGGCGAGGTCGACCTCGCCGTTGCCGCTGGCCGTCACCGTGCCGAACTCCGAGACGAAGAGCGGGAGCTTCGCCGCGGCCCGGCTCACCACGGCCCGGTAGTTGTCCTTGTGCGAGGCGGCGTAGAAGTGGAAGGCGTACATGATGTTCTTGGCGTTGACCGGGTTGTTGACGATCTCGGTCTCGTTGGAGCCCTCCGAGACGCCCAGCGACGACCACGCCCGGGTGCCGACGATGACGACCGCGTCCGGGTCCGCCGCGCGGATCACCGGGATGACCTGCTCGGCGTAGCTCTTGATCGAGGCCCAGCTCACCCCGTTGGGCTCGTTGGCGATCTCGTAGATGACATTGTCCTTGCCCGCGTTGCGGGCGGCGACCGAGGCGAAGAAGGTCTTGGCCCGGGCCAGGTTGTAGTTGGGGTCGCCCGGCGTCAGCGTGTGGAAGTCGATGATCGCGTACATGCCGCGCGCGGTGGCCATGTCGACGTACTTGTTCACCTGCTCGGTGAAGGCGGCCGGGTTGGTCTCGTACCCGCCCTCCTGCACGTACATGGAGACCCGGAAGAGGTCGGACTTCCAGTCGTTGGCGAGCGCGTCCAGCGAGGCGTCGATGTAGCACTTGGGGAACCACTGGATGCCGTGGGTGCTCATGCCGCGCAGCTGGACGGGGCGGTTGTACTGGTTGCAGAGGTGGACGCCGCAGACGTGCAGCTTGCCGTTGATCCCGACGGGCGTGCCGGTGGCCGGGGCCTTCGTCGGGGTCGCCGTGGGGGCCGGGGAGGCCGTGCGGGTGGCGGTCGGCGTGGGCGTGGGCGTCGCCGTGCGGGTCGCCGTGGGCGTCGGCGCCGGGGAGGCCGTGCGGGTGGCGGTCGGCGTGGGCGCCGCGGTGGCCGTGCGGGTCGGCGTCGGCGCGGCGGTGGCCGTGCGGGTGGGGGTGGGCGTCGGCGTGACGGTCGGCGGCGCGGGCGGCCTGGTGGCGGTGTCGTTGCAGGTGACGCCGTTGAGGGTGAACGTCGCCGGGATCGGGTTGCCGCCGGTCGTGCTCCCGATGAACCCGATGTGCGCCTCGCCGCCGCTGGCCAGCGACTTGTTGTAGCCCACGTTGCTCGCGGTGACGGCGGTGCCCTTCTGGTCGTAGACCGCCGACCAGCCGTTGCCGACCTTCTGGCCGGAGCTCGGGAAGGAGAAGCCCAGCTTCCAGCCGTCGATGGCGCCGCCGAGGTTCTTGACGGTGATGTTGGCGCTGAAGCCGCCCGGCCAGCTGCTGGTGGTGTAGGTGACCGCGCAGCCCGCGGCGGTGGCCATGGCGCCACCGGCCGGGACGGCGGCCAGCGAGCCGAGCGCGAGCGCGACGGTGGCGCCGATCCTCAGGAATCCGCGGCGCGGACGCGCGAGAGGTTTCACGACGATGGCCTTTCGTGTTCTGTTCAGCCCGGGTGAGGAGGGGCCGCGCATGGTCGTCGGCACTCGGCTCCTCAGGGGACAAAGGACGGGCCCCGGCCGCCGGCGACCTGCCGGGATCACGGAACCCGGGGGATTTCTAGCAGGTCGCGCACCATGTGACATATCGGACTGTTGTGGCTGTTCGGTGCCGTGCGGGCCGGGAATCCGCCGGATCCCCTCTCCTCCCTGGTCATTCGCCGTCCTCGGGTACGGCGCTCGGCCGTAACGGGCGCATGAAACTTTCATTCCGGACGCGCCCCGGCGGCCCGGCGGACGGGCTCCGGCGGGAGCGGACGGCCGGCCCCGTACGGCGGGCGGAGCGGAACCACACGGAACCGCCGTACGGCCGGGCGCGGGGCCGTACGGCGGACAGGTGGGCGGGGAAGGGTCGGGATGGGAGGAACAGGGAAGGCCGGGAGCCTGAGGAGGCTCAGGAGCCGGGGCGGCGGGTCTGCTCCTGCTGGGGCGCGTGCTCCTCGGTCAGGTGGGCCAGCGCGTCCGGCGTGACCGGGCCGGGGCCGAGCTGCCGGGGACCACCGCTGGTGGGGTCGGCGTCGGCGGCCTCCGCGACCGCCTCGGCGGCGGCCCGCTGAGCCTGGGCGGCCTCCTGCTCCGCCTCCCGGTCGTGCCGGGGGACCTCGCGGGTGGCGGCGGAGCGGGGCAGCGACTCGGTGAAGGCCCGCGAGACGTTCTGCAGCGCGGAGGTGACCTCACCGGGGATGACCCAGAAGGTGTTGCCCTCGCCCTTGGCCAGCTCCGGCAGCACCTGCAGGTACTGGTAGGCCAGGAGCTTGGGGTCGGGGTCGTTGCGGTGCACGGCCTGGAAGACCTCGTCGATGGCCTGGGACTGGCCCTGCGCCTTGAGGATCGCGGCGCTCCGCTCGCCCTCGGCCCGCAGGATGGCGCTCTGCTTGTCGCCCTCGGCGGTGAGGATCTGCGACTGGCGCTGGCCCTCGGCGGTGAGGATGGCGGCGCGCTTGTCCCGCTCGGCGCGCATCTGCTTCTCCATCGCGTCCTTGATGGTCTGCGGCGGGTCGATGGCCTTGATCTCGACCCGGTTGACCCGGATGCCCCACTTGCCGGTGGCCTCGTCCAGCACGCCGCGGAGCTGGCTGTTGATCGTGTCGCGGGAGGTGAGGGTCTTCTCCAGGTCCATCGAGCCGATGACGTTGCGCAGCGTGGTGACGGTGAGCTGCTCGATCGCCTGGATGTAGTTGGCGATCTCGTAGGCCGCCGCGCGCGGGTCGGTGATCTGGAAGTACAGGACCGTGTCGATCTCGACGACGAGGTTGTCCTCGGTGATCACCGGCTGCGGGCGGAACGAGACGACCTGCTCGCGCAGGTCGAGCACGGGGTAGACCCGGTCGATGTACGGGATCACGAAGTTCAGGCCGGGCTGCAGCGTCCGGTGGTAGCGGCCGAGCCGCTCGACGTTGCGGGCCCGGGCCTGCGGCACGATCCGCACCGACTTCAGGACGGTGAACACCGCGAACAGGACGACGAGCACGCCGACGACCAGTGCTGGATCCATATGGGGTCACTCCCTCGGGTAGACGAGCGCGGTCGCGCCCTCGATCTCCATGACGTCGACGGCCGCCCCGGCCGGGATCACCAGCGTCTCGTCGTAGGCCCGGGCCGACCACTCCTCGCCGCCGATCCGGATCCGGCCGTCCCGGCCGGTGACCTCGCTCGTCACGTAGGCGGTCTTCCCGATGAGGGCCTGCACGCCGAACTGCTGACTGGGCGGGGGCGGCATGAGGTGCCGCTTGGCGATGGGCCGGACCACGGCCACGCCGGCGCCGAGGGCGCCGGCGAAGACGATCAGTTGGAGCGGGACCGGGAGGCCGAGCAGCGCGGCTAGGGCGGTGACCAGCGCCGCTCCGCCGAGCAGGCCGAGAGCGGTGGTCAGAGTGAAGATCTCGGCGACACCCAGCACCACCGCGAGAACCAACCAGATGACCCAGTCCTCCATGTACCGGCCCTCCTGCCCCGTTAACGACTCCGACGCCCGGCGAGTTCCCGCTTCCACCGTATGCCGGGACCGTCGCGGATGTCAGGAGCCGGTACGGCGGGGCCGCCCGGCGCGGGCCGGAGGCCGCGGCCTGGAACGGGCCGGGGACCGCCGCCGGGCACGGGTCAGAGGCTGCGGCGGAGGGTGCTGCCCGAGCCGCTCCCGGTGTCGCGGGCCGGGTCGTGGGCGAGGTCGTCGGCCGGGTCGTGGGCCAGGTCCCGGGTGAGGTCGCCGTGCAGGGCGCTGCCGGCGAGCCACTCGGGCCAGGAGAGCTGCCAGTAGCCCCAGCCGTTGTCCCACTCCAGCTCCCGGTCGGTGCCGCGGATGAGCACCGGGTCGCCGCGCAGGGAGGTGTCGTAGAACCACTTCGCCTGGTCGGGGCGGGCGTTGACGCAGCCGTGGCTGACGTTGACCCGGCCCTGGGCCCAGACGTTGTCCTTGGCGTGGACGTACTCGCCGCTGTTCGAGATGCGCACGGCGTGGTCGATCATGACGTCGTAGTAACCCGGGTCGCCCTTGCGGCGGTTCGGGGAGATCATGCGGACCGGGTTGGCCTTGTCCATGGTCAGGTGGACGCCGCTGGTCGTGGTGTACTCCCTGGTCGTCGCCATGCCTGCGCTGATGGCCATGCGCTGGACGACCTTCCCGTCGCGCTCGACCACCATCTTGTGGGTCCGGGTGTTGATGACGCTGGTCTGACTGCGCCCGACGGTGAACCGCACGCCGTGCCCGGCGGTGCCGTAGACGTCCTTGGCGGCGCGGACCCCGGCCAGGTGGGCGGCGAAGTCGACCTTCAGCCCGGACGGCCAGTAGTGGCGGGGCCGGTAGATCACCCGGGTGTCGCCCGCCCAGTGCCAGGCGCCCTCGACCGGGACGTCCGTGCGGACCGCCAGGGCCCGCTCGACCGAGGCCTTGTCCCGCACCGGGGTGTCGAAGTCGACGATGATCGGCATGCCGACGCCGACCGTCTCGCCGGGGGACGGGGTGACAGAGGTGATCTTGAAGGTCTTCTCCGGCGTGAACGTGCGGAAGACGCCGGTGGTGCTCGTCCTGGCGCCGCCGGGACCCGTCGCGGTGACGCTCACCGCGTAGTCCCGGCCGGGGACGAGGGCGTGGTCGGAGCGCCAGACGGTCCGGCCGGCCTCGAAGCGGCCGGGCACGGGGTCGCCGTCCGCGTAGGCGGCGACCCCGGTCAGCGCGCCCCCGGCGGTGCGCACCACCAGGCCCCGGCCGGTCGGGGCCTGGCGGGAGCCCGGCTGCGGGTCGATCGTGATGACGGGCGCCGCCGCCTTCCCCGCGGGGGTGTCGTCACCGGTCGTGAACCAGGTGCATCCCACCGCGAGGAGGACGAACAAGAGGGTCGGGAGAAGTCCCGAGGCGCGCCGCATCGGTCCCTGCCTTAGAGGTCGTGAGTGGTCGGCTGCAAAGAGTAGCGCTATGCAGCGTTCCAAGCACGCTCAGTCACAACACGGATCTACCGGGCGGGCAGGATGGTTCCCGACACCTCGCCGAGGGTGATGACACCCCCCTCCGGGCCCGGCGCGGTCGCCGCGATCGTCACGGTGTCACCGTCCTCCAGGAAGGCGCGGACCGACCCGTCGGAGAGCTTGATCGGCTCGGCGCCGTTCCAGGTCAGCTCGATCAGCGAGCCCCGCTGCCCGGCCTCCGGGCCGGAGACCGTACCGCTGGCGAACAGGTCGCCGACCCTTAAGGAAGCGCCGTTGACGGTCATGTGGGCGAGCATCTGGTCGGGCGTCCAGTACATCTCCCGGTACGGCGGGCGGGAGACCACCTCGCCGTTGAGCCGGATCTCCAGGGTCAGGTCGAGCCCCCAGTCGCCGTCGCGGCGCAGGTAGTCCAGCGGCTCGGGATCCTGCGCCCGGCCCGGCACGCGGGCCCCGGCCAGGGCCTCCAGCGGGGTGATCCACGGTGAGATCGAGGTGGCGAAGGATTTACCGAGAAAGGGGCCGAGCGGCACGTACTCCCACGCCTGGATGTCGCGCGCGCTCCAGTCGTTGACGAGCGTCACCCCGAAGACGTGGTCGGCGAAGGCGCCCGGCCGCTCGCCCGGCGCGGTCGGCGCGCCGACGACGAAACCGAGCTCCGCCTCGATGTCCAGCCGCGCCGACGGGCCGAAGACCCCGGCGCCGCGCTGCCCGGACGGGCGCACGACCGGGGTGCCGGAGGCGACGACGGTCCCGGCCCGGCCGTGGTAGCCGACCGGCAGGTGCCGCCAGTTCGGCTTCAGCGGCTCCTCGTCGGGCCGGAACATCCGGCCGAGGTTGGAGGCGTGCTCCAGCGAGCAGTAGAAGTCGACGTAGTCGGCCACCTCGAACGGCAGGTGCAGCGTGACGTGGTCGAGCGGGATCAGGCAGGGCTCGACGGCGACCGGGTCGGTGCTCAGCTTGTTGCGGATCAGCTCCCGGGTGGCGCGCCAGGCGGTCGCGCCCCGGGCCAGGAAGGCGTTGAGCGAGCCGGTGGCGAACACCTCGTCGTGCAGCGCCTCGGCGAGGTCGAGCACGTGGTCGCCGTACCGGACGCCGACACGGGCGGGCCCGTCGCCGATCCGGTCGGTCCGGGAGAAGACCCCGTAGGGCAGGTGGTCGAGGCCCCAGGCGCTCGCCGGTGTCACACGTTCTCCTCGTCGGTCAGGCCGAGGGCCCGCAGGTCCTCGACGGGGGTGGCGGTGTTGCACGAGCCGTAGGAGACCAGCAGCTCCCGGGCGCGCCGGGCCGTCTCCCCGGACACGGCGCGCGCCTGCCGTACCAGCTCGCCCACGTCGGTCAGCTTCAGCACCGCGGCCGGGTCGCGCCCCTCGACCGCCGCGCAGACGGCGAGGACGAGGTTGACGAAGCCGTGCCGGTCGACGCCGAGCGCCGGGTCGAAGTGCCGGACCGCGTGGTGCAGCCCGGCCGTGGCCTTGAACGGCACGCCCTGGCGGACGCAGAAGGAGATGAACGCGCCCAGGTCGTGGGCGCTGGGGAAGGACTCCGGCTCGCTCCCGCCGCACCTGATCTTCAGCCCGACGCCCTCGGGCAGGTGGACGGGGAGCTGGGCCGCCGTCACCTCGACGAACTGGCGGGCCTTGATCTCCAGCGGCGGTTCCTCGGGCAGCTCGACGCGCCCTCCGGCGGTCTCGAACGGCGCGCTGGACATCTCGACCAGTTCGACGTCCAGGCCGTCGAGGGACGGCAGCTCCTCGGTGTCGAGGATCAGCCCGAGGCGGAGCGGGAGGCCCGCCTCCTCGAGGTGGACGCGGAGCACCGGCAGCCGGCTGGCCGGGCAGAGGAAGCGGTGGGTGAGCACCGGCTCGCCCCGCTCCAGGTCGGCCCGGTGCCGGGCCAGGGCCTCGTCCATCGGCAGCGCGGTGGGCGGGAAGAGGCCGGCGTCGTCGACGAGATCGTGGAAGAGCCTCATCGCGACCACGTCCAGGCGTAGGCGGGGTCCTCGACCGACAGGGCGGCGGGTCCCAGGTCGAGCGGGCGGAAGGTGTCGACCATGACGGCCAGCTCGCTGGTGCGGGTGTGCCCCTGCCGTACGGCCTCCAGCACGGCCTCGACGGCGCCGGGCTGCGGGCCGTGGGTGAACCCGGCCGGGTGGAGTGAGATCGAGCCGACGTCGATGCCGGAGCCGCGGCGGGCGGTGTAGTCGCCGCCGGCGTAGAACATCAGCTCGTCGGAGTCGACGTTGTGGTGGTTGTACGGGATGGGCACGGCCTCCGGGTGGAAGTCCAGCGGCCGGGGGCAGAAGGAGCAGATCACGAAGTTCGGGCCCTCGAAGGTCTGGTGGACCGGGGGCGGGGCGTGGATGCCCTTCACGATCGGCTCGAAGTCGTTGATGTTGAAGGCGTAGGGGTACAGGCAGCCGTCCCAGCCGACCACGTCGAAGGGGTGGTTCCGGTAGACCAGCCGGGTCAGCCCGCCGCGCGTGCGGACCAGCACCGGCACCTCCTCGCCCTCCTCGATCAGGGGCTCGGAGGGGGCGCGCAGGTCCCGCTCGCAGTAGGGCGCGTGCTCCAGGAACTGGCCGTACTTCGACAGGTAGCGCTTGGGCGGGCGGATGTGCCCGGCGGCCTCGATCGCCAGCGCCGTCACCCGGCCCCGGGGCACCCAGCGGTGGATGGTGCCGGTCGGCACGACCACGTAGTCGCCCTCGCCGGCCTCCAGCGTGCCGTAGGTCGACTCGAAGACGACCCGGCCGCTGGCGATGTAGACGCACTCGTCGCCCATGGAGTTGCGGTACAGGCCGCTGGGCGCCTCGGTCGCGGCGTAGGACAGGCGGACGTCGGCGTTGCCCGCCAGCAGGGCGCGCCCGGTGACCAGGTCGCCGCCGTCCGGCAGGTCCTGGGTGCGGAAGTGGCGGGGGGACAGCGGCAGGTTGGGCGCCAGGACCGCCGCGTCGACCGGCTCGACGGCCTCGGCCTTGATGATCGCCGTGGGGAGGTGGCGGTGGTAGAGGAGCGAGGAGTCACTGGAGAACCCCTCCTCGCCCATCAACTCCTCGGCGTACAGCCCGCCGTCGGGCCGCCGGAACTGGACGTGCCGTTTGCGGGGTACCTCCCCCACGACGCGGTAGTACGGCATGCGCTTCTCCAAGTTTGTCCGATTATCGGACGGATGTGTCCTCTATACGAACAACCTTCCGTCACCGTGCCGGGGATGTCAAACGTCACCGCGGTGCTCACCCAGTTTCCGCCCGCGCCGGGACCCCGTCCCAGGTCTTCCCCGGAACGCCTTCCGGTGACTCTTCCTGGAAGGACGGCTCAGCTCGGCGGCGGGCCCGCCGATGGGGACGGGAGGACACCAGAGGGAAGCGAGACGGCGGCATGGCGGCGGCATGGCGGCGGCACGGCGGCGGCATGGTGACGGCACGGCGGCGGTGGTGAGGGCGATCAGGGCGATCAGGGCGATGAGGGCGATGAGGGCGATGAGGGCGATCAGGGTGACAAGGGCGATGAGAGCGGTGAGGGCGGTGAGGGCATGGTGACGGCTGTGCTCGTCGCGGCGTTCGCGCTCTCGGGCGCCGTCTCCGGCGTGCTCGCGGCCGTCCAGCGGTGGGGGAGGCTGCGGAGCCCGCTCTCCGGTGTGAACGCCTTCATGGCGGCGGGCGTCGCCGTGATGTCCCTCCTCAGCCTGGTCCACCTCCTGGTGCCCCGCCCGTCCGTCGTGTGGCCGGTCGCGTCCGCGGAGCACCTGGTGTCGGCCACCGTGGTGGCCGGCGTCTTCTGCCTGTGCATGACCGTGGCGGACCGCTCCTGGCGGCTCTCCCGCCGGACGGCGCTGCTGCTGGCGGTCCAGCCCGCGGCGGAGCTCGTCCTGGCGGTGAGCAACCCCCGGCACCACCTCCTCTACACCGGCCTCGCACCGGGAGCGGAGGGCGTGCCCGCCCTCGTCCCGGGCCCGCTCTTCTGGGCCTGCGCCGCCTACGTCTACCTCCTGCTCGCGGTCAGCGCCGCGCTGGTGGTCCGGGCGTGGCGGCTGGCGCCACGCGGGCAGCGGGAGCTGTACCGCTGGACGATGGTCGCCTTCGCGCCGCCCATCGCGGCCAACGTCGTGGGCCTGTCGATGCCCGTCCGCACGATGGAGCTGACAGCGCTCGGGCTCGGCGTCACGGTGCTCATCGCCTACGGGCTGCTGGTGCGGTCGCTGCCGCAGCGGCAGATCCAGGTGCCGCACCGGCAGGTGTTCAACGCGATCACCGACGCGGTCGTCGTGATCGACCGGGACCAGAGGATCCTCGACTTCAACCCGGCCGCCGAGGCCAAGATGCGCCGCATCATGCCCGGCCTCCCGGAGGACGTGTTCGGGCAGGCGTTCCAGTACGGCATCGAGCTGGATCTGCGGGAGGACGCCGCCACCGAGCAGTCCGTGACGGACCTGCTGGGCCTGGGCATCGAGGTGCAGATCCGGATCAGCCCGCTCCGGGACGGCCACGGCGAGTGCGTCGGCTGGGCGTTGGTCGCCCGCAACGTCACCGAGATCAACCGGCGGCGGCGCGAGGCGGAGGAGTCCGCCCGGCGGCTGCGCGAGCAGCTGGACACGATCGAGGCGCTCCGCGCGGACCTGGCCGAGCAGGCGGTCCGGGACGCGCTGACCGGGCTGTACAACCGCCGCCACCTGGCGGAGGTGCTGGAGCGCGAGGCGGCCCGGTCCGCGGCGGAGGGCACGCCGCTCAGCTTGATGATCATCGACGTCGACCACTTCAAGCGGATCAACGACACCTGCGGGCACGGCGGCGGCGACACCGTGCTCGTCCACCTCGCCCGGCTGCTCACCGGCTCCGTGCGGCAGGGCGACACGGTCGCCCGCTACGGCGGGGAGGAGTTCGTGCTGCTGATGCCGGGCGCGACGGAGGAGTCCGCCTGGCGGCGGGCCGAGGAGCTGCGCGAGCAGTCGGGCCGGAGCGTGATCGACGTGGCCGGCCGGCCGCTGGCGGTCACCTTCAGCGCCGGGGTCGCCGAACTCGTCCCCGGCGGGACCACCGAGGACCTGCTCCGGATGGCCGACGCGGCGCTGTACGAGGCCAAGCGGCTCGGCCGCGACCGGGTCGAGCGGGCGATGGCGACGCCCGCCGAGCGGCCCGTCACCGGGCCGTCCGCGGGGCCCGCCGCAGGCGCGGCGGCCTGAGCATCGCCGCCACAGGTGCGGCGGCCTGAGCGTCCGGTCGGCCGTCAGCCGAGGAGGAGGCCCGCCAGGTGGCCGAGGGTGACCGAGGCGGCCACGGCGGCGAGGGCGAGGCCGATCGAGAGCAGGCAGCCCGTCCCGCCGTCCCACCGGTTGCGCGGCGTGGGCTCCGTGGGCTCCGTGGGCTCCGTGGGCTCCCGCTCCGGGCCGTACCAGATCGGCCTGGGTTCGAGCAGCAGGAACAGGAGCGCGCCGACCTGCCCGACGGTGAACAGCCAGAACCACGCCCACCGGTTGCCCAGCCGGGGCGTCGAGCCGAGCATGACGAGGAAGGCGGTCACCCACGCCGCGCCGACCCACCGGCCGGCACTGTCCTCGGGGACGTCGAACGGCCAGTCGGGGAAGACGCGGTTGCCGTCCGGGTCCCGCTCCGGCTCGACGAGCACGGGCCAGGCCTCGCCGAGATCGCGCCGGAGCTGCGCGACCGGGTAGACCGCCGGGCCGTCGCCCACCGGCAGGCCCTGGACCTCGCGCCAGGCCAGCGGCCCCTCCGCCCACGTCAGATGGAAGACGTCACCGTCCTGCTCCCGGTAGGCGACGTGGGTGACCCACCCGGCCCCGGCCGCGGCGCGGAACTCCTCCAGGGTGCGCTCCACCGGGGACGCGCTCAGCGCGGCGACCAGCGCGCCCCAGAGCAGGAGCGCGAGCAGCACGACCCGCACGGCGAGCCCCGCGGCCCGCCACGGCGTGCGCGCCCGTTCCGGCGTCATGCTCCCTTTCTACTTGGTCAGCGCTCGCCGAGGTCGCTCCGATCATCCGGATTCCGGTACGCGTGACGGATCTCACCGGGTACGGGGTCCACGGCCAGATGCTGAGAGCAACTGAGGAACGTTGTCCGACGGCCGCTTCTCGGTTGCGGTCGGGCCCTGCTCGCCGAGCTGGGCGGGGCGTGGTCCACAGGCTATGGGCGGGGCGTGGTCCACAGGGCGGAGATGGGGAGACAGGCGAGATCGTCCCCGAAGGGTAGTGACTGCGAGCCGCAGTACAGGACGAAGCCCGCGAGGAAACGCGACCCGAGGCGGTCCCGGAGCAGGCGCAACCCCTTGAAATCATGGGACCGCACGGTCTCCGCCGCCTTCACCTCGATGCCGATGATCCGGCCGGCGTTGTCCTCGATGACGCCGTCGACCTCGTGCTGGTCGCGGTCGCGGTAGTGGTGGATCCGCGCGTAGGCGTCGGACCAGGAAAGCTGTCGGGTGATCTCACCCAGGACGAAGTTCTCCATCAGCCCGCCGATGGAGACGTCGGTCAGCGGCCCGGCGAGATGAGCGGCGAGCCCGGTGTCCACGAAGGTCACCTTCGGCGTCGCCACCGCGCGGGTGGTGGTGTTGGCCGACCACGCGGGGACGAGGCGGAGCAGGTAGACCGTCTCCAGGATCTCCACGTACCGCTGGACGGTCGGACGGGAGACACCGAGCTCACCGGCGATCCTGCTGACGTTGAGCAGCCCTCCGTTCTGCGCGGCGAGCAGGGAGATCAAACGCCGCATATCGGCGGCCTTCTGGATATCGGCCACCTGTTTGACGTCACGTGAGACGAGGTCGTCGACATAGCTCTGGAAGAACCGCTGGCGACGCCGGGACGTCTCCCGCGTGACCGCTTCGGGGAAGCCGCCCCGGATCACCCGTTCGAGATAGTCCTTCCGGCGCAGATCGCGTGGTTCGGCGCGGATGTCGGCGCCGTGCGTGAACGCCGCGTCGATGAAACCGTCCGGCTCGCCGTCGATCTCCCCCTGGGAGAGCGGCCAGAGCTCGATCGTCTCGGATCTTCCCGGGAGGCTGTCCGGCAGGCTGCTCAGGCTGAGCAGCCGCGCGGATCCCGTCAGTAGGAACCGCCCGGGGCGGGGATCCCGATCGACCAGGTGCTTGATGGCGAGCCAGAGGTCGGGCACGCGCTGAACCTCGTCGATGAGCATCAGCCCGTCGTGGTCGATGAACCGGATCGGATCATCTTCAGCGGAGCTGCGTGTCAGGGGGTGGTCCAGGAACTTCGCGATGCCGTTGGGATGCTCGCGGATGACGCGTTCCGCGAGCGTGCTCTTCCCCACCTGCCGGGCGCCGTTGACGACGACGACACGGGTGTCGAGGAGCGCCTCCGAGACGAGGTCGAAGGCTTTCCGGGGACGGTAGTCGACGGCTTTACGCATCACTCCATCCTATGTAGACCTGCAATCTGCCGGATCTTGTATGTGCAATCTGCCGATGATCGATTTCCGATCTTCCGTAGATCTGCGGGCGATCTGCCGGGGTGTCGGTGGGCGATCTGCCGAAGGGCGCACGGTCGTTCCGCCGTCGGGGCGCGCCGGAGGAGGACGTCTCCTGCCGTAGGCGGCGAGGGACGGAAAACCGTTTGTGCGCGGGTGGGACCGATGCCTAGCGTGGGCCGCATGTCGACTTCGTGCCATGGGCCGATCTTCTCCGTCCGCATCCGCCGCAGCCCGGCTCCGGGCCGGTAGGGAGGCGGACCGCTTCTTCCTGCGCGCGCCCCGGGGCCTGCCGAGACCTCATTCCTCTCGGACCCCGAAAGGGCATCACTGTGGCGCAGTCCTTCGCACACGGAAACCACTCGCACACCCAGCGCAAGATCCGTAACGGCGGCGGCCGTACCGGTGGCCGTACGGCCCGCGACCGGGACCGGCGCGTCCTGTCGCAGAACTTCCTGGCCGACCCCGAGGCCGTCGCCCTGGTCGTGGCGGCCACCGGCAGTCATGACCTGGTCCTGGAGCCGGGCGCCGGGGAGGGCGTGCTGACCCGGGCGCTCGCCGGCACCTGCGGCCAGGTCGTCGGCTACGAGATCGACCCGCTGCTCGCCGGGAAACTGGCCGCCCGGACCTCGGGCGACGGGCGCGTCCGCGTCGTCCGAGGGGACTTCCTGGCCGCCCGCGCGCCGCGCGAGCCGTTCGCGGTGGCCGGGAACATCCCGTACGCGATCACCTCGAAGATCGTCGACTGGTGCCTGCGGGCGCCCGCGCTCACCTCGGCCACCCTGGTGACCCAGCTGGAGTACGCGCGCAAGCGCACCGGCGACTTCGGCCGCTGGAGCATGCTGACCGTGCTGACCTGGCCCTGGTACCGCTGGGAACTGGTCGGCCGCATCGGCCGCGAGGCGTTCCGGCCCGTCCCGGCGGTCGACTCCGCGATCCTGCGGATCGAGCGCCGTACGGCGGTGTCCGGGCGGGCCGTGCCCGGCGAGGCGGTGTCCGGGCGGGTCGTGCCCGGCGAGGCGCTTCCTGGGAAGGCCGTGCCCGGCGTGGCGCTGTCCGGGCGGGCCGAGCCCTGGGAGACCGGAGCCGACCTGCCCGGTTACCGGGACTTCGTCGAGTACGGCTTCACCGGGCTGGGCGGCTCCCTGTACGCCACCCTGCGGCTGAGGTACTCGGCGGACCGGGTCGAGGCGGCCTTCGCCACCGCGGACGTCGATCCGGACGCGGTCGTCGCCCACGTCCACCCCGACCGCTGGCGGGTCCTCTACGAGCACCTGCACGGGTGACCGTACGGCCGGGGCCGCACCACACGGCCCCGGCCGAGGTCGGGTTCGGACGGGACCGGGTGACTCGGCCTGCCGGAGCCACGGGAGGATCGGCTTCCGGGGAGGTGGGGACGAGGAGGTGAGTGAGGCCGCCCCCACTCGCTCCGGGAAGCTGTCGTCCTCCAGCGGAACGGCCACCTTCAATGATCATTGGGTTTTAGTTGGACTGTCGAGGAAGCCGCCGGATCCCATAGCTGCACTGTGCCGTCGAGGCTGCCGGTGACGGCTACGGGCCGGTCGTCTACCTGTCCTACCGTCACTGCGGTGACCTGGGCGGTGTGGTCGGATAGCAGATTCTCTGATAGGGCATTCACCTCGTCGCTGTCTGTCGGCCGCACATCGCTGGCGTCGCTCGGCTGTGGTGTCGTTCCGGGCCGGTCGTCTCCGGGCCAGCCGGCCCAGGCGGCCACGGCGACCACGACCGCCGCCGCGGCGATCGACACGCTGTGTCCTCTCCGCTTCCGCCGTGACGAGCGCTTCCCTGCCGCCTCGCCTGGTCCGAACCTTAAGCGGGAGTCGGGGACCGGCGGGGGGGTGAGCGCATCGGACGTGAATGCCGACAGCGCGGCGGACGGCGAAGTATGGTGTCTGTCCTGCTGTGAGTCGTCGTGTTCGAACGGCCGGGGGGACGACTGAGCGCCGGTGGTGGAAGTGGGGCCGGTCAGGGCCGCCAGCACCTGCTCGACCGTTGGCCGCTGCTGTGGGTCCTTGGCCAGGCACGCGGTCAGCAGGTCGCGCAGAGACTCGGGGACGCCTTCCATATCCGGCTCTCCGGTGAGGACCGCATGCATCACCGCCGCGGGGTGCGCTCGGGCGAAGGGCTCACGGCCGGTGGACGTGTAAGCCACGGTGGCGGCCCAGGCGAAGAGGTCGGAGGCTGGACCAGCCGGGACATTGTTGATCCGTTCGGGCGCCATGTAGCCGGGCGTTCCGATCAGTGCCGAGGTGCCCGAGGTGGCCTCCAGGAGCCGGGCGATGCCGAAGTCGATGACCACCGGCCTTTTCGGACCCATGATCACATTGGCGGGTTTGAAGTCGCAGTGCACGATCCCGACGGCGTGGATCGCTCGCAGCGCGTTCAACGTGGTGATCGACAACTGCTTCAGCTCATCCCCGGTGAGGGGCCCCTCCGAGGTGATCAGAGTTTTCAGTGATGGGCCGGGCACGTGCTCGCTGACCAGGTAGGGTCGGCCACCGCTGAGACCGGCATCCAACATTCGGGCGGTACAGAAGGGTGCTACCCGAAGTGCGGCTTCGATCTCGCGGTCGAACCGCTTACGGACGTCGGAATCGGTGGCCAGATGGGTATGGAGGAGCTTGACCGCCACTTTCCGTCCGGAAGGGTCGTAGCCCAGATAGACGGTGCCCTGGCCGCCGGTGCCCAGTACGCCGGTCAGCCGGTAGACGCCTATGCGCTCGGGATCCGCCTCACCCAGTTGGATGGGGTCGGCCACTGCTCTGCCCGCCCTTCATGGGTTCGGCCGGCATCGGACACCGGCGGGAAAACCCGATCAGCTTGTCATATCGAGCGGCGGAGACTCCCGTTATTGCCATCAATCCGGATATCCGCTGCTGTGACCTCTACTCGTTCGAGATCTCGACGGCTGGGACCGACACCTGACCGACGCTGACCATCCGGTCGTCTTCGCCGACGACGTCCCCGGCGTGCGCCGATTCCACAGCGAGGACTGCCACGGCAACCGCCTGGAGTTCGTCGAACCGCTCGGCTGAGGTCCGCGGGGGACGGACCGGGCCCGCTTCCCGGTCGCGGAGCCCGGGACGTGAACGGCCGCGCGAAGCGGGATCAGACCAGGGAACGTGCCAGGGCGGTGGCGGCGGTGACGACGCGGGGGCCGACCGCCCCGGGGTCGAACGGGGTGAAGGCGATCACGCCCACGGAGGCCTCCAGCCAGGGCAGGCCGGGGACGGGGGCGGCGATCCCGTGCGCGCCCTCCTGGAGCTGGCCCTCGGAGGCGACGTAGCCGGTCTCGCCCCGGCGCAGCGCCAGGATGGCCCGGCCCGCCGCGCCCCGGTCGAGGGGGTGCCGGGAGCCCTCCCGGTAGGCGACGTGCATGTCCGTCCAGGACGGCTCGACCACCGCGACCGCCAGGGCGTCGTCGCCCTCGGCCACGGTGAGGTGGGCGGTGGCGCCGACCTCCTCGGCGAGCCTGCGCAGCGTGGGCAGGGCGCCCTCGCGCAGCAGCGGCTGCACGGCCCGCGCCAGGACGAGCACGCCGAAGCCCAGGTGGACGCGGCCGTCGCCGTCGCGGCGGACGAAGCCCTCCCGCTGCAGGCTGGTCAGCAGGCGGTAGACCGCGGGGCGGCTCAGCTCCAGCTCGGCCGCGATCTCGGTCGGGGTGCGCCCCCTCAGCTCGCCGGCGAGCAGGCGGAGCAGGCGCAGGCCGCGTTCCAGGGTCTGCGAGGACTCGGCCATCAGCCCGCCCGCCGGATAGGAGACATGTCCTCGATTATCGGGGTGGGCGGGCCTTGATCCCTACGGCGGGTCCGCCGCCGGGGCGGGGATGTCCGGTTGTCATGCCGGTAACAAGCGGGGCCCTGGAATGTGCGGTGGTTTGGCAAGAATTGCGCGCGATGTCTGCCGTAGCTTGCAGATCCCTGCACTTCGGCGAGGGGACCTTCGATGAGTGAGCCGCTGATCGCCCGTGTCGCACGGTGGGCGAGTGAGATCCCGGACGCCCCGGCGTACACCTTCCTGGACTACTCGGCCGACCACGACGGGATCCGGCACACGCTCTCCTGGTCCGGGGTGGACCTGAAGGCCAGAGCGCTGGCCGTACGGCTGCGCGAGATCGCGCAGCCCGGGGAACGGGCGGCGATCCTGGCGCCGCAGGGGCTGGAGTACGTGGTCGCGATGCTCGGGGCGCTGTACGCCCGGGTGATCGCGGTGCCGCTGTTCGCCCCCGACCTGCCCGGCCACGCCGACCGGCTGGTCCGCGCCTACGCCGACGCCGACCCGGTCTGCGTGCTCACCACGACGCCCGCGCTGGACTCCGTCCGGACGTTCATCGACGCCGGCTCCGCGCCCCGCCCCAAGCGGATCGTCACCGTGGACACGGTCTCCGACCTGCTCGCCGACGAGTGGGAGCCGGAGCCGATCCAGAGCGGCGACCTGGCCTACCTGCAGTACACCTCGGGCTCCACCCGCGCCCCCGCCGGTGTCGAGATCACCCACGGCAACGTCACCGCCAACGCCGAGCAGCTCTGGACGGCCTTCCGCGCCACGCCCCGGACCTCGACGGCGGCGCTCTGGCTGCCGCTCTTCCACGACATGGGCCTGATCGCGACCCTCGCCGCGCCGATCGTCGGCGGCAACCAGGCGGTCTTCATGGACCCGGTGGCGTTCGTCATGCATCCGGTCCGGTGGCTGCGCATGCTCAGCGAGTTCGACGACGTGTTCACCGGCGGCCCCAACTTCGCCTACGAGTACACCGCGAGCCGCGTCACCGAGGAGGAGAAGGCCACCCTCGACCTGTCCGGGGTCTCGGTCATGCTCAACGGGGCCGAACCGCTCCGGGCGAGCACGATCGACCACTTCTCGCAGGCGTTCGCCTCCTGCGGGCTCCGGCCGGAGGCGCACACCCCGGGGTACGGCCTGGCGGAGGCGACGGTCTTCGTCACCGCGATGGACAGGGACCTGCCCGCGCGCACGACGGCGTTCGACCGCCAGGCGCTGGCCGGCGGCCGGGCGGTCCCGGTCGCCGCGCCGTACGGGGGCCAGGACGGCGCGGCGGCCGAGGACCGGGACGGCGGCGCGGTGGCCGGCGGGCCGGGCGGGGCCGGCGAGCTGGTCTCCTGCGGGGTGCCGACCGGGCAGCGCGTCAGGATCGTCGGCGAGGACGGCACGGCCAGGCCCGACGGCGAGGTCGGCGAGATCTGGATCCAGGGGCCGAACGTGGCGCGGGCCTACTGGCGGAACGAGGAGCACAGCGCCGAGGTCTTCGGCGGCGTGCTGGCGGGCGAGGACGGGACCTGGCTGCGCACCGGCGACCTGGGCGTGATCCACGAGGGCGAGCTCTACGTCACCGGGCGGATCAAGGACCTGATCATCGTCGACGGGCGCAACCACTATCCACAGGATGTGGAGGCCACCGTCCAGGAGGCCGACCCCGCCGTGCGCCGGGACCGCGTGGCGGCGTTCGCGGTGCCGGGCGAGGAGACCGAGCGGCTGGTGGTGGTCGCCGAGCGGTCGCGCAGGGCGGAGGGGCGGGACCCGGCGGAGATCGCCGCGAACGCCCGGGCCGCGGTCGCGCGCCACCACGAGCTGCGACTGCACGAGTTCGTGCTGGTGGAGGCGGGAGCCGTGCCGCGCACGTCGAGCGGGAAGATCGCCCGCCGCGCCTGCGCCCGGGCCTACCTGGAGGGCGCCTTCACCGGCGCCGGGTCCAGCTCCGGGGACGCCGGCGCCTGATGTTCGAGTCGCTGGGGCGGATCGTCTACCGCGGGCGCTGGTCCATCCTGGCGCTCGCCGTGGTCTTCGCGGTCCTGGCCGGGCTCTTCGGGCTGAGCCTGTTCGGCCGGATGGTGGACGGCGGGTTCGAGGACCCGGACGCGGAGTCGACCGCGGCCGCCCGCTGGAGCCAGGAGTGGTTCGGCGGCAGCGCGCCCGACGTGGTCATCCTCTACACGAACCCGCGGCTCGAGGCGGCCGACGACCGGTTCGAGCGGGACGTGCGGGCCGCGCTGGACGCGCTGCCCGCCGAGCACGTCGCCGAGGTGACCACCTACTGGGAGACCGGCGCCAAGGAACTCGTCTCCACCGACGGGCACTCCACCTACGCGATGGTGAGCCTGCGCGGCGACGAACAGGACAAGCAGCGCCGCTACACGGAGATCAGGGGAGAGCTCAGGCAGGCCCCCGCCGGCTACGCCGTCCGCATCGGCGGCGCGGTCCCGCTCCTGGTGGACCTCAACACGCAGACCGCCGCCGACCTGCAGCAGGCCGAACTGATCTCCATGCCGGTCCTGCTCGTCCTGCTCGTCCTGGTCTTCGGCAGCCTGGTGGCCGCCGGGCTCCCGCTCGTCGTCGGCGTGCTCTCCGTGATCGGCGCGCTCGCGCTGCTCCGGCTGCTCACCGAGGTCACCGACGTCTCGGTCTTCTCGCTGAACGTCGTCACGATGCTCGGCCTCGGCCTGGCCATCGACTACTCGCTCTTCGTGCTCAGCGCCTTCCGGGAGGAGATCCACCGGGGGGCGGCCGTGGACGCGGCCGTGGTGCGGACCCTCGCGACGGCCGGGCGGACCGTCGCCTTCTCCGGCCTGACCGTGGCCACCGCCCTGTGCGGGCTGCTGCTGTTCCCGCAGATGTTCCTGCGCTCGATCGGGCTGGGCGCGGCGGCGGTGGTGCTCGTCGCGATGGCGGCCGCGCTGGTGGTGCTGCCCGCGCTCCTGGCCGTGCTCGGGCGGAAGGTCGACGCGCTCAACGTGATGCCGCGCTTCGGCGGCCGGCACGGCGGGACCTGGCACACGCTCGCCTCCAGCGTGATGCGGCGCCCCGTCCTCTACCTGGTCGGGGTCGGCGTGGTGCTGTTCGCGCTGGCCGCGCCGTTCCTGCACGTGCGCTTCGGCAGCGTGGACCACCGGGTGCTGCCCGCGCAGTTCGAGAGCCGCCAGGTCGCCGAGCGGATCGACCGGGACTTCGCCCGCAACGCCATGTCGCCCATCGAGGTCACCGTGCTCGTCGAGCGCGACCTGGTCGGGCCCATGACGGCGGCCGTGCCCGGGGCGCTCCCCTCGGAGGTGGGCGGCCGTCCCGGCCCGGTCGGGGTGGGCAACTCCGGGCCCATCCCGGTCACCGAGGTCGGCCCGCTGGACGTGAAGGTCTTCGCCGACCGGCTCGCGGAGCTCGACCACGTCACCGGGGTCGACGTCACGGGCGTCTCCCAGGCCGGCGGCGCGGTACGGCTGGCGGTCCGCCACGACGGGGACCCCATGTCGGACGAGGCCCGCGCCCTGGTGGAGCGGATCCGGGCCATGGCCCCCGAACCGGACTTCCGGGACGTGGTCGTCGGCGGGGCCACGGCCGCCCAGCTCGACCTCCAGGCCAGCCTGGCGGAGACGCTGCCGTGGACCGCGCTCGTCGTCTGCCTGATGACGGGCCTGCTGCTGTTCGCCGCGTTCGGGTCGGTGCTGCTGCCGGTCAAGGCGATCCTGATGAACGTCATGTCGCTCGGCGCGTCCTTCGGCGTGATCGTCTGGGCCTTCCAGGACGGGCACCTGGCGGACGTCCTCGGCTTCACCCCGACCGGGACCATCGAGGCGACGATCACCGTGCTGATCCTGGCGGTGGTGTTCGGGCTCTCGATGGACTACGAGCTGTTCCTGCTCAGCCGGGTGCGGGCGGAGTGGCTGCGGACCGGGGACAACTCCAGGGCCGTGGCGGTCGGCCTGGAGAAGACCGGCGGGCTGATCACCAGCGCCGCGCTGCTGCTGCTCGTGGTCATCGGGGCCTTCTCCACCGCGGGCATCACGCTCGTGAAGATGCTCGGCGTCGGCATGTTCGTGGCCATCGTGGTGGACGCGACCCTGGTGCGGGCGCTGCTGGTGCCCGCGACGATGCGGCTGATGGGCGACGCGAACTGGTGGATCCCTGGTTTCCTGCGGGGACTGCACCGGCGGATCGAGTTCCGCGAGCACGACACGGCCGATGCGTACGGCGCGCACGGTGCGTACAGGCCGATGCCCACCTACGTGACGGTGGAGCGCGAGGACGGGCCGGCCACCGGACCGGCCGCGGTCCCCCGCCGGGCCCTGGCCGCCCGGCACCGGGAGGTGCCGGCCTGGCGCCGGGCGATCGCCCCGCCGCCGGGCCGCCGGACCGCGCCCCCGGTGACCCTCCAGGCGGTGCGCGAGCCCCCGGCGGTCACGGAGCCCCCCGCGGAGGCTCCCGTCGCCAGGCCGCCCGTCACAGGATCTCCCGTCACAGGGGCCCCGGTCGTCGAGCCCGTGGCAGGGTTCCGGGCCGAGCCCGCCGCCGCGTCCCGTGCGGGGTCCGCGGCCGGGCCCGGGCCGTCCCGGATCACGCCCGCGCCCGTGTCCACATCCGCATCCGCATCCGCGCCCGTGTCCACACCTGCATCCGCATCCGCGCCCGTGTCCACACCTGCATCCGCATCCGCACCCGCTTCCGCGGCGCGGGAGGGCGCCCCGGTGCGACCGGGGGAGGGGACGCCGGTGGAATGGCAGAGGAAGGTCGTCAAGCCCAACCCGGACGGCCCCGGCTGGCACTGGGCGGACGAGGGGACGGCCCCCTCGCCGCCGCAGCCGCTCCTGACCGTCGAGGACGCGGTGGGACCCATGGCGGGACCCATCTCGCACTCCCCGGGGCGCCCTCCGGCTTCCCGGCCGGTGCCGGAGACCGTCACGCCGTTCGTGCCGCCGCGACCCGGCCCGCAGGCACGGCCGACGCCTCCCACCGGCCCGGGAGGGCGGCCGCCGGTTCCCTCCGCGATGCCGGAGCCGACGCCTCCTACGGGGCCGGCGCCTTCCACCCGTCCGGAGTCCGGGCCCCCCGTCCGCCCGGAGTCCGGATCCCCCGTCCGCCCGGAGCCGGCGCCTCCCGCACGGAGCGCTCCGGCCATCAGCCCTCACCTCATCGACCGGCTGGAACCACCGGTGCGGCGGCAGGACAGCAGGCCGATCGTGCCGATCACCGGCCGCCCGCGGCCCGTACCGGAACCGGGCGGCGGGACGGAGGCCCCCGCACCGCGGCCCGCGCCGTCCGGACCACCGCCGACGCCGTACGGGCCGCCGCCGGTGCCACGGTCCGGGCCGGGGAACGGGACGCCGCCGGTGCCAACGTCCGGGCCGGGGAACGGGACGCCGTCAGCGCCAACGTCCGGGCCGGGGAACGGGACGCCGTCAGCGCCAACGTCCGGGCCGGGAAACGGGGCGTGGCCTGTTCCCGAGTCCGTTGCCGAGTCTGTTCCCGAGACCGTGCACCGGGCCGCGTCCGGACGGCGGGCGCCACAGGAGGAGCAGACGTGGACAAGGGAACGGAGCGGCTGGATGCCCATGGGGCGGCGGGTGACACGGGTGGTGCGGCCTGATCCGGACGGGTCGGGCTGGACATGGGTGGAGGTGGACGAATGAGCGAGCCCGTCCCGCATCCCGCCGGGCTCGCCGCAACGGCAGGGACCGTGCCTCCCGCCGGTCCTCCCGGACCCGCCGGGACCGTGCCTCCCGCCGAGAGCCCTGGACCCGCCGGGAGCGCCGGGAGCGCCGGACCCGCCGGGAGCGGCCGGTACGGGCTGCTGCTCTTGGTCATCGGCCTCGCGGGATTCGTGACGACACTGGACAACACGGTCGTCACGGTCGCCCTGCCCACCCTCCAGGTCGAGCTGAACGCCTCCCTGGCGACGCTCGAATGGGTCGTCACCGGCTACGTCCTCACCTTCTCCGGGCTGATGCTCGCGGGCGGCCGGCTGGCCGACGTCTACGGCCGCCGCCGGATCCTCGTCATCGGGCTCGCGATCTTCACCGCGGCCTCCCTCGCCGCGGGGATGGCCACCTCGGCCGGCGTGCTCGTCGCGGCCCGTCTCGTCCAGGGCTGCGGTGCCGCGCTGGTCCTGCCCGCGATGCTGGCCGTGGTCGCGGTCGCGGGCGGAGGCCGGGAGCGTTCGGCGGGCGTCGCCGTCTGGATGGCCTCGGGCGCGGGCGCGCTCGCGCTCGGCCCGGTCGTCGGCGGTCTCCTCACCGAGTACGCGGACTGGAACTGGATCTTCCTGATCAACGTGCCCCTCGGCGTCCTCTGCGTCGCGCTCGCGGCGCTCGCCGTACCGGAGTCGCGCGACGGGGCCGCCGCCCGGGTGGACGTGCCGGGGGTCGCGGCCTCGGTCGTCGTGCTCTCGGCGGGCACGTTCGGCCTCACCTTCGCCGCCGAGCTGGGCTGGACCTCACCGGTGATCGTGGCGTCCCTCGCGGTGAGCGCGGTCGCGGCCGTGGTCTTCGCCACCGTGGAGCGGCTGGGCCGGGACCCGATGGTCGACCTGGCGCTGTTCCGGGAGCGGGCCTTCACCGGCGGGGTGATCGCCCAGGTGCTCTGGGGACTCGGCGTCAACGGGGTGTTCTTCTTCACCGCGCTGTTCCTGCAGGGGGCGCTGGGCTTCAGCCCCACCGCCTCGGGACTCGCCTTCGTTCCGCTGGCGCTGCTCGTCGCCGTGGTCACGCCGCTGGTGCCGTCCGTCGAGCGCCGGATCGGTGCGGCCCGCACGGTCGCGCTGGGACTGGTCCTGGTGGCGGGCGGCATGGTCGCGGTGGCGTTCCTGCGGCCGGGGGACGGCTGGGCCGAGCTGCTGCCCGCCGTGTGCGTGATCGGGATCGGCTCGGCGCTGACCATGCCGCTCGGCTCGGCCGTGCTGGGGGCCGTGCCCAAGGAGCGGGCGGGTGTCGCGGGCGGCGTGTTCAGCGTCGCCCGGGAGATGTCGGGGCTGTTCGGCATCGCGGTCATCGGCGTGATCGTCAACGGCGCGGCGAGCTTCACCGCGGGCTACTCGGTCGGCCTGCTCGTCGCCGCCGCGCTCGTCGCCGCCGGTGCCGCCGTCAGCCTGGTGACGCTCCGGTGACGCCCCGCCCGCCGGGGCCGGCCCGCTCCCGCACGGAACGGAGGCCCGGGTGAGGGTCGCGATCCTGGCGTTCGGCTCGCGGGGCGACACCCAGCCGTGCGTGGCGCTCGGGGCGGGGCTGGCCGCGCGCGGGCACCGGGTGACGGTGGTCGCGGCCGGGCGGTACGGCGCTCTGGTCGGGGAGGCCGGGCTGGGCATGAGCCCGCTCAGCGTGGACCCGCAGCGGATCGTGGAGTCCGAGGAGGGGCAGGCGTGGCTGCGGAGCGGGCCCGCCGGGTTCGTCCGTGGCTTCCGCCGGGTCGTGGAACCGCTCGCCGAGCGGCTCGCCGCCGAGGTGGACGCCGCCTGCGCCCACGCCGACCTGGTGCTCGCCCCGGCGCTCGGCTGGTTCGGGCAGCACCTGTCCGAGCGGTACGGCATGCCGTACGCGCTGCTGCACTTCCAGCCGGGTGAGCCGACCCGGCACTTCCCGAATCCGCTGGTCCCGCTCCGCACGCTGGGCCCCTGGGGCAACCGGGCCAGTTACGCGCTCGTCGAGGGGCTGAGCAGGGTGCTGCTCGGCCGGATGGTCGACCGGTTGCGCGGGAGGGTCCTCGGGCTCGAACCGATGCGGGGCGACCCGTTCCGGCGGGCGAGGACCGACCGGGTGCCGGTGCTGTGCGGGGTGAGCTGCGCGGTCGTCGACCGCCCGGCCGACTGGCCCGCCAACGTCCACCTGACCGGTTACTGGTTCGCCGAGCGCGACTGGAGCCCGCCGCCCGGGCTGGAGGCGTTCCTGGAGGCGGGGCCGCCTCCGGTGTACGTGGGCTTCGGCAGCATGGCCCCCGCCGACCCGGCCGCGACGGCGGAGACGGTGGTGGCGGCGCTGCGGGCGGCCGGGGCGCGCGGGGTGCTCCAGGGCCTGCCGTACGGCGGGCACACGGCCGGCGGGGCGGATGGCGCGCGTACGGCCGGCGGGGCGGATGACATGTTCGTGGTCGGCGAGGCGGACCACGGGTGGCTGTTCCCCCGGATGGCGGCCGTGGTGCACCACGGGGGCGCCGGGACGACCGCGGCCGGGCTGCGGGCCGGGGTGCCCTCGGTGGTCTGCCCGTTCTTCTCCGACCAGCCGTTCTGGGGCGCCCGGGTGGCGCTGCTGGGGGCCGGGCCCGCGCCGCTGCCGGTGCGGCGGCTCACCGTGGGCGCGCTGGCCGGGCGGGTGGCGGCGGCACTGCGGGACGCGGGGATGCGCAAGGCCGCGGCCCGGCTGGGGGAGCGGTTGCGCGCGGAGGACGGGGTGGCCCGGACCTGCGACATCCTGGGGGCCTGAGCGGTTCCGGCGCCGGACCTGAGCGGGTCACCTTGAGCGGTCCCGGGGCCGGGCCTGAGCGGCTCAGGAGTTCGGAGGGCCCCGGAGTTTGGACGGACCCGGAGGCGATCGGTGCTCCGCGCGCCGCCAGGCTCCGGGTGGTCTTCAAAGCTCGTAGTCCAGCAGGTCACCGGGCCGGCAGCCGAGTTCGCGGCAGATCGCGCTGAGCGTGGAGAAACGGATGGCCCGGGCCCGGCCGTTCTTCAGGACCGACAGGTTCACCACCGTCACGCCCACCCGTTCGGCCAGCTCGGTCAGGGTCATCCCGCGGTCGGCCAGCAGCTTGTCGAGGTGGACGGTGATGCGGTGCTCCTCCTCGGGCGGCATCAGACCAGCCCTTCGGTGTCCGCGCGCAGTCTGCTGCCCTGGCGGAAGAACTCGGCCAGGGCGAGGACGGCGAATCCGGTGACGAGAGCCCAGTCGAAGTCCTCGCCGCTGTGGACGCCCATGTCCTCCAGCGGGCTTCCGGAGACCAGCGCCTTCAGGGAGATCGCCTCCACGTGGGGGATGCAGGCGATCCCGAGGAGCGCGATGCCGACCGCCGCGAGCCTCCACGCGTTCGGCGGGGCGAAGGGCTCGCCCTCCCGGAAGCTGCGGAGCATGAGCAGCAGGAGCACGGCGATGGCGCCCAGCGCCACCGTGAGCAGCAAGTCGGGCAGCGCGAGCAGGAAGCGCTGCGACAGGTCGGGATCGCTGATGACCAGGGTGCGGTCGAAGGAGGAGGGGAGCAGGTGGGGCGTGCCGGGCGGGCCGGTCGGCACGGACTGCCCCTGCCCGGCCCCGGAGACGGCCTGGTAGCCGACGCCGACGTGGCGGGAGTCGATGCCGGGACTGCTGAAGACACGGTGGAGGCCCAGCGCGAGGCCGAGCACGGAGGCGGCCGCACCCAGCCACATGATGCCTTCCAGGGTCTGGATGCTCGAGGGAGGTTTCGCCATGACGGTCTCTCCTCTATATCGACTATCGATAAAACGGTAAACGATAAGAACGGAAGGGGGAAGCCCCGGTCCGCCACCTGTGCCGGAGCGGAGGCGAAGGTCAGGGGCGGGTGGAGAGCAGGAGGCCGAGGGGTCCGGGGACGCGCGGGTCCGGGCGAAGCGCGGGGATCGATGGGCGGGCAGGGGGCACGTGAAGCCCGGGGATCGATGGTCGGGGATCGGGCGGAGACGGTGGAGGCCAGACGGATACGGGTGTGTTGTCACGGTTTCCTGACAACATCTGTTTGGTCAGGATCGATCTAGGTAGGGTGCGAAGAGATCGTTCTGTCCGGCTATCCCGGGGAGTTCCACGACATGCGACTCACTCTGCGGCGGGCCGTGGCCGCCGGTTCGATGCTCGCGCTGATCGGTGCCGTGGCCCCCGCGGCGGCGGCCCACGCGCAGGACGAGCCCCGTAGCTGCCGGGAGGAGTTCGCGGCGGACGCCCCGGCCTACGTCCAGTGCTTCTGGCTCGCCACCCCCGAGGAGGCGGTGGACATCGCCCGGTTCTGGGGGGCGGACGACAGCGCCAACCTCAGGGCGGCGGAGCCGTACCCCGGGCTGTTCATCGACTGCTCGGCGCCCGGCACCTCCTGCCCGGAACCGCAGGACGGCGGAGCCGACGGCGACGAGAACTCCCCGCTCCCGGAGGGCGCCGAGGACGGCGGCGCGCCTGAGTGCGAGGCCGGCCAGGAGTGCGCGGTCGGCGGGCACCACGAGGGCGGGAACGGTACGAACGGCCCCGAGACGGGCAGCGGCACGCGGCCGGCGGCGGCCACCCCGCCCACCCCGGCCGCGCAGCCCACGCCGGCCGCCGCGGCCGTGACCGGGCCGGTGACCGCGGAGGAGGTCGCGGCGGCCGCGCGGACCCCCGTGGGCCAGGCCGTCACCGCGGCGAAGGGCGCCGGCCTGCGCGTCTGGCTCGACACCGAGCTGGCCGACGACTGGAAGGCGGGCGAGGCGGCGTTCACCGCCGCGGTCAAGCGGATCGGCGCGCTGGCCGCGCGGCCGGAGGTCGCCGGGATCCGCTTCTCCGCCCGGCTCGGCTACGACACGGCGTTCGCCACCCACGAGGAGGTCTCGGCCTTCGTCACCGCCGCCTCCGCCGCGTTGCGCCGGGCGGCTCCCGGCAAGCAGCTCGGCGTGCACACGGTCGTGCCGGAGTTCGCCTGCGGCGCCGTGGAGGCGTGCAAGACGGAGATGGCCAAGCGGTACCCGCTGCTCGCTCCCGAGCGGATCGAGGCCTACCTGACCGCCGCCGGTCTCGACCAGCTCACCCTGGACGGCGGCCTGCTGCGCGGCGGCTACACGGCCTGGGGGATCGACGCGGGGGCCGCCCAGCGCAACCAGTCGATCCAGGTCCGCGCCCGCGCCTGGGACGTGCTGACCCGGATCGCCGCCGAGGAGACCGGGCTGGTGGGTGACGTCACCGCCGAGGAGGTCGCCGAGCGGGTCTCCGCACCGCTGAAGGACGGCGCCGCCCAGCAGGTCAACCTCTGGACGCGGCTGCAGGACGGCCAGGGCGGAGTCAAGCGGCTGACCGCCTGGGACACGCTGGAGAGGCTCGGCCCGCTCCAGCGCCGGATGGCCGCGGTCTACGACCCGGCGACGCCCGAGACGGACCCGGCCGCCGACCTGAGGAGGATCACCGGAGTCTTCGGCCAGGTCTACCTGACCACGCCCTGACCACGCCCTGACCACGCCCTGAGCGTGCCCTGAGCGTGCCCTGAGCGCGCCCTCAGCACGTCCTGAGCACGCCCGTTCCCGGGGCCGCGCTCTGATCGGCGCGGAAGCGCGAGCCGCCCGCGCCGCTCCTCGCGACCGGGCCCACCCCGTCGCGGAGAGCGGCGCGGGCGGCGTCTGGAACCGCAGCGGGTCGGGGGCGCCGAGGTCCGTCTTGGTGGCGCCGGCCACCGGCCACCGGCGCAGGAGCACCGCCGCCGCGCCGGTGAGGACCAGCCAGCCGACCACGCCGGTGATACCGGCGATCGCCGGGTTGTAAGACGCCTGCGCGTCACCGACGAGGGCGACCACCGTCGCGGAGCTGTTGAACGCGGCGTGGGAGATGGCCGCCCGCCGGAGGGCGGGAACCGCGCCCCGCCGCGTTCCGCCGACCGGCGCGGGCCTGGCGGGTCCTTGTCGGCGGGTTCCCTCCGCCGGAAGATGATCCCAGGCCGTGCGCGCCGCAGGAGGGCGCGTGCGAGCCGTCCGAGACCCGACCCGCCAAGGAGTGCGATCCATGCCCGATTTCGTCGGCGCCGTCGACCAGGGGACGACGAGCACCCGCTTCATGATCTTCGATCACGGCGGGAACGAGATCGCCCGGCACCAGCTGGAGCACGAGCAGATCCTCCCGCGGGCGGGCTGGGTGGAGCACAACCCCACCGAGATCTGGGAGCGGACCCGGTCGGTCATCGAGACCACGCTGAACCGGGCGAACCTGGTCGCCTCCGACCTGGCCGCGCTGGGCATCACCAACCAGCGCGAGACCACGCTGGTGTGGAACCGCCGGACCGGCCGGCCGTACGGCAACGCGATCGTCTGGCAGGACACCCGGACCGACCGGATCGCCGCCGCGCTGGACCGCGACGGCCGGGGCGAGGTCATCCGGAGGAAGGCGGGACTGCCCCCGGCGACCTACTTCTCCGGCGGGAAGATCCAGTGGATCCTGGAGAACGTCGACGGCGTGCGCGCGGCGGCCGAGGCCGGGGACGCCCTGTTCGGCACCACCGACACCTGGCTGCTGTGGAACCTCACCGGCGGCCCGCACGGCGGCGTGCACGTCACCGACGTCACCAACGCCAGCCGCACCATGCTCATGGACCTGGAGACGCTGGACTGGGACGACGAGCTGCTGTCGTTCTTCGGTGTACCCCGCGCGATGCTGCCGCGGATCATGCCCTCGTCCTGCCCCGGCCTGTACGGCGTGACCCGCGCCGACGGACCGCTCGGCGGCGAGGTGCCCCTCTCCGGTGACCTCGGCGACCAGCAGGCCGCGACCGTCGGCCAGGTCTGCTTCACCCCCGGCGAGGCCAAGAACACCTACGGCACCGGCAACTTCCTGCTGCTCAACACCGGCCAGGAGCCGGTCCGCTCCGAGCACGGCCTGCTGACCACCGTCTGCTACCAGTTCGGCGACGACAAGCCGGTGTACGCGCTGGAGGGCTCGATCGCCGTCACCGGCTCGGCCGTGCAGTGGCTGCGCGACCAGCTCGGGATCATCTCGGGCGCGGCGCAGAGCGAGGCGCTGGCCCGGCAGGTGGACGACAACGGCGGCGTCTATTTCGTGCCCGCGTTCTCCGGCCTGTTCGCCCCGTACTGGCGCTCCGACGCGCGCGGCGCCATCGTCGGCCTGTCCCGCTACAACACCAACGCGCACCTGGCCCGGGCCACGCTGGAGTCGATCTGCTACCAGACGCGGGACGTGGTCGAGGCGATGCAGCAGGACTCCGGCGTCGTGCTCGACGTGCTCCGGGTGGACGGCGGGGTGACCGCCAACGACCTGTGCATGCAGCTGCAGGCCGACATCCTCGGCGTGCCGGTCTCCAAGCCGGTGGTGGCCGAGACCACGGCGCTCGGCGCCGCCTACGCCGCCGGGCTGGCCGTCGGCTTCTGGTCGTCCACCGACGAACTGCGCAGCAACTGGCTTCAGGACCGCCGCTGGGAGCCGCAGTGGTCCGGCGAGCGGCGCTCCCGAGGCTACGCCGGCTGGAAGAAGGCCGTCACCCGCACCCTCGACTGGGTCGACGTCGACGAGCAGTGACGGCGCGGACGCGGGGCGCGCCCGGCGGCGTGCCCGCGCCCTACGGGCCCACCTGGTGGAAGAAGACGCCGCGGGCGTCGCCGACGCGGCCGGTGGACAGGAACCGGGTGGTGCCCGGGAACGCGGCCAGGGTGGAGAGATGGGCGCCGTCCGGGGCGGCGGCGACCGGGCTGACCGTCCAGGCTCCGGTGGCGGAGCGGTGCGCCAGGACGGAGGCGTAGGCGTTGTCGTCGGTGAAGGCGAGGAACCAGTGGCCGCCCCGGCCGTCGGGGACGGGGCCGACGTTCTCGGACCAGGTTCCGGTGCCCGCGGTCACCTCCTCGGCCTGCCAGCGTCCCCCGGTACGGCTGAGCAGCAGCGGCGTGGTGGTCTGCGTCGTGTCGCGGGAGACGCTGGCGGTGATCCGGACGCCGGAGGCGTCGGCGGTCACGCCGTTGAGCGCGTAGTGGGCCGAGGGCTCGACCGGCAGCACGTCGCCGAGGGGGGTGGTCTCCCAGCTCCTGCCGTCGTAGTGGCCGATCAGCGGCCGGTCGCTGTCCTGCCCGGCCGACCCGACGGCCCAGATGTCGGTGGCGGAGCGGGCCGAGGCGTGGGTGACGGTCATCGGGACCTCGGCCCTGGCCCAGCCCGCCCGGGTGTGGTGCCAGCTCTCCATGCCGAACAGCCAGACGTCGTCGTCGTCCACGACCGTCAGCTGCCAGGCGGACAGGGCCGGGATGCGCTCCACCACCGTCCACTCCCGGCCGTCCCAGCGGAGCGTCACCACGTCGGAGTCGTCACCGCTCGTCACGGCCCACACGTTCTCCGGCGACGAGCCGCCGGCGGACACGAGGGAGTCGCCGATCCCCGCCGGGAGCCCGCCGTCGCGCCACCGCTCGCCGTCCCAGCGGTAGGAGGTAGGGCCGAGCTGCCAGTAGCCGAACCGCCGTGTGCCGAACGCCCACGCGTCCCGCTCGCCGAGCGGGACGACGGTGGCGTGGAACTCCAGGGAGGCCGCGCGGTGGGCCAGCGGCCACCGGTCGTTCCCCGACCCGGCCGAGCCCAGGCCGGGCAGGACGCCCAGTGCCGCGACGACGGTCACCATCGCCCAGACCAGCAGCGCCGGCACTCTCCTCATGTGAACCGCTCCTGATCATGAGGGGGTTCGATCCGGCGAGGGCGCCGGCCGTAGAGCCCGTGAGGGGACGCGCCGGAGCCGGCTCGGACGAGCCCGGGTGGACCGGGGCCTCCACGGTCGGGGCCCCTGCCGCGGACGTGGACGAACAGCGTCACAGCGCGGTGAATCCCCAGGATACGGACGCCGGGGCACTGCTCGACGCCCTCAGGACGGCACCCGGGCGCCCCTTCCCGGCCGGCTCCGTCCGGGTCCCGTGCCGGTGCGGCCGATGCGGCCGGTGCGGCCGGGACCTCGGCCGCTTCGGCGACGTCAGCGGAGCTTCCACAGCTCCGGGGGGACCACGGGGTTGCCGGGGGCGGGGGGCTTGGTCGGAGCGGGGCTGCCGGTGGGAGCGGGAGTGACGGTGGGCGTGGGAGTGGGTGTGGGCGTGGGCGTGCCGGGTGAGCCGCCGTTCTGGTCCAGGCCGAGGGACTTCAGGATCGTCGGGAAGGACGTCTTGAACTCGCGCTCCCAGTACGGCCAGCTGTGCGTGCCTCTCTTGTAGAAGTTCACCGTCGGCTTGACGCCGTACGCGCGGAGCTTGGTGATCAGGTGCCGGGCCGTGTAGGTCGAGAGCGGCTCGCCCAGGTGGGCCGGGTGCCACTCGGCGTCGGGAGCGTCGAACTCGCCCTTGAGGCCGGTCCTGCTGCCGGAGATGTAGATGGTCACGCCCTGCAGGTTCTTGGCGTACGCGGTGGGGTCGTTGGCCTTCCAGACGTCCCGGTTCCTGATCGGGTCGCCCCAGAGCGCCTTCGGGTCCTGGCTGCCCTTCTCCTGGGCGCGCATGATGGCGGAGGGCACGCCCGGCAGCCGGGTGGACAGGATGCCGCTGTGCGCGCCGACGAAGCGGAACATGCCCGGGTTCTTGGCGGCGTACTTCATCGCGCCGTGGGCGCCCATGGAGATGCCGCTGACGGCCCGCCGGGACCCGGCCTTGTAGCCCGACTCCAGGAGGCCGATCAGCTCCTTGGTGTGGAAGGTCTCCCAGGCGGGCGGGCCGCCCTTGCCGCCGTTGTACCAGTCGCTGTAGTTCCCGGTGGCGCCGGCCTCGGGCATCACGACGATCGCGTCGACGTTCGCGGTCATCTCCTCGATGCCGGTCTGCCGGGTCCAGGAGGTGTAGTTGTCCGCACCGCCGTGGAACAGGTAGAGCACCGGCCAGGTGCGGTTCGCCTGCTTCGACCATCCCTTGGGCAGCAGCAGCCGGACCGGGAGCTGGGCGTTCACCGCCGGGGACGAGACCGTGAGGTCGACCGTGCGCGGATCGAGCCAGTTCTCCTGGACGACCTGCGGGCCACCGGGCAGCGCGGCGGGCCAGGGGCCGGACGGGCTCGTGCCCGGGTCCAGCGTGTACCGGGTGGCCTGGCCCGCCGGGGCCGAGGCCTGGAGGGGCGCCGCGTACGCCGCCGTCGGCAGGGTCACGGCCGCCGCGGCGGCGAGCGCCAGGAGTCCGTGTCGGGCAGATCGCATGGGTCATTCCTTCCATATGGCCCCGGGGCCGGGGGCCGTGGCAGGCGACCCTAGACGCGATCATCGAGTGCCCGCCATGCACATCGGCCACGAAACGGCGGTGAACGTTTTGCCTCACGGACAAATCCGCGCGGGCGAATCCATCGAATCCGCCTGATTCGTGCGGCGGATGCGCTCCGGCGCGCACCCGGGGCCGTTCTCAGAGATCGCCCGTGAGGAGCTCCTCGCCGCCGCCGGAGGACTCGTCGGACAGGACCGGCTCGCCCGAGGACAGGCCGAGCGCGGCCAGGATCATCGGGTAGGAGCGCCGGAACTCCCGCTTCCAGTACGGCCAGCTGTGGGTGCCGTCCTGGTAGAGGTGGACCACCGGCTTGATGCCGAGCAGGCGGAGCCTGGTGACCAGGTCCTTGGTGGTGTAGGCCGAGACGGGCTCGCTCAGGTGCGCCGGCGACCAGGGGGTGCCCGGCGCGTCGAGCTCGCCGGGGAGGCTGGTCATGCCGCTGGAGATGTAGATGCTCACGCCGCGCAGGTTCCTGACGTACGTGGCGGGGTCGTTGGCCTTCCAGACCTTCCGGTTCCTGACCGGGTCGCCCCACAGGGCCTTCGGGTCCTTGCCCTCGGCGGCCTGGGCGTTCATGACGAGCTCCGGGATGCCCGGCAGCCGGGTGGACATGAGGCCGCTGTAGGCGCCGACGAAGCGGAACATGCCGCGGTTCTTCGCGGTGTACTTCATCGCGCCGTAGGCGCCCATGGACAGGCCCGCGACGGCCCGGCGGCTCCCGGCCCGGTAGCCGGTCTCCAGCAGGCGGCGGAGCTCCTTCAGGTGGAAGGTCTCCCACCGGGGCGGGCCGCCCCTGCCGCCGTTGTACCAGTCGCTGTAGTTCCCCGCCCGCCCCGCCTCGGGCATCACGACGATCGCGTCCAGATCCTCGGTGATCTTCGCGACGTCGGTCATCCGGGTCCAGGAGGTGTAGTCGTCCGCGCCGCCGTGGAGCAGGTAGAGCACCGGCCAGGTGCGCTTCGCCTTCTTCGACCAGCCCTTGGGGACCAGCAGCCGGACCGGGATCTGGGCGTTCACCGCCGGGGACGAGACCGTGAGGTCGACCATGCGCAGGTTGAACCAGCGCTCCTTCACCACGCGCGCCCTGCCGGGCAGCGCGGCGGGCCAGGGACCCGCCGGGCTCCTGGCCGCCTTCTTCCTCCTCGCGGGGGAGGCGCTCGGGGAGGCGCTGGGGCTCGCGGACGGGCCCGGCTCGGGGGAGGCGCTCGGCTTCACGGCCGGAGCGGCCTCGGCGTGCGCGACCGGAGGCGCTCCCACCGGCAGGCCGAGGAGCAGCGAGGCCGCCAGCACGACCGCCAGCACGACCGCCAGTGAGCCCGGCAGCGAGCCCGGCAGTGAGCCCGGCAGCGAGCCCGGCAGTGAGCCCGCCGACGCGCCCGGCAGTGAGCCCGCCGACGCGCCCGGCAGTGAGCCCGCCGACGCGCCCGGCAGTGAGCCCGCCGACGCGCCCGGCAGCGAGCCCGCCGGTGGGCTCGGCAGCGAGCCCGGCAGTGAGCCCGGCAGGGCCGGGATTCCGCGTCGGGCAGGGCGCATGTCCATCCTCCACCGTCCCGTGGCTGTGAGAGCCGTGGCAGGCGACCTTAGGCCGGGCTGCGGGAGGCTGATATGGACGTCCGCAACGAAATGCCGGCCCCGCTTGCGCTCCGGAGACAAACCCGTCCGCGTCCGACTCGCCGTACGCACCCGTTGTCACGCCTATGACAAAACGTCCTGGTGGATTGTGGTCCGCCAGGACTGCCCCGTACCGGCCCCCGTGGGTAAGTTGGCCGATCACCTCGGCCGTCGTTGGGAGTCGCCCCGTGGACCTGCTCGGTGAAGACGACATCCGCCGTTTTCTCTCCGAACGCCTCTCCGTCCGCTGCCGCATACCCCTCGCCCACGTCGACCCCGACCGTCCCCTGGAGGAGTTCGGGCTCTCGTCGCGTGACGCGGTGGCGGTCGCGGGAGAGCTGGAGGCGCTGCTCGGCCGGGAGCTCGGGCCGACGCTGGTCTGGGAGTACCCCACGATCAACCGCCTCGCCCGGGGCCTGGCCGCGCGGCCCGTACGGCAGGCCGACCCGCAGGCCGTACGGCACGCCGCGGACGAGCCGGTCGCGGTGATCGGCGTCGGCTGCCGCCTGCCCGGCTCCGTCCACGGGCCCGAGGACCTCTGGCGGCTGCTCATGGCGGGCGGCGACGCGGTCGGCGAGGTCCCCGAGGGCCGGTGGGAGGCCTTCGACGACGGCTCGGCGCGCACCGCCGAGGCGCTGGCCGCCACCACCCGGCACGGCGGCTTCCTCGACGACGTGGCCGCCTTCGACGCCGACTTCTTCGGGATCGTCCCCGGCGAGGCCGAGAAGATGGACCCGCAGCAGCGGATGCTGCTGGAGACGGCCTGGGAGGCGCTGGAGCACGCCGGGATCGCGCCGCGCTCGCTGCGCGGCAGCCGCACCGGGGCGTTCGTCGGCATCTCCGGGAACGAGTACGCCCACCTGACCACCGCCGACGCCTCGACGGTGGACGCCTGGACGGCGACCGGGGCGGCCTTCAGCATCGCCGCGAACCGGCTCTCCTACGTGCTCGACCTGCGCGGGCCCAGCCTCGCGGTGGACACGGCCTGCTCGTCGTCGCTGGTGGCGACGGACCTGGCGGTGCGGAGCCTGCGGGCGGGGGAGAGTGACCTGGCGCTGGCGGCCGGGGTGAACCTGCTGCTCTCGCCGGTCGTCACGATGGCCTTCGACCAGGGCGGCGGGACCGCGCCCGACGGCCGGTGCAAGGCGTTCGACGCCTCGGCCGACGGCATGGTCCGCGCCGAGGGCTGCGGCGTGGTGGTGCTCAAGCGGCTGTCCGACGCGCTGCGCGACGGCGACCGGGTGCTCGCCGTCGTCCGCGCCACCGCGGTGAACCAGGACGGCCGCTCCAACGGCCTGGTCGCGCCCAACCCCGAGGCGCAGGAGGAACTGCTGCGCGCCGCCTACGCGGGGCTGGAGCCGCCGGACTACATCGAGGCGCACGGCACCGGGACCTTCCTCGGCGACCCGATCGAGGCGCGGGCGATCGACGCGGCCCTGCCCGAGGGGCACCGGGTCCTGCTCGGCTCGGCCAAGAGCAACCTCGGCCACCTGGAGGCCGCGGCCGGGGTCACCGGCCTGATCAAGACCGTCCTCGCCCTGCACCACGGCGTGATCCCGCCCAGCGCGCACTTCGAGAAGCCGAATCCGCACATCCCCTGGGAGCGCCTGGAGGTCGTCACCGCTCCCACCCCCTGGCCGGGCGCGCCGGACACGCCGGACCGGCCGGGCGGGCGCCCCCGTGCGGGCGTCTCGTCCTTCGGCTTCGGCGGCACCAACGCCCACGTCGTCCTCGACGCGGCTCCCGCCCCCGCGACCGCCCTCGCCGCCGGAGAACCCGCCGACCGCGGCGAGCGCGGCGACCGGCTCTTCCTGCTCACGGACCTCACGGCCGACCGGGTGCGCGAGTACGCCGGGCTGCTCGCGGACCGGATCGCGGACGGCCCGTGGGACCTGGACGACGTCGCCCGCACACTCGCCCGGCGCGCGGGCCGGGGCCGGGTCGGCGCCGCCGTGGTGGCGCGGGACTCCGCCGGGCTGGTCGCCGGGCTGCGCGCCGTACAGGAGGGCAGGCCCACCGCCGTGCCCGTCGCCCCGGCGGGCACGCCCGCCGCCGCCGTGGCGACGGGCACGGCGGCCGGCGGACGGGGCCCGGTCTGGGTGTTCGGCGGCTACGGCTCGCAGTGGGCCGGGATGGGCGCCCGGCTGTACGCGCACGAGCCCGTCTTCGCCCACGCGATCGACGAGCTGGACGCCCTCTTCCGCGCCGAGGCGGGCATCCCGCTGCGGGAGATCGTCACCGGGGGCGGCGAGCCCGGGGGCGTGGCCACGGCCCAGCCGCTGATCTTCGCGCTCCAGGTGGCGCTGGCCCGGCTCTGGACCTCCCACGGCGTGCGGCCCGCCGCCGTGATCGGGCACTCGATGGGCGAGGTCGCCGCCGCGGTGGTCGCGGGCGGGCTCGGCCTGGCGGACGCGGTCAAGGTGATCTGCCGCCGGGCCCGGCTGCTCGGCACGCTCGGCGGCGGCGGTGCCATGGCCGTGCTGGAGGTGGCGGCCGAGGAGGTCCCGGCCGACCTGCACGTCGCCGTGCACTCCTCGCCCCGGCAGTGCGTCGTCACCGGCGACCCGGACCGGGTCGCGGCCTTCGCCGCGGAGGTGGAGGCGCGCGGCCTGCTCTCCCGGGTGCTGACCGCCGAGGGCGCCGGGCACTCGCCCCAGGTCAAGCCGCTCCTGCCGAAGCTGCGCGCGGAACTCGACGGGATCGAGGGCGGCAAGCCGGAGATCGAGTTCTACTCGACCGTGTTCGACGACCCCCGTGAGGTCCCGACCTTCGAACCCGCCTACTGGGCCGCCGGGGTCCGCCGCCCGGTCCGGCTGATGACCGCGCTCCAGGCCGCGGCCGAGGACGGCCACACCGTCTTCACCGAGGTCGGCCCCCACCCGGTCCTGGCTGCGGCGCTGCGCGACACCCTCCCGGCGGGCACGGCGGTCACGCACTCGCTCCGCCGGGGCCACGACGAGGAGTTCGCCGCCCAGCTGGCGGCCGTCGCCGTCGCGCTCCCCTCGGCGGACCTCGCCCCGTACGGGACGCTCGCCGACCTGCCCCTGCCGAGGTGGCGGCACCGGCGCCACTGGGTCCCCGCCACCCGGCGCGCCGTCCTGCCGACCGGTTCCCACCCGCTGCTCGGCACGCACGTCGAGAGCCCCGCCGGGCACGTGTGGACCACGGTCGCGGAGGACCTGTCCGACGCGCCCTGGCGGCTGGACCCCGCCTGCTGGAAGCCGTACGGCCTGCCGGTGCTGCCGCTGGCGGCGGTGGCGGCCCTCGCTCAGGCGGCGGCGTTCGAGGCGTGGGGCCGGGCCGAACTGGCCGACATCACCCTGGAGGGCCTGCTCCCGCTGCCCGCCACGGTCGTCACCACCGTCACGCCGTCCGGCGAGGTGGAGATCGACGCCAGGGACGCCGCGGGGACCTGGATCCGGTACGGCACCGCGACGGTCGTCACCGACGCGCCTCCGGCCGCGGCGGTCCCGAGCCCGGCGGAGCTGGCCGCGCGGCTGCCCGGAGGCCCGGCGGCCCGGCCGGACGGGCGAACGGATGAACAGCCGGACGGGCGAACGGATGGACGAACGGACGGGTGGCAGGCGGTGACCGAGCCGGTGCCGGTGCCGGTCTCGATCGGGTTCCTCGGCTCGGACGGCACGCCCGAGCGGGTGCGGACCCGGAGGATCCCGGCGACCGCCGTGCCGGTCCCGCTCACCGCCAAGCTGGTGGGCCGGGTCTGGGCGGAGAGCCCGCTTGCCCCGTACCCGCACCCGGTCGCGGTCGCGGGCGCGGGCGCGGCCGTCCATGCCGTGGTCACCGGCTCCGCCTCCTCCCACAGTGCGCCGGTCGGCGGCTCCGCCTCCTCCCACAGTGCGCCGGTCGGCGGCTCCGCCTCCTCCCACAGTGCGCCGGTCGGCGGCTCCGCCTCCTCCCACAGTGCGCCGGTCGGCGGCCCGGCCCGGTCCTGGCTGCTCGTGGCGGGCGAGGGGGACGGCCGGGCCGAGCGGCTGGCCGAGGCCCTGACCGCCGCCGGGCAGGCCGTGCAGCGCGCCGCCCTGCCCCGGACCGGTCCCGTCCCTGCCCCGCGTCCCGCGCCCCTCCCCGCCGGGCCGGCCCCCGACGAGACCGTGGTGCTGGTCCCGGCCGGGTTGGACCCGGCCGGGGCCGAGTCGGTGATCCTCGCCGTCACCCGGCTCGTCCGCGACCTCACCGGGACCGGGACGCGGCTGCGCCTGGCCACCGAGCGGGCGCAGGCCGTACTCCCCGGAGAGCGGCCGGACCCCGGAGCCGCCGCGCTGCGCGGCCTGGTCCGGGTGCTGGCCTTCGAGCACCCCGACCTGCGCGCCTGCCTCGTCGACGCCGACGGCCCCGGCGCGCTCCTGACGGAGCTGACCGGGACCCCGGCCGGCGCCTCCGGCTCCCCTGTGGGTTCCCCGGGCGGTTCACCCGTGGGCTCTCCGGGCGGCTCACTCGACGACGAGGTCGCCTGGCGGGACGGCGTCCGCCTGGCCGCCCGCCTGGCCGCCCTGCCGCTCGGCGACCTCCCCCTTCCCGGCGTCGGCGCCCCGGCCGTCCGGCGCGGCGGAAGCTATCTGATCACCGGCGGGTACGGCGGGCTGGGCCTGGTCGTGGCCCGCTGGCTGGCCGAGCGCGGAGCCGGGCGGATCGTGCTCGGCGGACGCTCGGGACCGACCCCGGAGGGGGACGAGGTCATCGAGGAGCTGCGCGACCTCGGCGCGGACGTCCGGGTGGTCACCGGCGACCTGGCCGAGCCCGGGACGGCGCGGCGGCTGGTGGAGGCGGCCGTCGCGGGCGGTCTGCGGCTGCGCGGCGTGGTGCACGCCGCGGGCGTGCTGGACGACCGCCTGGTCACCGACGTCGGGGCCGGGGACCTGCACCGGGTCTGGTCGGCGAAGGTCCACGGCGGACTGGCGCTGCACGAGGCGACCAGGGGAGGCGACCTGGACTGGTGGGTGGCGTTCTCCTCCGCCGCCGCGCTGCTCGGCTCACCGGGCCAGGCCGCCTACGCCGCGGCCAACGCCTGGCTGGACGCGCTCTGCGACCTGCGCAGGGCGCAGGGGCTGCCCGGCACGACCATCAACTGGGGCACCTGGACCGAGGCCGGCGGGGCGGGCAGGGCGGCACTGCCCGCCGTGGCGCCGATCACCCCGGGCGAGGGCGTGGAGGCGCTGGAGGCCCTGATCCGCCGCGACGTGCCCGCCGCCGGAGTGGTCCGGCTGAACGCGGCCGAGGCGGTCGCCGCCTTCCCCGGCATCGTGCGCATGCCGTACTTCGCCGAGCTGGCCGAGGCGGCCGGCGCGCAGGCGGCTCCCGGGAGCGGGGGGTGGCCGGGCGCGGAGGCGCTGGGCGGGCTGGACCCGGCCGAGGCGCTGGCGGTGGTCACCGCCCGGGTCGCCGAGCGCACGGCCGTCGTGCTGGGCTTCGAGCCGGACTGGCTCCAGGAGGGCACGGTGCTGACCGAGGCGGGACTCGACTCGCTCGCGGCCACCCGGGTGCGCGGGGTGATCGAGCACGACTTCGGGGTGGCGGTCCCGGCGGCGCTGCTGCTGAAGGGGGCGACGCTCGGCGACCTCGCCGCGGCCGTCGCCGCCGAGCTGGGCGTCAGCGGCGCCGCCGAGCGGGCGGCCGTGGCCCGGACGCGTCCGGTCGGGCCCAGGGACGCGGCGGAGCGCCGGGTGGTGGCCGTCCTGGCGCGGATCCTGGGCCGCGAGCCCGGGGTGGACGAGGAGGTGCCCGCCGAGGCCCTGCCCGCCGTGCTCGCCGAGCTCGGCCTGGCGCGGAGCGCCGCGCGGGACGGCGCGCCGACCGGCGCGGCCCTGGCCGACCTGGTGCGGCGGGCGGACGAGGAGGAGGCCGCCGCCGGTGTGGTCCGCCCGCTGACCCCGGCGGCCCGGGCGTACCTGGCCCGGAGGGCCGGGACGGCCGGACGGACCGGAACGGCCGGAACGACGGGAGAGACCGGGACGGCTGGAACGACCGGGGCGGAGGGGCCGCCGGAGCGGCCGCTCTTCCTGGCGCACCCGGCCGGCGGGACCACGGGGGTCTACGCGCAGCTGGCGGAGCTGCTCGGCGCGGGCCGGGTGGTGTTCGGCCTGGAACGGCTGGAGGAGCAGGCCGGGCCGGGAGGGGCGGGCGGTGCCGGCCACGGGGTGGAGGAACGGGCCGCCCGCTACGTGGAGGAGATCAGGAAGGTGCAGCCGGAGGGGCCGTACCGGCTGGGCGGCTGGTCGTTCGGCGGCATCCTCGCCTTCGAGATCGCCCGGCGGCTCGGCGCGGAGGACGTCGAGCTGGTGGCGATGATCGACTCCGGCCTGCCGGACGAGACGGCGCGGGAGGAGCGCCTGAGGATCACCGCCCGCCGGTACGCCGACTTCGCGGACTACCTGCGCGAGACGTACGGCGTCGCGGTCGAGCTCGGCTACGACGAGCTCGCGGAGCTGGACGAGGCCGGGCAGCTCGCCCTCACCGAGGAGCGCGTCGCCGCCTCGGGGGTGCTGGACCTGCTGGGCGAGGCGATCCTGCGCCACCAGATCACCTCGCACGCCGACACGCGGGCCATCGAGGGCTACCGGGCGGGGACCTTCACCGGCCGGGTGGTGCTCTACCGCTCGACCGAGCCGACCCCGTGGGCGGTCGAGGACGTCCGCTACGCCCACGCCGACGACCCCACCCGGGGCTTCGGCCCGCACAGCCCGGGACTGGAGATCGTCACCGTCCCCGGGTCGCACCACCTCAACCTGCTCGACCCGCCCCACGTCGAAGTCATCGCCGCTCACCTTGGAGGTCAGCTATGACCCTCGCACAGGCCGTCGTCGACGGTGCCGATCCGGAAGAGCTCGCCCGCCTGGAGGTGCCCACCACCTTCCGCGCCGCGCACACCCGCAAGGACCAGGTCGGCATGTTCGGCCCGGCCCCGCACGGCACCGACGGCGTGGACAAGGACATCACGCAGTCCATCCACGTCGGCGAGGTGCCGATGCCGGAGCTCGCCCCCGACGAGGTGCTGATCGCCGTCATGGCGAGCGCCATCAACTTCAACACCGTGTGGACGGCCATGTTCGAGCCGATCCCCACCTTCGCGTTCCTGAAGCGGTTCGGCCGCCTCGACCCCCGGCACGACCAGGACTTCCACGTGGTCGGCTCGGACGCCTCCGGCGTCGTCGTCCGGACGGGCGAGGGCGTGCGGCACTGGAAGATCGGCGACCGGGTCGTCGTCTCGCCCGCCTACGTCGACGCCGAGGAGCCCATCACCCACTCCGACTCGATGCTCGGCGAGGAGCTGCGCGCCTGGGGCTTCGAGACGAACTACGGCGGGCTGGCCGAGTTCGCCGTCGTCAAGGCCACCCAGCTGCTGCCCAAGCCCAAGCACCTGAGCTGGGAGGAGGCCGCCTGCAACATGCTGTGCGCCTCCACCGCCTACCGGATGCTCGTCAGCCCCCGCGGCTCCCGCATGAAGCAGGGCGACGTGGTGCTCGTCTGGGGCGCCACCGGCGGTCTCGGCGCGTACGGCGTGCAGCTGGTCAGGAACGGCGGCGGCATCCCGGTCGGCGTGGTCAGCTCCCCGGCCAAGGCCGACCTGCTGCGCCGGATGGGCTGCGAGCACGTCGTCGACCGCTCGCAGTTCGAGCACCTCGACGACGAGAAGGCATGGCGGGCCTTCGGCGCGGAGATCCGCCGCCAGGTGGGCGAGGACCCGCACATCGTCTTCGAGCACACCGGCAAGGACACCTTCGGCGCGTCCGTCTACGTCGCCCGGCGCGGCGGCTCCGTCGTCACCTGCGGCTCCTCCAGCGGGTACGCGCACACCTACGACAACCGGCACCTGTGGATGAAGCTGAAGAGCATCATCGGCTCGCACGGCGCGAACTACCAGGAGTGCCACGAGGTCAACCGGCTGCTCTCGCTGGGCATGCTGCAGCCCGCCCTCTCGGCGGTCTACCCGCTGGACGGGACCGCCGAGGCCGCCCGCGCCGTGCAGCTCAACCGGCACGTCGGCAAGGTCGGCGTGCTCGGCCTGGCCCCCGCCGAGGACCTCGGCATCGAGGACCACGCCCTGCGCGAGCGCATCGGCGAGGACCGCATCAGGATGTTCCGGAGCTGACTCTCCGGCGCGGCCGGTCAGGCGGCGCCGAAGCCGGTGGTGGCCTGCCGGGCGCGCAGGACGATCTCCAGCTCGAAGCGGACGTCGGGGTCGGAGAGCTGGTCGCCGTAGAGCTCCTCCAGCTGCCGGAGCCGGTAGCGCACGGTCTGCGGGTGCACGTGGAGCCGGGCGGCGACCTCCCCGGCGCCGCGCCCGTGCCGCAGCCACGCCAGCAGCGTCTCGGCCAGCCGGTCCTGCTGGCTGGGGCGCAGGTGGGCCAGGGGCGCGAGCCGTACCTCGGCGAGGGCCTCGACGAGCTCCTCGTCCTTGAACACGACGAGGGTGGCCATGTGCTCGGAGCAGCGGATCAGGTTCCTGCCGTCGCCGAGCACGCCGCGACGGCCCAGCTCCAGCGCCTCCCGGGCCCAGCGGAGCGAGGTGGCGGCGGCCTCCAGCGGCACGGCGGGGCCGATCGCGGCCTTCCAGCCGCGCAGCCCGGCCTCCAGGGTCTGCGCCTGGCCGGGGCCGTTGGGGTCGGGCACGATCAGGCAGGGGTTGGGCCGGTCGAGCCCGGCCAGCACGTCCGGGGGGAGCGAGGGCGGCCGGTAGCCGCCGCACTGCTCGTCCAGCGCGACCCCGGCGACGGTCCGGGGCAGCCGCCAGCCGGCGGCCTTGGCCAGGTCGGCGACGGCGTCGGGGGAGGCGGCCGGCCGGCTGAGCAGCAGGTTCAGCAGGCGGTGGCGGCGGCGCTCCATCTCCCCGGCCACCTGAGCCCTGGCCTCGTCGTAGCCCTCGGCGGCGGCGTCGGCGATCTGGTCCAGGTAGACGAAGATGGCCTCGCCCAGGTCGTAGAGCTGCTGCGGGGTGATGCCGAGGGGCTCGGCCTGCTCGGTCAGGCCCCGCCAGGCCACCCGCGCGCCCAGCCGCAGCGCGGTCTGCAGCGGATCGAGGTTGCGGCCCTCGTTGGCCTCGCCGCGCCCGATCGTGCGGAACACGTCGGCCTCCAGCGGCATGCTCGGATTCTCGATCCGGTCGACGAACTGGCGCAGCGCCTCGTCGACGGCCAGCCGTACGGCCTTGACGTACAGGGTGTCGGCCGGCCGGGAGTACTCAGGGATGCGCAGCGTGATCTCGTCGATCACCTGCTCGGCGACCAGGGAGAGGCCGGGCCTCAGCCGCCGGGCCACCTCGGCGGGGGTGGACCTCCACAGCCTCTGGTCGGATGTGTCGTGCGATCTGGCCCGGCGACCGCCCAGTCCCCTGACCGCGGTCCTTACGTGTTCCTTCGTCGCCACAGACCCTCCCGTCGGAGTGCGCCTCATGTTCTGACGTGACAAACACTGCTCTGACGTGACAGACACTCGTCAGTAAGCAAACGCTTGTTACTGTGGCGTGTGCAACACCTGAAACGTCCCGCGGCGGGGATTGAGACCTATCCGAGATAGGCGGCGAACTCCTCCAGGGAGATGAGGCCGTCGCCGTCGCCGTCCATCCGCTGGATCGCCGCCGCCGCGGCCTCGGGGGTGAGGGGCTGGCCGAGCACCTCCATCAGGCGCGACAGCTCGCTGACCGAGATCAGGCCGTCGCCGTCGACGTCGACCATGTTGAACGTGAGTGCGTAGTCGCTGGCCATGGGATCCGCCTTCCGGGTGCGGAGGAATCAGACGGCATGCACCTTAGCGTCAGATCCCTCTCGCACCCGGAAAAGCCTCACACCACGCCCCGTGTCGCGGCTCCTACAGCACCGCGCCCGAGCCCTCGCGGGGCCGGGCGGGGCGCTTGGTCTGCTTGGGCTGCGGCGGCGGCGCCTGGTTGCGCTTCTCGAAGACGATCGCCAGCGGCGTCGCGACGAACGCGGAGGAGAGCGTGCCGACGATGATGCCGATCAGCAGCGCCACGGCGAAGTCGTTGAGCGAGGAGCCGCCCAGCACGGCCAGCGCGGCCAGGATGAACAGCGCGCCCAGACCGGTGTTCACCGTGCGCGGCACCGTCTGCAGGACCGCGGCGTTGGCGATCTTGGCGAACTCCGCCTTGCGCTGCTCGCCCCACATCTCGCGGACCCGGTCGAAGACCACGACCTTGTCGTTGACCGAGTAACCGATGACGGTCAGCATCGCCGCCAGGAACACGCCGTCGATCGGCTTGCCCGTCCACGCGAACACGCCGATCACGACCGCCGCGTCGACGGCCAGGGTCAGCACGGCCGCCAGGCCGAAGGTCCAGCGGAACCGGAACGCCAGGTAGGCCAGCTGCGCGGCGAGCGCGACGGCCAGCGCGATCAGGGCGTTGCGGCGCAGCTCCGCGCCCATGCTCGGGCCGATGAGCTCGTCGCGGACCTTGTTCGCCTGGCCGGCCTCGCGCTCCAGCGCCGCCTCGATCCGGTTCACCTCGGCGTTGCCGATCTGGCCGGTCCGCACGGAGATGTCCTTGCCGGAGGTCTGCACGACCGCGCTGGGGAACCCGGCGTCGGCGACCAGGTCGCGCGCGGTGTCGGCGGTGATGGGCTTGGTGGTGGAGTACTCGATGATCCGGCCGCCGGTGAACTCCACACCGAAGTTCATGCCGCGCACCGCGACCCCGGCCAGCGCCGCGGCCGCCACCGCCGCGGCGACCACGATGTAGGTCACGTGCCGGCGCATCAGGTCGGGGCCGTGCTCGTTCAGCCACGTGCGGAGCCGGCCGATGCCGGCCAGGCCGGTGATCTTCGGCCGGGCGGAGACCGCCCGCCGGTTGACCGCCCACTGCGCGATGACCCGGGTGATGACCATCGCGGTGAACATCGAGACGATCACACCGATGGAGAGCGTCACACCGAAGCCGCGCACCGGTCCGGAGGCCAGGAAGAACAGCAGCCCGGCGGCGAGCAGCGTGGTGATGTTGGAGTCGGCCACCGCGCTCCAGGCGTGCCGGAAGCCGTTCTCCAGCGCCTGCCGGAGCCGCGTCCCGCCGCCGGCCGCCGCGGACGCCCGGCGCTCGGCCTGCTTCGACCCCCCGGTCTGCGGCCGGGCGGCGTACTCCTCCCGGGCGCGTTCGAAGACCAGCACGTTGGCGTCCACGGCCATGCCGATCGCGAGCACGAAGCCCGCCAGGCCGGGCAGCGTGAGGGTCGCGCCGAGCGCCACCAGCGCCGCGTAGGAGAGCAGTCCGTAGCAGGCCAGCGCGAAGGCGGCGACGAGTCCCACCAGCCGGTAGACGATGATGATGAACAGCGCGGTGAGCGAGACGCCGATGACGGCGGCCTGGGCGCTGGCCTCGATCGCGGCGGCGCCGAGGGTCGGCCCGACGGTCCGCTGCTCGACCACCTCGACCGGGACCGGGAGCGAGCCGCCCTCGATCAGCACGGCCAGCTCCTTGGCCTCCTCGGTGGTGAAGGTCCCGGTGATCTGGGTGGAGTTGCCGGGCAGGCCCACGTTGCAGGCCACGTCCTCGTTCACCTGGGGCGAGACGAGAACCTTGCCGTCGAGCACGATGGCGACCCGCCGCTTCGGGTCACCGGACGGGTTGCAGGCCGCCTCGCCGGTCAGCTTCGGCCACGCCTGGCTGCCCTTGCCGCGGAAGTCGATGGTGACGAACCAGCCGCCGCCCGACTGGGGGTCGATGCCGGCCTCGGCGGCGCCGACGTCGTCGCCGCTGAGCCGGGCCGGACCGATGAGGATCTTGCCGCCGTCCTCGTCGGCGATGACCTGCTCGCCCTTGCCGGGCTTGGTGTTCGCGTCCGCGACGCCGAGCACGGGGTGGATGGTCAGCTGGGCGGTCTTGCCGATGACCTCGGCGGCCTTGGTCGGGTCGAGCACGCCGGGCAGCTCGACGATGATCCGCTGCTCGCCGGAGCGGGCCAGCGTCGGCTCGGACACGCCCAGCGCGTCGACGCGGCGCCGGAGCACCTCGAGGGTGCGGTCGGTGGTCTCGGCGTCGGCCTTGACGGTCGGGGCGTCCCTCGTCTCCAGGACGATCTGGGTGCCGCCGCGCAGGTCGAGACCGAGGCGCGGCGTCATCGTCAACGCTACGTAGAGTGATGATGCGATCACGACGAACGCCGCGATCGCGCGTACCAGCGGGGCACGCGACATGGAAGCCTCCACAGGCTCGTGAACGGGAACGGTCTCCGCGTAGGGCGGAGCACCCCCGGACACGGGACCGCGGGGTGCTCAGCCGCCCGTGGAGGGAGGCGCGCGACCCGACCGGACGAGCAGGGCCGCGAGCGGCCGGGGGTCGTCGCGCAGGGCGGGACGGGCGCCGGAGCCCGGGCCGGCCGGCAGGCACCGGACGGACTGCGGCAGTGTGGAGAGCGGGGGCCCGCCGCCCGCGCCGGTCCCGGGGAGGGCGGACGGGGACGCGTGGTAGCGCTCGCCCGCGGGGACCTGGCGGGAGAACGGGTGGTGGTCGGGGACGGCCTTGGCGACGGCCGGGCCGTACAGCGCCGCCGCGGCGGCGGGCGCGGCCGCGCCGCCGGAGACGAAGAGCGGGAGCAGGAGGGCGAGCAGCCAGCCGAAGGGCGCGCCGCACCTCCGCTGCCGCATGACGCCTCCCGTCGGGTTCTCCGGCCACCTGACGGTGATCCCCCTCACCATAACGCGCCGTACCCGTCCCGGCCGGTCATCGCGGCCGTTCCGGCGGAGACCGCCGCCGGACTGTCATGAAAGCCTCAAGCCGGGGTAGTGCGCCCGCATGCGACTGACCACAACCGCGGACCTGTGGTGGAAGAACGCCGTGGTCTACTGCCTGGACGTCGAGACCTACAAGGACGGCAACGGGGACGGCATCGGCGACTTCCGCGGCCTGACCCAGCAGATCGACCACCTGGACCGGCTCGGGGTGACCTGCATCTGGCTGATGCCGTTCTTCCCGACCCCCGGCCGCGACGACGGCTACGACATCACCGACTTCTACTCCGTGGACCCCCGCCTGGGCACCCTGGGCGACTTCGTGGAGTTCATGCGGACCGCCCGGGACCGGGGCATCCGGGTCATCGCCGACCTGGTGGTCAACCACACCTCCGACGAGCACCCCTGGTTCGTCGAGGCCCGCTCCGGCCGCGACTCCGCCAAGCGCGACTGGTACGTCTGGTGCGACGACCCCGACCCCGTCGACCCGAAGGCCCTGGTCTTCCCCGGGGTGGAGGACAGCATCTGGACCTTCGACGAGGGCAGCGGCCAGTACTACCTGCACAAGTTCCACCACTTCCAGCCGGACCTGAACATGGACAACCCCGAGGTCCGCGACGAGATCACCCGCATCCTCGGCTTCTGGATGGAGCTCGGACTGTCGGGCTTCCGGGTGGACGCGGTGCCGTTCCTGCTGGAGGGGCTGGGCGGCGACCCGCACTCCTTCCTCGCGGACCTGCGGGCCTTCCTGAACCGCCGCGACGGCGGCGCGATCCTGCTGGGCGAGGTCAACCTCCCCTACCCGGAGCTGATGAAGTACTTCGGCAACGGCAACGGCGACCAGGTCACCATGTGCTTCGACTTCGTCGGCATGCAGCGCTTCCACCTGTCGATGGCCCGCCAGGACCCGGGGGCGCTGGCCGAGGCGCTGCGGGAGCGGCCGCGGCCGCCGAAGGACTGCCAGTGGGCGTCCTTCGTCCGGAACCACGACGAGCTGACCCTTGACAAGCTCACCGAGGCCGAGCGGCAGGAGGTCTTCGACGCCTTCGGGCCGGAGAAGGACATGCAGATCTTCGGCCGGGGCCTGCGCCGCCGGCTGCCCCCGATGCTCGGCGGCGACCTGCGCCGGCTCAAGCTGGCCTACAGCGTGCTGTTCTCGCTGCCCGGCACGCCGGTGCTCTTCTACGGCGAGGAGATCGGCCTGGGGGAGAACCTGGAGGCCGAGGGGCGGATGGCCGTGCGAGTACCCATGCAGTGGGCGCCGAGCGGCGGATTCTCCCGGAACGAGGTCCGCACCCCGGCGCCCCCGGTGACCGGCGAGTACGGCCCGGGCAACGTCAACGTCGACGTCCAGCGCCGCGACCCGGACTCGCTGCTGCGCTGGGTGACGATGCTGATCGAGCGCTACCGGGAGTCGCCGGAGCTGGCCTGGGGCGCCTACCGGGTGCTGGACGCCGGGGACGAGGCCGTGCTCGCCCACCGGGCCGACGCCGAGGGCGGCACCGTGGTCGCCGTGCACAACTTCGCCGGCCGGGACGCGGAGGTGGAGCTGGTCCTGGACGACCTCGGGGACCCGTGCGTCCTGGTCGACCTGCTGGTGGACGGCACGCTGGGCGTCCCGCCGGACCGGCGGGTGCGCTTCACCCTCGGCCCGTACGGCTGCCGCTGGCTGCGCGTCGCCGAGCCCGACGAGCTCCCGGAGGACGCCTCGGCGAAGGGGCTCTGACCGGGCCGGTCCGCTCACGGACCCGGAGGACGCCTCGGCGAAGGGAACCGGTCACCTCCCGGTCCGCGCCGGATCACCTCTCGGCTCGCGCCCGGACAGGGCCGGGGGGAGAAGAGGCCCCGCACCACCCGGTGCGGGGTTTTCTCATGCCCCCTCTTGCCTGGCTAACTTTGTTAGCCTAAAGTTGTGGCTAACAAAGTTAGCCAAGGAGGAAGCCGTGCTCACCTGGATCCTGGTCGCCATCGCGGTTCTGCTCGCCGTCCCCGTCGTGAGCTACCTCTGGACCCTGGCCAGGCCGCACAGGGTCCGTACGGAGACCGAGATCACGGCCTCCCCCGAGCGGGTCTGGGCGGTGCTGACCGACCTCGCCGCCTATCCGGAGTGGAACCCGTTCATCGTGAGCGCCGAGGGCGAGCCGCGCGCCGGCGCGACGCTCACCAACCGGATCTCCGGCAACGGGGGCACCATGACCTTCAGCCCGAAGGTCCTGGTCGCCGCCCCGGGCCGGGAGCTGCGCTGGATCGGCCGCTTCCTGATGCCGGGCATCGTGGACGGCGAGCACTACTTCCTCATCGAGGACCTCGGTGGCGGCCGGGTCCGGTTCGTCCAGGGCGAGACCTTCACCGGCGCGCTCGTGCCCTTCGCCGGGAGCACCCTGGACGTGGCCGGCGGCTTCGCGGCGATGAACGAGGCGCTGAAGGCGCGGGCCGAGCAGACGGCCGACGAACCGCGCTGAGAGGATGCCCCGGTCAGGACCACGGCCCGAGGGCCGTGGTCTCCACGACGGGAGGCATCGATGAGCGGTCAACCGGAACGCCCGTGGAGCGGCCGGCCGGAACCGAGCCCTCTCACCCCCCGCGCGGCGCAGATCGCGGCGGCCGCGCGGGAGCTGCTGGAGGAGGAGGGGCACGAGGCCCTCACCATGCGGGCGCTGGCCGACCGGCTCGGCATCCGGGCGCCCTCGCTCTACAAGCACTTCCCCGACAAGGCGGCCGTCGAGGCCGTCCTCATCGAGCGCGGCCTCGCCGAGATCGGCGCCATCCTCCACGCGGCTCTGGAGGAGCACGCCGGGGCCGAGGACGGGACCGGCGCGATCGGCGCCGTGCTGCGGGCCTACCGGGCCGCGGCCCTCGACCGTCCCAACCTCTACCGCCTGGCCACCTCCGGCGAGATGCCCCGCGCGCGCCTCGCCCCCGGGCTGGAGGAGTGGTCGGGCACGCCGTTCTTCCTGGCGGCGGGCGAGCCGTACCTCGCGCAGGCGCTGTGGTCCTTCGCGCACGGCATGGTGATCCTGGAGCTCGACGGCCGCTTCCCCGAGGGGTCCGATCTGGAGCGCACCTGGGCCGAGGGCGCCCGCGCGTTCGCCGCCCGCCGGGCCCGCGAGGTGTGACCGGGCACCTGATCCGCGCGGCGCGGTGGCCGGGCGCCGCCGGTCACGGCAGCCTGGGAGAGTCCGGATTCCCCTTAACCACGTATGCTACGGGCCGATATTCTCATCGACCCGGTTCCCGCCAGAGAAGGAAGATCACCGTGTACAAGGAGTTCGCGATCGAGGCCGTGGTGTGGCTCATCCCCGTGGCCGTCCTCCTCGCCCTCGCCTGGATGATCACGGCGACGGCCTGACTCCACCACCGGGCGCCGTACGCGGTGCCGGAGGGGGAACGACGGGTCGGGAAAGACCTCACACCCCCCGTGGCACGGTCGCGTCCCACCACCGGGTGGGGCGCGACCGTTCCGTTTCCCGGGCCCTCTCCGCTTCCGGGCCCCCGCCGCGAGCGCCGGTGTCCGCACGCCGGTCACGGCCGCCGGGCGTGGCGGTCAGCCGAGGACCGGGAAGTTGCTGCGGACCACCCCCTGCGGGTCGTGCCGGCGCTTGACGTCGCGGAGCCGGGCGAGGGCGTGCGGGGCGAAGGCGTCCGCGGCCGTCTCCCCCGGGGTCAGGAAGGTGTAGGGCTTGCGGCCGCTGCCGTACGGTGCGAGGGCCCGGACGAGGTCGCGTTGCCTGGCCCGGACGGCCGCCGCGGCGGCGGGCGTGGACGGGATCCCGAACAGATAGAGCGCGTAGGACTCGGCGAGGGGACCGTGCGGGCTGTCGGAGGGGCGGGCCAGGGCGCCGCCCAGGTGCCGGATCTGCACGCTGAGCAGAGGGTCGATGGGCTCCTCCAGGAGCGCCTTGGCAGCGGTGCCGTCCAGGCCGGTGAGCAGCTCGCCGCGTGACATCCCGGGGCCGGGGTCGGTGGGTTCGGCGGTGATCGAGCCCAGGCCGCTGACGGGCATCGGTGCGCGGCTGTCGGAGATCAGCCGGTCGATGCGGTCCAGCGGGCGCAGCAGCGCCCGTGCCGCGGCGGCGTCGCCCAGGTAGGTGGCGTCGACGGCGACCATCGGCGGCGCCGCGGGGAAGTGCAGCAGGTCGGCCCAGACGGTCAGTTCGCCGGGGGCGTCCGCGGTGATCCGCCGGAAGGCGTCGAGGACGTGCGGCGCCTGCTCGGCCGGCCACAGCATGCGGCCGCCGAACAGCGCGGGCGCCGGATGCAGGGCGAACTCGACGGCGGTGACGACGGCGAAGTCGCCGCCGCCTCCGCGCAGCGCCCAGAACAGGTCGGCGTGGGAGTCCGCGGTCACCCGCGCCGGAAGGCCGTCGGCGTCGATGACGTCGAAGGCGGTGACGCTGTCGGCGGCCCAGCCGTACGCGCGGCCGAACCAGCTGAGCCCGCCGCCGAGGGTGTGGCCGGCCACGCTCACCACGGGGGAGCTGCCCGGCAGCCCGGTCAGGCCGTACGGTTCCGCCGCGGCCTGCACCTGACCCCAGGTGGCTCCCGCCCCGGCGCGTGCCAGGCGGGCGGCGGGGTCCACCGTCACTCCGCCGAGCCGGCCGGTGCGCAGCAGGATCACCCCGTCGAGGCCGCCGCCGGCCTCGCCGGTGGCGCCGTGGCCGCTGGGCTGCGCCGACACCGACATCCCCCGGTCGCGGGCGTAGCGGACCAGAGCCGCCACGTCGCCGGTGTCCGCCGCCTCGACCACCGCGGGAACCGGTTGGCGGACGGCCAGATTCCACGGCCGCCTGGCCTGTTCGAATCCGGCGTCGCCGTCCAGCAGCACTCGGCCGCGGACGAGGGAGCGAAGGGCGGTCAAATCACTCATGATCTTTTCCCGATGGGTGGAGGGACAGGATGGACGTGGTGCGCGGTCCCGCGGTTCCCCGGCGACCGCATGCGCGGCGGTGACCGGAGCGGATGCGGCGTTCTCGTCGGTGACGTGTGCCGCGTGCTCCCACGCGGGCCGGAGGGTTCGTCCGGGCGTTCCCACTCTCGGCCGAGGGGGGAGGGCGATCAATGCGGCCCTGTGCAACGATCGTGAAGCCTGGGTTAACGACGGGGGGAGCGCCGTGCTGGAGCGACACGAGCTGGAGGCGTTCCTCACCCTCGCCGAGGAACTGCACTTCGGCCGCACCGCCGAACGCCTGCACGTGTCCACCGCCCGGATCAGCCAGACCATCGCCAAGCTGGAGCGCCGGACCGGAGTCCCGCTGTTCAACCGCACCAGCCGCAGGGTGGAGCTGACCGCGGTGGGGCGAGAGCTTTACGAGGAGGTCCGTCCCGCCTGGGACCGGATCACCACCGCGTTCGAGCGGGCGATCGACACCGGCCGCGGCCTGACCGGCGTGCTCCGGGTCGCCTTCGTCGGCGCGGCGGGCGGGCAACTGCTCATCGGGGCCGCCGGACTGTTCCGCGAACGCCACCCCGAGTGCGACGTCCAGCTCCGCGAAGCGCAGATGGTCGACCTCATGCCCTGGCTCCGCGACGGCGAGATCGACATCGCCCTGGGCACCTTCCCCATCCACGAGCCCGGCATCGTCACCGGGCGGGTCCTGGTGTCCGAGGCGCGCATGCTCGCCGTCTCCCACCGGCACCCCTTCGCCCGCCGGGAGTCGATCCGCACGGAGGACCTGGCCGGGGTGAAGCTTCTCCAGCTGCCCGACACCCTTCCCGGCTCCCTGCGGGAGGACCGCACCCCGCGCACCACCCCCGCCGGGCGGGCGATCGAACCCGGCCCTTCGGCCTCCACGTTCAACGAGATGCTCACCCTCGTCGGCGCCGGTCACGGCGTCTTCCCCGTCGGCGCGCAGGCCAGGCGCTACTATGCCCGCCCCGACGTCGCCTACGTCCCCTTCAGCGACGCCCCGCCGCTGCGGTGGGGCCTGCTCTGGCGGGCCGACGCCGCCACCGCCCGCGTCCGCGCCTTCGCCCAGGCCGCCCACGACCTGCTCTCCGTCCCGTGAACGGCGGCCCCGAGGAGATCGGACCGCCTCTGCCCGCCCGTGCTCCCGGGCCCGCCGGGGCCGCC
>NZ_JBHSBM010000024.1:84846-200936 GCF_042650625.1 Planomonospora corallina
TCCGTGCCGGGCGGCGGTCCGTGCCGGGCCCCGGTCCGTGCCGGGCGGCGGTCATCCGGTGCGCACGGGGGCCAGGACCCGCCAGAGCCAGACCTGCGAGGCCACCAGCAGGGGAGCGAGGACCAGCGTCGCGGGGGTGAGCAGGGCGAGCGTCGCCGGGTCGGCCAGGTTCTCCGCCAGCGGCAGCCGCGACCCCGCCGCCAGGCAGACCAGCACCATCCCGCCCGAGGTCAGCGCGTAGGCGGTACGCCCCGGGGCCAGGGTGCGAGCCGTACGCCCCGGGGCCGGGGCGCGAGCCGTACGCCCGCCCGCGGCCGCGAAGGGCCGCCGCGCCCGCCCCTCCGGCCCGCCGCGCAGCCGGAGCGCGGCCAGTGCCAGCCCGTGGACGGCGAACAGCCCGGCCAGGGCGACGACCGCCACGGCCAGCAGCGGCGGCGGCGCTCCCGCGCTCCCCGCGAGCACGAACCCCCAGCTCAGCGCCACCGCCCAACTCCCGGCGACCACCGCCGCGTCGCATCCGGCCCGCCAGGCGGCCCGGTCCGCCCGCCCCCGCAACCAGATCCCCGCGTCCCGCGCCACCCAGCCCAGCAGCAGGGCGGTGAACGCGGCGTAGTTCCCGGCCAGCAGCTCCCCCTCCAGCACGGGGAAGGCCCCCATGAGGAACCCCACCGCGGCGACCAGCCAGACCTCGTTCGTCAGGAAGAACGGGGTGATCGCGGCGAGCACCCGGCCGCGCTCCTCGGGAGAGCGCCCCAGGTACGGCAGGAGCATGCCGATCCCGAAGTCGGCGCCGGAGAGCACGAAGTACCCGGCGGTGAAGAACGCGAGCAGGGCGATTTCCATCGAGGGCTCCTCCTTTGAGGAAGGCGGGCGGTCCGGGACGGGGCGTCCGGGCGGAGGGCGGCCCGGTGCGCGGGCACGGGGAAGACTCAGAACGGTTCAGAACAGGGCGGCCGGGAGCGGGGCGCCGGAGCCGGACGGCAGGTCCGGAGCGGTGCCCGGCGCGTCAGCGGAGCCCGGAGAGCCCGGAGAGGCCGGGGAGCCGGGAGAGCCGGGAGAGCCGGCCGGCTCGGGGCCCAGCCGGGCGGTGCGGGCGAGCAGCCAGGCGTTGACCGCGAGCAGCACGGCGAACAGCACCGTGAAGGCGGCCAGCGAGAACACCAGCAGCCCGGGTGGCAGGTCGCTCAGCGCCTCCTCGGTGGTCAGCACGCCGTACACCACCCACGGCTGCCGGCCCGCCTCGCGGAAGACCCACCCGGCGAGCACGGCCGCGAACGGCAGCGGGACCGAGGCGACCAGCAGCACGTGCCAGGCACGCAGCCCGAGGACCGCCCTGGGGAAGAGCGCCAGCACCACGCTGACCAGCGAGACGATCAGCATCACCGAGAACAGGCCCAGCATCGCCATCCCCGCGCCCCGCACCAGGCCCAGCGGCGGCACATAATCACCCGGGCCGAAGGCGGCCACCGCCTCCGCCTGGAGCCGGGCGACGTCGGCCGCCGTGCCGTCGAACGCGGCGCCCTTCAGCGGCTGCACGGTCCCGAAGCTCAGCTCGCCGAAGGCGACCACCGCCACCAGCGCGGGCAGGCCGGTGAACACGCCGATCCGGAGCGAACGGCGGAAGAACTCCCGCTCGGCGGTCCCGCGCCGCAGGTGGTAGGCGCTCACCCCGGCCAGGAAGAACCCGGCGGTCACCAGCGAGGCCGCCATGGTGTGCCCGAACGCGGTCAGCGCCGCCGGATTGGCCAGCACCGCCGCCGCGTCGGTGAGCCTCAGCACGCCGCCGGAGAGCTCGGCGCCGACCGGGTCCTGCATGAAGCCGTTGGCGACGAGCACCCAGTAGGCCGAGGCGTAGGCGGTCAGCGCCACCACCCAGAACACCGCCAGGTGCGCCCACCGGTTCAGCCGGCCCCACCCGAAGATCCACAATCCCAGGAAGGTCGACTCGACGAAGAACGCCACGATCGTCTCCATCGCCAGCGACGCCCCGAACACGTTGCCCGCGACGTGCGAGAGCCCCTCCCAGGCCATGCCGAGCTGGAACTCCATCACCAGCCCGGTGACGATGCCCATGGCGTAGTTGACCACGTAGAGCCGCCCCCAGAAGCGCGTCATCCGCTCGTGGACGGCCGAGCCGGTCAGCACGGCCCGGGTCTGCACGAGCGCGATGAGCGTGGCCAGGCCCAGGGTGAGGGCGACGAACACGAAGTGCCCGCCGGCGGTGAGGGCGAACTGCAGCCGGGCGAGGTCGAGCGTCTCCATGCCCCTCAGCGTCCCGGTCCGGCTGCGCCGCCGCGTCCTCCCCGGGTGGGCTCCCGCCGTACTCCCCGGGACGCACCCGCGCCGATCCCCGCTACGCCGGCCGTACGCCGCGCTCGCCCCCCTCACTCTCTCCACCCGGCGTATACCGGGCCCGGACCGCGCGCCGGGTCCGTGCCGCCGGCCGGGGCCGATCTCCCTCGTGAGAGGGAGGCGGCGGATCGCTCCCGTCGGCGATGTCCGCGGAGCCGGAGAACAGCAGCATTGGCGGCGTAGCCGAACCGCTAGGAGTCCCCGAATGAACCCCCGCCTCCCCTTCGTCGCAGCGCCGCTGCTCGTCCTCGCCTACGGAGTGATCCGGATCATCGACGGGCTCGACGGCAGCCGGGGCCCCGGCCTGGCCTGGACCACCGGCCACCTCGCCTTCCTCGCGGCCCTGGCCCTGTTCGTCCCCACCTTCCTGCGGATGCGCCGGATGGCGGGACGGGACGCCGTCGCCACCGCGAGCGCCGTCGCCGGGATCGCCGGTCTCGCGGCGCTGGCCGTGCAGTTCGCCATCGACGTGGTGGTCGGCTTCCTCGCCGCCGACCACGCCGGCATGAGCGTGCTGTTCGACCGCGTCCAGGCCGTCCCCGGTGTCTCGCCCGTCGTCTACGACGCCGGCCCGCTGCTCTTCTTCGTCGGCCAGGTCGCGATCGTCGCCCGGCTCGCCCTCCTCGGCCGGGTCGGGGCCTGGGCGCCCGTCCTGGTCCTGGTCGACGTCGTCCTCCCGCTCGTCGACAAGGACCTCGTCCCGCTGGGGGCGGTCTTCCTGCTCGCCTCCTTCACCGCCATCTCCGCCCGGCTCTCCCGCCCCGCCGCCCCCGTCCCCGTCGCCGCGTGACGGAGTCCGCGCCGCCGCCCCCACCCCCGTCCCCGTCGCCGCATGACGGGTGCCGCGTGACGGGTGCAGCGTGGCGGAGTCCGCGCCGCCGCGCGTGGACGACACCGCCGGATGAGGAAGGATCGTGTTCCGTGCCCGCTCCACCGTCCCCCGCTCCGCTCCACGGCCGGCCAGGGTCCCCTCCCCAGCCACCGCCCGCTCCGCCGGGCGAGCGGCCGAGGTTCCCCGCCGCGCTCCGTGACCGGCCGAGGTTCCCCGCCGCGCTCCGTGACCGGCCGAGGTTCCCCGCCGCGCTCCGTGACCGGTTGGGGTCCCTCGCCGCCCTCCACGGCCGACCGGGATCCCTTCCCGGGCCGTGGCCGGACGCGGTGCTGGCCGTGCTCGTCCTGGTCGTGCAGCTGTGGCCGTTCCTGTCCCGGGACAACCCCCACGGCGGGCCGTGGCACTGGTGGGGCTACGCGGTGGTGGCCGCCTCCGCCGTGCCGCTGGTGTGGCGGCGCCGGGCGCCGGTGACCGTCCTGCTGGCCGTCCTGGTCGCGATCTCCCTGTACGACGTGGTGGACGGGGTCGCCGCCCAGCCGATCTGGTACGGCGGGCTCATCGCGACCTACACGGTGGCGGCCCACTCGGCCCGCCTGACCCGCACGGCCATGCTCGCCGTCACCGTCATCGGCGGCCTGCTCCTGGTCGGCTCCTCGGAGACCGCCCTGCGCGGGGTGGTGCTGTTCGTCACCGCGTACGCCGTCGGCCGGGCCTCCGCCTCCTCCCGGGCCCACGCCGCCGCGTTGGAGGAGCGCGCCGCCCGGCTGGAGCACGAGCGCCGGGTCGAGGCCGAGCGGGCCGCCGAGCGCGAGCGCGCCCGGATCGCCCGGGACATGCACGACATCCTCGCGCATGCGGTCAGCCTCATGGTGGTGCAGGCCGAGGCCGGGCCGGTGGTGGTCCGCAGCGACCCGGCCCGCGCCGAGGCCGCCTTCGACGCGATCGCCGCCGCGGGACGGGACGCCATGGTCCAGCTCCGCCGTACGCTGGGCGCGCTGAAGGAGGACACGGGCCCGCGCACCCCGCGCCCGACCCTCGGCGACCTGGCGGAACTGCCCGGCCAGGTCACCGGCACCGGGCTCGACGTGGTCGTCTCCGCCTCGGGTGAGCCCCGGCCGCTCCTCCCCGACATCGAGGTCGCGGCCTACCGGGTGGCCCAGGAGGCCCTGACCAACGTCATCAAGCACGCGGGCGCCACCCGCGCCGAGATCCGGCTCGACTGGCAGGACGACATCCTCATGATCAGCATCACCGACGACGGGTGCGGCTCCGGCGGTTCCCTCCCCGCCGGAGGGAACGGCCTGATCGGCATCCGGGAACGCGCCGCCGCCCTGGGCGGCACGGCGACGGCGGGCCCACGCCCCGACGGCCCGGGCTTCCGCGTGCTCGTACGGCTGCCGCTGACCGAGGCGGTGCGGGCATGACCGTGCGGGTGGTGGTGGCCGACGACCAGGAGCTGGTGCGCGCCGGGTTCGGCATGATCCTCGACGCCCAGCCCGGCATAGAGGTGGTCGCCGAGGCGGGTGACGGGGCCGAGGCCGTCGCGGCGGTCCGCGAGCACCGGCCGGACGTCCTCCTGCTCGACATCCGCATGCCGGTGATGGACGGCATCGAGGCGGCCCGCGTCGTGTGCGCGGAGACCGGGTGCAGGGTGCTCATGCTGACCACGTTCGACCTGGACGACTACGTCTACGACGCGCTGCGCGCGGGTGCCAGCGGGTTCCTGCTCAAGGACGTCCGCCGCGACGACCTGGTCCACGCGGTGCGGGTGGTCGCGGCCGGGGACTCGCTGCTCGCGCCCTCGGTCACCAGGAGGCTGATCGCCCGGTTCGTCTCCGGCCCGGCCGCCCTGCCCGCCCCGCCCGCCGCGCCGCCCGCCGGGCGGCTGGCCGTGCTCACGGGCAGGGAGCGGGAGACGCTCCAGCTGATCGCGCGGGGGCTGTCCAACGCGGAGATCGCCGAGGCCATGGTGGTCAGCGAGCACACGGTCAAGACGCACGTCAGCAACGTCCTGACCAAGCTCGGCCTGCGCGACCGGGTCCAGGCGGTGATCGCCGCCTACGAGACGGGCCTCGCGGTCCCCGGCGGACCGGTGTAGGGGGACCGGTCGCGCTCCGAGCCGTCAGGAATCGAAGCGGCGGCGGGCGCCCTCGATGTGGCCGAGGTACCGGTGGGTCCAGTCGCAGATCAGATCGACCGTCGCCCGCAGGGCTCGGCCCGGCTCGGTGAGGGTGTACTCGACCCGCGGCGGCACGGTGGGGTGCACCTTTCGCTCGGCCAGGCCGTTGCGTTCCAGCATGCGCAGGTTCTGGGTGAGCATCTTGTGGCTGATGCCCTCGACCTCGTCCCGCAGCTCGCTGAAGCGCAGGGTGCGTTCACCGAGAGCCTCGATGATCAGCAACGCCCACTTGTTGGCGACGTCCGAGAAGATCTCCCGCGCCAGGGAGTCCGCGCGCCTCAGGTCCGCCTCGTCGGGCAAGCCGCTGAACTGCTTGGTCACCATCAGGTTCCTCCGTCACCGAAAAGTGCGTTCTTCCACGTCAGCGAACACTCTCCTATGGTTCCTGAGTAACCACAAGAGACCAAGGGCGTCTTGGCTCGATGAAGGCGAGCCTGCGGGCTCTCATGACAAGGAGGCGGGCAGCATGGCCATCACCCTGGTGAACCCCGGTGGATTGCCCGAGGTCGACGTCTACCGGCAGGTGTCGATCGCGTCGGGGTCGAGGCTGGTCTTCATCGCCGGGCAGGTCGCCTGGGATGCCGACGGGGCCACGGTCGGCGAAGGCGACCTCGCCGCGCAGGTCGAGCAGTGCTACCTCAACATCGCCACCGCCCTGGCCGGGGTCGGCGGTTCCTTCGGCGACGTGGCGAAGTTGACCGTCCACGTCGTCGACTGGACCCCCGACAAGATGCACCCGCTCCTGGAGGGGATCTCACGCGCGGCCGCGAAACTGGGGGTCACTCCGGTCCCGCCTGCCACACTGCTGGGTGTTGCGGCGCTGGACATCCCCGACCATCTGGTCGAGATCGAAGCCATCGCGGTCCTCGACTGACAGATGCCCTCGGTCACTGAGCGCTGCAGTGGTCCACGACGGCACTCGAGGGAGGCCGTCCACGCGGCGGCCACGCCCGGCCTCCGCCTCGTCATCCCCTCCGGCATCTACGCCTGAGTCCGGCCCCCTCGGGCGCTCTACGCCCTGCGGAGACGGGCCGGCCGGTGGTCAGAGGCCGAGGGAAAAAGACGGAAACAATATCCTCCACAGGATTATCCTCCCTAGGATAATCCTGTGGAGTTTCTGAATCGGACAGATGAGCTGGCGATGCTGGGACAGCGGATCTCCGGCACCCGGGCCGAGCTACTGGTCGTGTACGGCCGCCGCCGGGTCGGCAAGACCGAACTGCTCGCCCATCTCGCGAGCACGGTGCGGTCGTTCTACTTCGAGGCCACGGACACGGTCGCCCCCCAGCAGCTGCGCGACTTCACCGACGAGCTCGCCCGGACCTGGGGCAACGACCTGCTCGCCGTACAACCCCTCGGGGGCTGGGAGGCGGCGCTCACCGCGCTCGCCCAGTTCGTCGGCACCGAGCGCACGCTGGTGGTGCTGGACGAGTTCCAGTTGCTGGCGGCCCGGTCGCCCGAGCTGGAGACGACGCTCAGCCGGTGGTGGCGGACGACCGGCCGGAACCTGCCGATCGTCCTGGTCCTGGCGGGCAGCGAACTCTCCTTCTTCGAGGACGAGGTCCTGGCCGGGCAGCTGTACGGCCGGCGGACCGGGCAGCTCAAGCTCACCCCCTTCCTCGCCAGGGAGGCCGCCCTCTTCCACCCGGGCTACAGCCCCGAGGACCGCGTGCGGACTTACTCGGTCTGCGGCGGCGTTCCCTACTACCTGGAGCGCTTCACCGACGACCGCCCGCTCGCCGAGCACCTGCTGAACGAGGTCTTCGAACGCACCGGTCTCCTGCACGACGAGGCCGAACTCATGCTCCGGCAGTCGATCGCCGACCCGGCCAACCACTCCGCCGTGCTCCGCTCGATCGCCCACGGGCACAACCGCAACAACGACATCAGCCGGCGCACGGGGTTGTCCCCGGCGCACGTCGGAAAGATCGTCGACTCGCTGGAGCGGCTGGGGCTCGTCGAACGGCTCCGGCCCGTCACGGCCTCGCCTCGGGCGAAGAAGACGGCCTACGCGATCAGTGACCAGTTCCTGAGGTTCCACTACCGGTTCGTCGAGCCCGCCCGATCGCAGCTGCGGACCAGCGCGTTGGCGGCTTCCTACCTGTCGGAGTCGGTCCTGCCGAGACTCGACCACCACGCCTCCTACGCCTGGGAGGACATGTGCCGTCAGCACGTGCTCCGCACCGTGCCCGGCGTCCTGTCGGTGGGGCGGTGGTGGGGGCAGGTCCCCACCGGCAGGGGGCCCAGGACCGAGGAGCGCGAGATCGACGTCGTGGGCGTCGGCGCCGACCGCACCCCGCTGGTGATCGGCATGTGCAAGTGGACGAGCGGCGAGGTCGACTTCGACGAGTTGAACCTCCTGGACCGGCTCGCCCCGCACGTCGAGGGCTTCACGGGGAACGAGCAGCGCTATCTCTTCTCCCGCAACGGCTTCAGCGCCCGGCTGCTCACCCACGCGGCGGCCACGCCCGGCCTCCGCCTCGTCACCCCCGCCGACCTCTACGCCTGAGTCCGGCCCCCTCGCACCCTACGCCCTGCGGAGGCAGACCAGCCGGTAGACGGGATCGGGGCGGGGGACGGACGGGTCGGGCAGGGCGGCCAGCCGCTCCTTGAGCGCGCCGACGTCGGCCGCGCCCACGGCGAGGTAGCCGGCTTCGACGAGCTCGACGGCCCGCAGCGGCGAGCGCCCCTGGCCGTGGCCGGTGAAGACCGTCTCGGCGGCCAGGCGGAGCCCGTGCCGCCCGCCGCAGGCGACGACCAGGCCGGCGCGGTCGCGGGCGGGGTGCCGGCGGTACGGCGCGAGCACCCGGCCGACGTCGTCGTGGCCGTGGGCGGCGTCCTTGTCCACGGTGGTGATGAGCACCCCGCCCGGCCGGAGCACCCGGGCGCACTCGGCGATCGCCTCCGGCACGCCCGGGATCAGGTGGAACAGCCAGACCGAGCAGACCGCGTCGAGCGAGGCGTCGGCGAAGGGCAGGGCGCGGCCGTCGCCCAGCAGCACCCGGTGCTCCAGCCGGTCCCGGGCCAGCCGGGCCATGCCGGGCGAGGCGTCCAGCCCCAGCACCCGCAGGCCCGGCCGGGTGATGTGCGAGGTGACCAGTCCCGTCCCGCAGCCGAGGTCGAGCAGGGTCTCCGCCTCGGGCGGGAGCAGCTCCAGCACCGCCCGCGCGGCCGCCTCGGCCCGCGGCACGCCCCCGCGTGTCGCGTCGTAGCGGGCGGCCTCCGCGTCGTAGTCCAGCACGCCCACACACTAGATCGCGGCCGCCCTCCGGGCCAGCGGAGCACGGAGGGCGTCTCCGGCTCCCGGAAGCCGGGCCCGCCCCGCCCGGGGCCTCCTCCTCGCGGAGCGGGACCCGCACCGGGCGGAGCCGGGGACGGGGTCAGGAGCCCTCCGGTCCCCGCGGGCAGAACTCACCGACCGGCCGGGGGGCGGGATTCGGCTCGGGACCGGCCAGGACGATGGCCCTGCCCGCCGCGGCCATCACCCCGTCGTGCACGTACCAGCCTCCGGGGACCGACGGGCCGGCATCGGTGAAGGAGGTGAACTCCGGTTCCACCCCGTGTTCCCGCAGCATGGCGGTGACCTCGGCGACGGTCTTGTTGACGTAGCCGACGCAGTGGAGCGGCTCGCCCGGCATCTCCAGCAGGGGCCGGATCATGTACGCCTCACCGGGCCGGGCCGCCCTGCCGAGAGTGATCTGGGCCTTCTTCTCGAAGCCCACAGGCACCCTCACCCCCGTGGGGCAGCCGCCGGGCCGTTCACAGGGGCCGTTCTCGATGGCCGTGATGGGTCCGTCCTTGGGCACGGGCTCGCCCGCCCTGAGCCGGTCCATGTCATTGAAGACGAGGATGCTGCCCACCCCGGTCGGCGAGGTGGGCAGGAGCTTGAGCGTGATGTCCAGGCCCCGGGCCTTGAGCTCGCGCTCGTACATCTCCGGATCGGCGAACAGGTCCTTCACCGTGATGACGTAATGGTCACCGTCCCGCCTGATGTCCAGGGCCGCGGAGGCCGGGGACGGGCCGAGGGCGCCGGGAAGGCTCCAGGTCACCGCCATGCCCAGGGCGGCGGCTCCGGCGGCGACCGGCAGGGCGGCCCACCGGCGGCGCCGCGCACCCGCGGTGCGCACAGGCGCGCCCGGCGCCCACCACCGGCGGCGCCGGGCGGGCGCGACGGCCGGGGCGGCGGTGATCTCGTCGAACAGCTCCCGGGCGCCCGGGGTCATGCCGGGCCCGGGTGCGGGGGCGATGCCCGCCACGAGGCGGTCGATCTCGTGCATCAGCTCTCTCCCTTCGCCAGCGCGACAGCGCGCGGGCCGTACCTGGTCAGATCGAGTCCGGCGGCGTCGAGCTCCCGGGCGAGCCGCTTGCGCGCCCGGTGCAGCCTCAGGCGTACGGCCCCGCGCGAGCAGCCCAGCACGGTCGAGATCTCCGCGCTGTCCAGGCCCTCCCAGCCGGCCAGGGAGAGCAGCTCCCGGTCGTCGGGGCTCAGCCGCCGGAACGCCTCCCGGACCCCGCCCGGGTCGTGTCCGGTCTCCTCGGCCTGGTCGGCCCAGACGGCCAGTTCCGTGCGGAGCCGCGACGCCAGCTCGGTGCGGCGGCCCTCGGCCCGGTGGCCGTTGGCCAGCACCCGCCGGGCCGTGCCGTACAGCCAGAGGCGGGCGGCGTGCCCCTCGGGGACGTCGGCGAGGCGGCGCCAGGCGGTGGTGAACGTCTCGGCGAGCGCGTCGGCGGCGTCGTCGGGGGAGTCGGTGCGGCGCCGTACGTAGGCGAGGAGGTCGGGATAGTACGCGGTGTAGATCTCCTCGAAGCGCCGCTGGGGGTCGGGAGGGCCCACGCTGCTTCCTTCCGCCGGGGACTCGGTCATCCCCGTACGTGTCCGGCAATGGAGATCTGTTTCCGGCGTATCCGATCATTCCGCGGCGTACATCGAAAGAACGACGGAGGGTTCGGCGGACCGGAGGATGACGGCGGGACCGGGGCGGGGGAGCATCTCGATCATGGTGAGCGCCGAAACGCCGAGAACGTCCCGTGCCACCGTCGCGACCGCCGCCGGGGCGGGGGTCTTCCTCCTCGCCTACGCCTGGCTCGCGGCCGCCGGGCACACCGAGATCACCGCCTCGGCCGACCCGGGAGCGGCCAAGACCTCCCTGTGGGCGGCGGCGGTCCCGGCCCTGGCCGCGATGCTGCTCACGCGGCTGGTCCCCCCCGGCCGGGCCCTGCCGGAGCCGCTGGCCGGGCTGCCCCGGGAGCGCCTCGTCCGGGAGACGTGGGCACTCGTCGCGGCGGCCGTCGCGTTCCCGCTCGTCGTCGGCGGCCTCCTGGCCGCCGGTCAGCCCCGGGACCTGTGGTACGCGGTGGTCAAGCCGCTGCTCCTGCTGGTCGTGCCGCTGGTGGCCTTCCGGGTGCTGCGGCGCGGCGGCCCGGCCGCCCGGGCGATCCCGCGGCCCGTCGTCTGGCTCGCCCCGCTCCCGGCGATGGCGGCGTGGTTCGTGCTCGCCGAGGTCTGGCCGTTCCGGGTGCCGCTCACCCAGGAGCTGCCCGACCCCGTCATGCTCGCCGTGGCCTCGCTGTTCACGCTGCTGACCGCGAGCGTGCTGGAGGAGGTCTTCTACCGGGGATGGCTGCAGACCCGCCTGGAGGTCCTGTACGGCAGGTGGCCCGCGGTCCTCGTCACCTCGCTGCTGTTCGCGGCGATGCACGTCAGCCACCTGCGATCGGGCGGGATCGGCGTCGGGCTCGCCTCGATGGTGGCCTTCCAGGGGGTGTTCGGCCTGATGGCGGGCTACCTGTGGTCGCGCTACCGCAACCTCTGGGCGCCCATCGGGGTCCACGTCCTGGTCAACCTGGTCTACGTCGACCTGCTGCTCGAGGGGCGGCTGTTCTAGCCGAGCCGAGCCGGTCCGGCACGCTCGTCGCGGTCTCGCCGTTCAGGTCGCCGATCACGATCCCCGCCACCTCGGCAGCTCTTATTGAACCATTTGGTTCAGTGAGCTACAGTGAACCATATGGTTCAGCAAGAGGTCCTCGATCGTACGTTCGCCGCCCTCTCGGATGCGACGCGACGGCAGATCCTCATCCGGCTCGGCCAGGGACCCGCCTCGATCGGCGAGCTGGCCGAGCCGTTCGGCATGTCGCTCACAGGTATGAAGAAGCACGTGCACGTCCTGGAGAACGCCGGCCTGGTCATCACGGAGAAGGTCGGCAGGTCACGGCAGTGCCGCCTGGGAACCGAACGACTGGAGGACGCCATGTCCTGGATCAGGTTCTACCAGCGGCTCTGGGAGCGCCGGCTCGACGGCCTCGACGCCTACTTCACCCTCACCAAGGAGACCGACCGATGACCAGGAACGCCGAGACCGCCCAACTGCGCATGACCCGGGTCCTGCCCGCGAGCCCGGAAGAGGTCTTCGACGCCTACACCGACGCCGAGAAGCAGAAGATCTGGTTCAGCATCCTCGACGAGAAGCCCGGCGTCGTCGAGATCGACGTCGACCTGCGCGTCGGAGGCCGACAGACCGCGGTGTGGGGACCGGACGCCGACACCCTTTTCCGGGAGACGCAGACCTTCCTGGTCGTCGACCGCCCGCATCGCCTGGTAACCGAGTCCACCGGCAGCAGCCCGGACGGCATGACCATGACGACCACCGTCGAGGTCACGTTCGAGGAGCACGACGGCGGAACGCTTCTCACGGTGGTGCAGACCGGTTTCCCGGCGTCCGAGGTGCGTGACTTCTTCATGCAGGAGGTCTGGGTCGGAGCGCTCGACCGGATCGAGGCGTACCTGCGCCACGGTGAGCGGCGGCCCTGACTGAAGGAGTGGACGGTCACCATGAACCCGTCGAAGGGCGCGCGGGGTCGCCCGCAGGAGAGTCCGGAAGCGCGCGACCGCGGCGGAGCCCTCACCGTCGCCGTGACCGTGGCGGCCGCGGTGGTCCTCAACCTCGTCATCTACGGGATCGGACGTGCCGCCGGCGGCGGCTTCCGCTTCACCGCCGCGGGTCAGGCCGCCGAGGTCGATGCGATCACCGTCGTCGGCTTCACCGTCCTGCCGTTGCTCACGGGAATGACCCTGGCCGCGGTGCTCGCGCGGATCTGGCCATGGGCGGTGCCCGCGGGCCTGGCCGTCGCCCCGGTGATCGCACTCGGCACCATCCCGGTCATGACGATTCCCGCTGATTTCGACGACGCCAGCACGATCACGCTGGCGCTGTGCCACGTCGCACTCGTGCCCGTGACCGCCGCCGGGCTGCTCGCACTGCGCAGGCGCGGCGGCCACGTGGCGGCCCGGTACGGCGGGGGAGCGGGCCAGGGTCAGGGGAGCTTGGACCAGTAGCCGGGGGCGTGGTCGTCCTTCGGGATCCAGAGGGAGGGCTGGCGTTCGGCGAGCCCGAGGGCCGCCTCCCGCTCCCAGGGGAAGCGCCCGCGCGCGTCCGGCCAGACGATCTCCGCGAACGGCAGCGGAGGCCGCTGGTAGAAGCCGAGCGCGATGCCGAACAGCGACCGGTACCAGCTCTGGTCGACGTCCTTGACGACGACCGGGTAGTCGCGGATGACGTCGTGGCGCGCCTGCCCGGCGGCGACCGGGTGCCCGTCCGCGATCCGGCCCGCCAGGGTGTCCAGGCAGTCGCGCATCACCTCGACGCGGAGGCCGAACATGGCGAGCTCCGGCGACCGGAGCGTGTGCCAGAGCCCGACCGTGAACGCCCAGCCCGGCCCCTCCTCGTCCGCCGGGATCATGACGACCGTCCATCCACGGGCCCGGACATCGCTCATGGTGTGCAGGGCGACGTCGTCGGGTTCGACGTCGTGCGCCTCGCAGAGCAGGCAGTGGCAGGCAGGCTGGTCGGACATACTTCCGAGCGTATCCGCCCCACTGTCCCCGCAGGTCACGCTGATCGCCCGTGTTCGGGGGGAATTGCTGTCATAAGTGCGAATTATCCGTGTCTATCTACGTGCTCCTGTTTAGGGGCATGGTGAATGAAGGGATGCGGGTTTTTTGCACGGATGTCCTTGCCTTTCGGGAAGCCCCGTTTGATCATGAAAAGGATTTCCGCACTGGTAACGGGAATCTCCGGCGTCATATTCGGGGGATATCGAAGATGCGACTCGTCAAGAAACAGGCCGCCCTGACGGTGCTGGCCGCCGCCGCTGCCACCGCCGTCAGCATGGTTCCCATCCAGGCCGCCTCCGCGGTCACGAACCCCTACAAACCGCAAGCGGTATGCGGGCCGGGATTCAAGATGGTTCCCGGATCCGCCCGCGCCATGCAGGCCGGTTTCGGCGGCGGGGCCGTCGGCTACCTCTACCTGCTCTACAACGCCGACACCGGCCAGCACTGCGCGGTCGTGATGAAGTCGACGTCCCTCGGGACCCCCACCACCGTCCAGGTGTCCCTGGAGGTCGACTCGGACGGCGGCGGCGGCCGCGGCTACAACCAGGCGATGCAGGGCAAGTACAAGTACTACGGCGGGCCCATCCGGCTGAAGTCGGACGGCAAGTGCGTCAAGTACAGCGGCATGATCCACAGCGTCGACGGGGCCATGCCCGCCTACGCCGAGGGCACCAGCGGCTGCGAAGGCCGCCAGACCTGGGGCTTCCCGGGCTCGACGACGCCCGGGGCGCTGCCGGGCGGCACCCTCGCCCCGGGCGGGGTGCCCGCGCTGCCGGGCCTCGTCCCGCCCGCGCTCGGCGTGTGACCGCTCGTCCCGCCCGCGCTCGGCGTGTGACCGCTCGTCCCGCCCGCGCTCGGCGTGTGACCGCTCGGCGTGCGACCGCCCGGCGTGCGACCTGAGCCGCTCCTCGTACGGCCCCGGCCCCGGCCTCCACTCCCGGGACCGGGGCCGTACGGCGTGGGGAGGCGGTGTCACGGCGCGGTGAGGCCCAGGACCTGGCCGATGACGCGCAGCACGCCCTGCTCGTTGTTGGAGGGGGCGAGATGGCGGGCCCGGCCGATCACCTCGGGATGGGCGTTGGTCATCGCGAAGGACCACTCGGCGGTGTCGAGCATCCCCAGGTCGTTGAGGTAGTCGCCGAAGACCATGGTCTGCGCGGGAGTGATGCCCAGCTCCCGCTGGAGCCGCCGCACGGCCGCGCCCTTGCCGGTGTCGGTGTGCATGACGTCCACCCAGTGCTCGCCGGAGACCACCACCTGGTGGGTCTCGTCGAACGGCTTCAGCGCCGGGGCCGTGCTGTGCTCGGCCGTGCCGAAGTCGAACAGGGCGATCTTGATGATCTCGTCGCCGACGGCGGTGAGGTCGTCCACCGGCGTGAGCAGGGCGTAGTACTTGACGGCCTCGGCCAGGAACGCCGGGTCGGTGCGCTCGATGTAGGCGGTGCGCTTCCCGCAGACGACGGCGCCGACGTCCACCCCGTCCGCCGCCAGGTCGCGTGCGGCCAGCACGACCTCGCGGACGAACGGCGGCTCCAGGTGGTCGGAGCTGACCTCCTGCCCGTCCCGGACGACGAAGGCGCCGTTCTCGGCGATGAAGACCGTTCCGTCGAGGGCGTCCTTGAACTGCACGGCCAGCGAGGCGTACTGCCGGCCGCTGGCGGGGCAGAACAGCACACCGCGCTCGCGCAGCCGCGCCAGCAGCGGCCACAGGTCCTGCGGGACCCGCCCGTTGTCGTCCAGGAGCGTGCCGTCCATGTCGGTGACGATCAGCCGGATGTCGGCGGGCAGGCCCGGATGGCCGGGATCCAGAGGGCGGGCGGGCGCGTTGCCGTGCTGCATGAGAGGGGTTCTCCCCGGAAGTGGTGGTTTCGACTGTCGCTTACGACAACCCCGGCGACCGGGTGCGGGCTTCCCGGAGGCATCCCGCTCGTCCTCCCGCAGCATCCGGCCCGTCCTCCCGCGGCGACCGGCAGACGACCGGGGAGCCGGCCGGTTCTTCCGGCTCCGGCCGGCGGCCGAGATCCTCAGCGGTTCTGCAAGGACGCCGGCAGCAGCGTCAGAGCTGCGACATGCCGTGGCCGTACTGCGGTGAAGTGACGACGGTCAAGAGTGGCGACACTCGAGACGTCCAGCCGTTCCGCCAGTGCGACCACCGAATCGTCGACCAGACCCAACCGCAGGTCGTCGTACGTCTCGACGAGCTGCGCAGCGCGGTCCACATCCTCGGGCGTCAGATCCACCAGTTCGAGCTCGCCTCGCGCCACCGATGCCAGGAACGCGGCCTCACTCTTGGCCCCGAGGTTCTTCTCGACGTGCCAGGAGGTCTCGGTCAGCACGGTCGTGGGAAGCAGGAGCCGACCGGGAACGGTGGAGAGCAGCCGGGCTGAGACCTCGTGATGGGCATCGGAGCGATCGATCGCGGCGTACAGGACTCCGGTGTCCAACAGGGTGACCGTCACGAAGGACGATCCAACTCCTCCCGGAGGAGTTCGTCATGCCGTTCGGAGACATCGCTGCGTCCAGAGGCCCCCAACCCGATGAACGACAGATTCCGTGTGCTCTCGGAATGTTCGGAGCCCGAGGCCCCGGCGAACTTGGCGAGTTCCGGATCGGACTCCACGAGCAGACGCAGACGCCGCACCCCGGCGGGAGGAAGCCGGTCGACGAGGTGGTGCATCTCCTCGTAATCATGCGCAGCGGTCATGCCTCCGAGTGTACGCACCGTTTCCGTGACCTTCCGGTTCCTCTCCTGAGAACCGGAAGGGAGCCGCGGAACGCGGGGAGCCGGACCCCGGCGGCGGACGCTCGCCTTCCCGGGTGTGCCGTACGGCGGGGCGCCGGTCCGGCCCCTGACGAAAGTCAGGGGCGGGCCCCGCCGATCGTCCGCTGTGCGGCCTTCCCGCCCGCTTCTACCGTTCGTATCCGGCGGGCGGAGAAGCGGAGGGACCGATGAGGGCGGGAAGACACGCGGTGATCGCGATGGCGGCCGGGGCGGTGCTCGTCACCGGGATGACGGCGGGCGCCCGCGCGGACACCTCGGCGGGAGCGCCGGAGACCGGCGGGCCGAGCGCGACCGCGATCGACGCGTACGTACGCGGCTACGCCGAGCGGACCGGGCTCCCCGGGGCCTTCGTCGCGGTCACCAGAGGCGACCGGGTCGTGCACGCCGCCGGGTACGGCCACACGGCCGGCGGCGAGCCGATCACCGAGGACACGCCGATGCCGCTCGCCTCGCTCTCCAAGTCGTTCACGGCCCTGGCGGTGCTGCGCCTGGCCGACCAGGGCAGGATCGACCTGGACGCCCCCGTCCGGTCGTACCTGCCGGAGTTCACCATGGCCGACCCCCGGGCCGCGAGGATCACCGTGCGGCAGCTGCTCCAGCAGACGTCGGGGATGAGCGACCGCACCTTCCCCGAGCTGACGCTCCCCGCGCCGGACACGCTCGCCGAGGCCGTCGCGATGCTGCGGACCGCCCCGCTCGCCACCGAGCCGGGCACCAGGATGAGCTACCACAACCCCAACTACGTCGTCGCGGCGCGGCTGGCCGAGGTCGTCACCGGGACGCCGTTCGCCGACCACCTGGCCGCCGCCGTGCTCCGCCCGCTCGGCATGACCTCCACCAGGACCGTGGACACCACCGAGGACCTCCCGGACCGGGCCGCGGGCCACGTCCGCGCGTACGGCGGGCTCGTCCGGCGCGACCACCCCAGGTGGTTCGCCAACGGCTCCCACGGCGTCGTCAGCACCGCCCGCGACATGGCCAGGTGGCTGGTCGCGCAGAACGGCGGCGGCGGCGCCCTCCCCGGCCGGACCGTGAAGGCCGCCCAGACCCCGTCCGGCGTGGGCGGCAGCGGCTACGGCATGGGCTGGAGCACCGGCAGGACCGCCGGGGGAGCGCCCCTGCTCCGGCACACCGGCTGGCTGCTCACCCACAACTCCGCCCAGACCCTCCTGCCCGCGAGCGGGTACGGCATCGCCGTCGTCACCAACACCGGGATGGTCTCCGGCGACGACGCGCTCGTCCTCAGCGACGGCCTGGTCGACCTCGTCGAGGGCCGCCCCGACGCCGGAGCCGTCCCCCTCAGCACGGCCGCGGACCCCTGGCTGGCCGGCCTGGCCCTGCTCAACCTGGGACTCGGCGCCGCGGGCGTCCGCCGCGCCCGCGGCTGGGCCCGCCGCCACGCGGGCCGCGCGGCCTGGCGGCGGGCCGTACGGCTGCTCCCCTACGCGCTGCCGGTCGCGCTGCTGCTCGGCCTCGCCGATCTGGCCGGGCTCCTGATGAACCGGGCGGGCACCTTCGGCCAGCTCACCTACGCCTGGCCCGCGCTCTGCGTCTGGGCCGCCACGGCCGCGCTGGCCGCCGCCGCCGTCGTGGCCGCCCGCTGCCTGCACACCGTCCGGGCACGCCGCGCCGCCCCGGACGACGTCCCGCGGTCGCCGGCCACCGGCGTCCAGGAGCCGGGCGACCGGGGCCGGCGTCCCGTGCGGCCGGTTTCCTCGCGGCGGTGACGCGGCGGCCGGAGACGAGCCAGGGCCCGCACCTGTGAAGGTGCGGGCCCTGGCTCGTGGCGGTGTTCTCGTCAGGCGGAGACGATGTTCTCGGCCTGCGGGCCCTTCTGGCCCTGGGTGATGTCGAAGGCCACCCGCTGGCCCTCGCGCAGCTCGCGGTAACCGCCCTGGGAGACGATGTTGGAGTAGTGCGCGAAGACGTCGGCGCCGCCGCCGTCCTGCTCGATGAAGCCGAAGCCCTTTTCCGCGTTGAACCACTTCACGGTGCCGGAAGCCATGTGATCTCCTCTTGATGGATAGGTGCAGCCGAATCCGCGCTGTCGCGGACTCTGAATTGCCGAAATAGGCCCACACCCGGAGAAGACCGGAAAAACAAAAATGCACCCGAGGCTACATACCGTCAGGCGCACACAAGTTTATTATGGGTACCACAACTGCAACTGCGTTCAGCCTAGCACACGTGCGGGCGTGATGCACACCCCGCCGCCGTCCGGCCGGACGAGTCGCGGGCGGCGACCCCGTGTGAGGGCCGCCGCCCGCGTCCGCGGCGGAGGACGCCGGTCACGACCAGGCGCCCCCGGCGGCGGCCCGGACGGCGTAGGACTCGAAACCGGCCGGCTCGCGGCCGAGCACCCGCCGCACCCCGTCGGTGACCTCGGCCGTGTGCCCGGGCCGGTGCACCGCGAACAGCGCGCCGAGCATCCGGACCGCGGCCTCCGGATAGCCCGCGGCGAGCAGCTCGTCGCGGTACTCCTCCGGGGTCAGCTCCACGTACTCGATCGCCCGGCCCGACGCCCGGGCGATCACCCCGGCCGCCTCCGCGAAGGTCAGCCCGCGCGGCCCGGACAGCTCGTACACCCGCCCGGCGTGCCCGTCCCGGGTCAGCAGCGCCGCCGCGACCTCGGCCACGTCCTCGACGTCGACGAACGGCTCCGGCACGTCGCCGATCGGCAGGGCGAGCCGCCCCGCCCGCAGCGGCTCCCGCCACAGGTCCTCGTCGAAGTTCTGGGAGAAGTTGTTCGGCCGGATGATCGTCCACTCCACCCCGGAGTCGCGTACGGCCTGCTCCGCGACGGCCATGCCCTGGCCGAAGTCGCCGTCCACGTGCTCGATGCCCCGCCCGGACAGCACCACGAACCGGCCTGCGCCCGCGGCCACCGCCTGCTTGACGAAGCCGGGTACGGGCCCGGGGTCGTCCGGGGCCACCAGGTACACCGCCGAGGCCCCCTCCAGCGCGGCCTGCCAGGTCTCCGGCCGGAACCAGTCGAAGCGCACCTCGCCCGAGCGGGACGCGGCCCGCACGGCCACGCCCGCCGTACGCAGCCGCGGCACCACCCGCCGCCCGGTCTTGCCGGTGGCGCCCAGGACGAGGATGCGATCCGTGTGTGTCGTCATACAGGGAAGTCAACCGGCCGGGAGCGGGCCGGGACATGGCCCGCCGTACGGAGCGCATGCGCGATCGTCCGGCGCGCCGCGGACCCGCCGTACGGCGGGCATATGGTGACGGCATGGACCCGTTCGACGATCTCCTGCGAGGCGTGCGCGCCGACGGCGCGGTCTTCGGCCGGTCCGTGCTGGCGCCGCCGTGGGCACTGCGCTTCACCGACCGCGCGTCCATGACGCTGCTCGTGCCGCTGCACGGCGAGGGATGGATCGCCCACCCGGAGGACGCCGGGCGGCCCCGCCCGCTGCGGGTGGGCGAGGTGGCGATCGTGCGGGGTCCCGAGCCGTTCGTGTGGGCCGACGGACCGGAGACGGCCGCGCGGCCGGCGGCGCCGCGCGACGTGCGCTGCGGCGACGCGGGGGAGCCGGACGGCCGGGGAGGGCCGGCCGGTCGTACGGAGCCGGATGGTCGCCGTGCGGAGCCGGACGACCGGGGAGGGCCGGACGGCCGCACGGTGCTGATGGCCGGGGCGTACCACGTCCGGGGTGAGGCGCCCCGGCGGTTGCTCCGGGTGCTGCCCCCGGTGGTCGTCGTGGCGGACGACCACGACTGCGCGCCGCTGCGCGACTACTTCGAGCTGCAGCTCGCCGAGGGACGGCACGGCCGCCAGATCGTGCTGGACCGCCTGCTGGACTGGCTGCTGGTGTGCACGCTGCGGGACTGGTTCGACCGGTCCGAATCGGCCTCGCCCGCCTGGTACCGCGCGCTGGGCGACGACGCGGTGGGCCCGGCGCTGCGGGCCATGCACGAAGCCCCGGACCGGCCGTGGACCCTTGCCTCCCTGGCGGCCGTGGCCGGGGTGTCCCGCACCACACTGGCCAAGCGCTTCACCGAGCTGGTGGGCGAGCCGCCCCTGGCGTACCTGACGGAGTGGCGGATGACGCTCGCCGCCGACCTGCTGGTCGAACCCGCCACGACCGTCACCTCGGTGGCGCGCCGGGTCGGCTACGCCGACGCGTTCGGCTTCAGCTCGGCCTTCAAACGGGTCCGGGGCGTGAGCCCGAGCGCCTACCGCGCGGAGGTCTCCGCGGCCGGCGCGCACCACGGGGAGCCGCAGGGACCCGCCGCCTACCTCCAGGAGAGCCGGTAGCCCGCACCGGTGGCCCGCACCGGGATCGCGTTCCGCGCCCGGGTCCGGAGCGGAATCCTCGCCCGGGTCCGGATCCGAACTGAAGTCGGGGCCGGGGCCGGGGAGGATCCCGCTTCCCGAGCGAGGTTCAGGCACGTACCGTGCGCACAGGGCCGGGAGAGAGCGGTCGTGTCGGTCTGCCGGCCGGAGGGCGGGGTCACGGTGCCGGAGCGGATGAGGAGCCACTGGTGGTGGCGGCCGGGCTGGCGGCCCGGGCGGCGGATGTACGCCGTGCACACCCTCTTCGACGGGCAGGACGCGCTGCACGACCTCGTCCGCGCCTACCAGGCGCCCCTCCGGGACCTGGCCGGGCTCGACCCCGTCCCGGTCGAGTGGCTCCACCTGACCATGCAGGGGGTCGGCTTCGCCGACGAGGCGGACGACGTGGACGCGGTCGCGCAGGCCGTACGGCGCCGCCTCGCCGGGGTCGGGCCGGTGAGCCTGACCTTCGACCGGCCGACGGTGGACCCGGAGTCCATATCGTTCCAGCCGGTGCCGGCCGAGGGCGTCGACCGGGCCCGCCGCGCCGTACGGCAGGGCATCACCGACGTACGGGGCGAGGTGGACGAGACCGACGACTGGTGGGTGCACATGAGCATCGCCTACAGCGACTCCAGCGGGCCGGCCGCGCCGTACGAGGAGGCGCTCGCCGCCGTGACCGCCGAGCCGGTCACCGTCACCGTCAGCCGGATCCACCTCATCGCCGTCCGGCGCGACGGCCACCTCTACCGCTGGGACGTCCACACTTCGTTCGATCTGGCCGGGTGAGCCCGATGCGGCGGGGGGCCGGGGCGCCGGTCATTCGACGTGGGCGGCGACGGTCCGCGCGCACTCCATCGACTCGGCACGCGAGGTGTCCACCTCCAGGTCGTAGACCACACCCTCGTGGACCACCTCCGCCTGGGACGCGGCCATTCCGGCGATCCGATCGCCTCGTGCGGCCTCGCGGCCCGCGGCGATCGCGCCGTCGCACCTCACACCGACCCACAGCACGTCCAGTTCGGCGAGAGCCTTCTGCCACCGTCGCTGGGACGCCGCGCCGCCGAGGAACACGTCATCCACGATGATCCGGGCGCCCGCGCGGGCCATCGCGGCGATCCCCTCCGCCCACGCCGCATCCAGGATCTGGAATTCCGGCCCGACGGTCACGTGACCGTCACGGGCGAAGTCGATCCCCGTGTCCGACGCCTGCATGGAGGCGGGCATCGCGTCGACCAGGGTGTCGACGGAGAAGGCGAGCCATGGATCCGGAAGGATCGCCTGCAGGCACCGGGCGATCCCGGACTTGCCCGAGCTGGAACCGCCGTTCAGCACGATCACTTGGGTCATCACCGCGCCATGGTAGGAGGCCTCGCGGCAGCGTTCGAAGTGGATTTCGGTGAACCCGTAACGCCTGCCGCGACCCGGTGGGCCTTTCCGGCCAAGAGCAGCATGTCGTCTCCGCAGGGTCGGCGGCCTGGGACCGGACGGCGGTGCCGGTCTCCTCGTCGCGGTGGACTCCCCGCGCCCGGGTGCGGCGCGGGGAGCGAAGCTCACGTCAGGGCGTCAGCCGTAGTTCTGCACCCACATGCTGACCGTGTGGGACTTGGGGCTGAGCTTGACGGTGGCGCGGTAGGTGCCGGACGGCACGTTGCGGAGGCGGTGGTACATCTTCCCTCCGACGCAGTAACCGGTGCTGGATCTCCCCACCGAGAACCAGACGCCGGCGTACTTGCGCTGGAAGTACGCCGTGGCGCGGGTGCCGTCGCCGCCGTTCCAGCACTGGACGACGATCTGCAGGACCTTCTTCTTGTTCCGCAGGGCGGGGCTCTGCAGCTTCTTGGTGTTCCTGTTGCCGAACCAGAGGGTGGTCCAGCGGCCCTGGACCGACGTCCGGGCCGTCTCACCGGCCGAGGCGAGGGACGCCGGGGCCGGCCCGGAGGTGAGCGTGGCGGCGGAGCCGGGTGCGCCGGTGAGCGCGGCCACCGGTGCCGTGACCGTGCGCGCGTCCGCCGGTGACGCGGTGAGAACGGTGCCGATCGCGAGCGTGGAGACGCACAGAGCGAGGCGTGCGCGCGTCCGGCGGATCTTATCTGCCGACATTTCTTCCCTCCTCGCCGAGGCCGATGACCTCGGATGATCGCCTATACGGGCCGGAGGTTCCCGGCTGTTCTCGTGCCCTGGTTCCGGGGCTTTCCGAACAGCGGCTCCGGCATGGAAGAAACGTACGGGAAACGCAATTCGCCCCACATCGAACGATCATCTTATTTCTTGTAAACAGCGATATTACTCATCTGTAAACGACGATGGCAGAGAGGTGGGGGGCGTCAGCTTTCCGCTGTATTGACAGGCGGATGAGGCCCGTGCCCGGACCGGCCGAGGGCTTCCGGCCACGTCGTCTCCGGGAGGTCGGCGACCTGGAACCAGACGGCGGTGCCGGTCTCCTCGTCGTGGTGGACTCCCCACCTCGCGGCCAGCAGGTCGACCAGGGCCAGGCCGCGCCCGCTCTCGCTGTCGGGCGCCGCGGCCCGGAGGAAGGGCACGCTGGCGGGCGAGCCGTCGTCGATCACCTCGACGTGGGCCAGGCCGCCGGCGGTGCCCAGATAGACGGTCACCGACCCGTCCGGGCCGCGTCCGGAGTCGGAGTGGAGCAGCGCGTTGGTGAAGACCTCGCTGAACAGCAGCAGCGCGGTGTCGAGGGTGTCGGCGGCGACCTCTCCGGCCAGCAGCCCCCGCACCCACGCGCGGGCTCGAGGCGCCGAGGCGGGGACGCCGGGGAAGTCACGGTGCCGGAGCCGTTCGAGTACGGCATGGCGGGCCTCACCGGGTCCCTTTGCCTCGCCGGATCCGTTCGCCTCACCGGGTCTGTGCGCTCCGCCGGTCCTACCGCGCACGCGCCGGGGTGCGTCCTTCGGGGCGTGCTGCGGTCGTGGGGCGCTCACGCGATCACCGTCGAGACGATGACGTCGGCCGCGTTGTCCGCCCCGGCCCAGACGCACTCGCCCCGCCGCCAAGGCCGCGCCCACCAGGGCCGCCAGGTGAACACCCAGTCGCGGCCCCGCCGTACGGCCATCACCCGGACCCGCGCCCGGCCCGCCGGCATCAGCTCCAGCACCGGCCGGCCGGTGGCGGGCAGAACGAGCGAGGTGCTGACTCCGAGACCGCGCAGCTCCCACCCCAGCCGCAGCAGATGGACGAACTGCACCTGTGGATCGTGTGGATTCATCGTCAGCCCTTCGTGACGGCGGCGGTTCCCCTGGCCTGCGACCCGCCGCATACGGAGAGTCGCAGGCCGTACGCTTAGAGCATGGACGAGCAATCGTGTACTCGCAATTGCGTTGACGCGAAAACTCTAGACTGATTGCGTTTGCGCAGGCTGGAGGGCTTTGCCAAGCTGGGAGGCCCAACAGGAGGGTGACGATGCCCATCAGTCCTACGGCCCGGCGCCGCCGACTCGGGATCGAGCTACGGCGCCTGCGTGAGGCCGCCGGCCTCAACGGGACCGAGGTGGCCGCAGCTCTGGGCTGGTCGGGAACCAAGGTCTCCCGCATCGAGACCGGGCGGGTGAGCGTCCACCATGGTGACGTCGGTGATCTGCTCGACCACTACAAGGTCACCGATGACGCGCTCCGGCGGGAATTGATCGCCTTGGCCCGTGAATCCCGACAGAAGGGCTGGTGGCATCGCCATCGGGACACGATGAAGGCCGGGTTCGATTCATACATCGGCCTAGAGGCCGACGCCGCGGTGATCCGGACCTACGAGGCTCAGGTGATCCCGGGACTTCTGCAGACCGAGGCGTACGCCCGAGCGGTGATCGAGGCGACGGCGACGAGGCCCAGTGCGGGTCACGTGGAGAAGAAGATCGACATCCGGCTCGCGCGCCAGCGGCTGCTGACCGCCGACGATCCGGTCCGGCTGCACGCCGTACTCGACGAGGCCGTGCTGGTGCGCGAGGCGGGCGGCCCGGAGACGATGAGAGAGCAGCTTGTTTCCCTGCTCCAGCGGAGCGAACTGCCGAACGTGACGATCCAGGTGCTCCCCTTCCGTGGAGGAGCGCATCCGGCGATGGACGGCCCGTTCATCATCCTGGAGTTCCCCGACCCGGTGGACCCGGACCTGGTCTACCTCGAACAAGCCACCAGCGGTCTGATCCTGGAAGACGGCGATGAACTCGCGAAATACACTCAGATGTTTGAGAAGCTGACCAACCGGGCGCTGACCGCCGAGGAGTCGGTTACCCTCATCTCCTCCATGATCAGCTCATAGTCTCGGGCCACCGAGAAGGGAGTCGTGGGATGACCTCGAACGCGGACTGGTCCCGCGCCCGGTGGCGCAAGAGCAGCTACAGCACCGACGGCGGCAACTGCGTCGAAGTGGCCGACAATCTCCCCGGCATCGTCGCCGTTCGAGACAGCAAGGACCCCCACGGCCCGGTGCTGACCTTCACACCGGACCAGTGGGGGGCCTTCGTCGGGAGCATCAAGAACGGTGCGTTCGACTCCCTCGCCTGACGCCTGGCCGGAACGGTCTCCTGCGTCCTCATGGGGAGGCAGGTGCCTCGGAGGGAACCTCGTTCAGGCCGCTGCGGCTCGGGCGTAGTGGAAGACGTCTGGCGGCAACGGGTGATCCAGTCGCCAGACGAAGCGGACGGGCTGCTCGCCCTCGTGACTGACGTATCGCATCGGCCCGGCGTAGAGGTACGGCGGAGCGCCCAGCCCTTCATCGCGCTTCGAATGCCGAATCAGCAGATGCACGGTGGAATCGCCAGACATGTAGCGCCGAGCGGTGGGAGCAGCTGAGCGCAGCGTACTCTGCGACTCCCATTGGAACAGCTCTTCGGTGATCGCCCGATCGTGGTAGAGGGTGGTCGGCGAGTAATGGTCCTCGGACTTGTCGATCGTCACGAAGAACAGATCGGCTCGGTGCTCTTCGACGTACTTCACCCCCTCACGCATGTGCGCGGGTTTGTCGACACCGAAAGCGGCCAGCACCTCGTTCTTGCTGTAACGGGCGTGCACGTTCAGCGGTACCGCCGGGTCCAGGTGAGGATTCACCCGCCGGATCCGGGAACGGAGCACCCCAGCGAGTTCGCGCAGCTCGGTCGCTCGGCTCCGGGGAAGGCGAGCGAACCGTGCCTCCATGCCGGAGAACGACTCGGTCCCTCCCCACAGGGCGGCGTCGAGCATGGCGAACAGTCGCCGCTCGCGGGGTGACTCGGGGGTGCGGCCTTCCAGTAGGTCGCACATGAAGGTCAGACGCTCGACGTCGTCCAGATGCAGCATGCGCCCGATGGCCCGGCCGAGTTGTCTGTCGAGTGCGGAGTCGGGCACCTCTCCGTCGAGGCCCGCGTCGCGCCGCAGCGCTGCCCAACCCGCCCTGCTGCGCAGGTAAAGATCCTCCAGCTCCAGTCCGGTCTCTGTCAGGAACTCCAGCAACGTGACGTCTCCGAGATCATGCAGCTCGCGGGTCAGGTCCTTCCAGTTGAGCTTGAGCGCCTGCCGTACGTTGTCCAGGACCAAGCGGCGCACGTCACGATCCAAATCGATGACGCACCCGGCCGGGAGCGTAGGGAATTCCTGTTCGACCTCGCGGGCGATACCGGTACGACTAGCACCGGTCAGCGCCCGATACCGCCGATCGAAGCGGAATTGTCTGTGCTGGTGGCCCACGAAGTCCAGGACCGTCAGGCACGGTTTGTCGTCCGCCAGGCGTAGGCCGCGGCCGAGCTGCTGCAAGAAGACCGTTGCGCTGTCGGTGGGGCGGAGGAACAACACGGTGTCGATCTCGGGTACGTCCACGCCCTCGTTGAACAGGTCAACGGTGAAGATTGCGTTGATTCGCCGCTCGCGCAGGTCGCGTAGTGCCTGGGAACGTTCCTCAGGTGAACTCTGCGAGGTGACGGCGACCGCGGGGATACCTGCTCGGGCGAAACGTTCGGCCATGAAGCGGGCGTGCTCGATCCCCACGCAGAAACCCATCGCGCGCATCCCGCCTACATCACCGATCTTGCGGTGCAGGGTCTCCAGCACGACGGCGACCCGGCGATCATTGCCGGTATAGACGTTCGATAGTTGGGTGGTGTCGTAGCCCTGACCTCGCCGCCAGCCGATCTCGCGCAGGTCGACTCCGTCGTGGACGCCGAAGTACTGGAACGGGGCGAGCAAGCCGCGCTCCAGCGCCTCCCACAGGCGGAGCTCGGCCGCGATCCGGCCGTCGAACCAGTGTTTGACGTCCTGTCCGTCGGTCCTCTCGGGAGTGGCCGTCAGGCCGAGCAGCACGCGAGGCCGCACTGCTGAGAGCAATTTCCGGTACGTGTTCGCCTCGGCATGGTGGAACTCATCAACGATCACCATGTCGAACGCCTCAGGGTGAGGAAGCGGGTTGGCGTGCAACGACTGGATCGAGGCGAACACGTGTCGCCAATGCACCGGCCGTGAGCCACCGACGAACAGTTCACCGAACGTCTCGTCCCGCAGCACCTGTCGGAAGGTGAGGAGGCTCTGACGGAGGATCTCTTCCCGGTGCGCGACGAACAGCAGAGAATCCACCTGCCGTGCCTCACGGAGCCGTCGGTAATCAAGGCCGGCGACCACGGTCTTTCCGGTACCGGTGGCCATGACCACCAGGTTTCGGTGTCTCCCGTGAACCTCACGCTCGGCTGCGAGCTCGTCCAAGATCTCCCGCTGATATGGGTAGGGACGGATGTCGACGCGCGCGAAGTCAATGAAAGTCGGCCGCCCGCCACCGCGCTCAGCCGACAAGGCGCGATCCAACCGCTCCGCGTCGCGGACCGGGTCATAAGGCTCGAAGGACGGGTCACCCCAGTAGTCGTCGAAAGTGGCCGTGAAGGTGTCAACCAGGTGGGGCTGCTCGGCCTGCGCGAGTCGCACATTCCACTCCAGGCCGTGGCTGAGCGCGGTCTTGGACAGGTTGGAGGATCCGACGTAGGCCGTGGACAGATTGTTGGCACGGTGGAACAGCCAGGCTTTGGCGTGCAGGCGGGTCATGCGGGTGTCGTAGGAGACCTTGATCTGCGCGCCCATTTCGGCGAGCCGGTCAAGGGCCAAGCGGTCGGTGGCTCCGATGTAGGTGGTGGTGACCACGCGGAGCTCTCCACCGCGTGCCAGAAACTCCTCGATCGCCTCCGCCAGCACACGTACGCCGTTCCACTTCACGAAAGCGCAGAGCAGATCGACGCGGTCGGCGGAGGCCAGTTCGCGCTTGATCTCATGGCCGATCTCCGGCTGCCCTCGGCCGTTGACCAGGAGTGCGCTGCCGGTCAATGGAACTATCGGGCGGGACGGGAAACGGACCGTTCCACCCGCGTCTTTACCACAGGCGACACCCAGGAGTTCCTCAGCGGCCTCGACCAGATCCTCCGGCGCAGCGGTGTCGGGCACGAGTTCACCGATCAACTCGGCGATCCGGTTGGTGATCTCGACTTGGCGTGCCAGCTTGGCGACATCGTTTTCGCCTCGCACGGACCTCAACGCACGTCGAGTCAGAGCGGCCAGATGCCTTGCCAGAGTTTCGTGGGCGTCGGCCGGATCCAGAGCCCGTTTGTCGATCAAGCCGCTGTCAGGTAAAGCGCGCAGAGACATCCCGAGCTCACGGGTGATCAGATGCTCGTATATGCCTGGTTGGAGGTCACTCACAGCCGGCACTATAGGGAGAACTGGTGACAATTTCCGGATCTGTGAGTTTCAAATCGGCTGCAAATGGGCGCGCAGCGCAATGGTGTCCGGCGATTCTGCCCGGTCCATCGATTGACGTGTGCTCTTGATGGCCGCATCCGGGATGGTGATCACGGGTGTGATCCGGAACGCATGGCTCCGGTGGCTCCCGGCGGAGGGGTCAGCCGTCGCCGGTGGTGAACTGTTCGGCCAGCTCGCGGTGGCGCTGGGCGGCCTGGGCCGCCTGGTGGGGGTCGAGGGGCGTGCCGGGCATGGCGGACAGGCGTTCGACCTGGTCGGCGTAGTCCAGGTGCCGCCGGTGCGCGTGCTCGCGGCAGGCCAGGCAGGTGACGCTCTCCGGGCGGGGGGACGTCATCGCGTACGGCACCCGCAGGCCGCAGCCGGTGGCGACCGCGCTCGGCAGCTCACCGACCAGGCCGAAGGCCGAGGCCATCATGTTCCGGAGGGCGGCGTCGGCGTGGATCACGTCCACCTCGACGTGGATGTGCGGATCGTTTCCGTCCATCGGTCCTCCCGCCTCGACCGTCCAGCCTCGACTAGCCCGGCCCGGCCCGGCCGCCGGGTGCCGTGGCCTCCAGTCTGCCACCGGCCACCGCGACGGCCCGGGTTCTGCCACCGGCCGGCCCGTACACCGGCCGGCCCGTACACCGGCCGGAGTGGACACCGGCCGGTGTGGGAGCGGGGCCCGGTCACGTCCCGGTGACGAGGATGTTCTCGTAGAGGCCGAGCTGCGCCAGGTCGACCCCGACCGTCTTGACCTCCGCGGACACCCCGTCGAACACCGCGTGCAGGCGCTTGGACTCGCCGGGGGCGAGGTCGTCGATGGGGCCCCAGCGGGAGCAGACGCATCTGTTCTCCTCCCACAGAGGAAAGGCGGGAGGAGCCGCGCCCGGCAGGATCAGGCTGATCTTCTCGGCGCTCAGGCCGTCGTCCATGAGGTCGCCGAAGGAGACGCGCTGGTCCCCGGAGCCGTCGTTCCGCACGGTCCACTGCAGCCGGATCCGGTCGCCCTCCCGGACGAGCGAGTCGATCCGCACATGGATCGGGATCTCCTCCCCCGAGGAGTGCCGGAAGCGGATGTCGGCTCCCGCCTCCGACGTGCCGGGCCGTACGGCCTTCCCCGGGGGAGGACCGGCCTCCTCCCGCGTCGGGCCGGCGGCGGCCGAGGAGGGGGAGGCGTCCCCTCCATCCCCGCCGTCCCCGGCGGGCGCGGCCGTGGTCATGGTCGCGGTCACGGTGGCGGTGACCGTGGACCCGGCCGGGAGGGCGTCACGGGCGGACGGGTCCGCGGCCTCCCAGGGGCGGAGCAGCGCCAGGGAGCCGCCCGCGGTGACCAGCGCGGCGAGGGCGGCGGCGAGCAGCGGCGTGCGCAGACGGCGCCACCGTGCGACGCCGCTCGCCCCGAGGCCCGGCAGGGACGCCCCGAGGCCCGGCAGGGACGGGGTCCAGGCGTCGCTCACGGTGCGGGCGCCCTCCACCGCCGTGGCCCGGGTACGGCCGAGCAGCCGGTCGAGCAGTTCCTGGGCGGTGGGGCGCCGGGCGGGGTCCTTGTCCAGCGCCTGTTCCACCAGCGGCCGGAGCCGTTCGTCGACCCCGTCGAGCCGGGGCACGTGGTTGACCACCCGGTAGAGCACCTGGGGCATGTCCCCGGTGCCGAACGGCGGCTGTCCCGTGCCGGCGTAGACCACCACGCCGGCCCAGGCGAATATGTCGCTCGCCGCGGTGACGGCTCCGCCGTTCACCTGCTCGGGCGACATGTAGGCGGGGGTGCCGACCAGCGCCGCGGACTGGGTGGCGTCCGGTTCGGCCAGCCGGGCGATCCCGAAGTCGATCACCCGTGGGCCGGTCGACCCGAGCAGGATGTTCGACGGCTTCAGGTCGCGGTGGACGACGCCGGCCTCGTGGATCGCGGCCAGCGCGGTGGCGACCCCGACGGCGAGGGCCTCCAGGGCCGCGCCGGTCAGGGGGCCGCGCGTCTCGACGACCGAGGACAGGTCGGGTCCTTCGACGTAGTCGGTGACGATGTAGGCCTGGTCGCCGTCGATGCCCGCGTCGAGCACGGGCGCGGTGCAGAACCTCGCCACCCGGCGCGCCGCGTCCACCTCGCGCTGGAACCTGCGCCGGAACTCCTCGCGCCTGGCCAGCTCGGGGCGCATCACCTTCAGCGCGACCGGTCTGTTCTGCTCGTCGTGGGCCAGGTGGACGATGCCCATCCCGCCCTCGCCCAACTGGCGGACCAGGGTGTACGGGCCTATCCGCCGTGTGTGGAGATCGAGTTCGTCGGTCACGTCGCGATTCGTCCTGATCTGGTCGGGGTCTGTGGTCGAGCGGATCCGGAGCGGATCCCGTGCGGGGGCGGGGAGGGCGGCGCGTCAGGTGGTGGTGGAGATGACCACCCGGCGGTTCTTGGCGCGGCCCGCCGGGTCGTCCGAGCCGTCGGCCTTCGTGTTCGGCGTGACGGGCTTCGTCTCGCCGTACCCCCGCGCCTCGAGCCGGGCTCTCGGGACGCCGCCCTCGGTCGCCAGCCAGTCGGCCACCGCCCGCGCCCGCCGTTCGGACAGGGTCTGGTTGTGCGCGTCGTCGCCCCGGGCGTCGGTGTGCCCGTCGACCTGGACGGCCGCGCCGGAGGCGGCCTTCTCGGTGATCTGCCGGGCGACGCGCCTGAGCTCGGCGGCGGCCTCCGGCTTGATGGCGGCGCTGTCGAAGTCGAAGAGCACGTCGGCCTTGACGGCGAAGGCGATCGAGCCGCCGCCTTCGAGGACCTCGCTCTCGCCGATCTCGTACGCCTTCAGCTCCGCCGCCGGGATCTCCACGGCCCGCACCTCGACCGCGCGCACCTCGACGGCGGGCACTTCGACGGCGGGAATGCATTCCCGCTGCTCGTTGCAGGCACCGGGACGGCGGATGTAGTCACGGCGGATGTAATCCCGTCGGATGTAATCCCGTCGGATGTAGTCACGGCGGACGTACGGCACCCGCCCGCCGCCCTCCGGTACGACCTGGCACACCTCGGGGGTGGAGACGCCCTGCGCGTGCACGGCCTCGGCCCGCACCCCCTCCGCGCGCACCGGGTCGAGCTTGATCCCACCGGCGTCCACGCCGGGGATCTCGACCGGCGGGATCTCCACGGCGGGGATCGAGACCGGCGGGATCGACGCCGCCCCGAGGCAGCCGCCGGGCGCCGGGGCGATCTCGGTGCACTGGGCGGGGATGCGCGTGGCGGGGATGTCCACCCCGGGGATGGTGACGGAGGGGATGGTCTCGCCCCCGATCCTCGCCTCCGGGATGACCACCGGATCGGCGTGTACGGCGGGCACCTCGACGGCCGGGATGAGCGTCCCGTTCGGGCAGCTCGTCGGCTCGGGGCCGGTCGTCGCGGGTACGGCGGAGCCGCCCGATGCCGCCGCGGAGCTCCCCGAGGTCGCGGCGGCGCCCTGCGGCGCCGTGGCGGCCGGAGCGGCGGTCCGGGAGGGCGGAGCCGGTGAACGGTGTGACTCTCCGTCGCCGCCGGTCGCGGTGGCGGCGCACGAGGCGAGCACGAGCGCGATGAGCGGGGTGAGAAGCGCGGTCCTCACGCCGGATCCTCTGGAAGCCGTGGTCATCGCCCCCTGGCGTCGCGGCACGCGGCATTCGGCTGGAATCCGCACCCGGTCCGGTCGCGGCGGCCACCGTCGAGCCCACGTGAATGCGGTGCCTTTCCTCAGATGTCAATCATGATTTTTAGCATTTCGGATTACTCTCCGCGTACAGCGTGTGATTGATTTTCGTCATCCCGCGGCGGTACGCGGCCTGCGACTTCCGCGGCAGGTCGGCGGCTCCCCGGCAGGCCGACGGAGCGGACCGGCCGCCGGCTCCGCTCGTGGCCCGCCGTACGGTCCTGAGGATTCTTCGATCACCTGTCATCCGAACGCGCCCGGTGGCCGGTAGTCATCACCGGAGACGACGGGACGGAGATGATCGATGGACGACGGGTTCGCCGAGTACGTGGCGCACCGGCATTCGCGGCTGTGCCGGATGGCGTACCTCCTCGCCCGGGACTGGGGCACGGCCGAGGACCTGGTGCAGACGGCGCTGGCGAAGGCGTGGATCGCCTGGCGGCGGATCGAGGGCAACCCCGATCCCTACGTCTACCGGATCATCGTGAACACCCACGCCTCGTGGTGGCGCAGGCGCTGGCGCGGGGAGGTCCCGGCCGAGACGCTCCCCGAGACCGCCGACCCGCGTGACGCGGCCGCCGAGGTGGACGACCAGGCCGCACTGTGGAGCGCGATCGGCGCGCTCTCCCCGCGCCAGCGCGCGGTGATCGTCCTGCACTACTTCGAGGGACGGACGCTCACCCAGGTCGCCGACGTCATCGGCTGCTCGCCGGGAGCGGTGAAGAGCCAGCTGGGCCGGGCCCTCACCCGTCTCCGCGTCGACCCGGACGTCCAGACAATGATCTTGGAGAGGACCCAGCGATGAGGCACACCGAGAGCGACCTGCGTGAACTCCTGGACCGGTACGGCCGGGCACCCTCCGGGTGCGAGCCGTCCGCCGGTCTCGACGCGATCGTACGGCGGGGCCGCGGCATACGCCGTACCCGGCGGGCGGTGACGGCGGGGGCCGCGCTGGCCCTCGCCGTCGCCGCGACCGGACTGGCGAGCGGCCCGCTTGCCGATCTGCTCCGCCCCCGCGAGGCGGTGCTCGCCCAGCCCTCGCCGGCCGCGGTCCCGGCCGGGCCGGGGGCGGACCTGCCCGGCACGATGCCCGTGGTGCTGGGGGCCGACAGGTTCGACCTCTCCCTCATCCACTCCCGGCGGTTCGAGACGGTGGGCGTAGGCGAGACGGTGACCTTCACTCCGACCAGCCACTTCACCGGGAACAAGGTGGTCTGCGACGATCCCCGGGCCTGGGTCGTCACGGACCTTCCGCTCAGGGGCGGAGAGTCGGGCGGTACGGCCGGACGGTGCGGTGACCTGGCGGGCGGACATCATGACCGGCTGTCGGCGCCCTCCGGCTGGCTGGAGGGGCCGCAGTCCATGAAGGTCTGGGTCTTCCCGGCGGACGCCCCGGTGCGGGAGGTGGCGGAGGCCGTCACGGGCTGCCGGCCGGTCGTGAAGCCGGGAGGGTGCGACGAGGCCGCTCAGGTCCGGGCGCTGAGGGATCCCGAGGTGCGCAGGCGGCTGTCGCTCAGGACTGGTGAGCGCCCGGGCGGGTGGACCGTCGGGATCTACGACCGGCCCGCCGCGGCCGAGCCCGCGCCGGGGGACGGGTCTCCGGCGGGCACGGGGCTCCCGGCGGAGGGGCCGTCCGCTCCCGCCGACCGGCGGGGGGACTGAGACGGCGCGGGTGCGGTCCGCCGGACAGCCTTGTCTTTCCCCTATGGAAAGTCAAGTGTTGACGAGATGGAAAGTGAGTGGTTGAGTTTCCTGCATGGAAACACACGCGACTTCCGAGACCCCCGCCCGTCCGACCCGTGAGGAGGCCGCCGCGGCCCTCCGCGAGGTGGAGCGGGTCCGGACGGCCATCGACGCCGTCCCGATGCCGATGTGGTACCCCTCCGTCGTGGCCGCCCTGAGCGCCCTGTCCCCGCTGAGCGTCCTGCTCCCGCAGCCCGCCGGGGCCCTGGTCTCCCTGGCGGCGATCGCCGGCCTGCTGGTGGCCGTGCGGGTGTTCTTCGACCGCTTCGGGATCGTCAGCCGGGGCGACCGGCGCCAGGTGGCGGTGATGGCGGTGGCGGCGGTGCTCCTCGTCGGCCTCATGGCGGTCGCCGCCGCGCTGGATGTGCGCGCGGGCCTGCAGCGGGGCTGGATCGTCTCCGCCGCGGTGAACGCCGTCGCCATGTTCGCCCTCACGGTCTACTGCCGCAGGCCCGCCCGGAAGTCGGCATGACCGCCGTGTCCGACTCCACCTCCATGGGCGGCTTCGACGCGACGATCCACACACCGAACCGGCTGCGGATCTGCGCCCTGCTGGACGCGGTCGCCGAGGCCGAGTTCGGCGTGGTCCAGGAGCAGCTCGGCGTCAGCGCCTCCGTGCTCAGCAAGCACGTGGGCGTGCTGATCGAGGCCGGCTACGTCGAGCAGCGCAAGGCCGTGCGCGACACCCGCCAGCGCGTCTGGCTCCGGCTCACCGGGGACGGCCGCGCCGCCTACCGGGGGCACGTCGCGGCGCTGCGCGCGATCGTCGGCGAAGGGGCCGGGGACGCGTAGGCCGGTCCGGGCGCACGGTCCGCCGGGAGTATGGTCCGCCGGGAGCACGGAGGCGCCCTCCGCGGCCGCGCCTCCGCTCCGGCCGGACCCCCACCGCCCGCGGCCCGGGAGCTCCGGGTCCGGCCCCGGCCGCCGGCTCCGCGCTGACCCGCCGTACGGCCCCAGGACGACCTCAGGACGGCGTCAGGCCTTCGGCTGGGTGAAGCGGATGGAGTTGCCGAAAGGGTCGCGCAGGCCGCAGTCGATCCCGTACGGCTGCTCGGTGGGCTCCTGGGTGAACTCGACGCCCTTGCTCAGCAGCGTCTCGTACGTCTTGCGGCAGTCGTCCGTCCTGAAGATCAGGTGGCCGCCCATCGCGCCCTTGGTCACCAGCTCCCGGACCTGCTGGGCCGTCTCCTCGGACATCGTCGGGCCGCCCGGCTTCTCCAGCAGGATCTGGCGCTCCGGGTCGCCGGGGACGTTGACGGTCAGCCAGCGCATGAAGCCCAGGTCGACGTCGGAGTTGACCTCCAGGCCGAGCTTGCCGACGTAGAAGTCGAGGGCCTCGTCCTGGTCGAGGACGTAGATCTGCGAGTGCGTGATCGCGGTGAACATGTGAACCACGCTACCGAGCGGCCCCGGGCGAAAACTTCTCCGAAACCACTCCGCCCGCGGACGGCGCGGCGGGGCCGGGCGGGCACGGCGATGCCGGGCGGGGCGCCAGGCTCAGGTGTTCGGCCGCATCCACGCCATCGTGAAGCACGTCGGCACGCCCGTGGCCACCGCCTGCTTGCGGTACTCCCGGGGCGACCGGCCGACGATCTGGCGGAACGTCCGGCTGAAGGTCCCCAGGCTGCCGAAGCCGACCTGGAAGCAGATGTCCGTCACGCTGAGATCGGTCTCCCGGAGCAGGAACATCGCGCGCTCGACTCGGCGGCGCTGCAGGTAGCGGTGGGGCGTCTCGCCGAACGTGGCCCGGAAGACGCGGTTGAAGTGCGACTCCGAGACGTGGGCGATCCGGGCCAGGGCCGGGACGTCCAGCGGCTGCGCGTAGGCGCGGTCCATCGCGTCCCGCGCCCGGAGCATGCGGCGGTTCGTCTCCTCCACGGCGCGGTTCACGACGCCATCACACCACGGTCCCCCGCCGGCTGTCCCCTCCGGGAGGCGGGGCGGGCCGGTCCGTGCGGTGAGAGCGGTGCCGCGGCGTCATCCTGCCGGAAGGGGCCCCGGTTCCAGGCTCCGGTGTTCGGCGCAGTCCACCCGGAGCGCGGCGTCGCCGAAGGGCGTGTCGAGCAGGCGGCAGTGGTGCGGGCGCCGTGGGTCGTCGTGGGCATCTCGGACGAAGAACCGGCAGGTCACGCAGGTGCGGGCGATCGCGAGCACGCCGGTGTCATGGAGTCCGCCGACGAGGTCGAGCAGGAACCGCAGGGCGGCGGCCTTGTCGGCCTCACCGACGGTGGCCAGCCGGTCGGTGATCGGGCCGGACCAGCGCTCCAGGTCGGCCGCCAACCGTTCCCCGGCGTCGGTGAGGGCGAAGACGCGGCTGCGCCGGTCGGCCGGGTCCGGCTCGCGCCGGATCAGCTCCTTGCGGCGCAGCGCGGCCAGCGCGTCGCTCACGGTGGCGAGCGAGACGTCGAACTCGGCGGCCAGGTCGCTGACCCGCGGCGGACGCGTCCGGCCGGCCAGATGGAGCAGCAGCCGGGTCTGGATGGGGCTCAGCCCGTGGGCGTACGCCTGCCGCCACTGCAGGGTGCGCACCACGTGCCCGACCCGCTCCAGCGCCATCGCCAGGCGGCGGTCCAGGTCCGTGCTCCCGGCGGCCGACTGCTCCGCCTGGTCGGCCGGCAGTGCTCCCTCCGTCTCCATCCGCTCTCCAATCCTCAGTCGTCCTAAGCATATGGGTTGACAACGCCGGCCGTCCTCTCTAATTTCCTTGGCAGTCCTAAGGTTAGGACTCCTAAGAAGAAGGGATGCGGCATCACCATGCCTCGACACACCGGACCGGTCCTCCCGGTCGGCCATGCCCCCCGCACGCGGTCCGGAAGGATCGCCGGGCGCGCCGTCGCCCGCCGGATCGCCACCGCCGCACTGCTGACCCTGGCGGCCGCGGGCGCCGTCGCGTCCCCGGCCGCGGCCCACCCGGACAAGGAGCACCACCGGCACACCGGAGAGAGCAGGACCGGCATCCGCTCACCGCGCGGTGACGTCCGCCCCGCCGCCTTCGACCTGGTGCACACGAGCGTCCGGCGGGTCGGCAGGCAGCTCGTCTTCACCGAGGTGGTCCGCGGCCGTGCCGGCTCGGTACGGCCCGAGCCGGCCGGGAAGTTCGCGGGCAGTGAGGTGCTCAGCTATGTCTGGCCCACCTCACTCGACCCGTCCACGGTCGGCTTCACCGGCGAGAGCGGGATCCTCGCGCTCGCCGCGACGTCCCACCCGGACTTCGACGACACCCCCCGCTACGACGAGGACCGCAACGGCCGCACCGACGACGACGGCGCACGGTGGCACAGCCACTGGGTGGTCCTCGTCCCCGACACCACCCGTGCGGACGGAGCCCTCAAGGTCCGTGACATCGCGGAGGGGGAGCGTCCCGACCTGCCGGAGACGTGGCCCGGGGTCCCCCTCTACCTGGACAGCCCGCCGTACCCGACCCGGCTGAAGGCGGACACCGTCCAGGTCCGCGTCCCCTTGGCGGACCTCGGCTTCCCGAAGGGGTTCTCCTACGACGGCGTCACCGCGGCTCTGCGCGTGAACGCCGATCTGCACGACCCGCTGCTCCGGGTGACCGGAGTGCTCGACGTCGCCTCCGGCCGCCTGTCCCTGCCCGGCAGGGTCTGACGCTCCCCCGCGGTCGCGGTCGCGGTCGCGGTCCCGGTGCCGGGTGCCGGGACCGCGGGTCAGGCTGCGGGTCAGGCTGGAGTGCGGCGGTGGCACCAGGTGAGCAGGGAGACGGGCTCGCCGGCGCGGTCCCGGACGACGGGCTCGTCGCCGGTGAGGTGGAAGCCCGCGGCCCGCGCCACCGCCGCGCTGGCCTCGTTGCCCGGGGCGATGCGCAGCAGCACGCGGCCCATGCCCAGCGTGCCGTACGCGTAGCCGGTCATCAGCCGGACGGCCCTGGTCGCCAGACCCCGCCGCCGGTACGGCGCGCCGATCGCGTAGCCGAGCTCGGCGTCGGAGTCGTGCGGGCCGGCGCGGAAGAGCAGGACCTCACCCTGGGCCGCGCCGCCCTCGCCGGTGATCGCCAGGTGGATGCGGGTGCCGGCGGCCCGGCCCTCACGCGCCCTGGTCAGGTAGGCCCGCGCGTCCCCGACGGTGAAGGGGGAGCGGATCGGGGTCCAGCGGTCGATCTGCGGGTCGTCGAAGAGCCCGGCCATAGCGGGCAGGTCCGCGTCGGTCCACTCGCGCAGGCGGATGCCCTGGCCGGACAGGCTTATGGAAGGGGCGAACACGGTGCTGGGGTTCCCCGATGTCATCACCCGCCTGATTCTGCTACCGCGGACGCGACATGTCATGACAACGGAGCGAAGGGCGGAGCGCGATGTCCGATCACCGCCAGCGGGGCGCGTCCCGGTCGGCCAGAGTCTGTTCCCGGCCCACACCGGGAACGGACACGGAGGACACGGCGGTGCACACGACCCTCGACCTGAAGGTGCTCTACTTCGGAACGCCCGTGGTGCTGATCGGCTCCCGCAACGCGGACGGCACCGCCAACCTCGCGCCCATGTCGTCCGCCTGGTGGCTGGGGAGCGCCTGCATGCTGGGCATGGGGAACAGCGCGCGGACCACGGCGAACCTGCTTCGCGAGCGCGAGTGCGTGCTCAACCTGCCGTCCTCCGCGATGGTCGGCGCCGTCGACCGGCTCGCGCTGCTCACCGGTGAACCGGTGGTGCCGCCGCACAAGGCACGGCAGGGCTACCGGTACGAGCGCGACAAGTTCGGGGCCGCCGGGCTGACCGAGCGGCCCGGCGAGCTGGTCGGGGCGCCGCGCGTGGCCGAGTGCCCGATCCAGCTGGAGTGCCGGATCACCGGGGCGCATCCGTTCGGCGGCGCCGAGCCGTACGCCACCGCATTCGAGGCGGAGGTCGTGCGCGTCCACGTCGAGGAGGACCTGGTCATCCCGGGGACGCGCCACATCGACCCGCTGGCGTGGGATCCGCTCATCATGAAGTTCTGCGAGTTCTTCGGCGGGGCGGGCAACGTCCACCCCTCGCGGCTCGCCGAGGGCTGGGACATGCCGCACGGGGACCTGTCCCGCGGGGACGCGCCGCGAGGGCTCTCCCGTACGGCGTGACGACCGCGGCGTGACGGTCGTGGTGCGGCGGTCGTGGTGCGGCGGTCGTGGTGCGGCGGTCGTGGTGCGGCGGGTCCCGGGCGCGGCGGAGGGTGACCGGGAATTGACGGCGCGCTCCGCCGATCTCACGATGGCGTTCGGGGGCCGTGAACGCCGTGTTCCCGGCCCCGGCGGCAACCTGTCCGCCACCGGGCGGTGAGCCCGGCGGTCCGGAGCGCACGGCTCCGGCCGGTGGGACCCGGACGGGTGCCGACCGACGCGACGGGAGGAAACATGACGACCGACCTGCGGGAGCCGGCCGAGCCGGGGAGACACGCGGACGCGGACGGCGCGGCCGCCGCCGCGATCGAGCTGCTGACCGCGCGCGGCGCCCACGAGATCCCCCACCCGGGCGGCACCCTGCTCCTCCACCTGGAGCGGGTCCACGCGCTGCTCGGCGAGTGGGGGGCGCGCCCGGCGCTCCGGCTGGCCGGGCTCTGCCACGCCTTCTACGGCACCGACGGGTTCGCCACCGCGCTGGGCGAGGCGACCCGCCGGGAGGAGCTGGCCGAGGTGATCGGCGAGGAGGCGGAGTGGCTGGTCCACTTCTACGCGGGCTGCGACCGCGACTTCTCCCATCCCCGGCTGGCCGGGCAGAAGCCGGTGTTCCGCGACCGGTTCACCGGCGCCCGGTTCCAGCCGCCGGAGCAGGCGCGCAGGGACTTCGCCGAGCTCACCGCCGCCAACGAGCTGGACGTCGTCCGGGCCGACCCCACGTTGCGCGCCCGGTACGGCGGGCGGCTGCTGGAGCTGTTCACCTCCTGGGAGAGCCTGCTCAGCGAGCCCGCCCGGCGGGCCGTCCAGGCGAGCCTCCCCTGACCCGGCGGCCACCCGACCCCGGAGAACGCCCGGACGTGAACGCCGGCGAGCCCTTCCCCGAGGTCCTCGAGTCCGGGCCCGGCTGGTACCTCCCCGCTCTCCTCGTCCAGACCGTCCTCGGCGCCGCGGCCTACCTCGCGGCCGCGGCGCTGGTGGTCAGGGACGCCCGGGACGCGCCGGGGCGAGCACGTCGCGCAGGGCCTGCACGGCGGCGCGGACCGCGGGGACCTGACCGGCCTCGCGATGGTGGACCAGGTGGAGGGTCCGGGGGAGCAGCCCGAGCGCCGGGCGGACGACGACCCCGGGGTCGGTGAAGGCGTCCAGCGCGAGCCGGGGGAGCAGCCCGATCCCCAGCCCCCGGGCGATCAGCGCCTGGGTGACCACGTAGTCGTCGGTGCCGTGCCGCACGTCGGGGGTGAACCCGGCCTCCTCGCAGGCCCGGCGGAGGTTCGCGGTGCAGCGCGCGCAGCCCGCGATCCACTTCTCCTCCGCCAGCAGCCGCAGGTCCACCGGGGTGTCCGGGCCGCCGCCACCGCCCTCCGCGCCGGGGGCGGCGCGCGGGTGGGAGCGGGGCAGCACCAGCAGGACCGGGTCCTCGCCGAGCGGGATCCGCACCAGGGCCGGGTCGCCGGAGGGTTCCTGCCCGGGGTGCGCGAACGTCACGGCCAGGTCCGCCTCCCCGGCGGCGAGCAGGTCGAGCGCCTGCGGGGGCTCGGCCTCGCGGAGCCGTACGTCCACGCCGGGATGGCGGCGGCCCAGCAGGCTCATGGCGGCCGGCACGACCGTGGCGCTCGCCGAGGGGAAGGCCGCCAGCCGTACGGTGCCCGCCCGCAGCTGCGCCAGGGCGTCGAGGTCGTCGGCGGCGGCGTGCAACCGGACGGCGACGGCGTCGGCGTGGCGGAGCAGCAGCTCGCCCGCCTCGGTCAGCTTCACCCCGCGCGGGCGGCGCAGCACCAGTGCCATCCCTGCCCGCCGTTCGAGCGCGCGCAGGTGCTGGCTGACGGCGGGCTGGGTCCAGCCGAGGGCGCGGGCCGCGCCCGAGATCGACCCGGCGCGGGCGATCTGGCGGAAGACGAGCAGGCGGTGGGCGTCCATTCCGGAAGGCATGCCATAAGTGTTCCTTGGGTCTTCGCCAAGAAGAACACGTCTACCTATGGGACGCCCGGCCGGGTCAGGATGCGGGCATGACACGAACCATCGGCCTGATCGGCGGAATGAGCTGGGAGTCGTCGGCGGAGTACTACCGCCTCCTCAACGAGGAGGTCCGCCGCCGGCTGGGCGGGCACCACTGCGCGCGGATCCTGATGCTGAGCGTGGACTTCGCGGAGATCGAGGCCATGCAGCGCGCGGGCGACTGGGCGGCGGCCGGGAAGCTGCTCGCCGGTGCGGCCCGGACCCTGGAGGCCGGCGGGGCGGACCTGGTCCTGCTCTGCACCAACACCATGCACCACGTCGCCGAGGAGATCGAGGCCGCGCTCACCGTGCCGTTCCCGCACCTCGTCGACGTCACGGCGGAGCGGATCGCCGCCGCCGGGCTCACGACCGCAGGCCTGCTCGGCAGCCGCTTCACCATGGAGATGGACTTCTACCGCGACCGGATGCGCCGGCACGGGATCGAGGTCCTGGTGCCGGACGGGCCCGGCCGCGAGGTGGTGGACCGGGTCATCTACCAGGAGCTCACCCGGGGCCGGGTCGAGGACGCCTCCCGCGCGGCCTACCGGGAGGTCATCGCGGACCTGGCCGCCCGCGGAGCGCAGGGGGTGATCCTGGGCTGCACCGAGATCACGCTGCTCGTCGGCCCGCAGGACAGCCCGGTCCCGGTCTTCGACTCCACCCGCATCCACGCCGAGCACGCGGTGGACCTGGCCCTGGCCCTGGGCGGGGCGGGCGCGCCGGGCCGCTGACGGGGGGCGTAGGCACGCCGGGCCGGCCGGACGGCCCCGGCGGGGCCGGGACGTCCGTGGCGGCCGGGCTCACAGCGGGTCGGCTCGTCGGTGGGTCGGCTCGTCGGTGGGCCGGTTCGTCAGTGGGTCGGGTCGATGACGCAGAAGCGGTTGCCGTCGGGGTCGGCGAGGACGACGAAGTCCGGGTCCTCCGGGTAGAGGTCCCAGTCGACCCGCTCGGCGCCGAGGGCGAGCAGCCGCTCGACCTCGGCGGCCTGGTCGGCGGTGTCACGGGCGTAGAGGTCGAGGTGCACGCGCGGGTGCTCCTGCACGGGGACCGCGCTGCGGTCGAGGGCCAGCGCGATGCCGGAGCCGGCGGCCGGGACCAGCTCCGCCCACTCGTCGCCCACCTCGCCGCGGGGCACGTAGCCCAGCGCCCGCGTCCAGAACTCCACCGCCCGCCGTACGTCCTCGACACCCATGACGACCGTCTTGATCTCCAGCATGCGCCGATCATGCCCGATGATCCGGGAGATATCCCGCCGGTGCGCGGGCACCCGCCCGGCGGATCCTCCACCGGAGCCGCAGCGGACACCGGCCGTACGGCCCGCGCCGGGAGGGCCGCGGGACCGTACGGCGCGGGCGGCGGGGCGTTACCGGGCGTGCCAGGCGGCGAGGATCTCGGCCTCCCGCTCGGCGGAGACGGTGGTCTCGACCGTGTGGTCCGCCTCGGCGGCGCGGATCTCGCGGACCGACTGCCGGAACGGGCGCGGGTCCAGTCCGGCGGCGCGGGCGGCGGCCGGGTCGGCGGCGTTGATCGAGGTGTCGCCGCCCCCGCCCCAGAGCGGGAGGGACCGGCCGTCCTGGCCCCCGGCGTGCAGGAAGTCGGCGTCCACCCAGGTGAGCGTGGTCCCGGCCGGGGCGACCTCGGCCGCGATCTGCTCCAGCATGTCGCCGAAGGTGAAGGGCGGGGGCGGGCTGACCGCGTGGAAGGTGCCGCCCCCGCCCTTTTCGACCATGGCGATGACCCAGGAGGCCATGTCGCGCCCGTCGATCACCTGGATCGGGGCCGAGGGGTCGCCGGGGGCCAGCACCTCGCCGCCGCGCGCGATCCGGTTGACCCAGTAGGTGAAGCGGCCGGTGTAGTCGTGGGGGCCGATCACATAGGTCGGGCGGACGACGAGCGTGCCGGGGCCGAACCGCTCGGCGGCGGTCCGCTCGCACAGGACCTTCAGCGGGCCGTACGTCTCACCCGTCACGGTCTCGGGGACCGGGCCGCCGGTGGCGGCGAGCGGCGCGTCCTCGGTGAAGCCGGGCTTCTGACCGGCGGCGTAGACGGCGGTGGTGGAGACGAAGACGTACCGGCCGCCGCGCTCCGGGCCCGCCACGGCGTCGGCGAGGGCGCCGACCTGGGAGGGGAGGTAGGCGCTGACGTCGACCGTCGCGTCCCACCGGCGGTCGCCGAGGACCTCGAGGCCGGTGTCGCGGTCGGCGATCAGGTGCTCCGCCTCCGGGAAGAGGCCGGGACCGGTCAGGCCCCGGTGGAGGAGGGAGACCTCGTGCCCGGCGGCGAGGGCGGCCTCGGTGATGTGCCGTCCGACGAACCGGGTGCCGCCGATGATCAGAATTCGCATAAACGGCATCATTCCCTATATGGGATAAATTGCGCAGCATGGTCGGCGGATGGAAGGTGCTCCTGCTCGGGGGCGCGTCGGGGACGGGCAAGAGCCAGGTCAGCTACCCGCTGGCCCGGCGGTACGGGGTCGCGCTCGTCGAACTCGACGACATCGTCGAGGCGCTCCAGGCGGTGACCACGCCGGAGCAGCAGCCGCTGCTGCACTACTGGCGCACCCACCCCGAGGCCGCGCACCTGCCGCCCGACGAGATCGTCCGGCTGCAGATCGCCACCTGCGAGGCGCTCGCCCCCGCGGTGGAGGCGGTGGTGGCCAACCATCTGGAGACCGGCACCTCCGTGGTCATCGAGGGGGACTACCTCCTGCCCTCCCTCGCCGCCGAGCTGGTCCGGCGCTCCGTCGGGGCCGGGCAGGGCACGGGGCGGAACGCGGGCCGGGGCGCGGACGGTACGGCGGGCGGGCGCGGGGAGGTCGCGGCGGTCTTCCTCCACGAGCCGGACCGGGCCCGGCTCGTGGAGAACTACCGCCGCCGCGAGCCCGGGGCGGGGGAGCAGACCGGCCGGGCCGAGGTGAGCGCCCGCTACGGGGACTGGCTCGCCGCGCGGGCCGCCGAGGCCGGCGTCCCCGTGGTCCCCGCGCGCCCCTGGGACGACACCCTCCAGCGGGTCGTCGAGGCCCTCGGCCGGTAGCCGCCTCCGGACTCCCCGGGCGCAGCCGTCTCCGGCGGACGGTCCGGGAAGCCCGGACCGCCGTTTGCGCCCTCCCTACCACCGCCGTCCGAGGAGCGGGTAGGTTGACAGAACTGATGTCTCTTCTCCGGGGTGGTCCGTTGACGCTTCAGCCGAGGGCCGACTCCGGTGGCCCGCCCCACGCGCCCCTGCCCGACCCTCCGCCCGTCCCCGTCCGGCAGGGTCCCCCGCCGGGCCTGGCGGTCACCCTGATCGGGCCCCCCGCCCGGGCCGAGGTCGTCGGAGAGGTCGACCGCACGACGAGGGAGGCGTGGCGCGCGGCGCTGGCCGCGCTGGCCTCGGCGGAGGCCGACGTTCACCTCCACCTCACGGGGCTCAGCTTCATCGATGTACGGGGAGCATGGTTGATGACCGATATGGCGGGCACTCTTCCCCCCGGAAAACGGATATTCCTGCATCGCCCGCCCCGCATACTGAGAACCGTACTGACCCTGATCGGATCCGACCCCCTTCCGGTCGTGGTGGAGAGTCCATGAACGTCACGCCGCCCGCCCCCGCCGGTCCCTTCGATCATCCGGCGCTCTTCTACCGGGACGCGGCCGAGTACGTCGCGGGGACCGTGCCGTTCGTCCGGGAGGGCCTGGCCTCGGGCGAGCCGGTCGCGGTGGCCGTGCCCGGCGGGAACCTCGGCCTCATCCGCGACGCGCTCGGCGACGCGGCCGGAGAGGTGCGGATGATCGACATGAGCGAGGTCGGGCGCAACCCCGGGCGGATCATCCCGGCCGTGCTGCGGGCCTTCGCCGACCTGCACCCCGACCGCCGCGTCCGCATCATCGGCGAGCCGATCTGGCCGGGCCGCTCGGCGACGGAGTACGTGGCGTGCGTCCAGCACGAGGCGCTGATCAACCTCGCCTTCGCCGGCCGGGACGTCGCGATCCTGTGCCCGTACGACACCCGCGGCCTGCCCGCCGACGCCGTCGCGGACGCGCGGATGACCCACCCGGTCGTGATCGACGGCGCCGGGCGGCACGACAGCGCCGACTACGCGCCGGAGCACATCCTGAGCGAGTGCAACCGGCCGCTGCCCGTCCCGGCGGACGCCGCCGCGCTGAGCTACGGCGAGGGGTTCTGCGACGACCCGCTGGGCCGGGTCCGCGCCTTCGCCGTCGCGCACGCCGCCCGCATCGGGCTGTCCGGCGACCGGCTGGAGGACCTGCGGCTGATCGCCAGCGAGTTGGCCGCCAACAGCCTCGACTACGGCGGCGGCTCGGGGACCGTGCGTCTGTGGCGGGAGGAGGACCGGGCGGTGCTCGACGTCAGCGACGCGGGCCACATCGCCGACCCGCTCGCCGGGCGGCGGCCGACCCCGATCCACCAGCTCGGCTCGCGCGGCCTGCTGGTCACGCAGCTCCTGGGCGACCTGGTCCGCATCCACACCGGGCAGGGCGGCACCACGGTCCGGGTCTACTTCGACCTGGACGGCGCCGACCCCCTGTCGGCCATCCGGAGCGTGGGCGACGCGGCCGCGCTCTGACGCCGCAGCGGCGGACGCGGCCGGACGCTCCCGCCGCGGAGGGCGGTGATCAGGCGCTTGCGCCGTGGTGCGCGTCTGCCGTGGTGCGCGTCTGCCGCGGTGTGCTTCCGCCGCGGCGGGAGCGGTCAGGTGTTCCCGCCGCGGAGGGCGGTGATCAGGGCGGTGAGCTCGGCCCGGAACGCCTCCGGGTCCTCCAGCCGGTCGGTGACGATCCGCTCCGCCACGCCGCCCGTCATCAGCGCGGTGTAGGCCTGCCGTCCCCGCTCCGTCCGGGTCACCACCATGCGGCGGCGGTCGGCGGGGTCGCGCCGGCGGGTGATGTGGCCGGCGCGCTCCAGCCGGTCGAGGACCGGGCGGATCGTCTGCTCCTCCACGTAGGTGCGGGCGGCGAGCTCCCGCTGGGTGCGCGGGCCCCCGTCGAGCGCGTGCAGCGTCAGGAACCCCGCGTGGGTGAGGCCGTGCCCGGAGAGCACGGCGTTCCACTCGTGCTCCACCAGGCGGGCGGCGACCAGCAGCAGGCGGCCGGTGGGCCAGGAGGCGAGGTCGTCCGCCGCGTCCTCTCGGAACCCGTCCACCGCGCCCTCCCCGGAGTGATCCTCCAGGCCACGTTACCGGAGAGATGCTAAGGGTACTTAGTATTTATCTCCGGGAGGGCGACACATGAGCAGGACACCGCAGGACGCGGCCGGGCGCCGCTGGACGGGACTGGCCTTCATCGCGCTGGCCGTGGCGATGATCATTTCCAGTGCGACGATCACCAACGTGGCCATACCCGAGATCATCGGCGACCTCGGGGTGAGCGCGACGGGCGCGCAGTGGATCCAGGAGTCGTACACGCTGGTCTTCGCCGCGCTGCTGCTCACCTTCGGCCGTCTGGCCGACCGGCTGGGCCGGCGCCGCCTTCTCCTGGTGGGAGTGGCGGTCTTCGGCGGCATGTCGCTGCTGGCCGCCGCGGCCACCAGCGGGCCGATGCTGGTCGGCGCCCGCGTCCTGCAGGGCATCGGCGGGGCGATGATCTTCCCGACGACGCTCTCGCTGCTCAACTCCAACTTCCGGGGCAGGGAGCGCGCGACCGCGTTCGCCGTCTGGGGCGCCACGATCGGCGGCGTCGCCGCGCTCGGGCCGCTGATCGGCGGCTGGCTCACCACCGACCTCTCCTGGCGCTGGGCGTTCGGGCTCAACATCCCGATCGCCGTCGCGGTGGTCGCCGGCGTGCTCGCCTTCGTGCCGGAGTCGCGCGAGACCGGGACGGAGCGCGGCGTCGACGCGGCCGGGGCCGTGCTCTCCACGCTCGGCTTCGCCCTGCTGGTCTTCGGCCTGGTCGAGGGGCAGACCTACGGCTGGTGGGAGCCGACCGAGCCGTTCGTGGTCGGCGGCCGGGAGTGGCCGCTCCCGCTCTCGCCGGTCCCGGTCGCCTTCATCGGCGCCGCGCTCGCCCTGACCGCCTTCGCGCTGGTGGAGCGGGCCAGGAGCCGGAGCGGCCGAGTGGTCCTGCTGGACCTGTCGCTGTTCGCGATCCCGTCCTTCCGCAACGGGAACATCGCCGCGCTGATCGTCAGCCTCGGCGAGTTCGGCGTGCTGTTCGCGCTCCCGCTGTGGATGCAGTTCGTGCTCGGCTACTCGGCGCTGGAGACCGGCGTCGCCCTGCTCCCGCTCGCCCTCGGCTCCTTCGTGGCCAGCGGCTTCGCCGCGCGGCTGGCCACAGCCAGGGGACCCGCCTTCGTCGTGCGGACCGGGCTGGCGCTGGAGGTCGCCGGCATCGCCGGTCTCGGCCTGGTGGTCGCCGCCGACGTGCACTGGGCGCCGCCGGTGCCGTTCCTCTTCCTGTACGGCATGGGCATCGGCCTGGCCACCGCCCAGCTGACCGGCGTGGTCCTGGCCGACGTCCCGGTGGAGCGGAGCGGCCAGGGCTCCGGCACGCAGAGCACGGTCCGGCAGGTCGGCTCGGCGCTCGGCATCGCCATCCTCGGCACGATCCTCTTCACCGGTCTGGGCGCGGACCTCGACCGGCGGCTGGACGGCGTCCCCGGCATGGAGGGCGCGGCCGGGGAGCGGGTCGTCACCGCCGTGCAGCGGAGCGCGGGCGCCGCCATCGCGGGCCTGTCCGGAACGCCCGAGGTCGCCGAGGCGGCGAAGGAGTCCTTCACCACCGGCGCCCGCTACGCCATGTTCGGCGCGGCCGGCGTCCTCGCCGCCGGCTTCCTGGCCACCCTCTCCCTGGGCTCCGGCCGCCCGGCGGAGCGGGACGACCCGGAAGCGGGAGGACGGCCCCCGGCTCCGGCTACGCCCGCGACGGGCGCATGATCGTCCGCATCGACCCGCGTGCTCGATCGGCTGATGGACGGGCTGCGCTCCCACCGCCGGCGAAGCGGGTCGCCTGCGGTCTTCTCCCGGCGGCTCACCACGGAGCGGGTCACCTGGAGGCGAAGTCCTGGGTCCAGTAGATCATTCCATCGGAGTTCTCGACCGCGCCGACCCCGACGAAGGCGAACTTGCAGTTCATGATGGAGGCCTTGGTCGCGGAGTGGTCCATCCAGGACCGCACGACCGCGGCCGGGGTGCGATAGCCCGTGGCGATGTTCTCCGCCATGCTGGTGGCGCCGGTGAAACCGGCATCCTTGAGGCGGTACGCGAAGGATCGGCCGTCGCGGGAGATGTTCGAGAAGTAGCCGTGCTCCGCCATGTCGGCCGAGTGCCTGCGGGCGGCCCGGTGGAGTCGCGGGTGGTGCTTGAGCGCCCGGCATCCCTTCTTCGCCCGCTGGTCGTTGACCAGCCGCACGACCGTGTTCTCCCGTGCCGTTCCCACTTCGGGGGCGCCGGACACGGACGCCGTGGTGGCCGGCCCGGACAGGCTGAGCGAGCCGGACCGCCCGACGCCGGAAGCCGGGGGCGCCGTGACGGCCTGCGCCGTACTCACGGGCGCGGCGATCGTGCCCAGGGCGGCGGCTGCGGCGAGCAACCCGAGAGATCGGCGCATGGGAAGTTCCTCCAGTCGCGGGGGACGCCGGACGGCTCCGCATCGAGCAACGATCGAAACCTGTGGATCGTCGGGAAAGTGCACCCGTGCCGCTTACCGTAGTCCCCGATGGGGTTCCGGCAGTAACGGCGGGATCTCCGGCAAATATGGTGCCGACCTGCGGTGATTCGTCGTTTGCGCAGGCCGTGCAGGGTCGGTGGCCGTCACGGGATCCGAGTGCCTCACCCTGGCGAGCCGTCGCCACGGAGCCGATCAAGCCCTCCTCTCGCCCCGCCCGGAAGGCGGCGAGCACCTCACCCGCCGCATGACGAGGAGAGACACCGAGTCGTGGACCGGTACGCGAACGCCGTCAGCCCGTACGCATGAACCGTCGGACGGCGCGCACCCCCTTGGTGTCGTCAGCCCGGAAGACGGTACCTGCAGAAGACGGCGGTGCACTCGGTGGTCGTCTTGCGGGGGTCCGGCGCCTTGATCGACGCCTTTCCGCCCCGCCGGCTGTAGCGGGTGCCGACATGGAAGGTCGTGCCCACCAGGTCGTCGGGGCCATCGGTCAGGGTGGCGGGTTCGGCCGGGTTGACGAGCTGCTCGTCGTCGCCGAGCAGCTGGGTGTGATGCAGGTGCATCTGGTGGTGATCCTTCCACCAGGTCTTGCTCTCTCCAGCCCCTCCCTCCCCACCCAGCCGCCGGACTGGTAGCCGGTGCCGCCGATGTCGTGGTTGAAGCCGATGACGCGCTCGCGCCCGTCCTCGCCGAGCGAGGCCGCCGCGGAGGGGCTGGTGATCGTCACCGGCCGGCCCTCCCAGTAGATCTCGCCGCTGTCGGCGGGGCCCACGCCCGCGATCACCTTGATGACGGTGGACTTGCCCGCGCCGTTGTCGCCGACCAGGGCGACGACCTCCCCGGCGTGGACGTCCAGCTCCACCTCCGACAGGGCCTGGACGGCGCCGAACCGCTTGGAGACGCCCCGCACCGTGAGGACAGGCTCCCCGCTCGCGGCGGTCATGACAGCCCGGCCTCCTTGCAGGCGGCCCGCACCTCGGAGGTGCAGATCTCCTCGACCGTCCAGAAGCCGTCCTTGACCACCGTGTCCTTGATGTTGTCCTTGGTGACCACGATCGGCTGGATGATCAGTGCGGGGATCTGGGTGCTGGTCCCGTTGTCGACGGTCGTGGTGCCCTGCACCGCCTTGCCGGAGCCGAGGTCGACGGCGAGCCGGGCGGCGTTCTGCGCCTCGGGCTTGATCGGCTTGTAGATGGTCATCGTCTGGGTGCCGAGCAGGATGCGCTGGATGCCGGCGAGCTCGGCGTCCTGGCCGGTCAGCGGCGTTCCCTTGGGCACTCCGGCGTTCTGCATGGCCCGGGCGATGCCGCCGGCCATGCCGTCGTTGGCCGAGTAGACCCCGATGACCTTGTCCGCGCCGAGCGCGGTGAACGCGCCGGCCGCCTCGGTGTTGGCCTGGTCGGGGCTCCAGTCCGGGGTGTCGTACTCCCTGCCGATGTTCACCTGGCCGTCGAGGACGGAGTGCGCGCCCTTCTTGAAGTCGGCCGCGTTCGGGTCGGTAGGCGAGCCGTTGACCATGACGATCGGGCCGCGCCCGGGGTCGCCGCCCGCCTTGAGGGCGTTCAGCAGCGCCTCGCCCTGCATCTTGCCGACCTGCACGTTGTCGAAGGAGGCGTAGGCGTCGACCGGGCCTCCGGCGAGCCGGTCGTAGGCGACCACCTTGGCGCCCTGCTGCTTGGCCTTCGCCACCGAGGAGGCGATGGCCTTGGCGTCCACCGCGTCGAGGATGAGCACCTTGGCGCCGTTGGTCAGCATCGAGTCGACCTGCTGCTGCTGGTGGTTCGGGTCCTGGTTGGCGTTGGCGTAGATGATCTCGCACGTCGGGCAGAGCGCCGCGACCTCCTGCTGGATGTACGGGCGGTCGAACTTCTCGTAGCGCGCGGTCTTCGACTCCGGAAGGAGAAGCCCGATCTTGAAGCCCTGCGCGCCGGTCGCGCCCGTGGCGCCCGGGGAGGTGCCGGCGGGCGTCATGGTGCCGCCCGACTGCCCGGCGGTCCCGCAGGCCGTCACTCCCAGGGTCAGGGCGAGCGCGAGGCCGCCCACCGCCCGTCGCACCGTCTCCACCGCAACCCCCCGAACGGTCCTCGCCGTGACCCGCGGAACGGCCCGCGGAACGAACCGCGGAACGGTGCGCGGAACAGGACGCGAACGCTCTCCGGGTACGGCGACGCGGGCCGGACTCCCCCTGGAGAGGCCCTACCCGGAGGGGAAATCACGATTCCCGGACAGGGTGGACTTTGGGCAGGTTTTGGCTGGTCAGCCGCGTGCCGGGCGCGGGCTTGGCGGAACCCCGCCGTCCCGCACGGCTGGAGAAATCAACCCTATAGGAGCGGTTTGAAATTGTTTTTGCTGGTTTGTGAATGCCGTTGGGATCGCCGGGTAAAGGGCGCGGACCGAGGACGCGACCTTTGGAGGATGCGGTGAACGAGTATCCAGCCGGGACGGGGACCCGCCCGGAACAGGATGGAGAGCTCCGCCAGGCCGCCCGGCAGGCGGCGGAGCAGACCAGGTCGGCGGTGGGCGAGGTGGCCGGGACCGCCAAGGAGCAGACCAGGGCGGTGGCCGGAGAGGTCGGGCACCAGGCGCGCCGCGCGGTGGGCGAGCTGCGCGCCCGCGCCGACGAGCAGGCGTGGCGGCAGAGCCGGCGCGCCGCCCAGGGCATCCGCCAGTGGGCCGACGAGCTCGCCGTGGCCGGTGACGCCGTCAAGCCCGATTCCCCGGTCTCGGACGTGGTCAGGCAGGTCGCCGACGGGGGACGGCGGGCCGCCGACTACCTGGAACGGAACGGGCTGGCCGGCGTGGTGCGGGAGGTCCAGGACTTCGCCCGCCGCCGCCCCGGCGCCTTCCTGGCCGGGGCGCTGGCGGCCGGTTTCCTGGCCGGCAGGATCGCCAAGGCCGCCTCGGAGAGCGGCACCGCCGGCGCTTCCGGCGACGGTGCGGACACCTGGCGCGCCGCCGGTCCCGGCGCCGGACGTCCCTGGAGCGACGGCGGCGGCAGGATCGCCGAGGGCACCTGGGGCGCCGAGGACACCACCGCGCCGACCGCCCCGATCCGCCAGGCCCCGCCGGTGACGCCGCCCGCGGTCGCGCCGGGTTCCGCCGCCCCGGCGGCGCCTCCCTCGCCGCCTCCCTCAGGGCTCTCCTCGCAGAGCCACGTCACCCCGGCCGGCCCGTCCGGTCACGGTACGGGCTCCGGGCCGGGATTCGGCGAGGAGCGCTTCCCCGGCACCCCGGTGACCCCGCCGCCGACGGACCGGGGCGGTGAGCCGCGATGAGCACGCCCGTCGAGCCCGAGCCGCCCACGCTGGGGCAGCTGGTCGGCGAGATCGGGGAGGACATGTCGCGCCTGTTCCGCCAGGAGGTGGAGCTCGCCAAGGCCGAGATCCGGCAGGAGGCGGGCAAGGCCGGCAAGGCGGCCGGTCTGCTCGGCGGCGCCGGGTTCGCCGCCGCGATGACCGCCCTGCTGGTGACGCTGGCGCTCGTGTTCGGCCTGGGCGCCGTCATAGGCCTGGGCTGGGCCGCGCTCATCGTCGCCGCCCTCTGGGCGGGGGCGGGGGCGGCGCTGTTCACGACCGGGAAGGCCCGGCTCCGGCAGGTGTCGCCCAAGCCGGAGCAGACCATCGAGACACTCAAGGAGGATGCGCGATGGGCGCGGAACCTGACCAGATAAGGGCCGAGATCGCGGCCACCCGGGCGGAGCTCGCCGCCGACGTGGACCGCCTGGCCGACAGGACCAGCCCGGCGCGGATCGTGCAGCGCCGCACCGGCCGGATGCGGCAGCGCATGCGCATGGTCCGCGAACGGGTGATGGGCACCCCGGCCCACGCCGCCCACCAGGTGCGGCGGCAGGCCGGGCAGGCCGCCCAGAGCGCCCGGGAGACCGCGGCGGACGCCGCGGGGACCGTCCGCGAGACCACCGCCTCCGCCGCGGGCGCCGTCCGGGAGACCGCGGCGGAGGCGGCGGGAGCCGTACGGCAGGGCGCACACCAGGCCGCCGAGGCGGTCAGAGAGGCACCGGAGCAGGCGATGCGCAGCACCCAGGGCAACCCGCTGGCCGCAGGACTGATCGCCTTCGGCGCGGGACTGCTCGCCGCGGCCCTCATCCCGAGGACCGAGGCCGAGCAGCGGGCCGCCGAGCAGCTCCGCGACCAGGTCGGTGAGATGGCGGCGCCGGTCGCCGAGGCGGTGCGGGAGTCGGCCCGGGACCTCGGCCAGGAGGCCAGGCAGGTGGCGCAGGAGGCCGCCGAGCAGGTCAAGGAGACCGCGACCGAGGCGGCGCGGACCACCGGTGACGAGGCCCGGGAGCAGGCACGGCAGGCGGCCGGCCAGACCCGTTCCGCGTTCGGCTCCTGACCCGCCGGACCTCTGCTCCGGGTCCGGATCCACCGGACCTCTCACTCCGGCTTCCGACCCGCCGGGCCTCTCACTCCGGTCCCGGGCTCGGGAGGCCGGCCCGCTCCGGGCTCGGGAGGCCGGCTCGCTCCGGTCCCTGGTCCGGGAGGTCGGCCCGCTCGACGGCGGGGACGACCTCCCGGACCAGGGCCAGGAGCGAGCGGGACAGCAGGATGTGCGCCTGGGAGCGGGTGAGGGTCTTGCCCTGGAGCCACTCCCGGGTCGCCGCGTCGGCCAGCCCGGAGTAGGCCCGCAGGACCGCCCGGAGCACCTCCCCCGGCGCGGGCAGGCGCAGCACCGTGAGCATGTGCTCGACGGTGAGGTCGCGGGTCCGGCCGATGATCCGCACCAGCTCCGGGTCCCTGCCGAAGCCCTCGGCGTCGACGGCGGCGAACCACGTCGTGGCGTTGGCCTCGGCGATGTCCAGGAAGCGCGCGACGCAGAGGTCGACCGCCTCCGGCAGCGGCAGGTCCTGAGGGGGGACCGGGGCCGCCAGCGCCAGCTCCGCGGTGAGGTGGCGCACCACCTCGAGGAAGAGCTCCCTCTTGGCGCCGAAGTAGTAGTGCACCAGGCCGCGCTGCACGCCCGCCTCCCGGGCGATCGCGGTGGTGGAGACCGCCGAGTAGGGCATCTCGGTGAACATCCGGCGGGCCACGGAGAGGATCTGCTCCCTCCGCTCGTCGCGGTCGAGGCGGCGGTAACGGGGTGATGCCATGCCGCTCATCCTGGCTCCGGCCCGTGCTCCTGTCACGCCCGCCGGGGTGTGTGCTCCTGCCATGCCTGCCGGGGTGTGCGCCCGCGTCATGCCCGCGCGGCCCGGACCCGTGTCACGCCCGCCGGGCGGCCGCGGTGAAGAGCCTCAGCGGTCGCTCGCGGGAGACGAGGTAGTCGACGGGCCGGTGCCGTACCCGGGCGGGGACGATCTGGGCGGCCAGTCTGTTCGCCGCGACAAGGGTGTCGAACGCGCGGGCCCGCACGGGGCTCCACGGGATGCCGAGCTCCCGGCGGAGCCGTTCCGGCAGCAGGGCGCCGGCGGCGACCATGCTCAGCTCGGCGTAGGCGGGGCGCAGCGGCCAGGGCAGCGGCAGCTCCCGCCTCGTCTCGATGACGACGCGGGCGGTCTCCGTGGGGCGCAGTTCCTCGTCGACGACGCGCTCGACGTAGGCGAGGAAGCCGGCGTAGGTGGCGGGGCAGCGCCCCTCGGGGACCCCGCAGGCGTGGGCCACCAGCTTCTGCTCGGCGTAGAACCGCTCGCGCCGCTCGTCCGTCAACCGGCCGAAGGCCAGCTCGTACAGGTCGGCGCCGTTCTTGACCAGCGTGGCCCAGACCCACATCAGCAGGTCGGGATCGAGCGCGTGGTACGGCACGCCGTCGTCGCTGACCCCCCGGACGCGCTCGTGCATGCGCCGCAGGACCAGCGACTGCCGCTCCGACACCTCTGGGGTGCCGAACGCCAGTTTGAGCATGATGTCGGCGGTACGCCAGAGCCTGGCGAACGGGTCCGACCGGAAGGTGGAGTACTGCTGCACGCCCGCGGCCACCAGCGGATGGGTCACCTGGAGCAGCAGGGTCGGCGCCGCACCGAGGCCGGTGACCGGCTCACGCATGATCGTCCAGGAGAGGTCGCCGGGACGGAAGGGAAGCCTTCGGGAAGCGTCCATAGCGCCAGTGAAACACTTTGTTGGCACTGCGCCAATAGGCCGGACCGCGGTGCCGGTCGTCAAACGGGAGTCTCGTGCCGCGGCGCCGGTCGCCGGGCGGGGTTCAGCCGGAAGTCAGGCCGCGGCGCCGGCCGCACCGGGCTCCGCGGAGCCCGGCACGGCGGGCTCGACCCGGTTGCGGCCCCGGCGCTTGGCGGCGTAGAGCGCCTCGTCGGCCGCCTGCAGCAGGTCGTCGGGGCTCTGCCCGCACGACAGGGAGGCGACCCCGGCGCTGAACGTGATGCGCAGCCTGTGGCCCGCCGCGGGCACGGGTTCGGCGGCCACCCGCTCGCGCAACGCCTCCACCAGGGAGAGTGCCTGCTCCCCGGTGGTGGCGGGGAAGACGATGACGAACTCCTCTCCGCCGTGGCGGGCCGTGACGTCCTGCGGGCGCGCGGCGCCGGTGAGCAGCTCGGCGAAGCGGACCAGGACCTCGTCCCCGGCCCGGTGGCCGTAGCGGTCGTTGACCTGCTTGAAGTGGTCGATGTCGAGCAGCGCGAGAGCCAGCGGCCCGCCGTCCCGCCCGGCCTCCGCGGCCTTCCGCTGGAGCGCGTCCATCAGGTGGCGGCGGTTGTGCAGGCCGGTCAGCACGTCCCGGGAGGCCTGCTCGGACAGGTCGGCGCGGAGCAGCTCGATGGTGCGCAGCTGCTCGTGGAGACGCCCGTTGGCCTGCTCCAGCTCCTGCTGCTGGCGGTGAAGGCGGGCGTTGGCGCCCTCCAGTTCCTGCTGCTGCTCGCGCAGGCGGGTGTTGGCCCGCTCCAGCTCGCGCCGCTGCCGGTTGAGCGCGGTGACGTCCCGGCTGACGATGGCCCATCCGGCGTGCCCGCCCCGGCGGTCGTGCAGGGCGGTGGTGCGCACGTTCAGGTCCACCTTCCGCCCCGCGCCGTCGGTGAGGGCCAGGTCGATCTCCTCGTTCGCGGCGGGCGGGAGCCCGCTGAGCACCCCCCGGAGCGGGAGCCCGGTGAGCCGGGCGGGCAGGCCGGGCGTCAGCCGGCGCAGCATCCGGCCGGCGGCGGAGTTGAGGTCGAGGATCCGGCCGGTCGCGTCGACGGTCACGACCGCGTCGCCGATCATGTCGAAGACGTGGCCGCGCGCGACCGGGACCAGCTCGGGCAGGGAGCGGCGGACGAGCACCCAGTGGATGATGACCGCGGTGGCGCAGAAGCCGACCGGGGTCAGGTCGGCGGTGCGCACGAGCCCCAGCAGGCCGATCGTGTTGCCCATCGTGGAGGGGACGACGCTGAGCAGGGTGAGCCCGTACAGGGGGCGGTGGGCGCCCGGGCCGTGCAGCCACGCGCGGACCAGCCGCAGCGCGCCGGTGGTGAACAGGAGATAGCTGTAGACGGTGTGCGCCCAGAACAGCGGGCCGAACTCCGGGATCCGCGCCTCGGGCGAGACCGCCCAGTCCATCGAGAGGAAGAACCGCTCGTGCCAGGGGTTGGTCGCGATCGCGGCCACGACGAGCGCGGGCTCGGCCAGCAGCAGCAGGAGGGTACGGCGGGACAGTCGCCAGGTGCGGTCGACCATGGCCGTGGACATGCACAGGAAGCCCGCCATGGAGCCGCAGACGCCGAGATACTTGACGATCGCCAGCACCAGTCCGGCGTCCGGACGGGTGTTCAGGACGATGAGGGCCTCCGTCACCGACCACGTCGCGATCGCCGCGGAGACGAGCGCGAGCGTGCCGACCGCGGGCGCGGTGCGCCGGCGGCGCCAGCCCGCGACGGTCACCGCGGTGGCCATGACCGCCGACAGGGCGAAGATCGGGATCAGGAACGAGCCCCCCATGGCCTCCCTCTCCCTTCCGCCGTGTGTCGGCGAGGCGTGTCCCCGAGACGCGTCCGGACCCGGGGTGTGCCGGCGGGGTGTGCCGGCGAGGCGTGTCCCCGAGACGCGTCCGGACCCGGGGCGTCCCGTGAGCGTTCGCCCGGGACGTCCTCGGATCCCATCGGCGGGACGGCCGCGCGCTGTAGGGAATCGGCCCACCGTGTTCCCCCCTGCGCCCGGCCCTGAGCCCTCGGTCCCTGAGCCCTCGGTCCCTGAGCCCTCGGTCCCTGAGTCCCCGGTCCCTGAGTCCCCGGTCCCTGAGTCCCCGGTCTCTGCACCCGGTCCCTGCACTCGGTCTCTGCGCCCCGTGTTCCCCGTGTCTCCCCCTCTGTGCTCCCGCTGTGTTCCACCGTGCTCCCGGCCTGCACTCGGTGGCGGCACCCGGAGACTGTTGGCGGACCGCCAACAGTGTCTTGTCTCCGCGTAACCGGATACTTACCATGATTGCATGAGCAACGGACTGTTCCGGGACGACGATCTCATCCGCAAGGTGTCCCGCGAGGGCATCCTCATCGCCGCCGGCGGGGCGGCCTCGCTGCTCCAGACGGCCCATCCCAAGGTGGCGCAGGGGGTCTACGACCACAGCTACACCGCCGAGGACCCGCTCGGCCGGCTCAGGGGCACCATGCAGTGGGTCTACGCCGTCTCCTGGGGCACCCGCGAGGAGGCCGAGCGGCTGAGCGCGATCGTGACGAGGATGCACGACAAGGTGACCGGCCCCGGCTACGAGGCCAACGACCCCGAGCTCCAGGTCTGGGTGGGCGCCACGCTCTTCGCCACCGCCGTGCACATCTACGAGCTCCTGCTCGGGCGGTTGAGCGACGCCGAGCGCGCCGGGTACTACGAGGACTCCAAGGTCTTCGCCACCATCCTCGGCTGCCCGCCGGAGAAGGTCCCCGCCACCTACGCCGACTTCCGCGTCTACTACGCGGACACGCTCGCCACCATCAAGATCAGTGACGCCTCGCGGGCCGTCGCCGAGCAGGTGCTCCACCCCGACCTGCCGTGGTACATGCGCCCGGGCCTGCCGGTCATCCGGCTCGTCACCGCGGGCCTGATGCCCGCGCCGATCCGCGAGCAGTACGGCTGGAGCTGGACCCCCGCCCGCCGGGCGCGCTTCCACCTGCTCGTGAAGGTGCTGGCCGCCGTCTATCCCCGGCTGCCGCTGCGGATCCGGACCCTGCCCCGGGACCACTGCCTGCGCGAGCTGCGCAGGAGGATGGGCGGCCGGCGGCGCCCCGCCCCGGCCTGACGGTGAGGATGTGGGGGAACGCCTCCCGGCAGGGCTCGGCTCTTGGTCTGACTGACCACGGTGTCTCCGACGCGATCTGCCGGCTCGGTCCGGCGGTCCGCCCCGGCCCGCTCGCGGGGGCGCCGGGGCCCGCCGCGATGGCGCCCGTTACTGGAATTCGGTGACCCCTCGCATTACTGTGACTACTCTACGTGGTTACCTCTTCTTGACCAGCGAGGACATGTCATGCGGCGACGGTGCGCCAGCTATGGGCTCGTGACGACCTGGGCCGTCGTCACAGGCCTGCTCACCGGGTGCCAGTCCGCGCCCGCCGGTTCCGCTCCCGCCCCGGGAGGGACCGCCCCTCCCTCCGCCGCCCCGGCCGGACCGCGGGCGACCGCGGAGGAGGCCGTGCTCGCCTCCTACCGCGGCATGTGGCGGGAGTTCGTCTCCGCCGCGGAGAGCGCCGACTGGAGGGCTCCCGGACTCGGCGAGTACGCCGCCGGGGACGCTCTGATCATCCTGCGGCACGGCCTCTGGCGCGCCGACCGGAAAGGGCGGATCATCCGGGGGGAGCCGGTCCTGTCCCCCCAGGTCACCGCGCTCAGGCCGGTGGCCGCCCCGGCCCGGGCCAAGATCGTCGACTGCGTGGACGACACCGCGTTCACCGTCCGCACCCGGTCGGGGAGACCGGTGACCCGGGGAGCGCCCGCCGGTCGGCACCGGGCCACCGCGGGCCTGGCCCTGCACGACGGCGCCTGGTACGTCAGGAGCCTGGTGCTCAGGGAGGCCGGGACATGCTGAGGCGCCGCGCCGCGGACCGTGCCGTGCGGCACACGACCACCGTGCTCGCCGTCCTCTGCGCGGCCGTCGCCGCCACCCCCGGCACCGGAGCGGCCGTCTCCGGACTCCGGAGTCCCGACCCCGGAGCCGGGAGTTCCGCCTCGGGGGAGCGGAGCCCCGGCTCCGGCGCCTGGAGGCCGGGCGCCGGGGGGGAGGCCGGTGCCGGGGAGGAGCTCGTCGCCTCCGAGGAGAGAGGCGCCACCTCTGAGAGGAGCACCACCTCCGAGGAGGCCGGGGAGGACGGCACCGCCTCGTGGAGGAGGAGCGCCGCCTCCGGGAGGAGGAGCGCCGCCCTCCGCCCGGACGGCGGCGACGGCGCCGCCTCCCCGGCGAGGAGCGTCACTTCGCGCGCCTCCTCGGGGAGCGGCACTATTTCCTCGGGGAGCGGCACCACTTCCTCAGGGAGCGGCACCGCCTCCCGGACGGCCGGGGACGCCGTCACCGGGGCCCGGCGCGCCTCCACCGGCGCGGAGGAGGCCGTCGGCGGGGTCGCGTTCATCCGGTGCGGCTCCGCGGGCGGTCCGGGATGCCTGGCGCGGGCCAGGCGCTGGTGGAAGAAGATGGCCGCGACCGTGGATCTCCCGGCGGACGGAGGCGGCCCGCGGCGGGGCGGACCGGGCGCCGGCGGGCTCGGCGCCCACCGGACCGGCGGAGACAGGACCGGCACGGACAGGCCTGGCGCCACCGGGCTCTCCGGGATCCGGAGCCGGGCCGGCGCCGCGGACCCGCCCGGCCCACCGGACGGCCCACCGGACGGCCGCCCGGGCACGCCGTACACGCCGGATCCGCAGGCGCCGCCGTACGGAGCGGACCCCGGAGGCCCGCGGGAGTCCCGGGTGCGCGGCGACGGGACGGCACACGGCGCCGGCGGCGGCCGGACCGGGGAGGGCACCGGCCGGACCGGGGTCCGGCCACCGGCGGCGGCCGTGGCGGCGGCCGAGCGCCTCGACCTGCCCGACCCGGAGATCGGCTCCTCGCCCCGGCCGAACGAGCTGCAGCTGGTCAGGTTCCCGATCTGGCTCACCATCCCGCGCAAGGCCTGGCGCCCGCGCACGGCCACCGCGACCGTGGACGGGACCACCGCGACCGTCGTCGCGCGGCCGCTCCGCGTGACCTGGAGCATGGGCGACGGCACCACGGTGGTCTGCCGGGGCCCCGGCACGGCGTACCGCGAGGGCCGGGACGACCCGCGCCGCCCCTCGCCCACCTGCGGCCACACCTACCTCGAACCGAGCACGGACGCCGCGGGCGGCGAGTACCGCGTCACCGCGACGGTCACCTGGGAGGTCACCTGGACCGCCGCCGGGCGGAGCGGCCCGCTCGCGCCCCTGACCACCCGGGCGGGCACGGCCTTCCGCGTCGCCGAGTCCCAAGCCATCGTCACAGCGTGAGTCACAGCCTGATGTCACAGCCTGCAGAGGGGGAAGCAGTGGTCACGACGGCGGTCAGACCGGCGCGGCCGACGACCGGCGCTCCGAAGAAACGCCGGAGCACCGCCAGAGTGCTGCTCGGGGCCGTTCTCGTGGCGGCGTGCGCGCTCGCCTCGGCCGCGATCACCCTGCGGACCGGGAGCGAGACCGGAGCGGTGGCCGTACGGTCGGACCTCCCGGCCGGGCACGTGCTCACCACGGACGACCTGCGCACGGTCCCGGGGAGCGTGGAGGCGGGGCTCATCCCGGCGAGCCGGGCCCAGAGCCTGGTCGGCAGGAAGCTCGCCGTCCCGGTGGTGGCCGGAGCCCTGCTCACCGAGAAGAACGTCGGCGCGGCCGCCTATCCGCGGCCCGACCAGGCGCTGATCGGCGCCGCGGTACGGCCCGGCCAGTACACCCCGGGCCTCGCCCCGGGGGACCGCGTCGTCGTGGCGGAGATACCCGGCGACACCGTCACCGCGAGCACCCGGACGAGGCAGCAGCCGGTGATCGCCGTGGTGACCGACGTCCGCCGCCCCGAGCAGCCGCAGAGCCCCGCCGTGGTCACCCTGCTGCTGGCCCGGGCCGACGCGGAGAAGGTCGCCGTCCCGGTCGCGCAGGGACTGTTCAGCCTGGTCCAGATCGCACCGGAGGCACGGTGACCGTCATCGGCGTCGCCTCGATGAAGAACTCGCCGGGCGCCACCACCCTCGCCCTCGCCCTGGCTGCCACCTGGCCCGAGCCCGACGTGATCCTGGCCGAGCTGGACGCCTCCGGGGGCGAGCTGAGCGGCTACTTCCGGCTCGAACCGGCGCCGGGCACCGTCTCCCTCGCCGCCGAGACCCGCAGCCGCCGTGACGAGGACGTGCTGTGGCGGCACACCCAGGTGCTCCCCGGCGGTCTGCGGGTGATCCCCGGCCCCGCCCGGCCGGACCAGGCGCACACCGCGCTCATGACGCTCAGCGCCACCCTGCCGGAGGTGTTCGGCAAGCTCCCGGCCGGCACGGCCGTCCTCGCCGACCTGGGCCGTCTGTCGGGCCCCGCCGCGGAACTCGCCGTGAGCATGGACCGGGTCCTGGTCCTGGCCCGCCCGCGGCTGGCGGACCTGGCGCATCTGGAGGGCCTGGCGGAGGTCATGCCCCACGCCGAGCTGGTCCTGGTCGGCCGGGGCGACTACCCGCCCCGGGAGGTGACCGACGCGATCGGCGTGCGGATCCGCGCCCACGTCGCGCACGACCCGGCCGCCCAGGCGTTCCTGGAGGGGCGGCGGCAGCGGACCCGCCTGGTCCGGGCCGCCCGCCGGATCTCCGGAGCGCTCGCCGCGGTGGCTCCGCTGGAGGGAGCGGCGTGAGCGGGCGGACGCCGCTTCCCACGCGGGTCGCGGTGGTGCGGTTCGCCGTGTGGCTCTTCACGCCGGTCGCGGTGGTGCGGTCGGAGGGAGCGGCGTGAGCGGGCAGGTGCTGCTCTCCGTGCTGGCCGGGACGGGCGCGGGCGCCGGGCTCCTCCTGATCGTCTCCGGGCTCCGCCGGGGCGGGGACGACCGGAGAGCGCCGCGCTCTCCCGCCGCCCACCGCCGCGCCTTCCTGCGGCTCGCCGCCTCGCTCGCCGCGGCCACCACCGTCGCCCTGCTGACCCGGTGGCCCGCCGGAACGCTGCTGGCCGGGCTCGCGGGCTGGTTCCTGCCGGGGATGCTCGGCCCGGACCGTGAGCACGCCCGAGCGGCGGAGCGCATCGAGGCCATCGCGAGCTGGACGGAGATGCTCCGCGACGTCCTCGTCACACCGACCCGGCTGCAGCAGGTCGTCACGGCGACCGCGCCGATCGCCCCCCAGGCGATCCGGTCCCGGGTCGTCTGGCTGGCCGCGCGGGTCGACCGGGGCGAGCCGCTCCCGGACGCGCTCCGGCAGCTCGCCGGGGAGCTCGCCGACCCGACCGGCGACCTGGTGTGCGCCGCGCTGATCCTGGCCGCCGGGCGCCGGACCGACCGGCTCGGCGACCTGCTCGGCGCGCTGGCCGACACCGCCCGCGCCCACGCCGCCCTGCGGTTGCGCGTCGCCGACGCCCGGGCCCGGGCCCGCGCGTCGGCCCGGGCGATCGTCGCCTCGACGGCGGTCGCGGCCGGCGTCCTGCTGGTGTTCAACCGGGAGTTCCTCGTCCCCTACGACACCTTCGACGGCCAGCTCGTCCTGCTGGCGGCCGGGGTGGTCTGCGCGGGCTCGTTCCTGCTGCTCCACCGGCTCGGCCGCATCGCCGACCCGCCGCGCCTGCCGCCCGCCGTACCGGACGGGGGTGACGGCTGATGGCGTGCACGGCGCGGCTCGCCGGACCGGACGGAGCGGGGGCTCCTCGCGCCGTCGTCCGCCGGGCCGGAGGAGGTGAGGGACGATGACGCTCGCGCTGCTGCTCGGGGCGGGCGCCGGGCTGGGCCTGGTCTCGGTCCTGTTCGGGTTCTGGCCCGCCCGGCCCACGCTCGCCGCGGAGCTCCACCGGTTGCGCCACGGCAGCCCCGCCCGGCACGGCGCGGGCGCCGCGGCGGACTGGCGCGGACGCCTCGGCCGCCCGCTGGCCGGGCCACTGGCCGCGTGGGGACTGCCCGGCACCGCCACCCGCCGCGACCTGGCCGTCTGCGGCCGGACCACGGAGAGCCTGTTCGGTGAGAAGGCCGCCGCGGCACTGGCGGCGGCGCTGCTCGCCCCCACCGTCCACTTCGCCGCCCACCTCGCCGCCGCGCCGGCGGGCGTCCCGCTGCCGTGGCAGCTGACGGCGGGGCTGGCCCTGCCGCTGGCGGCGGCGGGCTTCCTGCTCCCCGAACCGGTGCTGAGGTCCAGGGCCGCCCGGCGGCGGGCCGAGCTCCGGCACGCGCTGTCCGCCTTCCTCGACCTGACCGTCATCGCCCTCGCCGACGGCCGCGACCTCGACGGCGCGCTGGCCGACGCCTCCCGGATCGGGAGCGGGTGGGCGTTCACCCGGCTCCACGGCGCGGTGCGGGCCGCCCAGGCCGCAGGGCGTCCGCCCTGGCTCGCGCTCGGCCGGATGGGCGAGGAGTACGGTGTGCGCGAGCTGACCGAGCTCGCCGTCGCGGGAGGACTCGCCGGGGCCGACGGCGCCCGGCTGCGCGCCTCGCTCGCGGCCCGGGCGGCGGCGCTGCGGGCCCGGGAGTTCACCGAGGCCGAGGACGCCGCCCGGACCGCCGCGGAGCGAATGGGTCTGCCCGTGGCCGGCCTGCTCCTCGCCTTCCTGGTCTTCATCGGCTATCCGGCGGTCGTCTCGGTGCTGGCCGGGCTCTGAAAAGACGGCCGGGGAAGCCCGGGGGAACGCTGTGCGGCGGGGGACGAGGTGGTCCATGGCAGGTCCCGGAGGTTCGCGGGGGAGCGGGGAGTGATGACGGGTCGGGGTCTCGCGGGGGATCGGGGCGCGGCGACGGCCCAGGCGGCGGTGGCGTTCCCCGCCGCGCTGCTGCTCGTCCTGCTCGTGGTCCAGTTCGGGGTGTGGCGGCACGCCGTGCACGTCGCGGAGGTGACGGCGGCCGAGGCGCTGGCGGCGGCCAGGGTCCGGGGGGCCGGGGCGGGCAGCGGGCAGGCGAAGGCGTCGCTGCTGACGTCCCAGCTGGGGCGGTCGGCACTGCGTGACGTGCGGGTGTCGGTGTCCCGTACGGCGCAGGCCGCCCGTGTGGAGGTCGGCGGCGCGGCCCAGGAGGTCGTGCCGTTCCTGGAGCTCCCGGTCCGGGTGGTCGTGCACGGGCCGGTGGAGAGGGCGGGGAACGTGGGGGACGGCTGGTGAGGCCGGTACCCGGCGGGTCCGGGGAGGAAGCCCGCCTCCCGGCCGGAGGAGCCGTCGGCGGATTCGCCCGGAGGCGCGTCCGAGAGGCGGCCCAAGGGCCTGCCGGAGGGTCCGTCCGAGAGGCGGCCCGGGGGGCTGCCGGAAGGTCCGTCCGAGAGGCGGCCCGCGGGGCTGCCGGAAGGTCCGACAGGGGGGACCGCGGGGCGGCGGGCATGGCGCTGGTGCTCTCCGTGCCGCTGCTGATCCTGCTGGTCCTGGCCGCGGCCGTCACGGGCGGGCTGGTCAGCGCCCGGCTGGACGTCGATGCCGCCGCGCGTCAGGCCGCCCGGGCCGCGGGGGCCGCCCGCGATCCGGGCACGGCCCTGACCGCCGCGCGGTCGGCGGCCGAGACGGCGCTCGCCTCGGGCCGCACCGGCTGCGCGGGCCGTGCCCTGAGCGTGGGCGTCGGAGCCCTCCAGCCGGGCGGCGCCGTGACCGTGACGGTCACCTGCCGCGTCCGGCTGGCGGACGTCGCGATGGCGCACGTCCCGGGCGGTACGGACATCACCTCGGCCTTCGCCGTACCGGTCCACTCCTGGCGGGCGCGGTGAACGGGCCCGCAGGAGGTCGTGGTGAGCGGGCGCGCCGGGGGCGCCCGGCGAGCGGATGCGCGGGGGGGACGCGGTGAAGGGGATCGCGGTGGGGATCGTGGGCGCGCTGCTCCTGCTGGCCGGGATCGTCGTGGACGGGGGCCTGGTGCTCGCGGCCCGGGCGCGGGCGGTCAACGAGGCCTACGAGGCGGCGCGTTCGGGGGCACGGCAGCTCGACTTCGCCGCCTACCGGCGTGCCGGGGAGGTGCGGCTGGACCCGGTCCGCGCCAGGGCCGCCGCCCTCGCCTACGTCGCCGCGACCGCCGACTCCGCCACGGTGGAGGTCTCCGGGGACACGGTGACGGTCGTCGTCCGGGCGGTCCAGCCGCCCCGGGTCTTCGGGCTCGTCGGCATGGGCGCGTTCCCGGTCTCCGGCAGGGCGTCGGCGACGGCGCAGCGCCGGGCGACGGGAGCGGCGAGATGAGGAGGACGGCGTGACCCCGGGAGGAGGGGAGACCGCGCCGGGCGGGCCGGCGCGGTCCCCGGACGGGGTGACGAGGCTCCGGGCGAGGCGTCGTGGCGGGGGAGTCGTGCGGAAGGCGGCCGGGCACGCGGCGGTGCGGAGGGCGACCGGGCACGGCGCGGTGCGGAGGGCTACGCGGGTCCGAGCGGGAGCACCGTGGTGAGGAAGGCCTTGAGGGCGGTCGCGCGGGCGGCACGTCTGCTCGGCGTGCTGGCGTTGCTCTCGGCGGCCGAGGCGGGGATCCCGGTCCTGCTGGTCCGGTTCGCGGGCCCGCCCCCGCTGGAGCGGATCCCGGCGTGGATCCCGGAGCGGCTCCCCTCCCGGATCCCGTCCTGGGAGGAGGTCCGGCAGGCGCTCATGGCCCCGGTCCCGGACGGTGTGCCGCCGGTGCTCCTGGCCTGCTCGCTCTGGCTGCTGTGGGCGATGTTCACGGTCGCACTGCTCGCCGAGGTGACCGTGGCGGTCCGCGGTGTGGAGGTCCGCGTCCCGCTGCCCGGGCCGGTGCGGGCCGCGGCGGAGCGGCTGGTCGGTTCCCTCTCCACGGCGCTCCTGCCGGCGGGTCCTCCGCCTGCGGCCGTGCGGGCGGAGGCCGCGACGATCGTGGTCGCCGCCGTCGACGACTCGTGCCCGACGGCCCCGATGCGCAGGATCACGCTGGAGAAGGACGCGACCGATCCGAGCGGTCCGCCCCCGGCCGCCGGAACCTCGGTTCCCCGGGCGCGGACCCCACAGCCACGTGCCTCTCAGCCGTCCGTCTCTCAGCTCTCCGTCCCTCCGGTTCGGCCTACGCCGGCCGCAGGGAGCCGCTCACCGGCGACGGAGACCCCGGCCTCCGGGAGTGCGGAGGCGCCGGCGGCCGGGGTGCCCGAGGACCTTTCCGCGGAGGGCCCGCAGGATCCGGGGGTGCGGGCCGACGCCGTTCCGGAGGCGGCTCCCCGGACGGGGCTCGCCGTGGAGACGCCGTCGGGAGGAGTGGTCTCCCAGGACTTCGCCGCGGGTGTCAGCACCGCCTATGCCGTCGCCCGTTTCCACCGCCATCGGCGGCGGTTCCTCCTGAGGACCCCGCCCCTGGCGCTCTCGACGCCTCCGGCGGCCTCGACGTCCCCGGGACTCCCAAGACCTCCGGATTCTCCACCGCCGGCCCCCGGTATGTCGCCCGCTCCGCCCCCGGCCCCGCCCCCGCCGCCGGCCCCCGGTATGTCGCCTGCGCAGGCCCTGAGCCCGGCTCCAGACATGTCCCCGGCTCCGGCGCGGACCTCCGCCCCGGCATGGACCTCTGCCCCAGGGCCGGAGGTGGGAGCGGAGGCGGCACCGCAGGCGGGAGCTGGGACGGCACCGGCTCAGGAATCCGCTCGGGAACCGACTCCGCGCCGGATCCCGGCCGGAGCGGATCCTCAGCCGGAACCCGCTCCCGTCGTCAGGGCGCTGCGCCGGGCCCACCTGCGGACCTACGCCGACCGGGGAGAAGGACCGCCACCCGACGCGGAGCTGGTCCGGGAGGCGTTCTCCCTCCGGGTCCCGGACCGGCTGCTGGCCGGTCACCGTACGGACCGGAGCAGGGTCGAGATCGGGCTCGCCGGGCTGAACCTGGGGCTCACCGGGGACGGAGCCACCGGTGTCGCCCGTGCCCTGGTCCTGGACCTGCTCCGTCAGGCCGGCCGATTCCGCGCCGAGGTCGTCGTCCGCGCGGCGGACCTGCGGGGATTGTTCGGCCTCCCGGAGGAGGGGCTCCGCGGAGAGGAGGCTCTGGCCGGAGCCGTACCGGGACTGGTGGTCGTCGAGTCGGCGGACGCGGCCGTCGACCGGTTCACCGAGACGCACTTCGCCCGGCGTCGCATGTTGATCGAACGGGGCGCCACCGGCATCGCCGAGCTGCGGGAACACGACCCCGGTGAGGTGCTGCCCGCCGTACTGCTCGTGGCCTCGGTGACCGAGGAGCTCTTCGACTGGGACGTGGCCGGGTTGCTGGCGTCCTCCGCCCGGACCGGCACCGGGGCGCTGCTGCTCGGCGAGTGGCCTTCCGGGACCACCTGTGAGGTCGGACGGGACGGCCGGGTCGGATCGGCGCGGGGGCCGCGGGCCGGCGAACTGCTCGGCGCGTGGCTCTTCCACCTTCCGGCCGGGGACGGGCTCGACTGCCTGCGCCAGCTCGCCGCCGCGGGGACGGCTGAAGGGGCCTGCGGGGAGCACGTCCCCTCCACGGGGACGGCCGGAGGATTCCCCGGTGAGGAGTTCACCTCCATGGGAGCGGCCGGAGGGCCGGTGGGCGAGGGCGGCCGCCGGAGCCCGGGGGAGACCGCGGACGGGCTGCCGCTCTGGGAGGGGCCGGAGCCCGTACGGCTCTCCATCCTGGGGCGGCCGGTCGTCCAGGTGAAGGGCCGCCCGGAGGCGGTGCCCCTGAGCGGCCCCCGGCTCCACCTGCTCGTCCTCCTCGCCCTCCACCCGGACGGCATGCGGAGCGAGGAGATCCGTGCCGCGCTCTGGCCGGGCGCGCCGGACGACACCTGCGTGTACGACGCCCTGCGGCACCTGCGCGACACCCTGCGGGCGGTCACCGACGGCGCGGACCGGGGGCGCCGCGACTCCCCGTTCATCACGGGGGAGGACGGGGTCTACCGCGTCGCCCCGCTCATGGTGGCGGTGGACCTGTGGGACTTCGAGGCCGTGGTGGAGGAGGCCAGGACGGCCGCCGACGACAGGTCGCGGATCGGCGCGCTGGACTGCGCCGCCCGGCTCTGCCGGGGCGTGCTGGCCGAGGGGCTCGCCTGCGAGTGGGCCGACGACCGGCGGAGCGGGCAGCTACGGCTCCAGACCGACGTGTTCGCCCGGCTCGCCGAGCTCCGGGCGGAGGGCGACCCGCGGGCCGCCCTCGCCGTCCTCGAACGGGCCATCGCCCTGGACCCGGAGCCGGAGGAGATCTGGCGCCGGCTCATCCGTCTCCAGACCGACCTCGGCCTGCGCGAGCGGGCGGCGGGGACGGCGGCGCGCCTGCGGGCGCGCCTGGCCGCGATGGGGGTGCGGCCCGAGCGTGAGACGGAGCGGCTCCTGGCCGAGTCGTGACACCACCGGTTCGGGGCACGTCCTCGGCGGTGTTCACCTCCGGAGCCTCCCGGAGCCTCCCCGTGTTTCCCGGAGCCTCCCGGAGCCTCCTGGGGTTTCCCGGAGCCTCCGGCGCCGTCGGGACCGTCACGCCTGCCCGGTCTCGACCGGGAGACCCGCCTCGACCCAGTCCTGGATCCCCTCGCGGTACTTGCGCACGTCGGTGTAGCCGAGAGCGGTCAGGCGGCGGGCCACCGCCTCGCTGTTTCCGCAGGCGGCGTTGGAGCAGTAGGTGACGATCGCGGCGTCCCGGTCGGGGAGCAGCTCGGCGGCACGGGAGCCGACCTCGCTCTCCACCAGGGCCACCGCTCCGGGCAGGTGCTGCTGGGCGTAGTACGCGCCGCCGAGGGCGTCCACGACGGTCACCGTGCCCGCTTCGATCGCGGCCTTCAGTTCGTCGCGGCTGATGAGTGCGGTCATGTCGACCTCCGAGATTAAGTGGACTATAGTCCGCTTGTGTGAGTGATCAGGAAATTAGCGGACCGCGGTCCGGTTCGTCAAGTGAATCGTTGCGCATGCTGCTGGGCGAGGAGCCGAAGGAGCGCGCCGACGCCGCCCGCAACCGGATGAAGGTGCTGGCGGCGGCGGCGAGGCTGTTCCGGGAGAAGGGGGTGGACGCCGTCTCGATGGACGCGGTCGCCGCCGAGGCGGGCGTCGGCAAGGGCACGCTGTTCCGCAGGTTCGGCGACAAGTCGGGGCTGGCCGCGGCGCTTCTCGACGAACGTGAGCGCGAGCTCCAGCAGGCGATCCTGTCCGGCCCGCCGCCTCTCGGGCCCGGGGCTCCGGCGGCCGAGAGGCTGTCCGCGTTCGTGGACGCCTATCTCGACTATCTTCTCGGCCACCTCGACCTGGTGCGGATGTCGGAGACCGCCAGTCCCGGCGCGCGCTACCGGATCGGCGCCTACCGGTTCTGGCGCCTGCACGTGGCGATCCTGCTCGCCGACCTCCGCCCGGAATGCGACGCGGACCCGCTCGCCCACGCCCTGCTCGCCCCGCTGGCGGCCGAGCACATGGCGGTCCTCGTCGGTGAGTACGGCGTGTCGCGCGCCAGGGAGGCGGTCCGGGTGCTCGTGTTCGGCTGACCGGACGGCTCGACGCGCCGACCAGGACGAATGCTCACGTGCGGGGCATGCGGTTGTTACCCTCACATCGGCTACTTGTCATCTTCTTCTGTCAAGTTCGGGCCGTAAGTCGTCCGTTGCCTGGGGAGACGCATGTTCCGACGACTCGGCCTCATCACCACGACCATGCTGGCGTTGCTCACCACGGCCGTTCCAGCCGCGGCCGTCTCCTCCTCCGGAGCGACCACCGCGGTACCGCCGGAAGTCGTCAACGTCGCCCACCGCGGAGCCTCCGCCTACGCGCCGGAGAACACCATCGCGGCCCTGAAGCTCGCGCGGGACCAGCGCGCCGACATGTTCGAGCTGGACGTCCAGGAGACGAAGGACCACCGGCTGGTCCTGATGCACGACACGACCCTGGCCCGCACCACCGACGTCGAGCAGGTCTTCCCGGGGCGGGCGCCGTGGAAGGTCGGCGACTTCACGCTCGCGGAGATCCGGAGGCTGGACGCCGGGTCATGGTTCGCCACGCGGTACGAGGGCGAGGCGGTGCCCACCCTCGGCGAAGCGCTGCGGGCGATGAGCGGCAGCGGGCTCGACCTGCTGCTGGAGGTCAAGGCGCCGCACCTCTATCCGGGCATCGAAGCCCGGATCGCCGCCGAGCTGCGGCGCCACCCCCTCTGGCTGGATCCCGGCAGGACCGTGGTGCAGTCGTTCGACTGGGACTCGATGCGCACGTTCCGGCAGGTCGTGCCCGACCTCCCGATCGGCCTGCTCGGCACTCCGCCGGTCACGGACCTTCCGGCGCTGGCGAGGTTCGCCGACCAGATCAACCCGCCGCACACCGCCCTCACCGAGGCGTACGTCCGGCGCGTCCACGCGCTCGGGATGGAGGTCTTCACCTGGACCGTGGACAGCCGGGCGGCCATGCGCCGCCTGATCTCCCTCCGGGTGGACGGAATCATCACCAACAAACCTGACGTGCTCCGTGGGGTCGTCCGCTGAGGCCGGACGACCCCGGCGGGCGGAGCCGTACCGCCGCGGCCTCTACGCCGGGCCGGCGTGGGCGGCCAGGATGCGCCAGCCGTACTCGTCCGTGTGGACCCAGGTCCGGGTGTAGCGCAGACGCCCGGAGAACGGCTCACCCGCGAACGTGCCCTCCAGCGTGCCGAGGAAGCAGGTGACGCCGGTGCTCCCCGAGATGACGACGGCGAGGTCCTCCTCGGCGACCTTCGTCATGACCTGGGTGCGCGAGCGGTGGTTCTCCAGGTCGAGCCGCTTGGCCCCCGGGTGGAACCCGCCGTCCGGCGGCCCGGTGAAGACGAGGTCCTCGTGGAGGAGCCGGTCCAGCTCCTCCACGTCCCCGGCGAGCTGCGCCGCCTGCAGGCGCCTCTCCGCCTCGTACAGCTCCTCCATGAGCTTCCGGCCGGTCATGGGCACTCCGTTTCCCTGGATGTGTACGGGGTTTCCCTGGATGCGTACGGGAAGGCCGTGCGCGCCACCGGCCCACCCGCCATTGTCATCGAGGGCGTCCGCCACGGCCACCCGCATGCGGAGCGGACGCCGTCCTCGCGCGGGAGCGGTGCCGTCCGCGTCCCCCGGTCGCGCCGGGGCTCCGACCGGCTGCGAGGAGGCCGGAGGATATCCGCTCGCCCGCGGCCCAGGACTCGCGGCATGATCAAGTATGACGGTGACACGGGAACTGCTGCTCGCCTACTACGGACAGGACACGGAGCACGGCCGGCTCCGCGAGGGACACGCGCGGCTGGAGTTCTGGCGGACGCAGGACGTGCTGCGCCGGGCGCTGCCCCCGGCTCCGGCCCGGGTGCTGGACGTGGGCGGCGGTACCGGGGTGCACGCCGAGTGGCTGGTGGCCGACGGTTACGAGGTCGAACTGCTGGATCCGGTCCCCCTGCACGTGGAGCGGGCCGCGCGGCTGCCCGGGGTGACGGCGCGGCCGGGTGACGCGCGCGAGCTGCCGGTGCCGGACGCGAGCGTGGACGCGGTGCTGCTGCTGGGCCCGCTCTACCACCTGGCCGAGCGGGCCGACCGGGTGCGGGCGCTGGCCGAGGCCCGGCGCGCGGTACGGCCCGGCGGCCTGGTGGCCGCGGCCACCATCAACCGCTACGCGGCCGTGCACGACACGGTCCGCACAGGCTCGTACACCGAGGAGCGGCAGCGGGAGACGGCGCACGCGGCGCTGGAAGACGGGATCATGCTCTCCCCCGGCCGTGGCTTCCCCGCCTACTTCCACGATCCTGACGAGATCCCCGGCGAGTTCGCCGACGCCGGGCTGGCCGGGGCCGAACGGTACGGGCTGGAGGGCGCCTTCTGGCTGTACGGCGACATCGACGCCTGGCTCGACGATCCGGAACGCCGCAGGCTCCTGCTCGACGCCCAGCGCTCGATGGAGTCCGTCCCGTCGCTGCTGGGAGTGAGCGGTCACGTGCTCACCATCGCCCGGCGGCCCGACGCGTCCCAGGCCGAGCCGCACCCGGCCGATCTCCGCGGAAGGCCGTGATCCCGTGACCCGGACGGGTCCGCGACCCGGTGAGCACGGGAGCGGCCGTACCCCCCCCGGCCGGGGGCCGCATGCGCCATCGTGGGGAGAGGAACCGGACGCATGTCCCCCGCCCGCCGAAGGAGTCGCCGATGACCATCCGCCGGATCGTCCCCAACATCCAGTCCGACGCCCTGGAGGAGAACGCGGCGTTCTACGGACTCCTGGGTCTGGAGAAGGTCATGGACCACGGCTGGATCATGACCCTCGCCTCGCCGTCCGCTCCCACGGCGCAGGTCAGCGTCATGACCGGAGACAAGACGGCGCCCGTCACCCCCGACATGAGCATCGAGGTGGAGGACGTGGACGCCGCCTACGCGGCCATGCGCGACGGCGGCGCCGAGATCGTGCACCCGCTGCAGGACGAGGAGTGGGGCGTCCGCCGGTTCTTCGTCCGCGACCCGGACGGCCGCGTGGTCAACGTCCTGGGCCACCGCTGACCGCGGGGATCCGTCGGCGGCGGAGCCCGCGGACGGCGCACCGCCGCACGACGCCCGCCGGACACCCCGTCGTACGGCCTGCGGCACGCGGCGCTGTCCTTGCGGCTCGACACCGGGGTTCCGGCAGGGGAAGCGGCCAACCGGGCGAGGTGCAGCGTCGATGCTCTTCCGAGGGCCTGCGCCGAGTGCGTCGAGGGTGACGATCCCGCGCCGGCAGACGGATCTCCGGGACTCCCGGCAGACGGATCTCCGGGACTCCCGGCGACTGATCCGTGATCCGTATCGAAGGCTCCGGACCAGGTCCCGATCCTTCGGCACGCTCATGCGCCTGGCATACTTCGCCGGTGTCCGATCAGCTGGAACGTGGAATGAACGCCCACCGGGCATGGCCGTGGCCGGTCGTGGCGGTGCTCGCCTCGCTGGTGCCCTGGGTGCTCATGGCCGCGGCCGAGAGCGGCGGCGCAGATTACACGCCGCTCGTCTCCTTCGCCGCTCTCTTCGTCGGCACTGCTGCGCGTTCGCTCTTCGCCCTGGACGCCTTCGTCACCGGCGGTCTGCCGCTGCTGGTCTTGCTCGCGGCCGTTTGCTGCCGCCGGTGGTGGTTGGCGGGGACGGTCGTCGCGGTTGTTCTCGGTGTCATGGCGGTCATCGATCTGGCGCTTTTCCTCGGAGAGCTTCCCCGCGACATCGTCACGGACGATGTCAGCTCTGGCGCTCAGCCGGACTTCTATGCCAGCGCTGGGGAACCCGGAATCGCCATGCCGGCCGCGGTGGCGTACATTCTCGCGGCCGTGGCACTCGCTGTGGGGTCACGTCGTTCCAGGCGTCGACTCATCCCGTGAGAGGTTGAGGCGCGGGTTACGACCTGGGAAAACGTGATCGAGATCGGATCGCGTATGGTTCGCGATCACGGTCGCTGGGCCGGATCCAACTCGGGAACCTCCGCGCCGACCAGCTTCACATCTTCGAAGTCACGGACCCGGATCAACGGTCGCAGGGCGGGTTCCATGTCGGTGGAGCAGAGCGGAGCCAGATCGTTGGAGAGCTTCAGGGCATCGTGCACGCCGGTCGCCGCGAACCCCCTGGTCCCGTCCAGGCCGAGGATGAGCACTCCACCGCGGATGTCGGCGAAGGCCGAGAGGGGCTCCCGGACGCTCTTCGGCAGCTCGCGCTGGGACTTCTTCACCTCTACGTCAGAGACGTCCCCGCCCGGCGTCCGGAGGTTCCCGATGATCTCGGACGGCCCCTCGTCCCGCATCGTTCTCTCCCCGTCGGCCGGTACGGACGGGGCATGCCAACTGGCATGCCAGTTAGCATGCTGAGCCGTTATGGAGGTCGTGAGCGCATCGGCCCCCGTGGTCGTCAACCCCGCACGGGCACGTGCGCTCCTGACGGCCGTCTCCGCGGCCGACCGGATTCGTGGGGGCGACTCCGCTGGATACTCACCCGCATGTACCGCGTCGCGCCCCGTGCCAGAACCATGAGCTGCCCGAACAGACCGTGGCTCACCCGGAGAAGGCTCGTCCTCAAGCGGACAAGGTGGACGAACGAGTGGGAAGACCCGTGACGAACGCGGTCTCAAACACCGCGCCAACGGCCAGATCACTAAAACTCTCGAAGATTAACGGCCATACAGCAAAGGCCCCGGTCAACCGGGGCCTTTGCTGTTGTTCGCCGACATTGCGTAGTGATCGGCTTCAGTGCCTAGGATCTGGCAGACTCAGAGTCTGACCTGCTGCGATGGCGTTCTGCACGCTGCGCGTGAGAGTGCTCTCCATAGCGGTCGCCTGCCCCAAGAGGCTCTGCATGCCCATCCTGTCGTCGGTGTGCGCGAGCAGGTAGCGGTACTTGTCGTTGTTCTGCAGCTGCTCGTGGGCCCGTAGGGCGGCATCGGCCTCCTGAACTCGACGCGCGTAGACCTCCAGCTCCGCAACCCGCCGTGTGACCACCGAGACCGAATGCTGCAAGGCCTGCCGCTGCGGAGCGAGGACGGCAGCCAGCTCAGGGGTGACGATGACACCGTGGGTAGCAGCGGCCTGCTCAGCGCGGAGCAGGGTCTGAAAGCGCAGAAGACGGCTGATCTCCCACAGCTGCTGAGGGAACAGCACGTCATTGGCGACAGAGTCCAAGAACCCCTGTCGGCTGACCTGGGACCGGGCGACCGTCACGGTGGCGTCAGCAGCTCGCTTGAGCAGGGCGTGGGCCTCGTCGTCGAGATCGCTGGGGAGCACGTATCGATCGCGGTACAGACGCGCCAGCCGTTTTGGAGACTTGAGGTATCTCCGAGCGAGGAACGCGGTTGCGGTCACGATGATCAGGCCGAGGAGAGATAAGCCGAACCGTGGCACCTTGATCGCGGCTTCGACGATGGCTCTGAGGATTCCCACGACGATGAAGACCGTAAAAATGATCAGCCAGCCTTTGGCCTTCGACGACCGCGAAGAGGGATACCTGGTCGGCGTTTCCTTTGGTATCCCCATGAGCTCTCGGCTGCCGACGATCCGGCGCTTGTCTCGGGGCGGGATGGTGGGATCGACGATTGGCCAGTGATCGGCCCAGGACTGCAAAGTGAAGATCGACCTCCCATCGGCCCTGGCGTGGTCCGGAGGAAATCGGACTCGGCGCCGTAAGACCCTCTAGGTCGCAGATGATCGCAGAGACCACTTTCCCGCACAACCATGTTCAAGGGTGGCGAATGGGAGGGGTGTCCGTGATCAGTCGGCAGCATCCCCGCTAGGCAAGGTCTGGTTCGCTCTCCGGCTGAGGAGCTGCAAGATCATCCCGCACATATTCCGTGAACGTCGACCCAGGGCCGCTCACGGTGGCCTGCGGCTGCGCAGGGGCGCATGCCGTACCGGGGGAGGACCCCTAGGTCGGACAGTGGACGACAAGGTCACGATGGTGCCCCCGGCATGATTCGAACATGCGACACCCGCTTTAGGAGAGCGGTGCTCTATCCCCTGAGCTACGGAGGCAGGGACTGCCTTCAAGAGTAGCGAAAATGAGGCCCGCATGCCCAGTTGGGGACACCGGGTGAGGAGAGCGGTGAGTCATCGCTTCCCTGAGCTGGGTCAAAGGGATGGCAAGCGGGCGAGCCATCGGGGTGTCGGCGCGGTTACTGTCACGCTCTGTGATCAAAGTGCGGCAGAAGCGGATTGCCGGTCGTCGAGTGCTGCGGCCGATGGTGCTGGGTGTGGCGATGCTGGTGCCGGCCCTGCTGGCGGGCGGGCTCATGGTGGCAGAGGTCTCCGGCTACGACCTGGCGGTGCACGGGGTCGCCGTGGACACGCAGGCGTGGAAGGGAGCGGACGACCGGCGGCCGCCGGTCGTGGCCGCACCCGGCCGGCGCGAGGCGACCGAGCTGCGGGCCGAGTCCCGGAGTGAGTCCCGGGCCGTGCCTCGGGCGGCGGCCGGGACCGAGCCCCGGCTGGTGCCCCCGCCCCTGCGTCCTTACCGGATCTACAACGGCTGGGTGCCGCCGGACGTGGTGAGCGTGTCCTACTCCCGGCCGGAGGCCTCGCCCGAGGAGGCCGCCGAGACCGGGAGCACCGCCGACCGGAGGCGGAGGAAGCGGCCGGAGCCGGAGAAGGGCGAGGGGCGGGAGCCGTCGAGGGAGACACGGGAGCCGGGCACGGCGCGTCCCGGGCGCACGGCGGAGAACGACGGACAGAAGGCGGGCGGGGAGTCGTCTCCAACGCCGTCCTCCACCCCTTCCCCCGCGCCGTCGCCGGAGGTGACCCCCGGGGAGGCCGAGGAGCTGCAGGATGCGGAGTGCTCGCAGGAGTGGCGGAAGACCTGGCTCTGGGAGGTCTGCATGGACGGCAACCGGCAGAAGATCTGAGATCGGCGTGCGCCGGGCCGCAGGAAGGGCGGCCCGGCACGCGGAGGAGCGGAGCCGGTGGGCCGGGGAGCGTTGCGGGTGTGCGTTCCCGCGGTGGCGCGCTCGGTGAAAGAGCCCGCAAGTTGATCTCGCAAAACAGGGCGTTCGACGCATAGCGGCTACAGGGAGTCTGGCTCGGACATCCGGTGGGCTGTAGTAACGTGCGTGCCTGACCCGGGTCACGAGTTCGCAAACGGAGGGGTCGAACGTGCTGCCTCGTCGATCAGCGGGTCTGATCGTCGTCGTCACGACGATGACTTCCCTCGGGTTGTCGGCTGCCGCCACGTCGCAGGCCTCGGCGGAGACGGCCGAGCCTCAGGCCGCCGGGACGCGGGTCGCCGGGACGCAGGCCGGCGGGCAGCGGTCGCCTGCGGGGGCCCTGTCCGCACGTGAGCCGGTGAATCTCACGGAGCTCCGCCGCGAGGCGGAGAAGGCGGCGAAGGACCTGGAGGCCGCCACCAAGGCGCTGGAGCAGCGGCGCACGAAGATCGGCCAGGCGCAGAAGGAGCTGTCCGCCAAACTGCGCGAGCTGCAGGCCGCGGAGCGGGCCTTCGCCCAGGTGCGGCAGCCGCTCTCCGACCTCGTCGGGATGCTCTACCAGCAGCCCGTCGGCGGGGACACCGCGGGCCTGCTGTCCGGAGACTCCGGCACCGACACGCTGCAGGCCATGACCACCCTGACCCAGCTCGTCGCCGAGCGGGACCGGGTGCTGGAGGAGAGCGGCCGCCTGCAGGCCGAGCGGGAGCGGCTGGCCGGCGAGGCGCAGGAGCTGCGTGCGACCACCCTGCTGGCCGAGGCGCAGATGAACGCCGAGATCAAGACGCTCCAGGCGCGCTCGGCCAAGCTCGTGAAGTCGCTGACCGACGCGCTGGTGAAGCTGGGCGTCAAGATCGGCAAGGGCAAGGGCGCGGGATGCGACCCGACGAGGGTGAACTCGGCGGGGGAGTTCCCCAACGGGCTGATCCCGGCGGCCTACCTCTGCCCGCTCCAGCAGAAGGGGCACCAGCTCCGGGCCGATGCGGCGATCGCCTTCATCAGCATGAACGAGGCCTACCGCAAGCGGTTCGGCAGGCCCATGTGCGTGACCGACGCCTACCGGAGCCTGGCGGAGCAGCAGTCGGTCTACTATCGTCGCCCCGGCTTCGCCGCCGTCCCGGGCCGGAGCAACCACGGCTGGGGACTCGCCGTCGACCTGTGCGGGGGTGTGCAGAACTTCCGGTCGGCGGAGTTCAACTGGGTGGAGGCCAACGGGAAGAAGTTCGGCTGGATCCACCCCGCCTGGGCCTACTCCAGCCCTTTCGAGCCCTGGCACTGGGAGTACGACCCGAAGCTGGGCTCACTCCTGTAGGAGCGAGCCCAGGATCCGCGGGAACTCCGTGGGAACGAACAGAGTGCCCCCGGGCCGGGCGAATGCTCTGAGGGCCGGGTTCCGGCAGGCCACGGCCGGAGACCTCCGCCCGCGGGTCAGGACATCGGGGCGACCTGGGCGGTGCAGTGGCGGCAGCGGACGGCGGCCTTGGGGATCTCCGACAGGCACTCGGGGCACTCGCGCAGCTTGGTCTCCTCCGGCGTGGAGAAACGGGCGGTGAGCCGCTCGTACGGGGTGATGACGAGGAAGTAGATCACCGACGCCACGATCAGGAACGAGACGATCGCGTTGAGGAAGTTGCCGTACCTGATCTCGCCGGAGCCGACGCGCAGGGTCAGTCCCTCGAAGTGCGGCTGGCCGCCGATCGCCGCGATCAGCGGGGTGAGCAGGTCCTTGACGAAGGAGTTCACGATCGCTCCGAAGGCGGCGCCGATCACCACCGCGACGGCCAGGTCGAGCACGTTGCCGCGCATCAGGAACTTCTTGAAACCCTTCAGCATGATGACCACTCCTTGTCCGGGCACCGGCCGCCCGGGATCGTCCGTCCTCTACGGTGAATGCCTCATTACCCTGACTTGTCCCGGTCATTGCTCCGGGGACGCTCCGCGAGGAGTGATCGCGATGGAGAGCCGTCCGCCGGCCTGCGCCGAGGCCAGCTCGACCGCCTGATCCGGGGTCGTGGCGAGCACGAGGAGGGCGTCCCGCCCGGAGTCGCTCTCCGGGCCGCTCTCGGGGACGGCCAGGACGGAGACGTCCTCGGCCACGACGCGAGCCGAGGCCGGGCCGCCTCCCGCGCCGTCCCAGGCGGAGGTGGCGGCGAGCACGTCGATCACATCACCGGGGGAGAGCAGTCGGGCGCTGCCGGGGTCGGCGACGCGGATCGGGGTGGCGACCGCCTGGGGACCGTGGGCGGCCAGCAGCCCCGGGCCGAGCAGGCGGACGTCGGTCAGGGGCTCTCCGCGCCGCACGGGACCGGTCAGCACGCGCCCCGCGACCGGGGAGCCGGGCCGCAGGGCGCCCTCGGGAGCCGTGCCCGGCCGCAGGGCGACCGGCCGTACGTCACCGGGGGACAGCACGCCGCCGGGCAGGTCGCGGGCGGCGGCGAGCACGGTCACCGACGAGGTGTCCGGCCGCAGGGCGGTCACGGCGCACGCCGCGGCGAGGGCGGCCAGGACGCCTGCGAGGAGGCGGCGGCGACGCTCGAGGAGGCGCCGGCCGGGAAGACGGCGGATGACGCGCATGGCTGACTCCACGGGCACAGGCCCCGGCCGCGGGCCGGGGCTCCGGCGACGGTCGCCGGGGCTGGTCGGAGGGGAGCGGCGGGACGGATCGGCCGGGCACGCTCGGCGGTGGTCCGGATGTCACCGGGGCTGGTCGGAGGGGAGCGGCGGGACGGGCCGGCCGGGCGTGCCCGGCCGGGGACCCGATCTCACCGGGGCAGCTCGAAGGGGAGACGCAGGCCGTCCAGCACCGTGGCGCAGGGGCAGGCGCGCTCCTCGGGAAGAGCGGCGACCACGTCGGTGACCAGGGTGCGCATGCGGGTGACGTTGGCGGCGAAGAAGGCGAGGACCTCCTCATGGGTGACCCCCTCGCCTGCCTCGATCCCCGCGTCGTGGTCGGTGACGAGGGAGAGCGAGGTGTAGCACATGGCCAGCTCGCGGGCGAGGACGGACTCGGGGTAGCCCGTCATGCCGACGATCGTCCAGCCGTTGCCGCTGAACCAGCGGGACTCTGCGCGGGTGGAGAACCGGGGCCCCTCGATGACGACGAGTGTGCCGCCGTCGGCCACCGCCCAGTCGGCGGAGCGGGCGGCGGCCACGGCCGCGGCCCTGCCCGCCGGGCAGTAGGGGTCGGAGAAGGAGACATGGACGACGCCGCCGGCGTCGTAGTAGGTCTGCACCCGGCCGGAGGTGCGGTCGACGAGCTGGTCGGGCACGACCAGGGCGCCGGGGCCGATCTCCGGGCGGAGCGAGCCGACCGCGCTGGGCGCGAGGACCTGGCGGACGCCGAGGGAACGCAGCGCCCACAGATTGGCCCGGTAGGGGATGCGGTGGGGCGGGAAGCGGTGGTCCCGTCCGTGGCGGGGGATGAACGCCACCGGCCGGGAGCCGACGCGCCCGATGGAGACGACGTCGCTGGGCGGGCCGTACGGCGTGGTGACCGAGACCTCCGTGACGTCGTCGAGCAGTGAATAGAACCCTGAGCCGCCGATGACGCCGACGTCCGCGCGATTGACCATGGCGCAGACACTAGCGCCGCGGCCGCGTCCCGGAAGGGGGCGGAACCGGGCCTGTGGATAACTCTGCCCCTGATGTGACCGCCGGGTCACGGAGGGTATGACCAGGCCTACGGCCGATCGGGGGGATCGAGATGAGCGTTGAGCAGGTCCGGACGGAGCCCACAGCGCGGGAACCGGGGGCCCGGGAGTCCGCGAAGGGCCTGGGCCTCATCATCGCCGCGCTCATGCTCACCATGCTCATCAGCTCCCTGGACCAGACGATCGTCGCCACCGCGCTCCCGACCATCGTCGGCGACCTCGGCGGGCTGAACCACCTGTCCTGGGTGGTGACGGCCTACATGCTCGCCTCGACGGTCTCCACCCCGCTCTGGGGCAAGCTCGGCGACCAGTACGGCCGCAAAGGGCTCTTCCAGGCCTCGCTGGTCGTCTTCCTGGTCGGTTCGGCGCTGTGCGGGCTCGCCGCGGACATGGGGCAGCTGATCGCCTTCCGCGCGGTGCAGGGACTCGGCGGCGGCGGGCTCATCGTGCTCTCCCAGGCGATCGTCGCCGACGTGGTGCCGCCCCGGGAGAGGGGGAGGTACCAGGGCCTGTTCGGGGCGGTCTTCGCCGTCTCCAGCGTCGCCGGGCCGCTGCTCGGCGGACTGTTCGTGGACCACCTGTCCTGGCACTGGGCCTTCTACGTCAACCTGCCGATCGGCGCCCTCGCGCTGGCGGTGATCGCCGGGGCGCTCCCGGCCGGGACCCGGCCGGGCAGGCACGCCATCGACTACGCCGGCATCGCCTTCCTCGGCGGCGCCACCGCCTGCCTGGTGCTCCTGGCCACCTGGGGCGGGAGCACCTACCCGTGGGGCGACCCGGTCATCATCGGGCTGGGCGTGGCCTCCGCGGTGCTGGTGGTGCTCTGGTGGCTGGCCGAGCGGCGGGCCGCGGAGCCGGTGCTGCCGCTGCACCTGTTCCGCCTGCGGGTCTTCAACGTGGCGTCGCTGATCGGCTTCATCGTGGGCGTGGCCATGTTCGGCGCCCTCACCTACCTGCCGCTCTTCCTCCAGGTCGTGCGGGGCGTCTCTCCCACGATGTCGGGGCTGTACCTGCTGCCGATGATGGGCGGGGTGCTCGTCACCTCGATCGTCAGCGGGCAGCTCATCTCGAGCACCGGCCGGTACAAGGCCTTCCCGATCGCGGGCAGCGCGCTGGCGGCGCTCGGGCTCTACCTGCTCTCCCGCATCCACGCCGGCATCGGCATGGTGGAGCTGAGCGCCTATCTGCTTGTCCTGGGTGTGGGGATCGGCCTGGTCATGCAGGTCCTGGTGATCGCGGTGCAGAACGCCGTGGACTTCGAGGACCTGGGGACGGCCACCTCGGGCGCCACGTTCTTCCGCGCGATCGGCGGATCCTTCGGCGTCGCGCTCGCCGGTGCGATCTTCACCGCGCGGCTCTCGGACGACCTGGCGCGCCTCTCCCGGACGGTGCAGCTTCCGCCTGGCCTCAGCGAGGCGGCCCAGCGGGATCCGACGGTCATCGGGAAGCTGCCGCCGGAGGCCGCGGCGGGGTTCCTGGAGGCCTACTCCGACGCGATCGCCCGGGTCTTCCTGATCGGGGCGCCGGTGGCGCTGGTCGCGTTCGCGGCGGCGTGGTTCCTGCCGGAGCTGCCGCTGCGGCAGACCGTCAGGGCGACCGACCCGGGGGAGAACTACGGCGCCGTGCCCACCGAGCGCTCCTCACTCGACGAGGTGGAGAGAGGGCTGTGGCGGCTGGCGGACGAGGCCATGCGCCGCGACTACTACCGCCGGCTCGGTGACCTGGTGGGCCTGCACGACCTTCCGGCCGGCTCGGTCTGGCTGATCGCCCGTCTGGGCACGCACGGTCCCCAGGCGGGCGCGGACCTGGCCGAGAGGGCGGGGGTGAGCATCGACAGGGGACGGCCGTACGTCGCCCACCTGGTGGAGCGCGGTCTGGTCAACCGGGCCGAGGACGGGCTCAGCCTCGAACTGACCCCTCAGGGGGAGCGGGTGGCCGACCGGCTGGTCGCGCAGGCCCGTGAGGGCCTCGCCCGGGTGATCCAGGACTGGAACCCCGAGGAACACGCCGGGCTGCGCGAGCTGCTGGACCGGCTGCCGAGGGAACTGCTCGGCGCGATGGCCGACCGCCCCTATCCCCACTGATCCCGCTGACGTCCGGCCGGCGGGTTCCCGCTGGTGGATCTCCGCTGGTGGATCTGCACTGGCGGTTCCCCGCCGACGGGCCCGGCCCGGGCCCGTCCGCGCGTCAGGAAGCACCGCCTCAGGAAGCACCGCCTCAGGAAGCACCGCCGCAGGAGGCGCGCGTCAGGAGGGCGCAGCCGGGGGAGGCGCCGTCCGTCAGGAGGCCGCGGCCGCGGGGGCGGGAGCCGGGGCGGCGGGAGCGGAGGACCCCGACGACTCCTTCGACGTGGAGGAGCTCGTCGAACTCGACGAGGTCGAGCTCACCGTGCTGGAGCTGGACGACCGGCTGTCGGTCCGGTAGAAGCCGGAACCCTTGAAGACGATGCCGACCGCAGAGAACACCTTGCGCAGCTCACCCTGGCAGCTCGGGCAGACGGTGAGCGCGTCGTCCGTGAACTTCTGGACGATCTCGAACTGGTTGTCACAGGCGGTGCAGGCGTACTGGTAGGTGGGCACGCTCTCCTCCTCATTCGGTCCGCGCCGATTGGCACTCGACTGGCGCGACTGCTAATGGTACGGCGTCGACAAGCATAAACGCGAGCGAGAGCGGTCACATTCCGGCAGGGCCCTGCGGCCGGGTCCCCGCAACCGCGCCGCAACCAGGGACTCCGCGGCCGAGCCCGCCGGAGCCGGGACGGTCCCGCGAGCCGGTACGGCCGGCGGTCAGGCGCCGTGCTCGCCGAACCAGCCGGCGAGCTTGCCCCGGCGGCTGATCGCGCGGAACCGCTGCTCGACGGTCTCCCGGCAGGCCGCGGTGGCCACCACGAGGAGCTGGTCGTCGGTCCGGATCCGGGTGGACTCCGACGGCACGAACGACTTGCCCTCCCGGACGATGAGCGTGACCTGCGCGTCGGACGGGAGCCGCAGCTCGAAGACCTCCACGCCGTGCAGCTTGGACGTCGGCGGCACCCGGATCTGCAGGAGGTCGGCGTTGAGCTCCTCCAGCGGAGCGGACTCCACCGCCAGGTCGCGGGCCTCCTCCGGGGCCGTGACCCCGAGCCGCCTCGCCACCCACGGCAGCGTGGGCCCCTGGAGCAGGGTGTAGACGACCACGATGACGAAGACCTCGTTGAACACGAGCTTGGCGGTGGCGTCGTCGATGAACGTGGCCGCCCAGGGGATGGTGGCGAGCACGATCGGCACCGCGCCCCGGAGCCCGGCCCAGGACAGGAATGCCTGCTCCCGCCAGTTCAGCCGGTCGACCCCGGTGAGCCGGAGCAGCAGGGCGGAGGCCATGATGGACAGCGGCCGGGCGACCGCGACCAGGATCAGGCCCGCGACCAGCCCCGGGACGATCGCGCCCGGCATCTCCGAAGGGCTGGCCAGCAGGCCGAGCATGACGAACAGGCCGATCTGGGCCAGCCAGGCGATCCCCTCGGCGAAGCCGCGGCTGGCCGTCCGGTGCGGCATCTGGGAGTTGCCCATGACCAGCGCCGCCAGATAGACGGCGAGGAAACCGCTGCCGTGCAGGGAGGCGGCCCCGGAGTAGGCGGCGAAGGCCAGCGCGAGCACCGCGATCGGGTACAGGCCGGCGGCCGGCAGCGCGACGTGGCGCAGCGCGTACACGCCCACGGGGCCCACCGCGAGGCCGACGGCCGCGCCCACCACGAGCTCGAAGACGACCTCGAGCAGGGCGGTCCCGAGATGGGGCGAGGTGCTGGTGCTCAGCAGCACGACCGCGATGACGACGGGGGCGTCGTTGAACCCGGACTCCGCCTCGAGGATGCCCGACAGGCGCGGCGGCAGCGGCAGCCGGCGCAGGACGGAGAAGACCGCCGCGGCGTCGGTCGAGGCGAGGACCGCGCCGAGCAGGAGGGAGGTCCGCCAGTCCATGCCGAGCAGGAAGTGCACGGGGACGGCGACGGCGGTGATGCTCACCGCGACGCCCACGGTGGCCAGCACCACGGCGGTGGGGATGGAGCCCTTGATGTGGCTCCAGGTGGTGGTCAGGCCGCCCTCGGCCAGGATGATCGCCAGGGCGATCAGGCCCATCTGCTGGGCGAGCTGGGCGTCGTCGAACTGCAGGCCGAAGCCGGCCTCGCCGAGGACCAGGCCGAAGCCGAGGAAGATGAGGAGACTGGGCAGACCGCTGCCGTGGGCGACGCGCACCGCGACGATGCACGCGATGACGATCCCCGAACCGAGAAGCAGCCAGATGTCCATCTCCCTCTGGCCCCTCCTCTCACTTCGAGGACCATTCTGTCCTATTCGGCAGGCTGATCCGTCCCCAGGCGGACGAGGCCGCCGGGCAGGGCGGCGTAGCGGACCGGCCGGTCGTGCGGTTCGGCGGGGACGCCGTCGAGCAGCTCGCCCTCGTGGAGCAGGGCGACCGTCGGCACGTTCGGCCCGACCCGGGCCAGCGCGCGGTCGTAGGAGCCGCCGCCCCGGCCGAGCCGTACGCCGGTGGAGCGGTCGACCGCCAGCGCGGGGACGATCACCAGGGCGGCGGTCCTGATCGCGTCGGCCCCGCGCCGCACGTCGGTCGGCTCCATGATCCCGAAGCGGCCGGGGGTCAGGCTGTCGGGCCCGTCGTACACCGCCCAGTCGAGGTCGAGGTCGTCGCGGAGCACCGGGAGCATCACGGTCGCGCCGTGCTTCCAGAGCGCGAAGACCAGCCCGTGGGTGGCGGGCTCGGATCCGGCCGACCAGTAGCAGGCGACCAGCCCGGCCATCTGCACCCACGGCTGGTCCAGCAAGGTCTCCCGAATCCGGACAGAGGACGCATACTGTTCGGCCTCCGGGATAGAGGCGCGCCGCTGGCGGATCAACGACCGCAACTTCAGCTTGTCCACAGGTCCCTCCACTAAGGTTTCGGTATGGCCGACTTCGATCCCGTGACGAAAGCCGTTGTCCCCGCGGCGGGTCTGGGCACCCGCTTCCTGCCGGCGACCAAGGCGACGCCCAAGGAGATGCTGCCGATCGTCGACAAGCCCGCGATCCAGTATGTCGTCGAGGAGGCCGTCTCCGCCGGGCTGCTCGACGTGCTCATGGTGACCGGCAAGAACAAGCGCTCGATCGAGGACCACTTCGACCGGGCGATCGAGCTCGAGGAGGCCCTCGAGGCCAAGGGCGACGACGAGCGCCTCTCCCAGGTCCGCGAGCCCGCCGACCTCGCCACCCTCCACTACGTACGGCAGGGCGAGCCGCGCGGCCTCGGCCACGCCGTCCTCTGCGCCAAGCAGCACGTGGGCGACAGCCCGTTCGCCTGCCTGCTCGGCGACGACCTGATCGACCCCCGCGACGAGCTGCTCAAGCGCATGATCGACGTCCGCAACACCTACGGCGGCAGTGTCATCGCGCTGATGGAGGTCCCCGAGGACCACGTCTCCCTGTACGGCTGCGCCGCCATCGAGGCCACCGCCGAGGAGGACGTGGTCCGGGTGACCGACCTGGTGGAGAAGCCCCCGGCCGCGGAGGCCCCCTCCAACTGGGCGATCATCGGCCGCTACGTGATCGACCCGGCGGTCTTCGAGGTCCTGGAGAACACCCCTCCGGGCCGGGGCGGGGAGATCCAGCTGACCGACGCCCTGCGCACACTGGCCGGCCGCGGCGGCGAGGGCGGCGGACCGGTCCACGGCGTGCTGTTCCGCGGCCGCCGCTACGACACCGGCAACAAGCTCGACTACCTGCGCACGGTCGTGCAGTTCGCCGCGGACCGGCCCGACCTCGCGGAGGAGTTCCTGCCCTGGCTGAAGGAGTTCCTGGCGTCGCGATGAGCGTTCCTCCGAGCCCGCAGACGGCTCCGATGAGATCGGTCGACGAGCACCTCGCCGACATCCTGCGCACCGTCCGGGCGCTCGCCCCGCTGGAGCTGGAGCTGGAGCGGGCACTGGGCACCACCCTGGCCGAGGAGGTGACCTCCCCCGTCCCGCTGCCGCCGTTCGACAACTCGGCGATGGACGGCTACGCCGTACGGGCGGAGGACGTCGAGGCGGCGTCGCAGGGCCCGGTGACCCTGCCGGTGGTCGACGACGTCGCCGCGGGCGACGGCCGACTGCACGCGCTCGGCCCCGGCATGGCCATGCGCATCATGACCGGCGCGCCGCTGCCCGCCGGCGCCGACGCGGTGGTCCCGGTGGAGTGGACCGACGGCGGCACCGCCCGGGTCGTGATCGAGCGCCCCGCCCCGAAGGGGAACGCCATCCGGCTGGCCGGCGAGGACGTGCACGCCGGGGACGCGGTGCTGCCGGCCGGGACCCGGATCGGCCCCGCGCAGCTCGGCATCCTGGCGGGGGTGGGCCGCCGCCGCGTGCTGGTACGGCCCCGCCCCCGGGTGGTGGTGATCTCCACCGGCGCCGAGCTGGCCGAGCCCGGCACGCCCCTGTCGCCCGGCCAGATCTGGGAGTCCAACAGCTACACCCTGATCGCCGCGGTACGGCAGGCCGGCGGGGAGGGCTACCGCGCCGGGATCGTCGGCGACGACGCGGCGGGCTTCATGGAGCAGCTCGACGCCCAGCTCGTCCGGGCCGACATGGTGATCACCAGTGGCGGGGTCTCCATGGGCGCCTACGAGCCGGTCAAGGAGGCGCTCGGCCCGCTGGGCACGGTCCGCTTCGAGAAGGTCGCCATGCAGCCGGGCATGCCCCAGGGCTTCGGCGTGGTGGGCGAGGACGAGGTGCCGGTCTTCGCGCTGCCCGGCAACCCGGTCTCCTCCTTCGTCTCGTTCATGCTGTTCGTCCGCCCGGCCCTGCGGAAGATGCAGGGCCTGCCCGCGGAACCCGCCCCGACCGTCACGGCCGTGACCACGGCGCCGCTGCGCTCGCCCGCGGGCAAGCGCTCCTACCTGCGCGGCACGCTCACCGGACAGGGCGGTGTGACCCCGGTCCGGCGGCAGGGCTCCCACCAGCTCGCCGCCCTGGCCGAGGCCGACGCGCTGATCGTGGTCCCCGAGGACGTCACCGATCTGCCCGAGGGCACGACCGTGGAGGTCATCCCGCTGTGAGTGGTTTCTCCCACATCGACGAGACCGGCGCGGCGCGCATGGTGGACGTCTCGGCCAAGGACGTCTCGGCGCGCGCGGCCGTCGCGACCGGCAAGGTGCTGCTCTCCGCCGAGGCCGTGGCCCTGCTCCGCTCCGGAGACATCCCCAAGGGCGACGCGCTCGGCACCGCGAGGATCGCGGGCATCATGGGCGCCAAGCGCACCCCCGACCTGATCCCGCTCTGCCACCCGATCGCGCTGCACGGGGTGAAGGTCGAGCTGACCGTGGCCGACGACGGCGTGGAGATCTCCGCCCGGGTGAAGACCGCCGACCGGACCGGCGTCGAGATGGAGGCGCTGACCTCGGTCGCCGTCGCCGCGCTCGCGCTGATCGACATGGTGAAGGCGGTGGACCCGGCGGCCGTCATCACGGACGTCCGGGTCGAGGAGAAGACCGGCGGCAAGACCGGCGTCTGGACGCGGCCCTGAGCGCCGGGCGGACTCCGGGCGGGCCGCGCTCCGGGCGGGGAGGGGAGACCGTGACGGGTTCGGGCCTCCCACAGGGCATGGCGGACCCCGGCAGGCGGGGAGGGAAGGGCGGCGCATGAGGGCTCTGGTGATCACGGCGTCCGACCGGGCCGCCGCGGGAGTGTACGAGGACACCTCGGGCAGGCTCCTGGCCGAGCTGCTGGCGCAGGCCGGATGCGAGGTGGACGGGCCGGAGGTGGTCCCGGACGGCGAACCCGTCGAGCGGGCGCTCCGGGCCGGGGTGGCCGAGGGCTACGACGTGATCGTCACCACCGGCGGAACCGGGCTGACCCCGGCCGACCTGACCCCGGAGATGACCGCCCGGGTGATCGACCGCGAGATCCCCGGCATCGCCGAGGCGATCCGGCAGGCCAACCGGGAGAAGGTCCCGGCCTCCATCCTGTCCCGGGGCCTGGCCGGGCAGGCGGGCAGCACCCTGATCGTCAACCTGCCCGGCTCCTCCGGCGGGGTCCGCGACGGCATGGCCGTACTCTCGCCCGTCCTGAGGCACGCCGTGGACCAGATCCGGGGCGGAGACCACACCCGGTGAGCCCGTACGGCCGCGCGCTCCGGGGCGCGCCGCGCGCGACCGCCTCCCGCGCTCCCGTGGCACACGGGTGCGTCGTAGGAGGATGATGAGGGAGTGGATCGACTTCGTGGCTGGCCGGTGACCCTGACGGAGGGCCCGGTGGGACTCCGGCCGCTGCGCCTGCGGGACGTGGGCGTCTGGCGTGATGTACGGCTGCGCAACGCCGACTGGCTCCGCCCCTGGGAGCCGAGCAACCCCGAGACACCGCTGTTCCGGACCGGCCTGGGGCCGTACGTCGCGATGGCCGGGACGCTGCGCCGGGAGGCCCGGCAGGGGCTGGCCCTGCCGTGGGTGGTCACCTACGAGGGGGCCTTCGCCGGTCAGCTCACCGTGGGCGCGATCGTCTGGGGGTCGGCCAGGTCCGCCCAGATCGGCTACTGGGTGGACAGCGCGCTGGCCGGCAAGGGGATCATCCCGACCGCGGTCGCCCTCGCGGTCGACCACTGCTTCTTCACCACCGGGCTCCACCGGGTCGAGGCCAACATCCGGCCGGAGAACCAGGCCAGCCGGAGGGTCGTGGAGAAGCTCGGCTTCCGGGAGGAGGGCGTCCGCCGCCGTCACCTGCACATCGACGGCGCCTGGCGCGACCACATCTGCTACGCCCTGACGATCGAGGACGCGCCGAGGGGCCTGCTCGCGCGCTGGCGCGCCCGGGAATCCGCCGCCCGGGGAGGCTCCTCCCACGAAGAGGTGTGACGATCTGGCGACACACCGAACTGAATACTCGTCAAATAGTGAGACGCGGTCTTACGGTGCGTGACGTGAGCACAGTGAGGACGCCCCGCGGTCAGGCGTGCCTCAGTGCTGCCCGGAGGTGGCCGTGAGCAGCGTTCTCCTGTACCTGGCCATCGTCGTCATGTGGTTGTGCGTGCTCGTGCCCATGTGGCTGCGCCGCGACCGGACCACCACGCTCGTGGAGGTCGACGCGGACGAGGGCACCGGTGAGACCGGCGAGTTCGCGGTGCCGTACGGCGAGACCTCCGGAGCGGACGGCGAGCCGAACCCGGGAGAGGAAGCGCAGGGCCCGGCCGGGAAGGCCTCCGGGCCGGTCGGCGCGTCCACGGGATCCGCGACCGGGCCCGAGTCGTCCGCGGCGGTCTCCGGGGCCGCGGCGGAGCGGCTCCGGCGCCGCCGTGCCGCGCAGCGCCGCCGGGCGGCCGTCGTGGCCAAGCGGAGGCGGATGCTGCTCTGGTCCGTACTGCTTCTGGTCGCCTCGGCGGTGACCGCGGCGGTGCGGGTGATCCCGTGGTGGGGGGTGGCCCCCGCGATGGTGCTGCTGCTCGCCTACCTGTCCGTCCTGCGTGTCTCGGTCGCGGTCGACGCCGAGCGGCGCAGGGCCGTCGCGCAGGCCCGGGCGGAACGTGCCAGGCGCGCCCGGCGGCGGGCCGCCGAACTGGCGGCCAGGGAGGCGGCGCGGAAGGCGGAGGTCATCGAGCTGGACGCGCACCGCGACGAGATCTTCGACCAGTACGCCGAGCCGGACCGCCGCGCCGTCGGCGACTGATCGTCCCCGGTGGCGCGAACGCCCTCGGAAGTTTGCTAACCTAGTCGCACGCCTTGGGGATGTAGCGCAGTCCGGTAGCGCACTTCGTTCGCATCGAAGGGGTCAGGGGTTCGAATCCCCTCATCTCCACCCAGGTCAGAGGCCGCTTCCGAGAGATCGGGAGCGGCCTTCTGCGTTGCCGGGTGACTAACTGAGTGACTACGGTCCATCCATCAGGGCCGTGCCCCTCCAGGTTTCGCAGAGTTCAGTGGTGAGGTGTCTCAGCGGTGAGCGATTCCGGTCCCGTGACCGTGTGGGTCTTCCTGGGCGAGGGTGCGCAGTGGCCGTCGGGCGTGTTCCGGACGCGGGAGCGCGCAGAGTCGTGGATCAGGACCGGCGAGCTGACGGGGATGCTCACGGAGTACCCCCTCGACACGGGCGTCTACGACTGGGTGATCGAGCACGGCCACTTTCAGCCCCGTGCCGCCCACCAGCAGACTCCCTCGTTCGTCGGGCGCTTCACGACCGCGCAGCAGGAGCATTTCCACTACACCGATGGGGACCCGGACTAGCGCCGCATCGGGCAACGTCTGCCCCGTTGGAGTACGGTCAGCCCATGAGCGGCGGTGAGCAGCCGGGTCTGGATGAGATCGAGCAGTGCTTCATCGCGGTGCTCGATGGACGGATGAGCCGGGATGAGGCGGACCGCTGGGCATGGCGCTGGGTCGCCGATGATGATCTCGTCTGGGACGATGCGGCGTGGTGGGCATTGAGCCTTCTACACGGGATCGACCTGCGCAACGGCCCGGAGGAGGGCTTTCTGCACGACGACGAGCAGGTGTACCAATGGCTTGAGGAGCTACGGCGCCGTCGAGCTGAATGACGTGCCCTCGGCCTCTGTCATGAGCCATATGCCGTACTAGAAAGAGACAGCCCGGCGGAAGCGGACGCTCTCGCCGGGCATGGGTCTACGTCAGAGTGTTGAGCTAGAGATCGGGAAAGAGCTTGTCCATCGCTTCGGCTCCTTCCAGGAGCATCGGGCGGAGCTGCTTGCGGTAGACGGTCTCCGTCACCGAGGTGTTGCGGTGGCCGACCAGGCGGGAGATGTTCTCCAGCGGGATGCCGGAGTCGGACAGCAGCGAGACGAAGCTGTGCCGCATCTCGCGGGGTGTCCACTCCTCGGCGTTCAGGCCGGCCTTCTTGAGCACGGACCGGAACGAGCGGCGGACGTTGTGGGAGTCGAGTTCGGTGCCGACCTTGGAGGCGAAGACGAGGTCGTCGTCCTGCCAACTCGCGCCCGCCGCCTTGCGGGCCACGTCCTGGCGCTCAGGATGGAGCCTGAGGGCGTCCACGCAGCGCCTCGGCATGGCCAGTGTGCGCCGGGAGCTGCGGGTCTTGATGTCGCCGCCCTCCCGGACCGAGCGCCAGACCATGATGGACGGCGGGGTGCCGTCGAGGTCGACGTGCGACCAGGTGAGCGCCCGCAGCTCCTCCGTCCGCGCCCCCAGCAGCAGCGAGAGCACGATGTAGGCGTGCAGCGCCGTACCCTCGGACGCCTTGAGCACGGCCTCCGCCTGCTCCAGGGTGAGTGACTTGGACGGGCGGCCCTGCCTGCCCTTGGGGATCTCGCACAGCAGCACCACGTTCCGCTTCACCTTGTCGCGGGCCTGGGCGCGGTTGACGGCCCGGACGAGGATCGAGCGCAGCTCACGGAGGGTCCGCGTGCTCAGTTCCTTCGCCTTGGCGGCCAGCCAGCGGTCGACGTCGTCGGCGGTGAGGTCGACCAGCTTCCGGGCGCCCAAGGCCGGGATGATGTGCTTGTTCGCCAGGATCGTGCACTTGTCCACGGTCGCGGAGCCCCGGCCGTTGAGGCCGAACTCCAGCCAGTTCCGTACGGCGTCGGCCACGGTGTAGCCCGTCGAGGAGACCAGGAGCCCGTCCTCGTAGTCGCGGACGATCTCCTTGAGCTTCTTCAGCGCCGCGGTCTTGGTCCTGCCGCTGGCCTTCTTCACGATCCGCTTGCCCGCAGGGGTGTATCCGACCGTGACGGAGGCGATCCAGCGCTGCCGGGACTCGTCCCAGTGGAGCCCGCCGTCCCCGCGGCTCCGGCGTTCGGTCATCAGGCGGCCTCCCGCTCCAGGAGTGCGATGTACTCGCGGAGCGCGGACTCGGGGATGAGCCGGGTGCGGCCCTCCTTGACCGAGCGCAGCCGTCCCGCGCGCATCGGCTCGTAGAGCACGGTACGGCTCAGCCCGAGCCGCCGCATGGCGTCGGGGACCCGGTAGAGCCGGGTCTCGGCGGGTGAGGTCAGGTCAACGCTCAACGGGTCCTCCTTCGGGTGCGATCGATGCGGCGAGGGCGGATTCCCCCGCCGTGTAGCCCTGGCCCGCATACCTCCAGCTCGCGAGGGTCAGCGTGGCGGTCGGGTCGTACGGCAGGCGCGCGAGGTCATGGGCCTGGCGGCCGTCCACGAGCTGGCGGACCTCGGACTGGTGAAGTCCGCCTCCGTCGAGGTCCGCGTCCACCAGACCACCCCGGCGTTCAAGTTCTACGTGATCAACCGGGAGCAGGTGTTCTTCGGCTTCTACCCGGTGGTCAAGCACACGGTCCGGATCAAGGGCGAGCCGCACGAGACGTACGACGTCATGGGCAAGGACGCGTGCTGTTCCACTACCAGGTGACCGAGGACGCCTCCTCGATGCAGTCGCAGTACGTCGCCCAGGTCCGGACGTGGTTCGAGAGCATGTGGTCCACGATCAGCCACACCCCCGACCGGGTCACGGCAGTGAAGTCGGGCGTATGCTCCCTGTTTCCGGTTGCGGTGCCGAAACGCAGCTTCAGCGGTTGCGAGACGACATCGATGAGATCACTGGCGAAGTCCAGCGCCAGCAGCACCCGGGCTTCCTCAAGACTCTCGGCTCCGTGATGGCGGCCCGTATTGACCAGGAAATGCAGTCCGGGCCGATGGCGCTGGGCCCGCCGCCAGGAGAACCAGCGAATCGGCCCGCCATCCATCACCGGCCGCCGCACGAGTTCCCGAACCGAACACGATCTCAGGCCCTTGTCCGGTCTCCAGGTCACCAGCCACCGATCCGGCCGACCCTCACTCAGATCCAGCTCAGAAAGGCCCGCATCTACCGTTACCGGGACCAGCAGGTCCTCCCAGCCGACCAGATGAGACCACAACGGGCTTTGAGGTCCCATGCCACTTTGGCTTCGATACCCCACACATCACAGCAAATCGCACACGAAACATCACAGTCCGTCAACCACAGAAAGCCGGTGGCAGAAAGCATGGGGATTCCTCGGCCGGTGCCAACCACGATGAGCCATCGGTGCCAACAAGCTTGGTCCCAGGAACCTTGCCCGCCAGGTCGCAACGCTCCGCCGGTTCCAACTAGCGTGATCCGGCTCACCGGGGTGAGGCGGGAGATCCCTCCACGGTGTGATCCGGATGATCGGCGGTCTCCCTAGACTGGCCGGATGGCTTCTCCCCCCGCCCAGCGGGCGCGGCTGCGGCCCGTCGCACGGCTGGGCCGCGCGCTCACCGCGGCCGTGTGGACCGGCAGGGCCGGTCCGCCGCACCCCCGCCCCCGGCGGCTGGCCCCCCGCGTGCCGGGGTTCCTGAGTCTGCTGCCGTTCCGCACGATCGACCTGGTCCTCGTCGCTGATCTCGTGCTGGCCTTCATCCTGTTCCGCGCCGTGCAGGCGCTCATGAGGGACGAGTCGCTGTATATGGCGACGCCTCTGGACGAGGGAGAGATCGCGTTCATCGCCGTGACCTCCTCGCTGCCGCTGGCGCTGCGCGACCGCTGGCCGCTGACGGCCTGGCGGCTCGCGGTGGTGCTGATTCCCTGGGGGATCGTCACCCGCGGCCAGGACCTGGAGGCGGCCTTCTCCGCCGACGCCGTGATCATGTACCTACTGGTGGTCTACGCGGTCGCGGTCCGCTGCGAGCGGCACGTCATCATCGGCGTGTGGATGATCTCGGCTGCCGCCCTGTGGATCCTCGGCATCCAATCCGGCCCCAACCTGCCCGGCGTGACGTTCATCGGCATCGCCATGGTGACCGTCACCGTCCTGTTCGGCTACAACGTCCAGGCCAGGAGGACGGCCGCCGGGCGGCTGGCCGAGGAGGAACGGCGCAGCGAGCAGGCGCTGGCCGGGCAGGCCGTGCTGGAGGAGCGGGCCAGGATCGCCCGGGAGCTGCACGACGTGGTGGCGCACCACATGTCGGTGATCGCCATCCAGGCGGAGGCCGTACCGCTGAAGGCGCAGGGGGACGCGCGGCTGTTGGAGGAGGGGCTCGGCGAGATCCGCGCGCTCTCGCTGGCCGCCATGACCGAGATGCGCCGCGTGCTGGGCGTGCTGCGCGACGGGGACGGGCGTACGGACACCGCGCCGCAGCCGAGCCTGGGCCGCCTGGACGAACTCGCCGCCACCGCGCGCTCCGCCGGGCTCGCCGTGGAGCTCAAGCTGGGCGGTGACCTGCTCGAACTGCCCACCGCGGTGAATCTGTCCGCCTACCGGATCGTGCAGGAGTCGCTCAGCAACGCCATGCGGCACGCGCCCGGCTCGGCCGTCACGGTGAAGATCTCCCGATCCGGCGACGAGCTGAACATCCACGTGGCGGACGACGGCGGGGACCGCGCCGCCGCGGAGGCGGCGAAGGCGGGGCGCGAGAAGCACACGGGACATGGCCTGATCGGGATGCGGGAACGGGCCGCCATGCTCGGCGGGAGCGTGTGGGCGGGGCCGGCTGGAAAGGGCTTCGCGGTCACCGCGATACTTCCGATCGCTGAGGACGCATGACGATCCAGGCCATCACGGAGGACGCATGACGATCCAGGCCATCACGGAGGACGCATGACGATCAGGGTGCTCATCGCCGACGACCAGGGCATGGTCAGAACCGGCTTCACCGTGTTCCTGGACGCCCAGCCCGACATCGAGGTCGTGGGCGAGGCGGTGAACGGGCGGGAGGCGGTCGAGCGCATCGCCGAGCTGCGGCCGGACGTGGTCCTGATGGACGTGCGCATGCCGGTCATGGACGGGCTGGCCGCGACCCGGGAGATCCTCTCCCCCGGCTCGCGCGGGGAGTCCGGGGAGCGCGGGGAGCGGACCGGTTCCGGCGAGGACGACGGGCGCCCGCCGAAGATCCTGATCCTGACCACGTTCGATCTCGACGACTACGTCTATGAGGCGCTGCGGGCCGGGGCCAGCGGGTTCCTGCTCAAGGACGCCTCCGCGCAGCAGCTGGCCGAGGCCGTACGGGTGGTCGCCGCCGGGGAGGCGCTGCTGGCGCCCTCGGTGACCAGGCGGCTCATCGCGGAGTTCGCCCGCGTCGGGCCGCAGCGCCCGCGCGTCCGCCTGGACGGCATCACCGAACGCGAGACCGAGGTGCTCGTCCTCATCGCCAAGGGCCGCTCCAACCAGGAGATCGCCGAGGAGCTCGTACTCTCGGAGCAGACGGTCAAGACCCACATCGGCCGTATCCTGGCCAAGCTGAACCTGCGCGACCGGGCCCAGGCGATCGTGTACGCCTACGAGTCCGGGCTGGTCCGCCCCGGCGAATGAGGTCCCCAGGGGACCGTCCCACGCCCCGCTCCCCGGGATGGCGCCGCCTCCCTCCCTCCGGGGGGTGACGTGAAGGTGAGCACCGCGGTGTGACGCGAGTTACCGATCTTGATTCGTAGCGTCCTGTCTCGTTCCCCCGAACCGGACAGGAGGCCCCCGTGCTCCGCTCCTCGCTCGCCGTCGCCACCGCCGCGGCGCTCACCTACCTGGTCGTCCCCTCGCCGCAGGGTGACCGGATCATCCGGGTCTACGGCGATCTCAGTACGGCGGAGCACGTGGCCGTCATCGTCCCCGGCGCCGACACCACGTCCGCCACCTTCGACGGCGGGCGGGCCAAGCCGTACAGCACCCCCGGAGGCGGGGCGCGGGCGGTGCTCGCCCAGGCGCGGGAACTGGATCCGGCAGCCCGGCTGGCCGTGGTCGCCTGGCTCGGGTACGACAGCCCGGCGACCGTCAGCCTGAGGTCCGCCACCGGCTGGGCCGCGGAGAAGGGCGCCCCGGCGCTGCGGCGCTACGTGAACGAGACGCTCCGCGGCAAGCGGGTCAGCCTGCTGTGCCACAGCTACGGGTCGGTGGTGTGCGCCAAGGCCGCGCCGGGGATCCGGGCGGACAACCTGGCCGTGTTCGGCAGCCCCGGGCTCGGCGTCTCCTCGGCGGCCGAGCTGGGCGGGGTCCCGCTCTGGGTGGGCAGCGGCACGGAGGACTGGGCACGCGGCATCCCCAAGATCAAGGTCGGCCCGCTGGGCTTCGGTCGCGATCCCGCCGAGCCCGGCTACGGTTCCCGGGTGTTCGCGGCCGGCGCCGCCGGGCACAGCGACTACCTCGCCCCCGGCGGCGAGTCCCTGCGCAACCTCACCCTGATCGCCCTCGGGCGGACCACCGAGGTGTCCCATGCGTGACCCGGCCGGGCGCCGTACGGCGGCGCGGGTCGAGGCGATGACGCCGCCGGGGCGGGACCGGGGGGTGGACGCGCTGCGGGCGCTGGCGATCACCGGGGTGGTGCTGGGGCACTGGCTCGTCACGGCGTGGGTGCCCGGGCCCCGGGGGACGGTCGCCGTCTCCAGCCCGCTCGCGTTCATGCCGGAGCTCGCGCCGCTGTCGTGGGTGCTGCAGACGCTGGCGGTGTTCTTCTTCGTGGGCGGGTACGCCGCGGCACGGAGCCTGCGGACTGCGGATGATCGGGCGCGGGCGGAGACGGCGGGTCCGGCGCGGGCGAGAACGGACGGTCCGGCGCGGGCGGCGGCGGGTCCGGCGTGGGTGCGGGCCAGGATGGGGCGGCTGCTGCGGCCGGTGGGCCCGCTCCTGCTGGTCTGGGCGGGGATCGCGGCGGGGCTGACGCTGCACGGCGCGCCGTACGCGACGGTCAGGGCGCTGGCGCTCCCGGCGCTCGGGCCGATCTGGTTCCTGGCGGTCTTCGCGGTGCTCACCGCCGCCACTCCCCTGCTGCTGAAACTGCGGCCGGGCGTCACCGCCGCCTCGGCGGCCGCGGTGGTGCTCGCGGTGGACGCGGTCAGGTTCGGTCTGGGCGGGCCGGCCTGGCTGGGGTGGGTGAACCTCGCGGCCGGGTGGCTGGTGCCGTACATGCTGGGGGTGGGCTGGGCGGGCGGCGGGCTCGCCTCCCGGCGGACGGCGGTGGCGCTGCTGGCCGGAGGGGCGGCCGGGGCGGCGGTCCTGGTGGCCGGGTTCGGCTATCCCGCGAGCATGGTGGGCGTGCCGGGGGCGGGGGTCTCGAACCTCAGCCCGCCCACGCTCGCCGCCGTCGCCTTCGGGCTCGCCCAGGTGGGGCTGGCGCTGCTGGCGCACGGGCCGCTGGGGCGGCTGATGCGCCGGCCCCGGCTCTGGGCCGCGGTGGCGCTGCTCAACCTGTCCGCTATGACGATCTTCCTCTGGCACCTGACAGTGGCTGCCGTGACCGCCCTGGCCGCACTCCGCTTCGGCGCCGTCCCGGGACTGCTCGCCCCGCCTGCCCACCTCTCCTGGCTGCCGGAGCGCCTGGGCTGGCTGCCGGTGTTCGGAGGGCTGCTCGCCCTGGCGGGGGCAGCGGCGAAGCGGTTAAATTGAGCTTGCTCCGCTTTGGCGGACACCTTCGGTGTGGTGATCAGGCCGCGACAGCGGCCTCGTAGGCGGCAGGGCTAACGTAGTCCAGACTGCTGTGCAGCCGGTGCAGGTTGTACCAGCCCTCGATGAACTCGAAGATCGCGCTGCGGGCGGCGGCCCGGCCGGGCCAGGCCCGATCACCGAGCAGTTCGCCCTTCAGCGTGGCGAAGAACGACTCTGCCAGGGCGTTGTCCCAGCATTGACCGGTCCGGCCGACCGACAGCCGGACCCCGAGCCGCTCGGCCAGCTCGGCGAACGCCCCACTGGCGTACTGACAACCGCGATCCGAGTGGAAGATCACGCCTTGGGCGGGGCGGCGCCGGCGGCAGGCCGCTTGCAGAGCATCGGCGACCAGCTCGGTGCGCAGGTGATCGGCGGTGGCCCAGCCCACCACGCGACGTGAGGCGATGTCGATGACCATGGCCAGATACAGCCAGCCCTCCCCGGTCGGCAGGTAGGTGATGTCCCCGCACCAGCGGGTATCGAGCGCGGCCGCATCCGGGCGGAAGTCCCGGCCGATGAGGTCGGGGCGCAGCGCGGCGCGCGGATCGGCGACGGTGGTCTGCCGCCGGCGGCGCCGGTGACGGCCCTGCAGCCCGGCCGCGCGCATCAACCGGGCCACCCGGCGCCGGCCGCAGCCGGTCCCTTCCCGCTGCAGGACCGCATGGATGCGCGGAGCACCGTAGGCACCCCGCGAGTGCCGATGGACCTCGGCGATGCGCTCGGCCAGGTGCGCATCGCGCACCGCCCGGGGACCGGGCGCGCCCTGACGGCGGGCGTAGAAGGCGGATCGGGAGACCTCCAGCAGCTCACACGTCCGTTTGACGTTGTGGCCGCCCTGCTTTTCCGCCTCGATGAAGGGATGCACCTTCACCGGGTCTCCTTGGCGAAGAAAGCCGTGGCCGCTTGAGGATTTCGACGTCCTCGCGCAGGCGGCGGTTCTCCCGCCGCAGCGCGGCCAATTCCTCGCGCTCACTGCTGGTCAGCCCGTCACGTCGGCCGGTGTCGACCTCGGCCTGGCGGATCCAGTCGCGCACCGCGGTCTCGGTCAGATCGAAGTCCTTGGCCACCTGGCCGATCGAACGGTCTCCGCGCCGGCACAGCTCGACGATCTCCGCCTTGAACTCACGCGTGAACGAGCGGCGAGGACGCGGTTTCTTCTTCCCCATGTGCTCCGTCATGGACATCCTTCCGGGGGCGAGCCCTTGATCTCGGATGTCCGTCAAACTGGATCAAGCCCAGTCACCCAAGGGGACGGCTTCCGCTTTTCTTGGGACGGGGAGCCCATCGAGTACCGATGGATCTTCACACATGTCGGCGTTCAGGCGGGCCAAGGTGCGTCACGCCGCGCCGCGCCCGGCCCCATCGTCCAGTGACGACCGGGTTTGTCGGTTCCGGTTGGCAGTATGGCGACATGACCATGCAGCCCCTCGATGTCTCCTGGCTCCGCGGCGAATACGGCGGGGAGTGCTACAGCTTCGTCTACGTCCGTGCCACGCCCGAACAGGTGGTTTCCCGCCTCGGCGGCCGATGGGAGGATTTCACGCCGGGCCCCTTCCCTGAGGACCCGGATCGCTACCCAAGCTATGGGGATCCTCTGGGTGTCACCTCCATCGGTGAGTGGACGTTCGTTTTCGATCCTGACTGGCTCGGCACCCGCGAAGAGGTGATCACTCAGCTCTCCAAGGACACCCGCCTCGTCTCCCAAGCGGCACTCGGCATCGAGGACATCGACTACTTCTACTGGTGTGAGGACGGCGAGATTCGATTCGCCTGGGGCGACGAGGACAACCACTTCGAGGAGACCCCGGACGAACTCATGGACACGATGACGGAGATCGGCAAACTCTACCCATCGGGTCCCCGGCTCTACGAAGGGCCGGCTTTCCTGCTCGTCGAGCACCTGACCGGGATCAGGTTGACGGAGCAACTGTTGAAGAGTTCCACGTTCGTGTGGGGCGTCGTCCCGGAACCGGTCAAGTCGTAACGTCGGCTGACAGCGAGTCTTTTCCTCCTGGAGTCACAGCCCACAACGAGGATGTGTCCACGGAAGTGATGGCAGCACTGAAGGACCGGCTTGAGCCGGTGTCGACGTGCTGGAAACCGCTGGAGCGCGGTCCCGGCCGGTGAGCAGGCGGGAGTCATGGACGTCCTGGGCCTGTCCTCGCCCAGGCCGGCCACGTTCGTTGAGGCCCGGCAGACGATCGATGCCGGCGGCCATGATGACCCGGATGATCGCCGTCGCCTGTCGCGGGTCTTCGTCACTCCAGAGGTGGGCGGCTGGACCCCGCGGTGTCAGCCCGTTCACCTTGACGCGCGAGACGAAGGTACGGGGAACGGGAGTGCTCGCGTTCACGCCGGAGGCGGTCGGCCACAGGAATCAAGGGACAGGGACGGCTCCAACCGCCGCTGACAGCTGGATGGGGAACTCCCGGTCGACCCGGCCGACGGTGAGCGCGACCACCGGCCCGCGTCCGGTCGCCGCCAGACGAGCAGCTGTCCGCCATCTGACGCAGTTCGTTGATCGGCTCAGGGGTCGGAGCCTCGGCCCAGAGGTACGGTTCCAGATCGACCGTCTCGGGGCTGCCCCAGCGCGCCGTCAGAGCGGTCATCAGCTCCCGGAAGGCGGTTCGGAAGGCTCGATGCCCGGAACATGGAGCCGGGCCTTTCGCCATCTGCCCAGGTCAGGTCCAACGGTCCCGCTCGGGCAGCCTGAGCCACATGTCGGCGCCGATGATCGGCCCGGCGTCGGCCAGGCGCAGGCCTGCGCCGGCGCAGCAGAACGCCACAGGGTGGTCGCTGTAGAGGTAGGCGGCGAGGATCTCCTCGGCGGAGGCGTCGGTGGGCATGGTGTAGGCGGTGTGGGACTCCCAGCCTGAGATCGCGCTGTTTCGGGCTACATATCCAGAAATGCCACCTTTGGGGTTGTCGTACATGCTGTAGCAGACCGTGCCCGGCGAGACGCGCTTGACGACACCGGGTGTCCCCGGGGTGTATCCCCAGGGCTGGATGATGACGCAGCCGCCGGGCACGTCAGTGACGCCGACGATCAGATCGGCGTCCGGCTTGTTCCACCAGGCCTCGTAGAGTCCGTCGATGTCCACGTCGTCGGCGGGTGCGGCCTCCAGCCGCGCCGTCGCCTCGGCTGCGCTGAGCCCGGCCACGCAGGCCAGGCCCAGGCCGTCGTAGAGGTCGTGGTCGTAGTCTCCCAGCGCGGAGATCAGCCGTCCGGCTTCCGCCACGGCGGCGGCCTCGGCCTCGGACAGACCGGCCTCCGGTGAGGGGAGGGGGAAGAGGTCGGGAGTGGGGCCGGTCAGGCTGAGGCGGCCGGGGGACCAGCCCGCCATCATGGGGCGCCACGGGTCCGCCCCGGCGGAGACGAGGGCTCGGGCGTTTTCGGTGCGGCCTTCGAAGACCGCCATCCACAGCGCGGTACGGCCCTCGCGTTCCGCGTCGACGTCGTCGACGAGCCGGGCCAGCTCGGCGACCACGTCCGGCGAGCCGCGATCAGCCGCGGTGTGCAGCGGCTTTTCAAAGATGAACGCGCCGTAGTTCGGATCTGCGCCCGCGGCGAGCTCGGCGCGGACCAGGTCGAGATCCGTCCAGTCTTTGATGCCCCACCATCTGACATCGTCGGTGGCGGCCATGGCGCTCCTTGAGGGGACGTAGACGTATAGGACGCATGAACGCCGATCATGGCGTGCGAGGCCGACAGATTCGGACTGATATCGCAGATGGTCTGCAGGAGGATGTCCTCCGGGGGCATGGCCGTACCGGCTTGTGGACGGCGGTCACGTCCATAGACGACACCTATCCGTGAGGCCATCGCCCTGCTCGCGCATCTACGCGAACGGGTCCATGTGGGGGCGGTCTTTCACCCGGTCGTAGATGCGGCGCAACCACGGCTGCCGAACCGCCGCCAGCCGCTCCAGCGTGCTGAGGAACACTCGCCCGTCGGGACGGAAGGGGCTGGACGGTAGCAGCGGGGGCGGATCATCACGGCGAACGACGGCAGGCATCCCGTACGCCGCCGGCACGAGCCGCCGGTCATCGTTGAACGCCAAGTATGTCCACACGCCCGCGGACAGGGGCACCACCGCTCCCGCGTCGCAGGGCCATACCTCACCGGTCTGCGGATGCCGCGGCACCAGGGCGATGTCCGTGATCGCGGCAGACAGGCCGGGCCCGGCCAGGACGAGATGGCGTTCCGGTGGCTCCGGAGGGAGCAGACTGTCGATCGCCCGGCGGAACACCTGTGCGACAGGTCCCTCAGGGACGGATACCCGCTTACCGCCCGATACTGCCAGCAGGTGGGCCAGTGCCACCGCCGCCGCGGCCTCCCATAGAGGGCTCCAGAAACCACGCGGATCAACGGGCGGGATGCTCTGCAGTTCCGCCCAGTCGATCACCCGTTGGACGGGGCCGCCGACGGCGACAGGACGCACGGCTTCCGGCTCCAGCCACACCACCTGCCAGAACCCGCAGTCGTCGACGCGAGTCGCCACCGGACGGTCGCACCTCGCGCACGCCAGGTTGGGGCCGTACTGGCCGTCCCAGCCGCAGCAGCAGCCGCCTAACCGCTCCGGGATGAAGACGGTTCCGCGGACGTCACCCGGCGCGATTCCGATCCTGTTCGGAGCGCCCGAGATGCAGTACGTCAGCAGCCGGACGCCTTGCGCTTCCGGCTCGGGCTTCAATGGTTCCCAGGACTGGCCGTCTCCAGGGTCCACCGCGTACGTCCCTGGCTCCAGAAGGCTGGGGAGCAGACCATGCCCGTACTTCTGGCCAGAGTGGTCGGGAAGCGCCACCCGGGCCACCTTCGTGGTCATCGCGGCGCCGCACTCCGCACAGGCGAAAACGACCAATCAGTCTCCTCCGTCGGAACGACGCATCATGGTGGCACAATGTCCCGCCTTGTGCGGAAGTATTCAGAATCACTGTGTCGCACGGCCGTCCGAGAACGAAGAGACTCCATTGATCATGAAGTGTCGGTCGAGGGCTGAGGTGAGCCGGTCGGCCAGCCCTGGCGTAGTGGCCGCCGCCCATCGCCGGGCGAGATCGAGAAATCCGGAGAAGTGCCGTTGAGCTGTGGTGAGCAGGCCGGAGAGCTCGCCGCGAGTGATCTCGATGGACGAAGCGTCCTCATCGTGTTGCCGGAGCTGGATGATGCGACCCACATGTGTGATGTGCGGCGTGGGGTCGTGGCCGAGCCAAGATCCTTGCCCGCAGGCCACGTCCTACCAGTCCCGCCAGTTCTCCAAGCCGAAGCAGCAACCGGGCGAGACGCTGACGTCGGTGGTGGTGTCGTGGAAGCGCAGCCCACCCGGAGCGATCAGGCATTCCGCTTCGGCGAGATGCTGCTCCAGGTGCGCCTCGGTCAGGTCGGCGGCGTGAGTGACGGGAATGCCGTTGTAGCTGAAGATGACGGCCATGGCCGTCCCGACCTCGGCGGGAGACATCTGGCCGGAGAGGGAGAGAAGACGGTCGCGCGACGGCTCCGCGATCGGCCAGGCCGTGAAGTCCACCGCATCGTAGGTCTCCAGGACGACTTCGACGATGACCACGGCCGCAAGTATCCAGGCACTGTGCGTGTGTGCGGTTGCTGAGGGTGCGAGGAGGGCTCACCGGCGAGTCGGAAGGTCGGGGAGTCAGCGAAAAGTCGGCGGACCCGCTGGCACGGGAGCGCAGCCGAGATCGACGGACGTCACCGTCGCGGCATCTGACGGCACCGGTTGGCATCCGGCAATCAGGCGCGGTACGCCCGACAGGGGGTTCGCATCGAAGGGGTCAGGGGTTCGAATCCCCTCATCTCCACCCAGGTCGCAAGGCCGCTTCCGAGAGATCGGGAGCGGCCTTCTGCGTTGCTGAGTGATTTACGGTCCATCCATCAGAGCCGTACCCCTTCGGGCTGCGCAGAGTGCAGTGGCGAGGTGCCTCAGCGGTGAGCGATTCCGGTCCCGTGACCGTTTGGGTCTTCTTGGGCGACGGTGCGCAGTGGCCGTCCGGCGTGTTCCGGACGCGAGAGCGCGCAGAGTCCTGGATCAAGGTCGGCAAGCTGACGGGGATGCTCACGGAGTACCCCTCGACACGGGTGTCTGCGACTGGGTGATCGAGTACGGCCATTTCCGGCCCCGTGCCGCCCACCAGCAGACTCCTCGTTCGTCGGGCGCTTCACGACCGCGCAGCAGGAGCAGCCCTCCTCGCCGCAGGGGTCATCCAGCAACGACCCGCATGACGGGAGAACCTGCTGTCGCTTCGCCGGGACGATCTCGATACTCGTCGGACGCAGGGTGGGCCTGGCTCGCCTGCGGACGGATCGGAGCCATGCCGCCTCGTGATCATTTGACCTCAACCTCGGTTGCGGTTGAAGACTCCTCTGTACCGGTGTCGGGCGAGCTGAGTACAGGGGAGCGGTTGACGTGCGAGTGGTGCAGGCGGAGCGTTTCGGAGGTCCCGAGGTTTTGGTTCCGGGCGAGGTGCCGGACCCGGTCGCCGGACCGGGACAGGTGGTGGTCGACGTATCCGTCGCCGGCATCACGTTCGTCGAGACGCAGATCCGGCGGGGTGTCGACAAATGGCACAACAGGCCCGCACTGCCGTACGTGCCGGGCGGTACGGTGGCCGGTCAGGTGGGTTCGGTCGGGGAGGGCGTAGATCCGAGCTGGTCCGGACGGCGTGTTATCGCCGATGTGGGAGAGACCGGTGGCTTCGCCGAGCGCGCGGTGGCCGGGGTGGATGATCTGATCCCGGTGCCGGACGGGCTGGGGTTGCCCGAGGCGACCGCTCTTCATACCGACGGCAGCACTGCTCTGGGTCTGGTCGAGAGGGCTCGGATCCTTCCCGGGGAGTGGGTGCTGGTCGAGGCGGCAGGTGGCGGCGTCGGCACTGTGCTGGTGCAGTTGGCTCGGGCGGCGGGTGCCAGGGTCGTGGGGGCCGCGCGCGGTGCGCGGAAGCTGGACATGGTCCGTGATCTGGGCGCGGATGCAGCGGTCGACTACTCGGATCCGGGCTGGGCGGAGCAGGTACGCGAGGTGACCGGTGGCGCGGGTCCCGATGTGGTGTTCGACGGGGTCGGTGGAGCGATCGGCCGGGCCGCGTTCGAGGTGACAGCGGCTGGCGGCCGCTTCTCTGTACACGGTGCTTCCAGCGGTCAAGTCACGGAGATCGATCCTGCCCAGGCGCATCGGCGCGGAGTCGAGGTGATCGGGATCGAGCAGCTCTTCGGGTTCGGGCCGAAGATGCGGGGCTGGGCCGAGCGGGTGATGTCGGAGGCGGCGGCGGGTCGGATCCGGCCGATCATCGGGCAGACTTTCCCCCTGGAGCGTGCTGCGGACGCGCATGCCGTGATCGAGTCGCGAAGTGCTCTGGGCAAGACTCTCCTGCTGATCTGACGATGCTTGGCACGGCGTTCCCCGTGGTCAGGATCATCTCCGGTCGATAGACGCCGGAGGGAGTCAGCGAAAAGTCAGCGGACCCGCTGACACGGGAGCGCAGCCGAGATCGACGGACGTCACCGTCGCGGCATCTGACGGCACCGGTTGGCATCCGGCAATCAGGCGCGGTACGCCCGACAGGGGTTCGCATCGAAGAGGTCAGGGGTTCGAATCCCCTCGTACCGACTCAAGTGCAAGACCGTTCCCGGCAGATCGGAAGCGGTCCTCCGCGTTGCCGGGTGACCGGTGGTGTTCCGGCGCGCGCCATCGGGGGTGAGACGGCGTCGATCGCCCGTTGGAGCGCGTCCTGGATGTCGTCGGCGTGCGGTCTCAGGTCATCGGCAGCTGCTTGCCGAGCGGCGTCAGACGTATCTGGCGGCTGGTCCGCTCGAACAGCGGCGCGCCGACCAGCCGCTCCACCTTTTTGATCGTCTGGCTGACGTGTCCCGGAGTGAGCCGCAGGCGTTCGGCCGTGCGTGTGAAGTGCAACTCGTCGGCGAGCACCGGGAACACCTGGATCTCCTGTCGTTCCGGCATCGCGGCCCCCGCCGTTGAGTCCGGCTAAACGTTCCTTCGCTGATCACACGTTGATCCAGGTGGTTGGTGCACGGGATCGTTCACCACCAGAAACGTAACGGGAGGCATCACACGCCGGCGACGCGGATCGGCGACGGCGATGAGCGACCGGGACGGGAGCGGCCGGGGGCCCGCCCATGCGGAACCGCATGGGCGGCACACCGCGGTCCGGCGGCCCACGATGAACGGAGATGCACATGTCGTTCCAGGCGTACTTGGACAACATCGAGGACAAGACCGGCCTCACCCCGCGTGAGTTCATCGCGCTGGCGAAGGAGCGCGGTTTCGACGGCCCGTTCACGAAAGCGGGCGCGATCATCGACTGGTTGAAGCAGGACCACGGCCTCGGGCGCGGACACGCGATGGCGCTGGTGCATGTGATCAAGAACGGGCCGAAGATCGACGCCAAGCACGTCGGCGGCTCCGGTTCCCACCGTGACGAGTCCGACACGCTCTGGCTGGACGGAAAGAAGAACCGGCCCTGACGCGGCTGCCGGTCGCCGTCGAGGCGGCGCGTGCATCCGGGCAGCGGTTCACCGCGTCAGCCGACGCGGTCGACGCGGTCGACGCGGTCGACGCGGTCGGTGCGGCGGTCGGTGCGGGGGTCGGTGCGGGGGCCGTCGCCGTACGACTCGCGGGCGTCGAGCAGTTCGTCCCAGTGTTCCTGCGCCCAGGCGCAGGCGATCGCCATCGGTCCGAGCATGCTGCGGCCGAGCGGGGTCAGCTCGTACTCGACATGCGGGGTGGCGCCGGCGTGGACGGTGCGCTTGACCAGGCCGTCCCGTTCGAGGGAGCGCAGTGACCGGGTGAGGACCTTGGGGGTGACGCGGCTCAGCGGCACCCGCAGCTCGGAGAACCGGCGCGGCCCGTGCTCGAGGCAGCGGATGACGAGCGCCGCCCACTTGTCACCGAACCGGATCGGATTGAGCGAGGACGGGCACAACTCGTCGAACATGTCGGCGGGCAGGGGTTCCCTCATGGCCTCACGGTAGCCGGTATCCCCGTGGTAACCGCAGCCCTCGGTAGCGTCCGCGGAGCGGCCGGGCGGACGGGATCCGGCCTCGGTGAAAGGTGGTTCGCCATGAACATCGTGGTCTTCGGCGCGGGCGGCAGGGCCGGTAGGCAGGCCGTCGCCGAGGCGCGCCGGCGGGGGCACCGGGTCACCGCCGTGGTGCGTGACCCCGCGGGTCACAACGATCTGACCGACGTGCGGGTGGTGGCGGGCGACGTCACGGATGGGACGGGAGTCGCGCGTGCGGCCGCGGGTCATGACGCGGCCATCAGCGCCGCCGTGGACCTGTCCGTCTCGCCGCACGAATTCTTCACCGCGTCGGCTCGCGCCCTGACCACCGGCCTGGTGAAGGCGGGCGTGCGACGGCTGCTGGTGGTCGGCCTGGCATCGATCATGCCCGGGGCGTCGGGCGCTCCGCTGATGGACGAGCCCGGTTACCCCGACGAGTACCGCGCCTTCTACCTCGGCCATGCGGCGGGTCTCGCCGTGCTTCAGGAATGCGACCTCGACTGGGCGTACGTCGCTCCGGCAGGCGACTTCGACCATGGCGGCACGCGCACCGGCCGGTACCGGATCGCCGGCCACGCGGACCCGGCCGACAGGATCACGTACGCGGACTTCGCGGTGGCGCTGCTCGACGAGATCGAGGTCCCCCGTCACCGCCGTGCCGCCGTCAGCGTCCGGGAGGCGTGATGCCCGAGGTCCACGACAGTCCGAACCCCTGGGTCGCCGAGCACATCCGTCGTTTCCAGGAGACCGGCGGCCGGCCGCGGCCGGGGGTGAACGATCTGCTGCTGACGACCCGGGGCCGGAGAACCGGCGAACTGCGCCGCACCGCCCTGGTCTACGGACTCGACGGCGACCGCTACGTCCTGGTGGCCTCCGACCGCGGCGCGGACCGCCATCCGGCCTGGTATCTGAACCTGCTCGCCGATCCGTGCGTCACCGTGCAGGTCGGTACGGAGACCTTCACCGCATGGGCGCGTCCCGCCGGGGCGGCGGAGCGTCCGTCCCTGTGGCGCCTGATGGTGTCGGCCAGGCCGGAGTACGCGGCCTATCAGGAGCGGACCGCCCGCGAGATCCCCGTGGTCCTCCTGGAACGCCTGCGATGACCGGGTACCGCGCTTTCGGGGCGCTCCGGCGGTGGTCGTCCCCTGCTCCGGACCTGGTGCCGTGATCGGAACCTGCGCCGGGCTCGCGGCGGCCGGGGACGCGGTGTCCGCTCGATCCGTGCATGGCGGGGGCCGGAGCGGGCAGCGTCGATCGTATGGCGTGCCGTATCAGCGAGTTGGTGATCGACAGTCGCGATCCTGAACGTCTTGCCGCGTTCTGGTGCGATGTGCTGGGCTACGTCGTCCTCGGTCGGGCCGAGGGCGGCGTCGAGATCGGTCCTGAAGCCGAAGGCTTCGGCGGGCTCCAGCCGACGATCGTCTTTAATCCAACAAATCACCCTAAAGTTGGTAAATTGCCCTTGCATATCGATGTGAATCCCACCGACCGTGACCAGGACGCCGAGCTCGAGCGTCTGCTGGCCATCGGCGCCGTGCACGCCGACGTCGGCCAGACGGGCGAGGAGTCCTGGTACGTCCTGGCCGACCCGGAGGGCAACGAGTTCTGTCTGCTGCGCCGGCGTCTGAGCGGCTAGCTCCGGGATCGGGACTCCTGGGAGGTGCCCGCGACCGGACCCGGCGGCGCCTCGGCCGCGTCGAGGAATCCCGCCGCCGCTTCGACGCCCGAGGGGCGGGATCGCCCGTCCGCGAGGTCCCGCGCAGGGGGCGCGGGAACCGGCGTGGACGCGAGGGCGGAGAGCGATCGGCCGGTGGGCCGCGGTACGGTACGGCATCCGCCCGGACCGCGGAGAGGAGCCGTGTTGAACCCCGTCACCTATGTGGAGCCCTCTGATCCCGGCCCCGAGATCCCGTTGGACGGCGGTGACGTCACCGAGGGCGTCGTGCGCGTCGGTGACACGGTGCGCCGCCCGCTCGGCTTCAACGCCCCGCTCGTCCATGCCCTGCTCCGCCATCTGGAGGCGGTGGGGTTCGCCGGAGCCCCGCGCTTCCTCGGCGTCGACGCGGCCGGACGGGAGGTGCTGACGTTCGTCACGGGCGAGGTCGCCGGGCGGCCCCGGCCCGCCTGGGTCGCCGACGAGGCGCGGCTGGCCTCGGTCGGCCGTCTCGTCCGCTCCTATGACGACGCGGCCGAGGGTTTCGTCCTCCCCGATGGGGTCCGGCCGTTCCAGGGGATCGCCGAGCCGCCGGGCATGCCGCCCGCGCCCCCCTATCCGGCCGAGCTGGTCGGGCACATGGACTTCACACCGGACAACATCGTCTTCCGGGACGGCGAGGCCGCCGCGCTCATCGACTTCGACCTGGCCAAGCCGGTCACCAGGGTCGAGGAGGTGTTCAACGCGATGCTCCACTGGGCTCCGCTGGGCGATCCGGCCGACGCCGACCCGCCGCTGCGGGACGCCGACGTGCCGCGCCGCTGCCGGATCCTCGCCGACGCCTACGGGATGTCGGACGTGGATCGCTCCCGTCTCGTCGAGGTCGCCGTGCTGAGGACGCGGCGGTCGTGGTTCTCGATGCGGCAGCTGGCCGAGGAGCGGGGCGGGGGCTGGGCGCGGATGTGGCGGGAGGGGGTCGGCGACCAGATCAAGCGGCGGGAGGCGTGGCTGGAGCGGAACGGCGCGGCGGTCGAGGCGGCGCTGACCGCCCCGTAGCTCCCGTGGCGCGCCGGGCGGATCGGGTGGACCGGGCGGGCCGGGCCGGGAGCGGCCGGCGGTGACGCCGGGAGCCGGTTCACCTGCCGCGTCTCCAGAGGCTGCCCGTCGTCAGGTCGAGGTCGTACACGCGTTCGCTCATCGCGCCCCGGACGAGGAAGGAGCCGCGCTCCGACCAGCCGAGGCCGGCGTCGAGGAAGTCGTCGCCGGGGAACACCGGTGTGACGCTGGACAGGCGCCTGCCGGTCCAGGTGTCGAAGGTGTCGAGACGCGACTCGGGGCCCCGGACGACCACCAGGCGGCGTCCGTCCGGCCGAAGGTGGTAGGTGTCCTCGGGAACGTCCGTCCTGAGGGTCCTGAGGGGGAGGCTCAGCCGTTCCCTCCCCCGGTGGTCGAGCACGAGGACCCGCGAGGCCGTCGTGGCCACGATCCCGCTCCGGTTGAGGTCGTGGACCCGCCGGGCGCCGTGGATCGGCACCGCGGCCCAGGTCCTGGTGTCGACGACCCGCGTGTCCTCCCCGACCAGTGCGACATATCTGCTCTGGCCGGCGAAGACGGGCGCGGGAACGCGGGCGTCGGGCAGGCCGCCGGTGAGGTGGTGGACGCCTCCGGAATCCTGATACACCATGCGGCGGGCGTGCCTTTCCAGATAGACGACGGCCTTCTCGTCGGGGCTGAGGACGGATGGCGCGAGACGGGGTGCTCCGCCTTTCCCGATGACGTACGGTGCGGCCTGCGGGAACGGCTCCCCGTTCACCAGCCACGACCGGCAGGGGTCGTCCATCTGGTCGAACCACGGGCAGGTGGGTTCGTCGTATTCCCGCACCGTCTCGAACGCGGCCGTGTGCTCAGGAAACGACCTCGGCATCGAATATTCGGGCAATTCGCGCTGTACGGCGTGACCGGGCGTGAGCAGCGCACCCGACAGCACGATCGCGGTGCCCGCGAGATAGAGGTTCCGCGCCGACCACCGGCGGATGGCCGGCTCGGCCCGGGCCGCGTCCTCGGGTGTCCCGGATGCCGGTCCGGCGCCCAGGTTCCGGGCGGCGAGCGGTACGGCCGCCGCCGCGGCGGCCATGACGGCGGCATGGGCGAGGCGGGCCGGTGTGACGCCCTGGCCCGCCAGCAGATGGGCCGAGGCCGCCACGGCGCCGCCCAGGCAGAGCAGCCAGGCGTCCCGGTGGATCCTCGCCCCGCCCCGGGCGCGGGGCTCCGGGGGCGGTAGCCGTACGCCGTCGGTGCGGATCCGGGGCGACAGCCGCACGCCGTGGAGGACGGAGGCGGCGCACCAGCCCACGACCAGGTAGAACGGGTCCCCGGTGAGGCACGCCACGGGCACGGTGAGGGCGAGAGCGGCCAGTCTCCGGCGGCGCAGGCCGGTGAAGTGGTCGATGACCCGCCGGGCCTCGGCGACCGTGGGGGAGAAGCCTGACATCGCGGCGAACCTGGTGAGCCGCTCCTGGGTGACCGGCAATGCCGCCGCCAGCACGGTGGCCGCGACGGCCACCCAGAAAATTGTCAGGGGTATTGTCACTATGCTTAACCATATATGGTGCTATCTCGTGGCTTCGGGCGATATATGGCAGCAATTCGGTCTCGTCACATGGCGTGCGCAGCGTAAACGGCTGCAGGGCGCGGTGTCCCTCGGACTGTCGTCCGCGGTCATCGCCGCGGGAATGTGGTGGACGGGGTCGGTGACCCCGCATATCCGCTGGGAGCTCGACAGCTTCTTCCTCCATGCCATTGTGGACGAGAACGGGCTCCTGTCCGCCGATGTGCATATTTCTATAGACAATGAAGGAATGGTCCCCTTCACCCTCACCGGTATCTCGGCGGACATGCCGGGTCTCCGCCTGCTGCCCGACCCCGGGCCGGAGGAGCCTTCCGAGGTCACCGTGGCGGGTGGCGACGTGGAAGCCCTGGTCAGGCGCGTCGTCATCACCGACTGCGCGGCGGTGCCGCACGAGCCTCAGCCGGTCCGCGTCTCCTACCGGTCCTGGACGGGCTCGAGGACGGTGGAGGTGGTGTGGGACTCGTGGTGGCTGGGCGGCCCAGGGGGGCGCGTCCCGGTCGCCTGGCAGCGCGGCCTCGCCGCCGAGGTCTGCAACGACGCGGTGAACCCGTCGCTCTGACGGGCCCGCTCATCCGTGGACGGCACGTCTGGAAGGAGGCGGCGCATGCGACCCGTCACGAAGATCACCACCGGTCTCGTCCTGGTCTTCGGAGCCTTCCGGCTCGAAGGGTTCGATCTGCTCCTCGACCCCGTCGGGTGGGGACTGTGCGCGGCCGGGCTGCTGGGGCTGCGGTACCGCGACGACGACTCCTTCGGCAGGGCCGCGTACTGCGCCGCCGCCATGCTCTGCCTCTCCATCGTCGCCACGGTCACGTCCACCGCGGATCCGGGACACCTGCGGACGGTCTCCCTCATCGTCCAGGTGATCGGCCTCGCCGCCGCCGCCGGCTCCCTGGTCACCGTCTGGCTGGTCACCGACGCCGTCATCGGGCGGGTCCACGCCGGCGGCGACACCTCCAGGGCCGCCCTCCTCGACGTGCTGCGCTGGGCCGTCACCGGCCTGGGAGCGCTCGGCACCGCGGCCGGGTACGGCTACGCCGACCTCGGCGCCGTCATCTCCGTCGCCTGCTTCGCGGCTGGCGTGGTCCTGATCGCCGTGCTCTACCGCTCGGCCCGCCTGCCGTACCTGTCCGCGGAGTGGGAGCCCGTGGCGGACTGGTGCTTCAGCTAGCGGCCTCCTTCACAGGCGACCAGAACTGCAGCTTGAACAGGGCGAAGCCGATGGCGTCCGCCGTGAAGCCGTCGTGGCGGAGGAGCCTGCGGTGGGCCTTGAAGCGCCACTCGTGCTCCCGGCGACCGAGATCGAACTCCTCGTGGTGGTCGAGTTCTCCGGAGGAGCCGCTGATCGCGCAGGTCTTCCCGGAAGTCAGGCGGACGCTTCCCGACCGGCTCTCGTCCCAGTCCGGGGTGGTCGGCTCGCCGTCCCAGAGTTCGTACGCGATGAGAACGTGGTCGCAGCCGCCGGTGTCGAGCGCGATGGCGTTGGGGCCGCTGTCGATCCAGTCCTCCCCGCGGTCGAGATCGGAGAGGCCCGGCTCTCCTCGGACGTCTTCCACTCCGGCCGGGTATCCCCGGATCCTCCGGCCACGGAGCACCTTGATGATCTCTGTCATGGCAATCCTCGGGGGCGTGTGCGGCGGGTGAGCACGCCGATCATGGCGGACGGGGCCGACAGGATCGGATCCGCGGCCGGTTCACGGGAGGGGGTCCTCCGCCGGCCGTGGCCGCCTCGTCCACTCGCATGGCGACGTGGCCGACGTGGCCGAGGTGGCCGAGGTGGCCGGGCACATGGAGCTCACGCCCGGCGCATCACTGAGGACGCGGCGGTCGAGGTGGTGCTGACCACCCCGCAGCCTCTTTTGGATAGTACTTCTATCTAATTATGGGATAGCATCACTATCCAAAGAAAGGTGATGTTCATGACCGTGATCGTCCTTGTCGTGGCCACGCTGGGATTCCGCCTGCTGGGTGCGGCGCCCGGCCTGCCCCGCTTCACCACCTGGCGGGTGAGCGCCGCGCACGGCCTGGCCGTCATGCTCGTGATGACGGCCGGCGCCCACTTCGTCCCGCCGGGCGTGACCTTCATGCCGAACCACGCCGACATGGTGGCCATGGTCCCGCCGTTCGTCCCGCTCCCCGCCCTCGTGGTCTATCTGACCGGTGTCCTGGAACTGGCGGGAGCGGTGGGCCTCGTGATCCCGGCCACTCGGCGGGCGGCCGGGATCTGCCTGGCGGTGCTGTTCGTGCTCATGCTCCCGGCCAACGTCCACGCCGCGCTGGCCGGGGTCACCCTCGCCGGAGAGGCGGTGACACCGCTGGGGCAGCGCGTCCCCGAGCAGATCCTCTACATCGGTGTGGCGCTCTGGGCGGCGGGCGCCGCAGCGGAGCGGTCGAGCCGTGCGGCCTCTGTGCGCAGCGCGTCTCCTGCGCGCTGAAAAGGAGGCGCCGGGCCCGGAGCGCGTTTCCCGTCGATGCCGCCGGTGAGGACGGAACCGCGCATCCGCGCTGGAGGTGAGCACGGCAGGCCCGCGGAATGTCGGGGGCGTGGTGCATGATCACACCGGCGTGGCCGTGCGGGCCCCGCGGGCCGGAGGGAGAGAGATGGCCGAGGTGCTGCTGTTCCACCACGCGCACGGGCTGACGCCCGGCGTCCGGGAGTTCGCCGATGCGCTGAGGAAGGCCGGTCACACGGTCCACGTCCCGGACCTGTACGAGGGCCGCGTCTTCGACGTCCTGGAGGAGGGGGTCGCCCACGCCCGGGAGACCGGCTTCGGCACGCTCGCCGAGCGCGGCCGGGCCGCCGCCGGGAGGCTCCCCGCCGAACTGGTCTATGCCGGTTTCTCACTCGGCGTGCTGCCGGCGCAGATGCTGGCCCAGACCCGGGCCGGGGCGAGGGGAGCGCTGCTCTTCCACGCCTGCGCCCCCGTCTCCGAGTTCGGCGGCCGGTGGCCCGGGGCGGTCCCGGTCCAGGTGCACGGGATGGAGGGCGACGCGTTCTTCGCCGGGGAGGGCGACCTCGAGGCGGCCCGGGAGCTCGTCCGGACGGCCCCGCGGGCCGAGCTGTTCCTCTACCCCGGCGACCGGCACCTGTTCACCGACGCGAGCCTGCCCTCCTATGACGAGCGGGCCGCCGCGCTGCTCACCGAGCGGGTGCTCGGCTTCCTGGACGGCGTCGAGTAGCGGCGGCCGTACGGCTCCGCGACCGTACGGCTCCGCGACCGTACGGCTCCGCGACCGTACGGCCCCGCCTGCTCCGCCCGGGCGGAGCGCCGCCCTCACAGGCGTTCCTGGCGGGGCAGGAACACCTCGCGGACGATGAGCAGCAGGGCCGCGGCGATCGGGATGCCCAGCAGGGCGCCGACCACGCCGAGCAGGGCGCCGCCGAGCAGGGCGCTGACGATCGTGGCCAGCGGCGGGACGTCCACCGAGCTCTTCATCACCCTGGGCGCGATCAGGTAGTTCTCGATCTGCTGGTAGACGGTGAAGAAGACGATGCAGACGATGCCCACCGTGGGGGAGACGAAGAACCCCACCAGTGAGGCGGCTCCCGCGCCGATGAACGCGCCGACCAGCGGGATGAGGTCGGTCAGCGCCACGACCAGTGACAGGGCCAGCGCGTACGGCACCTGCATGACGCTCAGGAAGACGAAGGTCGTCACCCCGGCGATCAGCGAGACGATCAGGTTCCCGGCGACGTAGCCGCCGACCTGCTGGATGATCTCGTCGCCGAGCAGGCGGGCCCGGGTGCGGCGGGAGCGCGGCACCAGGCGGTACCCCATCTCCTTGATCGAGGTGAGGGAGCCGAGGAGGTAGAGCGTGAGGACCAGCACGGTCACCGAGTTGAAGACGGCGCCGAGCAGGACCGTGCCGAAGCCGAGCACGCCGCCGAACAGCTGGTTGCCGAAGTCGCCGCTGGTGACGTACTGCTGGAGCCTGTCCAGCAGCTGGAAACGCTGGTCCAGGTCGCGGACGAGCGGATGGTTCTGCAACTGCTCCACGTACGCCGGGACGTTCTCCACGAACTCGGCGGACTGCACGGTCAGCGGGGGCACCACCGCCAGGCCGAAGACGGCGAAGAGCGCGATGACGCCGAGGAAGACCACCGTGATCGCGAGCGTGCGCGTCAGATTGCGGCGCTGGAGCGCCTCGACGGCGGGGTTCAGGCCGACGGCGAGGAAGAGCGAGACCACGATGAGGATCAGCACCGAGCCCGCGCCCGCGATGGCCTGCACCAGCAGCCAGGCGGTGAGCACACCCAGGGCGGCGGTGAAGCCGAACACGAACGGGTTGTTCCGCATCGGGCGGCCGGGCCGGCCGAAGGGGGCCTCGGGGGGCGGCGCGCCGGCGGAGGGCACTGTGCCGGCGTCGTCGAGGGCGCGCAGCGGGCCCGCCGAGGTCAGCGGCGGTTCGGGGCCCGCTGGAGGTCCGGGGACCGCCGGGGGCGCCGGAGGCCCGGGTACGGGCTCGGAACCCGCGGGGGACGGCCCGGGAGAGTCCTCGGCCGGAGCCTTCGCCGGGGCGTCCGGTGGGGCGTCCGGCGGCGCGTCCTGAGGCTTCCGCGGTGACGCGCCCGGCCGGGGGGCATCGTCGCGGGAGGTGGGTTCGGGCACCCCCCGCCTCTGCCCGCCATGTGGGGAAATAGTCGGACAGAAAGGAGGGTCGGTTCACGCTGACGTACTGCCGGGGACGGGGCGCGTGCCGCGCAGGGCCGTAAGGAGGATCAGTTCACGCTGACGTACTGCCGGGGACGGGGCGCGTGCCGCGCAGGGCCGTAAGGAGGATCAGTTCACGCTGACGTACTGCCGGGGACGGAGCGCGTGCCCGCGCAGGGCCGTCAGCGCGGCGGAACGGCCGGCGGTGGTGAGCGTGTCACCCGCCCGCAGGCCGAAGGCGTCCAGCAGACGGGTCAGCTCGGTCAGGGAGCCGTCGACCTCCGGATGCCGCTCCTCCTCGCAGCCGATCACGGCGGCCACTCCCGCCCGGTCGGCGGGCAGACCGTCCGCCAGCAGCATGAGGGCCACCTCCCGGACGGACACACCGATCTCGTGCTCGTGGGCGGCCGGAGAGAGCAGGGCGGCCGCCGCGGCCTCCCAGAGCAGGCCGGGATCGTCGAGCAGGCGCCGCCCGGCGGCGGTGGTCACCAGCGCGTGGCCGGCGCGCTCCATCGCGTCCATCCGCTGCGCGGCCTCCCCGGCCGCCGCGGACGGACCGTCCGGCCGGACCCCGCCGGGCTCCGCCCCGCGGCGCAGCAGCCGGCGCAGCACTCCCAGATGCTCCCCGTCCGGGACCGGGATGGGGGCGTGCAGGCGGACCTCGAAGGGCTGGGCCAGCTCCCGCCAGGCCGGGCCCCTGCCCAGCACCCAGCGGTTCAGCCGCTCGCCCTGCACCCGGTGGAGCCAGTTGTCCCCGCCCAGCTCCGCCCGGGGCGTGGTCAGCCAGCGGCGGGTCAGGGCCTCCCGCTCACGGGTGGCGCGGGGGGAGAGCTCCCCGGAGACGATGGCCAGCTCCAGCGCGGCCGAGCAGGCGCCGTGGGCGCCCAGCTCCTCCGGGCCCATGATCGAACTCCACCGCAGCTCCGGCACGTCCGGCGGGAGCACCCCGCGCTCGTGCAGCGCCGCCTGGTAGGCGGCGATCCCGGCGTCCTCGCCGGAGCGGGCGTAGGTGCGCAGGATCCGCGAGGTGATGGGGGAGGCGCACAGCGCCGCGTAACGCTCCAGGCCGCCCAGCCGCAGCAGCCTGCCCAGGGCGCGGGCCGTCGCCGGACGGTCACCGGAGACCTTGGTCGGCAGCGTGTACCAGAGGAACTCGCACACCCCGAGCTCGGTGATCGTCTCCAGCGGCTCGCCGCCGCTCAGCCACTCGATCGCGCTCCGGGCGTCCTCGGCGCAGTCGGGGTCCGACCGCTCCAGCTCGACGAGGAGCGCCGCCACGTCCGGTGCAGGCATGCCTCGAAGTCTGCCGTATGACGGCCTGCCCTGACGATGAACGTGACGTAGTGGATCGCGCACGTCGCCTACCCTACGAAACCAGCTCTAAGCAACTCGTATGTGGACGGTCAGATCCACCTCTGGAAGAGCATCCTGGCATGCCACTCGGAGTACGGGATGTTCTCCGCGGTGAGCACCGGATACAGATACCAGAAGTTGATGAGGGCGAGGAGGAGGAACGCCCCGACGACCCCCGCGCCGATCATCCGGCGCCGCGGTGGTGCGGTGGTGAGGAGGGCGAACGCCCCGGCGAACCCCGTGCCGACCATGTGACGCCGCGGCGGTGCGGTGGCGGGGCCGATGACCAGACCGGCGGCCAGCGTGACGGCCAGCACCATGAACGGCACCATCGGGACCGCGTAGAA
>NZ_JBHSBM010000025.1:0-63972 GCF_042650625.1 Planomonospora corallina
AGGGCCGCCCTTCGGGGCGGCCCTTTCTGTTTTCGCGGGGGTTGTGCGGGGGTGGGGTCGCTGGTGGGCGGCCCCTTTTTTTCGTCGCCGGGGACCGCCGCCGGGGATGGCCTGTTCCCGTTTTTCGCGGGAGGACGGACCGGGCGCGGGGAGATCTCCCACTTCCGAACGCCTGCCGGTGGACCGCACTTTCTCGTGCTTCCACGGGCGTGTCAGGACCCTGCTGTCCGAGTCAGTAGGCTGGAGAGGTGGATTATCGAGCGGTTGAACGAGCAATCATGGAGCGCGGTGTCGAGTGGAACTTCGAGCCCACTCTGGACAGGATCTCCGCGCTCATGGACGTGCTCGGTTCCCCGCAGCACGCGTATCAGGTCATTCACGTCGCCGGCACGAACGGCAAGTCGAGCACGACGCGAATGATCGAGACCATCCTGCGTGAGCGGAACCTCCGCGTCGGCAGGTTCACCAGCCCCCACCTGGTCTCCATGCGGGAGCGCATCTGCGTCGACGGCGTCCCGCTGAGCGAGGAGCGTTTCACCGAGGTCTACGAGGACATCGCGCCCTACCTGGAGATGATCGACGCCCAGGGCAGGAGGCTCTCCTTCTTCGAGACGCTCACCGCGATGGCCTTCGCGGCCTTCGCCGACGCTCCGGTGGACGTCGCGGTCATCGAGACCGGCATGGGCGGCAGCTTCGACGCCACCAACGTCGCGGACGGCGCGGTCGTCGTCATCACCCCCATCTCCCTCGACCACGTCGACTATCTGGGCTCCGACATCGCGACCATCGCGGGGGAGAAGGCGGGCATCATCAAGCCCGGCGCGACCGCCGTACTGGCCCAGCAGGAACTGCCCGCGGCGGAGGTGCTGCTGCGCCGGGCGGCGGAGACGGAAGTCAGCGTCGCGCGGGAGGGCCTGGAGTTCGGCGTCCTCGGCAGGGAGGTGGCGGTCGGCGGGCAGCTGCTCCATCTGAAGGGCCTGAAGGCCGACTACGAGGAGGTCCTGCTGCCGCTGTACGGCGCGCACCAGGCGGGCAACGCCGCCTGCGCCCTGGCGGCGGTCGAGGCGCTGACGGCCGGAGACGAGGCCCTCGACTCCGAACTGGTCCGGCAGGCCTTCATGCAGGTGCGTTCGCCCGGCAGGCTCGAGGTCGTCCGGCGGGGCCCGACCGTGCTCGTGGACGCCGCGCACAACCCGGGCGGCGTCCAGGCGATGCTGGAGGCGGTGAGCGAGTCCTTCGGATTCTCCCGGCTCATCGGGGTGGTGGCGATGGCCGGCGACAAGGACGTGCGGACCATGCTGGAGCTGATGGAACCCATGGTCGACGAGATCGTGGTGACGCGGAACTCCTCACCGCGTTCCATGGAGGTCGGCGAGCTCGGCGCGCTCACCGAGGACATCTTCGGGACCGAGCGGGTGCGCAGGGCCGACCGGCTCGACGACGCCATCGACATCGGCATCGGCCTGGCCGACGAGGCGGGGGAGCTCGCCGGGGCGGGGGTCCTGATCACCGGGTCGGTCGTCACGGCGGGTGACGCACGGCTGCTGCTCAAGGCGGGAGAGGTCGGATGACCGGGGCCGCTGAGAGAGGGCGAAAGATGATCACTGTCACCCCGGGCATGCGGCGGCTCTGCGCCAGCGTCCTCGGCATGGAGGCGATCGTCGTCGGGCTGACCACCCCGGTGGCGATCAACGTCCAGGGGGTGCCCGCGGGGACGGCGGTGACGGTCGGCATCGGTCTGGCGGTCCTCTGCGTCGTGGTCGCCGGGATGCTCAAGCGGCCGTCCGCCTACGTCGCGGGAAGTCTCGTCCAGGTGCTCGCGATCGTCTCGGGCGTCATGGTCCCGATGATGTTCTTCCTCGGGGCGATCTTCCTGGTGCTGTGGATTACCGCGATATTCGTCGCTCACCGTGTCGAGGGCGTGACTTCACGCTAAAGTCGGCCTACATGGCCGTCCCCCCAACTCAGCCGGCGCGGACGGTGACCGCCGAATCCGCGGTCCCGACGCACGCGCCCCGTTCCTCCGCGTTGCTCGACGTCGTCCTCGGACTCCTCGTCGCGGTGGCGCTCCCACTGGCGATCGTCGCCATCCCCAACACCATCTCGGTGGTGGCCGCGCTTCTTCCGCCCGGTGTCTCCCAGGTCGAGATGATCCGGGCGCACGGGCTGGCGCTGCCCTCGATGGTGGTGACCGTCCCGCTGGCCGCGATCCTCGTGCGCCGCATGCGTCCGGCCCCGCTCCTGATGGGCGGTCTGACGCTGCTCGCGCTCGCCGACGCGGCGGGTGGCTACGCGGACTCGGCCCTGGTGGTCGGCATCCTGCGCGGAGCGCACGGGATCGGCGCGGGCCTGCTCATCCCAGCCACGCTGGTGGCGGTGTGGGAGCGGCCCCGGGTCCTGCGCGCGGTGTGGGCGGGCATGCTCGCGACGAGCCTGCTCGCGGCGCAGGCGCTGGCCCTGTGGCCGCTGGACGAGGCCACGTCCTGGCGGGTCACGCTGCAGCCGTACCCGCTGCTGACCGGTATCGCGCTCGTGCTGGCCGCCTGCCACCTCGTGCTCTCGCTGAGGAGCGGTGAGAGCGGGACGGCCTCCTCGGAGCAGGGTACGGCGGAGCGGGGGCGGCTGCTGATGGCCGCGGTGCCGTCCGTGGGCGTCGCCCTCCTCGCGGTGGGCGTCACCTTCGACTGGTCGGCCGGCCTGGTGGTCCTGACGGCGCTGCTGGCCGTCGTCGCGCTGCTGGGGCTCGCCTCCGCGGGAGCCGCGGAAGGGACAGGAGGCCGTACTCTCGCCTACACCATGGTGGCGGTGGGGGCGGTGATCCTGCCCACGGCGGCCCAGGTCACCTATGTCGAGCTCGGCGGCCTGGGAGGTCCGGGGCTGTCCGGGCTCTGGCCCGCCTTCGTGCTCGCGGGGATCGGCGCGCTCGCCGCCGCCGTACTGGTGAACCGGATGGATGGCGCGGCCGTGCCGATGACGACGGCGGCCGGCCTGGTGGCCGTGGTGATCGGCCTGTGCTCGGTGAGGTTCCTGCTCCCGTCTCCCGACGGGCCTGTTCTGATCGCGCCGTTCGTGCTGCTGGCGGCCGGCGCCGCGGTGGCGCTCACCTCTGCCCTGCGCCTGTCGGGCGTGGGCTCCTCGCTCTTCGCGCTGGCGCTGTTCTTCCCCGCCGTGCTCGGTGGTTTCCTGCTGGGCAGCGGGATCCAGGTGTCCCGGCTGAAGGAGGCCACCTCCTCGCAGGGGCTGGTGGACGGGTTCGTCAGGGCCCTGCACCTGTGGGCGCTGTTCGGCGGAGGCCTGGTGGTCGTGGTGATCGTGCTCTGCGCGCTGCTGGCCCGGCGTGCCGCTGCGGCCACCGGCTCCGGTAGGGCCGCCGCGAACGGCACGGACGCGAACGGCACGGACGCGAAGGGCGCCGGGGGAAGCAGCGCCGAGGGAGACGGCGCGGAGGGGCGGGACACCCGCCCGGGCGAGGGCGTCGGAGCGGACCCCACCCGCGGCGCGGGCGGCGGATCCGGGACGGACACCCTGCCGCGGGTCTCCTCCGGCGCCGGGCCCGCGGGCGCTCCCGTTTCCACGGAGCAGGCCGCCACGGAGCGGACCACCGCGGAGCGGATCTCCCCCCCGGCCGCCGTGGAGCGGGCGGCGGAGGAGACGGAGGACCCGAAGGGCACGGAGGACCCGGAGCGGGTCCCTGGGAGGGGCGCGGGCGCCGGACCTCGGGACGGGGGCGGCAGACGCCTCCCGGACGGCTCCCGGCCGCCGGCGGAGGAGACCGGCCCGGGACCGGTGGTGCCCCCGCCCATGCCCTCGCCCGAGGACGCGGACGGCCCCGGCGGCCACTGACCTCAGTGCCGCTCGTGCTCTCCCGTACGACCCGGTGGCGGAGGTCCGGTGGCGGCTGAACGCCGTGCGCGCCGCGCGGGGCCCGGTGCCCCGCGACCCGGTGCGACGACGGCGCCGGACCCGCGGCCGGGGCGGGCCTGGGGCCCGGTGCCGCCGACCACGGGGGAACCCGCCGGGGACGGTAAACTTCGCCCGTTCACCGCAGTCTGCGGCCCGATCCCGTTCTTCGAAGGAGAACCTCAGTGTCCGAGCGCACTCTTGTCCTGATCAAGCCCGACGGCGTGAAGCGTGGCCTCATCGGCGACGTGATCGCCCGCGTCGAGCGCAAGGGCCTGAAGGTCGTGGCGATGGACCTGCGCACCCTGGACGCGGAGACCGCCAAGGCCCACTACGCCGAGCACTCCGAGCGGCCGTTCTTCGGCGAGCTGGTCGAGTTCATCACCTCCGGCCCGCTCGTCGCCATGGTGCTCGAGGGCCCCCGCGCCGTCGAGGCGTTCCGCGCCCTGGCCGGCCTGACCGACCCGGTGAAGTCCGCCCCCGGCACCATCCGCGGCGACCACGCCCTGGAGATCGGCGAGAACGTCGTGCACGGCTCCGACTCGCCGGAGTCCGCCGCCCGCGAGATCAAGATCTTCTTCCCGGACCGCTTCTGAGCCTCCGGCCGGACCGCTTCTGAGCCTCCGGCTCCGGGCCTCCGGCCCCGCAGGGCCCTGTCATCCGATGGATGGCGGGGCCCTGAGTGCGTTTAGTGACAGTTGAGATTTTCTGGGACAGGCCGCCTCATTATGGGCATAGGTGGGTACACACAGTCACAAAGCGAGTTCGCTCTGTAGTGCTCGCTGATGACCGACGGAAGGAAGGCGGCTTCCCCATGGGCAGCAAGCTCGCATTCCTCGGCCGCGACATGGCGGTCGATCTCGGCACCGCCAACACGCTCGTCTACGTGCGGGGCCGTGGCATCATCCTCAACGAGCCCTCCGTCGTGGCGATCAACACCGTCACCGGGAAGATCGTGGCGATCGGCATCGAGGCCAAACGCATGATCGGGCGGACTCCCGGCAACGTGGAGGCGGTCCGGCCGCTCAAGAACGGTGTCATCACCGACTTCGAAGTCGCCGAGCGCATGCTCCGGTACTTCATCCAGCGGGTGCACGTGCGCCGTCCCTGGGCCAAACCGCGGATCATCGTCGCGGTGCCCAGCGGGATCACCGCCATCGAGCAGCGCGCGGTGAAGGAGGCCGGCTACCAGGCCGGCGCGCGGCGGGTCTACATCGTGGAGGAGCCGATGGCCGCGGCGATCGGCTCGGGCCTGCCGGTGCACGAGCCGACCGGCAACATGGTCGTCGACATCGGCGGCGGCACCACCGAGGTGGCCATCATCTCGATGGGCGGCATGGTGACCAGCCAGTCGATCCGCGTGGGCGGCGACGAGCTGGACCAGGCGATCATCAACTTCGCGAAGAAGGAGTACTCCCTCCTGCTCGGGGAGCGCACCGCCGAGGAGATCAAGATCTCGATCGGCTCGGCCTGCGCGATGTCCGAGGAGGGGCACGCGGAGATCCGCGGGCGCGACCTGGTCAGCGGCCTGCCGAAGATGGTCGTCATGTCGGCGGCGGAGATCCGCGCCGCCATGGAGGAGCCCCTGCACATGATCATCGACGCGGTCAAGACCACGCTGGACAAGTGCCCGCCGGAGCTGTCCGGAGACCTGATGGACCGCGGGATCGTGCTCACCGGGGGCGGCGGCCTCCTGAGCGGCCTGGACGAGCGGCTGAGGGACGAGACGGGGATGCCGATCCACCGGGTGGACAACGCTCTGGACTCGGTCGTCCTGGGCACCGGCAAGTGCGTCGAGGACTTCGAGGCGCTGCACCAGGTCCTCGTTCCGGAGCCGAGACGGTGATGAGGGACACGCGACAGGCACGGGCGACCGTGGGGCTGCTGCTGGCCTCGGCACTGGTGCTCATGACGGTGGACCACCGGTCGGGGCAGGACTCGCCACTCGGCCCGCTCCGGGGCGTCGGCACGGCGGTGTTCGGCGTCGTCGAGCAGGCGGGCGCGAGCGCCGTGCGGCCGGTGGTGGGATTCTTCGAGTCGCTGGCGGCGGCGCCCGAGGCGCAGCGCCGGATAGAGCAGCTGCAGGGTGAGAACTCCCAGCTCAAGTACGCCCTGGCCGCGCAGGCCCTGGACCACCAGCGCTCGGCGGAGCTGCGCCGGCTGCTGGGGCTGGCGGGGGTCGGCGGCTACCGGGTCGTGCCCGCCCAGGTGATCGCCCGGCGCGGGGTGCCCGGCTTCGAGGAGGCCGTCGAACTCGACGTCGGCAGCGCCGACGGGGTGCGGCCGGAGATGACGGTGCTGAACGGCGAAGGACTGGTCGGCAGGGTGGTCCAGACGGGGCCGTACACCTCGACCGTCGCGCTGATCAGCGCGCCCGCCTCCTCCGTGGGGGCCCGGCTGGAGGGCAGCGGGGAGATCGGGATCGTGCAGGGCGCCGGGGAGAACGGCCGCCTGCTCCACTTCCGGCTGCTCGACTCGTCCACACCGGTCACCCCGGGCCAACGGATCGTGAGCTTCGGCTCTCACCGCGGCGTGCCGTACGTGGCGGGGGTGCCGATCGGGGTGGTCGAGCGGGTGGAGCCGACGCCGGGTGAGCTGACCAGGATCGCCTACGCGCGGCCGTACGCCGACATGAGCGCGTTGAACGTGGTCGGTGTGGTGGTGCAGGCCCCGCCCCGGGACCCGCGGGACGCGGTGCTGCCGCCCGCCGGGCGGAGCGGTCAGGGCGCCGCCGCCGGTGGTGGGAACGGGGGCACGCGGTGAACCGGGACGTTCTCTCCGTGGCGGCGCTCCTGCTGGTGATGATCGTGCAGGTCACGTTCGTCAACCGCCTGCCGCTGCCCGGTGACGCCGTGCCCGACCTGGTCATGCTCGGCGTGGTGGGGTACGCGCTGGCCCGGGGCGCCCGCCGCGGAGCCGTCATGGGGTTCGCAGCCGGGCTGCTCGGAGACGTGGTGCCCCCCGTCGCGCACGAGGTCGGGCAGTACGCGCTGGTGCTGTGCCTGATCGGGTTCGTGGCCGGGCGCTGGGCGGAGAGCCGCCCGGAGGCCGGGCCGGCGGTGGCGGCCGGCTGCGCGGCGCTCGGGCCGGTGGTCGCGGTGGTGATCGGGGTGGTCTTCGGCGGGGCGGCCGCCGGCGTGGTCGTGCTCGCCGGTTCGCTCCCCTCGGTGATGCTCTACAACCTGCTGGCAGCACCGCTGATGGTCTGGATGATGACGAGGGTCGCCCGTGGCCGGGAGCGGGCCGTACGGCGGGCGGGACGTCTCGCGGGGGGACGGACATGATCCGCATGAGGCGGCGGCTGATCGTGCTGCAACTGCTGATGGTGGCGCTGCTCGTGCTGCTCGTCGGGCGGCTCTGGCAGGTGCAGGTGGTGGACGGCGCGAAGTACGCGACGGCGGCGACCCAGACGCGCACGCGCGAGGTCGTGGTGCCCGCGGTGCGCGGGCTGATCCTCGACTCGGCGGGACGGCCGCTGGTGCGCAACCGGACCACGCTGGTGATCTCGGTGGACCGGACGAAGCTGGGCCGCATGGAGGACGGGGGGCGGGCCGTGCTGGCACGGCTGGGCGCCGTGCTGGGCCGGGACCCGCAGGAGCTGCGGCTGCGGATGCGGCCGTGCGACGCCAAGGTCTCCCGCCCCTGCTGGGCGGGCTCGCCGCACCAGCCGATCCCGGTCGACGCCGACGTCAGCACGGCGCAGGCGCTGCAGATCATGGAGCGGCAGGAGATGTTCCCCGGCGTCATCGCCGAGACGCAGGCCGTACGGGACCACCCCTACGGAAGCGCGGCCGTGCAGGCGCTCGGCTATCTGCAGCCGGTCACCAAGGAGGAGCTGGAGCGGCGCGAGGGCCTCAAGGCGGAGTTCTCCGGGGTCGACATGGCGGGCCGGGACGGTCTCGAGGAGGTCTACGACGACGAGCTGCGGGGCACCCCCGGCAGGCGGCGGGTCCAGGTGGACCGGCTCGGCCGGCTGCTCGGCGTCGAGCACGAGACGCCCGGCAAGTCCGGCCTCACGCTCATCACCAGCCTCGACGCCAAGGTGCAGGCCGTGGCCGAGCGGGCCGTCGCCGAGGCGATGAAGTCCGCGCCCAAGGCCGACGGCGCGGCGGCGGTGGTGCTGGACGCGCGCACCAGCCGGGTCATCGCCCTGGCCAGCGTGCCGAGCTACGACCCGAAGGTCTGGGCCGGGGGCATCCGGGAGGACGAGTACGAGCGGCTGCTGTCGGACAAGGCCGGCAAACCGCTGGTGTCACGGGCGATCAAGGGGGAGTTCGCTCCCGGATCGACGTTCAAGATGTCGTCGGTGGCCGCGATGCTGCGGGCCGGCTACCCGATCAACGGCCACTACAACTGCCCCGGCGTCTACATGGTGGGCAGCCGCGCCTTCCACAACTTCCGCGGCCGGTCGCTGGGTTCCATGACGCTGCACACGGCGCTGGTGAAGTCGTGCGACACGATCTTCTACCGGGCGGCCTACGAGCAGTGGCTCAAGGACGGCGGGCTGCGTCCCAAGGGCAAGCCGAAGGAAGTGATGGCGAGGACGGCGCGTGCCTTCGGGTTCGGCCGTCCCACCGGGGTCGACCTGCCCGGCGAGTCGCCGGGGCGGATCCCCGACCGGACCTGGAAGAAGAAGATGTGGGCCGCCACCAGGGACGTCAACTGCAAGAACGCCAAGGACGGCTACCGGGACCTGGCCGGGAGTGACGGAGGCCGGGCCGCCTTCCTGACCCGGCTGGCGCACGAGAACTGCCTGGAGGGCCATCTGCTGCGCCCGGGTGACGCGGCCAACTTCTCCATCGGGCAGGGCGACGTGCTGGTGACCCCGCTGCAGCTGGCGACGGCGTACGCGGCGCTGGTCACCGACGGCAGGCTGCGCAGCCCCCGGCTGGGCTGGGCACTGGTCCGGTCGGACGGCACCAGGGTCAGGGAGATCGAGGTGCCGGTGCGGGGCAGGCTCCCCGTCTCCGCGGCCGAGCGGGCCTACATCAAGCGGGCGCTGAGCCAGGTCGCCTCCGACGGTACGGCCGCCGGGGCGTTCCAGGGGTTCCCCATGAAGAAGGTGCGGATCGGCGGCAAGACCGGTACCGCAGAGGTGTACGGCAAGGCCGACACCTCGTGGTTCGCCTCGTTCGCGCCGGTGGAGGACCCGCGGTTCGTGGTCGTCGCCATGGTCTCCCAGGGAGGCCTGGGAAGCGCGGCCGCGGCGCCGGCCGTACGGAAGATCTACGAGGGCATCTACGGGTTCACGCCGAAGGGGAAGCCGGCGCCCAAGGCGCTGCCGGCCGGGACGCCCGCGGCCAAGCTCCCGGCGATCAAGAAGGATGGGACGCTGGCATGGTGAGCCGGGTGACGGCGGTGGCGGGACGCTCCTTCGCCCGCAGGGCGGTCGGGGCGTCCTCACCGGTGTGGCGGGTGGACGCGGCGCTGGCGGTGGCGGTGCTGGCGCTGGCGGTGATCAGTGTGCTGGCGGTGTGGTCGTCCACCCGGACCTGGGTGCCCGGCACCACCGGCCTGGTCAAGAAGCACATCCTCAACCTGGGGGTCGGCGCCGCGCTGGCGGTGGCGGTGACGGCGGTCAACCACCGGGTGATGCGGGCCTACGCGCCGCTGGTGTACCTCGTGGCGCTGGCCGGGCTGATCCTGGTGATCACCCCGGTCGGCGCGGAGGTCAACGGCGCCCACTCCTGGATCATGCTGGGCGGGGGCTTCGCCTTCCAGCCGTCGGAGTTCGCCAAGCTCGCCCTGGTGCTGATGCTCGCCACGCTGCTGGCCCAGCCCGCCGAGGGCAGCGACCGGCCGCGCGGGGCGGACGTCCTGGTCGGGCTGGTGGTCGCCGCCGTGACGATGGGGCTGGTCATGCTCCAGCCCGACTTCGGCACCACGATGGTGCTGGGCGTGATCACGGCGTCGGCGCTGGTCGTCAGCGGGATGCGCAAACGCTGGCTCGTCCTGCTGGTGCTCGCCGTGGCCGGGGCGGGACTGGCCGTCTGGCGGCTCGACGTGCTCGAGCCGTACCAGGTCGCGCGGTTCACCGCCTTCCTCGACCCGTCGACCGACCCGCGGGGGGTCGGCTACAACAGCACCCAGTCGCTGAACGCCGTCGGATCGGGACGGCTGTTCGGCAAGGGCCTGTTCGGCGGCGGGCAGACGATGGGCCGGTTCGTGCCCGAGCAGCACACCGACTTCATCTTCACGGTGGTGGGGGAGGAGTTCGGGTTCCTCGGCTCGGCCACCGTCGTGGTGCTGCTCGGGGTGGTGCTGCTGCGGGCGCTGCGGATCGCGATCCGGTGCGAGGACCGGTTCGGCACGATCGCGGCCGGCACGATCGTGTGCTGGCTGGCCTTCCAGACCTTCATCAACGTCGGCATGACGATCGGGATCATGCCGATCACGGGTCTTCCCCTGCCGTTCCTCTCCTACGGGGGCACCGCGACGTTCACCAACATGATCGCGATCGGGCTGCTCCAGGCGATCCACCTGCGCGCGAGGCTGTGACGCCGCCGGCCGGACCGCTGCCCCGGCCGCGCGTTACCGAAGGGCCTCCGCATGCGCGCGGAATCCGGCTCTCACCGGTGTGCGGTTCGTCGAGCGAACATCGCTGATGGGCCGGGCCCGCCAGGAGCTGCGGCCCCGGCTCGACTCGCTGCGAGCGGGCGACGACCGCCCGTGGCACCCTTTCCAGGCCGATACCCTTGGACGTATGCCTGTCGAGTCACTGTTTCCCCGCCTGGAAGCGCTCCTGCCCAAGGTGCAGAAGCCGATCCAGTACGTCGGGGGTGAGCTCAACTCGACCGTCAAGGACTGGGACTCCGCCGGAGTCCGTTGGGCTCTGATGTACCCCGACGCCTATGAAGTGGGGCTGCCCAACCAGGGCGTTCAGATCCTTTACGAAATCCTCAACGAGCTGCCGGAGACGCTCGCCGAGCGGACCTACGCGGTCTGGCCCGACCTGGAGGCGCTGATGCGCGCCGAGGGCGTCCCGCAGTTCACCGTCGACGCGCACCGGCCGGTGCGGGCCTTCGACGTGTTCGGCGTCTCCTTCTCCACCGAGCTCGGCTACACCAACATGCTGACCGCGCTGGACCTGGCGGGGATCCCGCTGCTGGCCGCCGAGCGCGGTGACGACGACCCGATCGTGCTCGCCGGCGGCCACGCCGCCTTCAACCCGGAGCCGATCGCCGACTTCCTCGACGCCGCGGTGCTGGGTGACGGCGAGCAGATCGCCATCGCCATCACCGAGGTGATCCGCGAGTGGAAGGGCGAGGGCTCGCCCGGCGGGCGCGACGAGCTGCTGATGCGGCTGGCCGAGTCCGGCGGGGTCTACGTGCCGAAGTTCTACGACGTCGAGTACCACCCGGACGGCCGGATCCGGCGGGTCGCCCCGAACCGCCCGGGCGTGCCCTGGCGGATCCACAAGCACACGGTCATGGACCTGGACGAGTGGCCGTATCCGAAGAAGCCGCTGGTCCCGCTGGCGGAGACCGTGCACGAGCGGTTCAGCGTGGAGATCTTCCGCGGCTGCACCCGGGGCTGCCGCTTCTGCCAGGCCGGGATGATCACCCGGCCGGTGCGGGAGCGGTCCATCACCACGATCGGCGAGATGGTCGACGCGGGCGTCAAGGCGTCCGGCTTCAACGAGGTCGGGCTGCTCAGCCTCTCCAGCGCCGACCACTCCGAGATCGGCGACGTCGCCAAGGGCCTGGCCGACCGCTACGAGGGCACCAACACCTCGCTCTCGCTGCCCTCGACCCGGGTCGACGCCTTCAACATCGACCTGGCCAACGAGTTCTCGCGCAACGGGCGCAGGTCCGGTCTGACGTTCGCCCCCGAGGGCGGCTCGGAGCGCATGCGCAAGGTGATCAACAAGATGGTCACCGAGGAGGACCTGATCCGGACCGTCACCACCGCCTACAGCCAGGGCTGGCGGCAGGTGAAGCTCTACTTCATGTGCGGCCTGCCCACCGAGGAGGACGCCGACGTCCTGGCCATCGCCGGTCTGGCCAAGAAGGTCATCCAGGCGGGCCGGGAGGCGACCGGTTCGCGGGACATCCGCTGCACGGTCTCCATCGGCGGGTTCGTGCCCAAGCCGCACACGCCGTTCCAGTGGGCGGCGCAGGCCGACCACGAGACGGTGGACCGTCGCCTGAAGGCGCTGAAGGACGCCCTGCGCGGCGACAAGGAGTACGGCCGGGCCATCGGCCTGCGCTACCACGACGGCAAGCCCTCGATCGTGGAGGGCCTGCTGTCGCGGGGCGACCGCCGGGTGGGCGCCGTCATCCGCGCGGTCTGGGAGGACGGCGGCCGGTTCGACGGCTGGAGCGAGCACTTCTCCTACCAGCGCTGGATGGACGCCGCGGCCAGGGCCGGGGTCGACGTCGACTGGTACACCACGCGTGAGCGCGAGGAGAACGAGGTCCTGCCCTGGGACCACCTCGACGCCGGCCTCGACCGCGAATGGCTCTGGCAGGACTGGCAGGACGCCGTGAGCGGCGGCGAGGTCGAGGACTGCCGCTGGACGCCGTGCTACGACTGCGGCGTCTGCCCCACGATGGGCACCGAGATCCAGATCGGCCCGACGGGCAGGAAGCTCCTGCCGCTGACGGTCGTGTGACGGTCCGCGCCGGCGCCCTGCCCCTCCTCCGCGCCACGGGGCGAGGGGCGGCGCCGCACCCTTCGGGGGAAGAAGCTCGTGTTATCGGAGGTTGTCTGAGGTAGGCCGTGCCCCGCACGGCCCGCCCGCAGATGAGACGACCGCGACGAGGAAGGACGACACCACTCTGAAACCCGTTCCCGATGGGCCCCCGCCCGCACCCGTGGCGCAGCGCCTGCGTGTGCGCTACGCCAAGCGCGGCCGCCTGCGCTTCACCAGCCACCGTGACATCTCCCGGGCTCTCGAGCGCGCGCTCCGGCGCGCGGATGTCCCCGTGGCCTACAGCGCCGGTTTCTCACCTCATCCGAGGATCTCCTACGTCGGGTCGGCCGCCCCGACCGGGGTCGCCAGCGAGGCCGAGTACCTCGAGATCAGCCTGGCGCGCAGGTGCGATCCCGGCGGGGTGAGAGCCGCCCTGGACGCCTCGCTCCCGCCCGGCCTCGACGTGCTCGACGTCGTGGAGGCGGGCCCGGGGAGCCTGGCCGACCGGCTGGAGTGCTCGGTGTGGCAGGTGAGGTTGCCGGGAGCCGACCCCGGTCTCGCCCGTGCGGCGGTGGAGCGGTTCAACGCCGCCGAGCGGATCGAGGTGGAGCGCCTGACGAAGAAGGGGATGCGCCGCTTCGACGCGCGCGAGGCGGTGCTGAGCCTGGCGGTGCCGGAGGGAACGGAGACAACAGCAGGTCAGGCGTCCGGTCAGTCATGTGTCATACTTCGCATGGTTGTACGGCACGCAACTCCTGCCGTTCGACCCGACGACGTTCTCACCGGATTGCGTCTCGTGGCCGACTTCGCGCCGCCGGTGCCCCCCGAGGTGACCAGGCTGGCGCAGGGGCCGCTGGACGTGCGCACCGGTGCGCCCGCCGACCCGTTCGACCTGGACCGCGACAACACGCGCGGCGGTGACACGAGACCGGTGAGCGAACACGTCGGCGGCGACCTATAGGACTTGGCGCCGGGCCCCGGCCCGGCGGACATCGACAGACGAGAGCCCCTGCGCGGCCGCGGAGACGTGCCCGGGGGCTGACGGGAGAGCGCCCGCATGCTCGACAACGAACCCGCCGTCGGGGCCAACGGCCCCACGGGGGACATAACGGAGAAGACAGTTCAGCCGCGCCGCCGGCGGGCCGCGAGCAGGCCCGCGGGCCCGCCGCCGGAGCCGGAGGACCTGAAGCCCGCCCCGGCGCCCCGGCCGGAGCCCGCGCAGCCGCGGGTGGAGCCCGCCGTGGCGGGAGAGGCCGTGCAGGAGGCGGCCGTGCAGGAGGCGGCGCCCAAGCGCGCCACCCGGCGCAGGGCCGCCCCCGCAGAGATCGCGGCGGCCACCGGGACAGCTGCTGAGACGGCCACCGAGACGGCCGCTGGGAGCAAGGCCGCCACGCGGCGCGGCCGTACCCGGAAGGCGGAGGCCGAGCCGGCGGCGGAGGCCCCCGCGGCCGAGGCCGCGCAGCCCGCACCCGCCCCCGGAGACACCGGGGCCGCGAGCGCCGCCCCGGCCAAGCGGACCCGCACGCGCAAGAAGGCCGCCGCCCAGGAGAGCGTCCCGGAGACGGCAGGGGAGGAGACCCGGCCCGAGCCCGCGCCGCTCCTCGACGACCTCACCGAGGCCGAGGCCGAGGAGGTCGCCGCCGCCCTGCGGCTCTCGGTGTCCGCCGAGGAGCAGGAGGAGCCCGCCGAGGAGGAGGACGCCGGGCAGCGGTCGGAGGCGGTCGCCGACCCGTTCGGGCTGACGGCCGCCCAGCGTCCCGAGGTGCCCTCGGTGACCTTCCAGGCCCCCGCCGCGGTGTTCCAGCCGCTCTTCCAGGCCCCCGACCCGTCCCTGATCCAGCAGCCCGCGCGCCCCGCCGCGCAGCCGCCGTTCGAGCCCGCCGAGGCCGAGGAGGAGCCGGAGGGCGCCGAGGAGCCCGAGGAGGAGGGCGAGGAGGAGGCCGGCGGCCGCCGCCGTCGCCGCCGCAGGGGCGGGCGCGGCCGGGGGCGGACGCGTGAGCAGGAGGAGGCCGAGGGCGGCGAGCCCGAAGAGGGCGAGGCCGAGGACGCCGAGGGCGCCGAGGCGGAGGACGCCGGGAGCGCGGCGGCCGAGGAGGCCGAGGCCGCGGAGGCCGGCACCTCGCGCCGGCGGCGCCGTCGCCGCCGCAGGGGCTCCGAGGAGGCCGAGGACGTCCAGGACGTCCCGCCGAACACCGTGGTGCGTATCCGCGCGCCCCGCGCCGGGCGCGGCAGCGCCATGGACGAGGTGCAGAGCGTGCGCGGCTCGACCCGTCTCGAGGCCAAGAAGCAGCGCCGCAGGGAGGGCCGCGAGCTCGGCCGGAGGCGCCCGCCGATCATCACCGAGTCGGAGTTCCTGGCCCGCCGGGAGTCCGTCGAGCGGGTGATGGTGGTCCGCCGCACCGGAGGCCGGACCCAGATCGCGGTGCTGGAGGACGACATCCTCGTCGAGCACTACGTGGACCGCGAGGCGAGCCAGTCCTACGTGGGCAACGTCTACCTCGGCAAGGTGCAGAACGTCCTGCCGAGCATGGAGGCGGCCTTCGTCGACATCGGCAAGGGCCGCAACGCGGTGCTGTACGCCGGCGAGGTCAACTTCGACACCGCCGGGCTGGAGGGCCAGCCCAAGCGGATCGAGGCGGCCCTGAAGTCGGGGCAGTCCGTGCTCGTCCAGGTCACCAAGGACCCCATGGGGCACAAGGGCGCCCGGCTGACGTCGCAGATCAGCCTGCCCGGCCGCTACCTGGTCTACGTGCCCGACGGTTCGATGACCGGGATCAGCCGCAAGCTCCCCGACAAGGAGCGCACCCGGCTCAAGAGCATCCTGAAGAAGGTCATGCCGGAGAACGCCGGTGTGATCGTCCGCACGGCCGCCGAGGGCGCCTCCGAGGAGGAGCTCGGCCGCGACGTGGCCAGGCTCTCGGCGCAGTGGGAGAACATCCAGCGCAAGGCCAAGACGGCCAGCGCGCCGGAGCTGCTCTCCTCCGAGCCGGACATGACCGTCCGGGTGGTCCGGGACGTCTTCAACGAGGACTTCGCCTCCCTGGTCGTCCAGGGCGACGAGGCGTGGACCACGGTGGACGAGTACGTCCGCTACGTGGCTCCGCACCTGGCCGACCGCGTGACCAGGTGGGAGGAGGACGGCGACGTCTTCTCCGCCTACCGGATCGACGAGCAGATCGCCAAGGCGATGGAGCGCAAGGTCTGGCTGCCCAGCGGCGGCTCGCTGGTGATCGACCGGACCGAGGCGATGACCGTCGTCGACGTCAACACCGGCAAGTTCACCGGCCAGGGCGGAAACCTCGAGGAGACCGTCACCCGCAACAACCTGGAGGCGGCCGAGGAGATCGTCCGTCAGCTCAGGCTGCGGGACATCGGCGGCATCATCGTGATCGACTTCATCGACATGGTGCTGGAGAGCAACCGCGACCTGGTGCTCCGGCGGCTGCTGGAGTGCCTGGCCCGGGACCGGACCAAGCACCAGGTCGCCGAGGTCACCTCCCTGGGCCTGGTCCAGATGACCCGCAAGCGCGTCGGGCAGGGCCTGCTGGAGGCGTTCTCCACCGTGTGCGACTGCTGCAACGGCCGGGGGCTGCACATCTCGACCGAGCCGGTCGAGGGCAGAGCGGAGCCGCGCGGCACCCAGGGCAAGATGGCCGTGGAGAAGGCCGTCGCGGAGAAGCTCGCCAAGGAGGCCGCCAAGGAGGTCGGGAACGCCGTCGCCGCCAGTGAGTCCTCCGGACGTGATACGGTGACCGATGCGCTTGACGACGTCCAGGTCGAGGACGCGCAGGCCGTACAGGGTGCCGGGAAGGGGCGGAGACGCTCCCGCAAGGCCAAGTCGGCCGACTAGGTTCCCCTCCGCCGCCGGCGGAGGGACCCAGGTCCGACATCGCCGGCGCGCCTCGTCGCGCCGGCACCCCGACGTTCCGCCCGGTTCGACCAGGGTCCGGTAGTCCGGTACCCTGATGAATCGGTGCGCTAGTGGCGCGCCCTGTTCGCGCGCCCACCTGGTACGTCGGTCAAACGGTGACCACAGCCGGATGCGGGCGCAGCATCCAGCGAGCAAGTAGGCAGAAGAAGGGTTCCGCGGTGTACGCGATCGTTCGTTGCGGCGGCAGGCAGCAGAAGGTCTCCGTCGGTGACGTCCTCGAGGTGGACAAGGTCGCCGGTGAGGTCGGTTCCACGGTTACGCTGCCGACGGTGCTCGTCGTCAACGATGGCGACGTGACCACCGAGGCGGGCAAGTTCACCGTCGCCGCCGAGATCCTCGGCGAGACCAAGGGTCCGAAGATCCGGATCCTCAAGTACAAGAACAAGACCGGTTACAAGAAGCGCCAGGGTCACCGCCAGCGGTACACCCAGGTGAAGATCACCGGCATCAACCAGGCCTGAGTTCGGGAGCTTTGAGAGATGGCACACAAGAAGGGCGCGTCGTCCACTCGGAACGGCCGCGACTCCAACGCTCAGCGGCTCGGTGTGAAGCGTTTCGGCGGCCAGCTGGTCAACGCCGGTGAGATCATCGTCCGCCAGCGCGGCACCCACTTCCACCCGGGCGACAACGTCGGCCGCGGTGGCGACGACACGCTGTTCGCGCTGGCCGCCGGCCACGTGCAGTTCGGCTTCAAGCGCGGTCGTCGCGCGGTGAGCATCGTCCCGGTCGCGGAGTAGATCCGCACCGCACGACGTTACGACAGGGGTGGATCGCGATCAGCGGTCCGCCCCTGTTCGTGTGTGAGCGGGGTTTCCCGCCGAGCAAGATCCCGGTGATGGGGGTAGGAGAAGCAGACATGCCGGACTTCGTGGACCAGGTGGTCCTGCACATCAAGGCCGGTGACGGGGGACATGGCTGCGCCTCTGTGCATCGGGAGAAGTTCAAGCCGCTGGGCGGCCCCGACGGCGGTAACGGGGGCCGCGGCGGGGACGTGATCCTCGAGGTCGACCCGAACACCGCGACCCTGCTGGAGTACCACCGCCGCCCGCACCGCAGGGCCGAGAACGGCAAGCAGGGCTCCGGCTCCAACCGCGACGGCGCCAACGGCGCCGACGTCGTCCTGCCCGTCCCCGACGGGACCGTCGTCAAGGACGCCGCCACCGGCGAGGTGCTCGTCGACCTGATCGGCGCGGGCACCCGCTACGTGGTGGCCCAGGGCGGCCACGGCGGCCTGGGCAACGCGGCGCTGGCCTCGGCCAAGCGCAAGGCCCCCGGCTTCGCGCTGCTCGGCGAGCCCGGCGACCAGCTCGACGTGCTGCTGGAGATGAAGAGCGTCGCGGACGTGGCGCTGGTCGGCTTCCCCAGCGCGGGCAAGTCCTCCCTCATCGCGGCGCTCAGCGCGGCCCGCCCGAAGATCGCCGACTACCCCTTCACGACGCTGGTGCCCAACCTCGGCGTGGTCACCGCCGGCGAGACGGTCTTCACCGTCGCCGACGTGCCCGGACTGATCCCCGGAGCCTCCGAGGGCAAGGGCCTGGGCCACGAGTTCCTGCGCCACGTCGAGCGGTGCAACACGCTCGTGCACGTGATCGACTGCGCGACCATGGAACCGGGCCGCGACCCGATCAGCGACTACGAGGTCATCGAGGCCGAGCTGGCCGCCTACGGCAAGCTGGAGGACCGGCCGCGGCTGGCGGTGCTCAACAAGGCCGACGTGCCCGACGCGCGCGAGCTGGCCGACATCGTCCGGCCGCTGCTCGAGGAGCGGGGGCTGCGGGTCTTCGCGATCTCCGCGGCCACCCACGAGGGCCTGAAGGAGCTGACCTACGCCATGGGCGAGATGGTCGCCGCCGCCCGCGCCGCCGCGCCGGCGCCCGAGCCGACCCGCCTGGTCATCAGGCCCAAGCAGATCGGCGACACCGGGTTCACCGTGCGCCGGGTCGACGAGAACACCTTCCAGGTCACCGGGGCCAAGCCGGAGCGGTGGATCCGCCAGACGGACTTCACCAACGACGAGGCCGTCGGCTACCTCGCCGACCGGCTGGAGCGCCTCGGCGTCGAGGAGGAGCTCCTGGCGGCCGGGGCCAAGGCGGGGGCCGAGGTCGTCATCGGCTCCATGGAGGACGGCTACATCTTCGACTGGCAGCCGACGCTCAACGCCGAGGCCGTGCGGCAGGGACCGCGCGGCACCGACAACCGGCTCGGCTGACCGCTTCCCCGCACCTGCTCCACGAGAAAGGCACGCGTCGTGACCACCCCTGCGCGCGATCGCATCCGTACGGCCTCACGCCTCGTCGTGAAGGTGGGCTCGTCCTCGCTCACCACCCCGCAGGGGATGATCGACGTCGACCGGGTGGACGCCCTGGTCGACGTGCTCGCCGCCCGGCGGAAGGCCGGCACGCAGATCGTGCTGGTCTCCTCCGGCGCGATCGCGGCCGGGCTCGGCCCGCTGGGCCTGTCCGCCCGCCCCCGCGACCTGGCCACCCAGCAGGCCGCGGCCTCGGTCGGCCAGGGCGTGCTGGTGGCCCGCTACACCTCCTCCTTCGCCCGGTACGGCCTGCGCGTCGGGCAGGTGCTGCTCACCGCCGACGACATGATGCGCCGCGCGCACCACGTCAACGCCCAGCGCACGCTGCACCGCCTGCTGGAGCTGGACATCGTCCCGATCGTCAACGAGAACGACACCGTGGCCACCGACGAGATCCGCTTCGGGGACAACGACCGTCTCGCCGCGCTGGTCGCCCACCTGACCCGCGCCGACGCGCTGGTGCTGCTGTCGGACGTGGACGCCCTCTACGACGGCGACCCCCGCAGGCCCGGCGCCCGGCGGCTGACGGACGTGCGCGGCCCCGAGGACCTGGCCGAGGTCGAACTCGGCAAGGGCGGCGCGGTCGGCACCGGCGGCATGGTCACCAAGGTGCAGGCGGCCCGGATCGCCACCGGCGCGGGGGTGCCCGTGGTGCTCACCGCCGCCGCGCACGCCGCCCAGGCGCTCGCCGGGGCCGACGTCGGCACCTACTTCCACCCGGCCGGGCGGCACCCCGGCACCCGGCTGCTCTGGCTGGCGCACGCCACCACCGGCCGCGGCCGTCTGCTCCTGGACCCGGGAGCGGTCGAGGCGGTCGTCGGGCGCCGCAAGTCACTGCTGCCCGCCGGGGTCGTCGGCGTGGAGGGCGACTTCGCCGCGGGGGACCCGGTGGACCTGTGCGGCCCGCTCGGCGAGGTCGTCGCCCGCGGCCTGGTCAACTTCGACGCCGCGGAGATCCCGGACCTGCTCGGCCGCTCCACCAGGGAGCTGGCCAGCGCCCTCGGTCCGGAATACGAACGCGAGCTGATCCACCGTGACGACATCGTCATACTGGATACCACCAACTAGTTCCCTGGAGCGCGACATGTCTGCGTCGGAAGACTTCCTGAAGGTAGCCCGGGCGGCGAAGGAGGCCGCCACCGAGCTGGCCCCGCTGCCGCGGGCGCCGAAGGACGCCGCGCTCCGGGCGATCGCCGACGCGCTGGTGGCCCGCTCCGCCGAGATCATCGAGGCCAACGCGCGCGACGTGGTGAAGGCCCGTGAGAACGGCACCTCCGAGTACATGATCGACCGGCTCAGCCTGACCGCCGGGCGCGTCGAGGTCATCGCCGAGGCCGTCCGGCAGATCGCCGACCTGCCGGACCCGGTGGGCGAGGTGGTCCGGGGGAGCACGCTGCCCAACGGGCTGGAGCTGCGCCAGCTCCGCGTCCCGCTCGGCGTGGTCGGCATCATCTACGAGGGCCGGCCCAACGTCACGGTCGACGCGGCCGCGCTCTGCCTCAAGAGCGGCAACGCCACCCTGCTGCGCGGCTCCTCCAGCGCCTACGAGTCCAACACGGTGCTCGTGAGGGTCATGCAGGAGGCACTGGCGGGCACGGCCGTCCCGGCGGGGGCCGTGCAGCTGGTGCCCGGCCAGACCCGTGACTCGGCCAAGGAGCTCATGCGGGCCCGCGGCCTGGTCGACGTGCTGATCCCGCGCGGCGGCGCCTCGCTGATCAGCTCGGTGGTGCAGGAGTCGACGGTGCCGGTCATCGAGACCGGCACCGGCAACTGCCACGTCTACGTCGACGCCGAGGCCGACCTCGACCTGGCGGTCGAGATCCTGCTCAACGCCAAGGCCCAGCGCCCCTCGGTCTGCAACGCCGCCGAGACGCTCCTCGTGCACGCCGCCGTGGCCGACGCCTTCGTGCCGCGGGCGCTGGCGGCGCTGGCCGGGGCGGGCGTGACGGTCCACGGCGACGCGCGCATCGCCGCCTACGGCGAGGCCGTGGTGCCGGCGGAGGAGGAGGACTTCCGCGCCGAGTACCTCTCGCTGGACATCGCCGCGGCCGTGGTCGACTCCCTGGAGGACGCGGTCCGGCACATCAGGGAGTACGGCTCCGCGCACACCGAGGCGATCGTCACCCGGTCGGTCACCGCGGCCCGCAGGTTCGTCGCGCTGGTCGACTCCGCGGCCGTGGCGGTCAACGCCTCCACCCGGTTCACCGACGGCGGGGAGTTCGGGTTCGGCGCGGAGATCGGCATCTCCACCCAGAAGCTGCACGCCCGCGGCCCGATGGGCCTGCCCGAGCTGACCTCCACCAAGTGGGTCTACACCGGTGAGGGCCACCTGCGGACCTCGGAGGGGACCGTCATCCCGTCCTGCGGGGGCGCCTCCGCGCTGGACTGAGGGCGGAGGTCACGCTGGAGGCGATGCCCGGTGGCGGGACCCGGATCCGCCGGCGGGCGCGTCTCCACGGCCGGCTGCCCGGCCAGGGCCCGGTGGTCCGGCCGGTGCTCCGCCGCCTCGTTCAGGATCCGGTCAAGCGACTCGCCGACTGCGGTATGCGACCGTGTCGGTTCGCTGAGTGATGGGAAGGGGTGGTTGGATTGGCCCTCATGCAGATCGTGATCGGGATCCTCTTCGTGGGCGTCGTGCTGCTCTCCGTCGACAGGCTGATGCTGTTCCTGGAGAGCCGGGGGCACGTGAACTGGCGGCGCAAGGGACGTCTGGACCTGTCGTCGGAGCCCGTGGCGGAGCTGGAGAGCCTGCTCGTCCCTGAGCCGGGGGAGCCCGCGGACGCCGAGCCGCTGGAGCGCCTCGTCCCGCAGAACCGGGAGTACGCGGGCCGGTCCTGAGCCTCCCGCCCCTTCCCCCGCCGCACTGATCCTCCGGCCCTCGTCACACTGATCCTCCGGCGTCCGGCGCGTCGCCGGAGGATCGTCGTACCCGCCCGCTATGGTGGGGTCTCCTATGGGTGGAGGGCGGGTGGGCAGGCTCGGGCGCGTCGGCCCGTACACGCTGGTGGAGCGCCTCGGCAGAGGCGGCATGGGCGAGGTCTACCTCGCCACGACCCGGCGGGGCGAGAAGGTCGCGCTCAAGATGCTCCACACCGTGGTCGACGCCGACTCCGAGGCGCGGATCCGGCTGGAGCGCGAGGTGCGGGCGCTGCGGAGGGTGGAGAGCCCCTACGTCGCCCGGGTCGTCGACGCCGATCTCGACGGTGACCGGCCCTACCTGGTCATGGAGCACATCGAGGGCGACACCCTCCTGGAGCGGGTGCGGCGCGACGGCCCCCTGCAGGGCGCCGAGCTGATCACGGTGGCCCACGGGCTGGCCATGGCACTGTCGATCATCCACGCGGCCGGGGTCGTCCACCGCGATCTCAAGCCCGCCAACGTCCTGCTCAGCCCCTCGGGCGAGCCCGTGCTCATCGACTTCGGCATCGCCCAGGTCCTGGACGCCACCCGGCTCACCATGACCGGCACCTTCCTCGGCACCCCCGGCTACGCCGCGCCCGAGCTGTTCGCGGACGAGCCGGTGGGGGAGCCCGCCGACGTGCACGCCTGGGCGGCGACCGTGGCCTTCGCCGCCACCGGCCGCCCCACCTTCGGCCGGGGCTCGGTCGAGGCGCAGATGTACGCCGTCCTCAACGGCCGGGCGGACCTGGCCGGAGTTCCCGCGGCGCTCCTCCCGCTGGTGCGCGCCGCGCTCCACAGGGAGGCCGCCAAGCGGCCCACGGCCGCCCTCCTCTCCGGACGGCTGGCCCGCCTCAGCAGGGCCGCCTCCGCCTCCGCTCCCGCCGGTCCGGCGTCCGCGGCGGCCTCCCCGCCCTCTTCGCGGAAGACCGGGCAGAAGGCCACCGGACCGCAGAAGACGGGGACGGGACCGCGGACCGGGCCGCAGCGGACGGGCGCGCAGCCGGCGGTCCCCGTCCCGGTGCGGCAGGAGTCCCGGACGGGGGGCGCCGCTCGGGAGAAGGAGCCCGCGAGGACGGCGCGGCCCGGCACGGGGGATATCCCGAAGGGGAGCCGGAGGTCCCCGCGGGCGGTGCGGGCGGTGCGGGCGGTGCGGACGACGGGCGGCGGGCGGCAGACGGACAGCGCCCTGGCGGCGGAGACCGCGACCCCGGGAAGGGCGGGCCCGCTGCCCGCGGGGAACGTGACGCTGCTCCTCATCGCGCTGCTGGCGGTGCCCTGCGTCGTGGCCTCGGTGATCTGGCCGCCGGTGGTCTTCGCGGTCACGGGCCTGTTCACGGTCCTGGTCCGTGCCCTCTGGACGGGGCACTGGCTGGTGAGGAAGCGCAGGTCCACCCGGGTCCGGGTCCTGTTGCGGGTGCTGGGCTTCCCGGTGACCTTCGCCGGCTCGCTGCTGACCGCGGCGGTCTGGCCCGGGGCGCCCGCGGCCGGGCTGGCCGCTGCGGCGTTCTGGCTGGCCGAGGGCGGGGCGCTGCCTCCGGACTGGTGGCAGCGCCCCGCCCCGGTCGCCGTCGCGGGCGTGGTGTTCGGGGTGGTCTGCGGCGCGATCACCGGCAGGGAGGTGGAGCAGGCAGGCTCCAGGCTCCCCGACCTGCGCAGGGAGGGCCTGCGCGCGATGGTCGTGCTGGGCGGGTTCACCGCCCTGTGCGCGGCGGCCGTGCGGGTGGTCGCGCTGCTCCTCTAGGAGGCCTTCCGCCGGTCCGACCGCGGAGCCGTCTCGGAGTGAGGGGAGGAGGGGCTCCCCGGGCGGGAGCGGTGGGTCTCCCGGCAGGGCCGCGGGACGCCTGCCGGGAGGTGATCAGCTCACCTTGGCGGAGGAGGCGGTCCAGGTGTTGCAGGAGGCGGGGTCGCCGGTGCTGTAGCCGCGCTTGGACCAGTAGACCTGGCTGCCGCCCTTGCCGTGGGTACGGGGCCCGCCCTTGGGATCGCCGTTGTCCTTCAGGATGCCCAGCATGTGGTTCCAGTTGGAGGCCGGACGCTCCAGCGAGGGCCACACGCTCTTGATGAACACCCCGGCCAGGCAGTCGGCCTGCAGCGAGTTGCGGCGGATCTGCTCGTTCATCTCGGAGGCGTTCTTGTACGGGGCGGCCGTGTAGGCCTCGTCGATTCCGACGAGGTTCTGCACGTGGTAGCTGTACATGCTGCTCATGAGATGGAACAGGTAGAGGTCGCCGGTGTCGGAGAGCAGGTCCTTGTGGAGCTCGATGAGGATCGTCCTCGAGCTCGAGCAGTACAGGGCTTCGGTTCCCTTGCCGACCTTGTCACCGCAGAAACGCGCGGGCGCCTTGGCGTACGTCTTCAGCACGGGCTTGGTGAAGGGCAGGCCCGCGGCATCGAGGTGTGCCTTCCAGGAGGTGTTCAGGCAGTTCAGCACCCCGGTCAGGTATCTCTTGGCAGAGGCGCGGTCGCCGTCCTCGACGGGCTTCTCGGCGCACTCCGTCGTGGCGAGCTTGCCGGTGGAGTAGAGCTTGTTCTGGGTCAGCGCCTTGTCCTTGATGGGATAGGCGTGAGCCGTTCCCGTCAGAGCCGTGCCGGTGAGGAGAAGACCTGCCGCGCCGGTCAGGGCGGTGATCACGCGGATTCTCATGGACAGGCACGGTAAGGCAGTCCCATGTGATCGGCAAACCCGTATTCAGCCGCAAAAGGCCCGGGAGGCGGACTCCCGGGCCTTTCCGTGAACCGTATGAGAACGGCAGGTGTCAGTTGCCGTCACGGCGGGCGAAACGGTTGAAGATGCGCTCGCCGGCGTTGACCGCGCCCTCGGCCACGTCGCGCAGGACGCCGATGAACGGGTCCTGGGACTGGGACCAGGACTCGCGGTAGGAACGGGCCGCGGCCTTGATCTCCTCGGTGATCTTGGCGCTGGAGTCGTCGGTGCGGCGGGGGTAGGTGCCGGAGAGGATCGCGTCGTACTCTCCGCCGCGGCGCCACTTGTCGAGCTCGGCCACGCGGGAGACCGCGAACGGGTGCGTCGTGCCGAGCAGGTTGAGGACCTTGAGCAGGCCGTCGCGGACGTCGCCCGCCGTGTCGTACTCGCGCGCCTGGTCGAGGAAGGCCTCGATGTTCATCTCGTGCAGGCGCGAGCCGCCGGCGAGCTTCATCAGCGCGCGCAGGGCGGCGTCGGAGTCCTGGCCGACGAGGAGGCCGCCCCGGTCGGCGGAGAGCTCGGACTTGCGGTGCCACTCCTCCAGCCCCGCCACGATCGCGCGCAGGCCGATGTAGCCCAGCGGGATCCAGGCCACCCGGGTGGCCAGCCGGGTGAGGATGTCCAGCATCGTGCGGTAGACGGCGTGGCCGGACAGGATGTGCGCGGTCTCGTGACCGATGACGAAGCGCTGCTCCTCGGCGTCCATCAGGTCGAGCAGGCCGGTGGTGACGACGATGAACGGGTCGTCGAAGCCGATGGCCATCGCCTGGACCTTGGGGTCCTGCTGGACGTAGACCTCCGGGATGCGCGGGAGGTCGAGGATGTAGGCCGCGTCCCGGCCCATGTCGTGCAGGGCGCGGAACTGGGTGTCGCTCGTGCGCACCGCGGAGGCGAGATAGATCAGGCGCAGCCGGCGCTCACTGATCAGGCCGGACATCTGCTTGAGGACCGTGTCGAATCCGCTGAGCGAGCGGAGGGCGACCAGCGCGGACCGGTCGGCGGGATGTTCGTAGGCCCGGGAGCTGATGCCGGGAAGCTGCACGCGGTTGCGATCCGGGGTGGTGGTCATGCCCGGCATGCTACGTCGGCCCCGCCGGGCACGCGCGGGGGGTGATTAAAAGCTCCGTACGGCTTGCGCGTATGGTCCCTTCCATGGCGAACGCTCCCACCGAACACGGAAAGCGCCGTCTGGGTGTCATGGGCGGGACCTTCGATCCGATCCACCACGGGCACCTGGTGGCCGCCAGCGAGGTCGCCCACCACTTCGACCTCGACGAGGTCGTCTTCGTGCCGACCGGACGGCCGTGGCAGAAGGCCGCCCAGGCGGTCTCCGCGCCCGAGGACCGCTATCTGATGACGGTCATCGCGACCGCCTCCAACCCGCGCTTCTCGGTGAGCCGGGTGGACATCGACCGGCCGGGGCCCACCTTCACCATCGACACCCTGCGGGACATCTCGGCGTCCTGCGGGCCGGACACGGAGCTGTTCTTCATCACCGGAGCCGACGCCCTCGCCCAGATCCTGAGCTGGCGGGACGCGGACGAGCTGTTCACCATCGCGCACTTCGTCGGCGCGACCCGGCCCGGCCACCACCTGCACGACCCCGGCCTGCCCGAGGGCAGGGTGAGCCTGCTGGAGATCCCGGCGCTGGCCATCTCCTCCTCCGAGTGCCGGCAGCGGGTCGCCGCGGGGGAGCCCATCTGGTACCTGGTGCCCGACGGCATCGTCCAGTACATCAACAAGCGCGGGCTGTACCGGGACGCGGAGGGCTGACCAGGGCTTTCGCCGCCGGTCCTCCGGTGCGGGGCACACCCGGGGCACGTCGGCGGAAGCGGGCCGCTCCGAAGCTCCGAAGATGACGGTGCCGCCCATGCCGCTCCCACCCGGTGAGATCATCGCTGCCGGTCCCCGCCGCCGTGTCGCCCCGGGAAAGCGGGGCGTGAGGCCGCGCCCCGGGCTACGTTGAGCCGGATGGAGGATCAGCACACGGGGGGTGCGGGGCCGATGCGAGGTCAGTGGTGGAGCGGGCGGGTGACGTCCGCCTGGACGGACGGTCCGAGTGGCGGGCCACCGGACGCGCGCACAGGACGTGGCGGGCCGGTGGAGGCGCGCACGGGACGTGGTGGGCCGGTGGACGCGCGTACGGGGCGTGGCACGCCGGTGGTCGCCTCGATCGTCGGCCTGGCCGTCGCGCTCTCCGGCTGCACCGGCTCGCCGGGCGCCGCCTCGGCGACCGCGCCCGGCCGTACGGCGCAGTCGGCCCAGGTCACCGCTCCGGTTCCGGCCCCGGAGCGGCAGGCGACCTCGGCGGCGACGGGGGCGGAACCGGGGACGACCGCGGCGGCGACGGAGACCGCGCACCGGACCCCGGTCCCGTCCGAGGCCCTGCCCGACCCGGACGCGGCGATCCCCAGGGACCCGGCGCGGCTGGCCCGCTCCCTGACCGAGACCTCCGAGCGGCTCCGGCGGGCCGTCGACGAGTGGCGGAGCGAGGGGGACCCGTCCCGGGGTCAGGCTCCCGAGCCGGTGGTGCTGCTGGCCCTGTACCAGCAGCGCGCCTACCGCCTCCTGGCTCGGGACCCGCGCCTGGCCTCCCGTACCTACGCCAGGCTGCCGCGGGCCCTGGAGCCCTCGGTGAAGGCGGACGTCACGGCGATCAGGAAACTGCTCACCCTCGTCCACCCCGTCAGCAGGCCCGCGAGGTTCCGCGTCAAGGAGCCCAAGCCCGCCGACGTCCTGCTCGGCCACTTCCGGCACGCCGAGCGCCGCTTCGGCGTCGAGTGGGAGGTGCTGGCGGCGGTGATGCTCGTCGAGACCAAGTTCGGCCGGGTGCGGTCGCCGAGCCACACGGGCGCCCAGGGGCCGATGCAGTTCATGCCGCGGACGTGGGAGGCCTACGGCATGGGCGGCGACGTCCACGACACCCGGGACGCCGTGCTCGGCGCGGCCAACTATCTGCACGCGTCGGGGGCCCCGCGCCACTACCGGCGCGCGCTGTACGCCTACAACCACTCCTGGGCGTACGTCGACGCGGTGCTGCTGCACGCGCGCCAGATGAAGCGGGACATCAGGAAGTACTACGCCTACTACAACTGGCAGGTGTTCGTGGTCACCACCCGCGGCGAGCGCCGCCTCACCGGCCCCTGACCGGGGCCGCCGCCCGCCCGTGCCACCGCCACGGCCCGGTGGCGCGGGCGGGTGGGCGCCCGGCGGCCCGTCAATCCGTTTGCGGCGCGGAATCGGGTGGCACACGATAGGCGTTGTACTGACTGCCCGCTCTTGACCGCGGGCAGCGCGGGGCATCCTTAGGGGTGACAGCGCCGACTACCGGAGGACTTACCCACACCGTGACCGCAACCGACAGATCCGTCCAGCTCATCAGGATCGCCGCCGAGGCCGCAGCGGACAAGCTGGCCGACGACATCCTCGCCTACGACGTGAGCGACCAGCTCGTCATCACCGACGCCTTCCTGCTCTGCTCCGCCACCAACGACCGCCAGGTCCGCGCCATCGTCGACGAGATCGAGGAGCGCCTGCGCGTCGAGGCCGACGCCAAGCCCGTCCGGCGCGAGGGGGAGCGGGAGGGCCGCTGGGTCCTCCTGGACTACGTCGACATCGTCGTGCACGTCCAGCACGAGGAGGACCGCACCTTCTACGCGCTCGAGCGGCTGTGGAAGGACTGCCCCTCCATCGCCCTGCCGGAGAGCGTGACCCAGGTCGCCGCGCAGCGTGCCCGGCCGGCGCCGCCGAAGGACGTGCCTGCGGAGGACGCTCTGTGAGTCTGCGCCGCATGCCCGCCGGAGAGCCCGGCGGCGCGGTGGCCCGCGCCGCCGGTGAGGGGGCCGCATGAGCCGCCGCGTCGTCTGCCTGAGGCACGGCCAGACCCTGTGGAACGTCGAGCGCCGCTTCCAGGGGCACACCGACATCCCGCTGGACGAGACCGGGGTCGCGCAGGCGGCCCGTGCCGCCTCGCTGCTCGCCTACCTCCGCCCCGACATGATCGTCTCCTCCGACCTGCAGCGCGCCCTGCACACCGCCAGGGCGCTGGGCGGTGCCACCGGCCTGGACGTGGCGGTCGATAAGGAGCTGCGCGAGCGCGGCGGAGGCGAGTGGGAGGGCCTGACCCGCGAGCAGATCTCCGAGCGCTGGCCCCGTGAGTTCGCCGCCTGGGAGGCCCCCGGCGGCGAGGACGTGGCCGACGTCGCCGAGCGGGTCTCGGCGGCGATCCGCCGCTGGGCCGCCCAGGTAGAGCCTGACGGGCTGCTCGTCGTGGTCTCCCACGGGGCCGCGATCCGCCTCGGCATCGCCAAGCTGATGGGTCTGCCCCAGGAGCACTGGCCTGCCCTCGGCGGGCTGGGCAACTGCTCGTGGTCGGTGCTGGAGGAGGGGCGCAAGGGCTGGCGCCTGATGGAGCACAACGCCGGGACCCTGCCGGAGCCGGTCCAGAGCGACGACAGCCCCGAGGCCACCCGGACCTGACGCCGCACGCCCGATCCGCACGCCGTACGGCCCGCCGCTCTTCCGCGGGGCCGGGCCGTACGGGCGCCGATTAGGCGAACGGGACGATGTCCCTATATGCTTCCGGAGCGCCGCGACGAGAGCACTCGGAGCGGTGACCAGGGGCTATGGCGCAGTTGGTAGCGCGCCTCCATGGCATGGAGGAGGTCTGGGGTTCGAATCCCCATAGCTCCACGTAAGGGCGTCGCCGAGAGGCCCCGAAGAGGATTGACGAGATCCCGTCCGATCACCCCGATCGGGCGGGATCTCGGCGTTCTTCCGGTCGTCGCCGGTCCTGCCGGGCAGGACCGGCGCGCGAGGCCGGACAGTCCCTGACCGACGGGCTCACCGCGCGGCCGCGTGAACCCGGCGAGGCCGCCGGTCGGCCGGAGAGCGGTCAGCGGAGCCGGTCGCGCAGGCGCGCGCACTCCCGGGCGAAGCGGCTGGCGCGGCCGCTGCCCGCGGCGGCCGAGACGGCGGGGATCTCGCCGCGGGCCCCCGTCCAGGCGGCCACGTCGGCGGCGAACGCCACCGCCTCGGAGTGGGTGACGTTCGGTCGCTCGCCCTCCCCCGGCAGCAGGACCGGGAGCATGCCCCGCATGATCTCCCAGACCTGGACGTGCCCGCCCTGCCGGGCGGCCTCGGCCAGGGAGGCCAGCACCGGCCGGGTCTCGAACCAGGTCAGGCGGATCAGGAGGGCGAGCTGGCGGCCGACCGCCTCGGCGGGCAGGTCGCCCCGGGCCGCCATCCGCAGCAGCAGCGGCACCGCCTCGCTGTTCCGATCGGCCAGGAAGTAGGCCAGGATGAGCGCGGTCGCGTCCCCGAGCGGGCCGTCCGCCTCGGCCAGCGCCGCGAGATACGGCGGATAGACCCCCGGCCGGTTCCACTGGTAGAGCAGGTGGGGCAGGAAGTTGACGGCGACGACCTCGCGGTGCGACGGCAGCACCGCCGGCCACTCGCCCATGCCCTCGCCGTGGTCCTCCCCGGACCAGTCCGGTACCTCGCGGAGCAGCTCGTCGATGAGGCCGTGCCCGGTCGGCTCCGCGCGCAGCACCGGCACCAGCCGCGGCTCGCGGACGCGCTGCCGCGGCCTGCGCTCCTCGAAGAGGTGACCACGGCCGTCCTCGTAGTAGCGCCACCGCACGCCGGTCTCCGGATCGGGCAGCCCGCCCGAGGCCAGCCAGGCGGCGGCCTGCGCCGCGGCCCGCGAGTCCAGGCGCGCGGCGCGCGCGGCGGCGCGGGGGTGCGCGCCCCGCGGGAGCCGCAGCAGCGCCTGCTGCAGGTCGGTGGAGAGCGGTTCGGCGCCCGCGGCCGCGCACGCCTCCAGCCGGTCCACCAGCACGTCCGGGTCGAGGTGACCGGTCAGCAGCGTGGGCGTCGCCAGCAGGACGGGCGGGAGCGTCCCCTCCCGCAGCGCCGTGTGGAGCTCGCTGAGCCGGCGCAACAGGAACATGTGCGGCGGCGAGACCCACGAGGGCTCCGGGAGCCGGAGTCGCAGGCGGAGTTCCACCGCGGGGTCGGGCTCCTCGCGCCGGCCGAACAGCGGCGCGTAGCCCATGTAGCCGATGTGCACGCTGTAGTCCGGCTCCTCGGGGCCGGGCGGGGGCTCGGGCAGGCCGTTGCGCATCGCCGCCACCCGCTCGGGGGAGACCCCGATCTCCTCCATCCCCCGGAAGATCTCCTCCCGCACGCGCTCGGGCAGGTCGGCGAAGGCCGGCCCGGGTTCGCCCGCTCCTTCGTCGCCCTCTGCCGCCTCCGCCTGCTCCGCCGCCTCCGCGAGCTGCGCGTCCAGCGCCGCCCGCTCCTCGGCGGACACGGCGGTGACGCTCACCGAGAAGCCCGCCCCCTCCCAGGGATCGACGGGCTCCGGGTCGGGCACGCCGGGATCGGAGCCGGGATCGGAGCCGGGATCGATCACCTCCTTGGCGAGGGCGGCGATCCACTGCTCGGAGGAGGTCCAGCGCTCCCTGGCGTACAGGTCCTCCCTGCCGTACCCGCGGAGGGAGCCGCCGAAGGCGGGCGCCAGCGCCTCGCGCAGGGCCGCGCGGTCGTTCCATGCTTCTTCGACGAAGGCGGCCAGCCACCGCTCGGACTCCACCCAGCCGTGGCCGTACCACTCGCTCCGGTCCAGGGAGGGGGAGGGGAAGGGGCCGGGCTGCTCCGGGAGCACGGGCAGCGCGACGGGGACGAACGGCTCCGGCTCCTCCGCCTCCTCCCGCACGGCCTCGCCCCCGAACACCGCGGCCACCCGCGCGCCGAGCGCCGCGGGCAGCAGGGGGACGGCCTCGGTGATCGGCTCCGGACAGGCGCCGAACGCCGCGGCGCGCCTGAGCGCGATCTGGGCAGCCCGCCCCTTGACCTCGTAGGAGGCGTGCGCGAACGCCGTGGCCAGCGCGGGCGCCAGCTCACCGGCGAGCTCGGGTGCCCGCCGTACCTCCTCCTCCAGCCACCTCAGCCCCGCGCGGGCCAGCTTGGCCTCGGCCCGGAAGGTCAGCGCGCCGATCGCCTCGGCGGCGTCGGCGGCGTCGTGCGGCCCGGTCCGGCGCACCTGCGCGAGCGCCAGCTCGGCGACCGGGCCGGGAGCGGCCGGCAGGAGCCGCAGGTAGTCGGGGGCCCGCTCGGCGGCCTCGGCGGAGGTGGGGCCGACCAGCTCGTGCAGCCGCACGAAGAACCGCAGGTCGAGGGCGTCGCCGCCGCGCAGGAAGCGGCTCAGGCACCCGTCGAGGACCTCCTTGCGTGAGATCCGCCCGCGGGAGAGGAGGCGCTGGAACAGGGAGAGCCACCGGGTGGGCGAGGGGGACAGCCGCTCCTCGCGGAGGGCGCGGCCCGCCCCCTCCGCCTCGAAGATCCGGGGGAGCAGCGAGCCGGTCAGCGGGTCGTCGTCCGCCGGCGCGGCCGAGAGCCAGGCGACCACGAGCGGGTCGTGCTCGGGAGGCTCGCACCCGGAGGCGCGCAGCAGCGCGAGCGCCAGCGGGACGACGGGGTCGCTCGCCCGGCGGATCCTCCCGGCGAGCCGGTGCGCCACCTCGGCCTGCCAGGCGGCGGGCCGGGCGGCCGCCACCCGGACCACGTCGGAGGGGTCCGGCTGCGGCTCCCACCGGGAGCCGAACTCGCGGCGCGTCAGCCAGGCGGCCGCGGCGGCGGGACCGGAGATCGTGCCCGCGCCCGCGATCCGCAGCAGCGTCCCGAACGCGGCGATCGCGTCGCCCACCTCCCAGCGGACCTCCCTCCGGAGCTCCTCCCGCTCCCATTCGGACCAGCCGCTCTCGTCCTCGCCGAGGCCGGAGCCGTCCAGGTGGCCCTCGCGGGCCATCCGCGTCGCGGTCTCGCGCATCTCCTTGAGGAAGTCCGGGAGCCGCCCGCCCACCTCGGCGCGCTCGGCCTCGGTCAGCGAGGTCACCCGCTCGACCAGTCCTCGGGCGTCGCGTTCGGTGATGAGGTCGCGCACCTGCTGCCAGGCGCTCACCGGTCGGTCTCCGCGTGAGCCCGGTCCGCCGGGGCGGAGGGCGAGGCGTGTCCGTACGCCTGCGTCGCATTCGTCATGGGCGGGAGAGTAGAGATCATCACCGACAGAAGCCGCCGGGCCGCGCTCCGCCGGGATCCTGTGGCCCTCCCGGCAGGCGTGCCGCCGGAGGGTCCGTCCGGACGGGTGCCGCGGGTGCCGCGGGTGCCGCCTCCCGCCACCGCCTCTCCGCGCCCGGGGTTGTCCGCGCCGCCGTACGGCGTTACGCTCCATTGGTGTACGAAACCGTTTCGTACACCAATGGAGGTGGGAGATGAGCGGCTGGACCGCGGCGCAGATGCCCGAGCTGCGCGGCCGGAACGCGGTGGTCACCGGAGCCGGCGAGGGGGTGGGCCTCCACACCGCTCTGGAGCTGGCCCGCCGCGGCGCCCGGGTCGTGCTCGCGAGCAGGGACGGGGGCAGGGGAGAGGCCGCGGCGGCGCGGATCCGGGCCGAGACGGGCGGGCACGCCGAGTGGTCCCCGCTCGACCTGGGAGACCTCGCCTCGGTGGAGCGGTTCGCGGCCCGCGTCGCCGCCACGCTCGGCGGGCACGGCGGGCTCGACCTGCTGGTGAACAACGCCGGAGTGATGGCGCTGCCCCGGCAGGTCACGGCCGACGGGTTCGAGCGGCAGTTCGGCGTCAACCACCTGGGGCACTTCGCGCTCACCGGCCGGCTGCTGCCGCAACTGCTCGCCAGGCCCGGCGCCCGGGTGGTGACCGTGACCAGCGGCCTGCACCGCTCGGGGCGGATGGACTTCGACGACCTGATGGGGGAGCGCCGCTACGGCAGGCTGCGCGCGTACACCCAGTCGAAGCTGGCGAACGTGCTCTTCACCCTCGAACTGCACCGGCGCGCCACGGCGGTGGGAGCGGACCTCGTCAGTGTCGCCTCCCACCCCGGGGTCGCCCGCACGAACCTCGCCCGGACCGGTCACCCGCTCCAGGACCTGCTGGTCACCCTCGTGAAACCGGGGGCGCAGCCGGCCGCGATGGGAGCGCTGCCCTCGCTGTACGCCGCGGCCGATCCGTCCGTCACCGGCGGGGAGCTCTTCGGCCCGGACGGGTTCGCCGAGCGGCGCGGGCATCCGGCCCGGGTGCGCCCGGCCGCCCGGGCGCTCGACCGGGAGGCCGCCCGGCGGCTCTGGGAGGCCTCCGAGGAGCTGACCGGGGTACGCTTCTTGGCGTTCGAGCGGGGCGGGGTACGTCCCTGATCTTTCGTCCGCAGGCCCGGACGGACCGGAGCGCAGGAGGGTCGGGATGACGGCACGGGCGCCGGGCCGTACACCGCAGGGCACGGATGGCGCGCGCAACCTCAACCCCGAGCGGGAGCGGGCGATCCTGAGCGCCGTCCTGAGCATCCTGGCGGAGGTCGGCTACGACCGCATGTCCATGGACGAGGTGGCCCGGCGGGCCCGGGCCAGCAAGGCGACGATCTACCGCCGCTGGACGGGCAAGGCGGAGATGGTCGCCGCGGCCATGCACGGGCTGGTGGTGGAGCACCAGCCGCTGCCCGACACCGGGACCCTGCGCGGCGACCTCGTCGCCGCGCTCTCGGTGTTCTGCCGGATCTACGAGCGCAAGCACTCCATCGTGCTCGGCCTGCTCCCCGCCATCCGGAGCGACCCGGCGCTCGGGCGGCTGCTCCACCGGCACATGCTGGAATCCGGCCGGGGAGAGGCGGACGAGCTGGTGGAACGGGCCCGCACGCGGGGCGAGCCCGTCGGCGCCGACCGCGTGGCGGCGGCCGTCGAGGTCACCAAGGCCCTGCTCTGGCACCGGCTGCTGCTCACCGGAGAGGCGCTCGACGACGAGTTCGTCGTCCGGACCGTGGACGAGATCCTGCTCCCCCTGCTCCGGACGGACTGACCGGGGGCGGCCCGGGCTCCGTGCCCGCGCCTTCCCTGCGCCCGCGCCTTCTGTGCTCCCGCCTTCTCCGTGCCCGAGCCTTCTGTGCTCCCGCCTTCTCCGTGCCCGTACCCTCTCAGCGCACCGCGCCCCGGCGGGACCAGCGGCCGCCCACCAGCCGCCGGGCCGCACGCGGGGCGCGGGCCCGCTGCTCGGTGCGGAACCAGAGCTGGATCCGGGCGCCGCCGAGCGAGGACGAGTCGATCCGCAGATCGCCGCCGGAGGACTCGGCGAGCCGGCGGGCGATGTCCAGGCCCAGCCCGGTGGAGCCCGCGCCGCTGGCCCCGCGCCGCAGCGCCGCCGCCGGGTCGGGGATGCCCGGTCCCGCGTCGGCGATCAGCAGGCCGACGGTGCCGGCGCCCTGGTGCAGGGTCACGGTGAAGGCGGTGCCCTCGGGGGTGTGCCGGAAGACGTTGCCGAGCAGCGCGTCCACCACCGCGCTGAGCTCGCCGGCCGGGACCGGGACGCGGACGGGCGCGTCCGCGCCGATCAGCTCCCACGGCCGCTGCTGGTCCTCGGCGAGCGCGGACCAGAAGGTCAGCCGCTCGCGCAGCACCTCGGCCGCGTCGCAGGAGACGGCCTCCGGGGCACGGGAGGGCGCGCGGGCGGCCGCGATGATCTGGTCGACCTCGGCCTCCAGCCGGGCGAGGGAGTGACGGCTGGGCTCCGCCTCCGGGCCCAGGTGGCCGAGGCTGAGCCGCAGGGCGGCCAGCGGGGTGCGCAGCCGGTGCGACAGGTCGGCGGCCATCTCGCGCTCGGCGGCCAGCAGCTGGACCACCCGGTCGGCCATGGTGTTGAAGGCCTCGGCGGCGGTGACCAGCTCGGGCGGCCCCTCGGGCCGGATGCGGACGCTGAGGTCCCCGGAGCCCAGCGCGCCGGCCGCCCGGCCCAGCCGGCGGGTCGCGCGTACCACGCGTGCGCCCAGCCGGTCGGCGACCAGCACCGAGCCCGCGACCAGCACCACCGCGAGCCCGGCCAGCACCGCCCACGCCTGGGCGACGCCCCGGGTGAGCTCCCCGGCGGGCACGAAGACCTCGACGACCACGGTCCGGCCGCCGTCCAGGGCGACCGGGCGGAGCAGGAGGTACCCGGTGTCGATCTCGACGGTCTCGGCCCGGGTCCGCCGGGAGATCACGGCCACGACCGAGGCGGGCGCGCGGACCGTGCCGACCGTGCCGCCGTCCGGCAGGTGCACGGCGATGCGGTCCCGCGCCCCGCTGCTGGCCAGGGCGTGCGGGAGCCGGGCCGGGTCGAGGGTGATCGCCAGGACCGGGACGAGCGCCGAGGCCTGCCGCTCTGCCGCGGACAGGGCCCGGTTGTGGGCGGTCTCCTTGACGATGATCCCCAGCGGGACGAGGAAGGCCAGGGCGATCATCGAGGTGCCGGCGAGCGCGAGCAGCGCGAGGGTCCGTCTCATCGCGGGGTGACGAGCATGACGCCGACGCCGCGCACGGTGTGCAGGTAGCGGGGGGCGGAGGCCTTCTCGCCGAGCTTGCGGCGCAGCCACGACAGGTGGACGTCGATGGTCTGGTCGTCGCCGTAGGACTGCTGCCACACCTCGGCGAGCAGTTCCTTGCGGGAGACGACCCGGTCGGCCCGGGCCGCGAGGTAGGCCAGCAGGTCGAACTCCCGCCGGGTCAGCGTGACCGGCGTGCCGTCCAGGGTGGCCTCCCGCCGGTCCAGGTCCACCGCGAGCCCTCCGACGCGGACCGCCTTCGACGGGCCCGCGGGCCGCGCGCGGCGCAGGACCGCCTCCAGCCGGGCGTTCAGGTGGTCACCGGAGAACGGCTTGACCAGGTAGTCGTCGGCGCCGGCCTGGAGCAGGCGGACGATCTCCGCCTCGTCGTCCCGGGCGGTGGCCACGATGACGGGGACGCTGGAGACGCTGCGCACCATCTTCAGGGCCTCCGAACCGTCCAGGTCGGGCAGGCCGAGATCGAGGATCACCGCGTCCGGGGGATGCTGGGTGATCTCCCGCAACGCGTCGAGAGCGCGCCCCGCGCTGCGCACGGCGTGCCGGCGCCTGCCCAGTTCCTGGATGATCGCGGAGCGCACGTACTCGTCGTCTTCCACCACGAGAACGGTCGCCATGGGCGTACCGTAGTGAACAAAGAGACATCTGGGGTAATAATTCACCGCATGCGACAGACGCTCGGGTTCCTCGCGGTATGGCTGGGAGCCACCGTCCTGGCGGCCTGCGTCGCCTGGTTCGGGGTCCGCGACGTGCTCCGCAGCGAAGCCGTCGACGACATGAGCATCCAGCCGATCAGCGCCGTGGACGACGGACCGGGGACCGCGGCCCTGCCCGCGCCCCCGTCCGAGGACCCGTCCGCCGCGCCTGCCGCGTCCCCCCAGGTCGGCACTCCGACCGCGTCGTCCGTCCCCGCCGGGCGCGACCGGACGACCCGGCGCCCGGCCACCCCCGCACCGGTGAGGAGCACGGCACGGACGGACCGGACCGGCTCCGCCCCGGTGGCCACCGCCCCGCCCGATCGGCGCGCGGCCTCCGGCAGCCCCCGCGCGAGCGCGCCCGCCCGGACGTCCGCGCCGGCCTCGACCTCCGCGCCCACCTCGGCCGCGACCTCCGCCGCGCCCCGCGCCCCGGCCCAGGCGGCTCCGGCCGGCGACGTCCGGGTGGTGAACGTCAAGGGAGGCTCGGTCTCGTTCACCATCGAGAACGGGGTCTGCAGGCTGATCTCCGCCGCGCCCAGGGCCGGCTACGAGACCAAGGTCTGGGAGAACGCCGGCTGGATGAGGGTGGACCTGACCAAGGACGGGAGCACCTCGTCCGCCTTCTGCATCGGCCACGAGAACCGCACCGACTCCTGGGAGTCGTGACCGGCCGGGCTCCGGACCTTCCGGGCGCGGGGCCTTCCGCCTCTCCCCGCGGGCCGGATCGGGCCGGTCCGCAGGGCCTCCGGCGGGGCCGGGTCAGACCGGTCCGGACGACGGGGGATCCGGCCGCTCGAGCTCGCCGAGCCGTACCCCGGCCTCGGCGACGCGGTCCTCGTTGAAGACCGCGATGCCGTGCCGCTCCAGCAGCGCGGTGGTGACGCCCCGGCCGGGCAGGAGGCGTCCCTGGAAGGCGCCGTCGTAGACGGCGAGGCTCCCGCAGGAGGGGCTGCCCTCCTTCAGGATCGCGATCCTGACCCCGGCCGCCCGCGCGGCCTCCAGCGCGGCGCGGGCGCCCGCGAGGAACTCCCCGGTGACGTCGGCCCCGTCCGCGGTCAGCACCCTGGCCGCGCCCTCGAGCACGGCCGCGCCTCCGGCGCCGCCTTCGATCTCGGCGGGCGGGCGGGGGACGGGCAGCCCGCCGGAGACCTCGGGGCAGAACGGGACCAGCCGGCCCTCCTGCCGCCAGCGGGCCAGCAGCGCGTCGCCGCTCGTCTTGGCGCCTCCGTCGTAGCGGACCTTCCGTCCCATCAGGCAGGCGCTGACCAGGATCTTCTCCACGGTCCCCAGGGTACGCGCCCGGGTCGGGGACCGGGCCGGGCGGGCAGTACCCTTCTTTCCATGTCCGTAAACGCCGGGGTGGCCCGATGATCGATCCGCTGGCCATCGGCCTGATCGTGTTCGCGCTGGTGATCGCGCTGGGCAGCCTGCTGACGACCGCGCTGAACAAGGCGATGGGCACGGTGCTGCTCGTCGCGCTCGGCCTGCTGGAGCTCGGCCTGCTCGTCCAGGCCGGGTTCGTGGTCGCGGGACTGGTCGGGGGAGAGGGCCCGGACGACACCGCCACACTGATCGGTTACACGGCCGGCACCGTGGTGATCCCGCCGATCGCGGCGTTCTGGGGCGTCGGCGAGCGCTCCCGCTGGGGTCCCGCGGTGATCGCGGTCGCGGGCTTCGCGATCCCGGGGATGGTCGGGCGGATGCTGCAGATCTGGCAGGGAGTGGCATGAGCGAGCGGGTCGGGGAGAAGGGCGCGGGGACCGGGGCGTCCGACGCCGGCCACGGCGTCGGCTCCGGGCCGGGCCGGGTCCTGGTCGCGGTCTACGGGGTCTTCGCGCTCGCCGCTGGGGCGCGGGCGGCCGTGCAGATCGCGCGGCAGTTCGGCGAGGCGCCGCTGGCCTACTCGCTGTCGGCCTTCGCCGCGGCGGTCTACCTCCTGCTCGCCGTGGCGCTGGGCCTGGGGATGCGCAGGCTGGCCCTGGCCGCGTGCGGCATCGAGCTGGCCGGAGTGCTGATCGTGGGCACGCTGAGCCTGGTGTACACCGAGGCGTTCCCGGACGCCACGGTCTGGTCTGGATTCGGCAGTGGATATGTCTACATTCCGGTGCTTCTTCCCCTTTTGGGCCTTTACTGGTTGTCGCGGCGTAAGTAGTTAGCCCGGCGTACGGCTGGGCAGTGCAGCCTCCCGAACGGAAAACGAACAAGGGAGGCAGATCGTGAGCACGATCGAGCAGTCGATCGACGTGAACGTGCCGATCCGCACGGCGTACAACCAGTGGACGCAGTTCGAGAGCTTTCCGGAGTTCATGGAGGGCGTCGAGTCGGTCAAACAGCTGAGCGACACTCGCACGGCGTGGATCGTGGAGATCGCCGGCGTCCGCCGGGAGTTCGAGGCGGAGATCACCGAGCAGCACCCCGACGAGCGGGTGGCCTGGAAGTCCGTCGACCGGCCGCACCAGGCCGGTGTGGTGACCTTCCACCACCTCACCCCGGACACCACCCGGGTCACGCTCCAGATGGAGTACGACCCGGAGGGCTTCGTCGAGACCGTCGGCGACTGGCTGCAGATCGTCCGGGTCCGGGTCAAGGGGGACCTGGAGCGTTTCAAGGCGTTCATCGAGGCGCGCGGCGCCGAGACCGGCGCCTGGCGCGGGGACGTGCCCGGCCCGCAGGACCGCGGCACCGGCGCCCTCGGCGGCGGCCTTCCCCCGACCGCGCCGGGCGGGCCGATCTGATCTGAGCCGCTGAGCTTCCGGGCCCGGGTTCCTCTCTGTCAGCAGGGAGGGGCCCGGGCTTTCACGTTGTCAGGGATCGGCCAAGTCAGGAACAAGCAGTGGTTTCAGTCCTGTTACAGTTTGAGTCACCTGATCATCCCATGAATACATGATCCGATCGCGAAGTCGAGAAGGAGGACCGGACCCGCATGAGCGTGCTCACCCACCGGACCCGGGGCCGCACAGGGGGAACGACAGGATCTCTGGCCTGGTTGCTCGTGCTGGGAATCGTCCTCGCCGCGCTGAACCTGCGCACCGCGGTCACCAGCGTCGGACCGGTCCTCGACCAGGTCTCGGCCGCGCTCGGCATGTCCGGGGCCACGGTCGGCCTGCTCACCACGCTGCCGGTCCTCATCTTCGCCACGGTCGGCGCGGCCACCCCGTCCCTGGCCCGCAGGACCGGGGAGCACCGGCTGCTGCTGCTCGCCCTGCTCGCGCTCGGCGCGGGCCTGGTGATCCGCGCGGCGGCCGGCTCGGCCGAGGTCTTCCTGCTCAGCAGCGCGCTGGCGCTGTCCGGCGGCGCGGTGGGCAACGTGCTCATCCCCACCCTGATCAAGCGCCACTTCCCCGGCCGCGCCGGGACCATGACCACGGTCTACACGACCGCCCTGGCGGTCGGCACGATGCTCGCCGCCGCCGCGACCGTCCCGATCGAGCAGGCCGCCGGCGGCGACTGGCACGTCGCGCTCGGGGTGTGGGGCGCGCTGGCCGCCGTCGCCGCCCTTCCCTGGCTGGTGCTGCTGCGCAGCGAGTCCGCGGCCGCCGGCGGCACCGGGCGGCTGGGCCTGGCCGTACTGCTGCGCAGCAGGCTGGCCTGGGCGGTCGCCGCCTACTTCGGCACCCAGAGCATGGTGGCCTACATCATGTTCGGCTTCCTGCCCCAGATCCTCGTCGACGGCGGCCTCAGCGCCGGACAGGCCGGCCTGGTGCTGGGCGTCTTCACCGCGATCGGCATCCCGGTCTCGATGGCCGTGCCCGCGGTCGCGGCGAGGTTCTCCGACCAGCGGCCCGCGGTGGCGGCGTTCGCGGCCTTCTACGTGACCGGCTTCCTCGGTCTCTGGCTCGCGCCCGCCTCCTGGGCCTGGGCGTCCGCGGTGCTGGTGGGCATCGGGATGGGATCCTTCCCGCTCGCGCTGACCATGCTCGCCCTGCGCACCCGCACCCCCGAGGCCACCGCCGCGCTGTCCGCCTTCGGGCAGAGCGCCGGGTACCTCATCGCGGGCGCCGGACCCCTGGTCGTCGGCGTGCTGCGCGAGGCGACCGGGGGCTGGACGCTCCCCTTCCTGCTGCTGTTCGCGGTGGTCGCCGTGCAGTCCGCCGCGGGCTGGTACGCCGGCCGCACCCGCTATCTGGAGGACGAGCGGACCCATCGGGCGGTCGCGCGCTGAGGTCCGCCCGGCGGCCGGGGCCCGCGCCTCCTCGGGGGCGGCGCGGACCCCGGCTGCCATCATGGACGCCATGGATCTCACGGAGTTCACGGCGTCGACACGGGTCACCTATCCGGCCGGGGAGACCCGGGGGCGCTCGGAGGTGCTGGCCGCCCTGCCGGTGGGGGACCGGTACGGGGTGGTCGTCGCCGAGACCCCCTTCCACCCGCTGGACCACACCTGGCCCGACCAGCCCGCCGACACCGGCACGATCGGCGGGCGGCCGGTGGCCGACTGCGTCACCGGGGCCGTGGAGCACGGCACGGGCGCCGTCCGCCTCGGCGAGGACATCCCCGTCCGCCGGGGCACGGACGGCTGGCACTGGCTGGTGGTGCACGTCACCGACGCGCCGCTGGAGGGCGAGGTCGACCTGGAGGTGGACCCGCGCCTCCGCCGCTCCCTGTCGGCCGGGCACACCGCCTGCCACCTGTCGGCCCTCGCGCTCAACGCCGCGCTCGCCGGGCGCTGGCGCAAGGAGGCCCCCGCCGACGCGCTCGGCCACCCGGACTTCGACCAGGCGGCCATCACCTCCTCGCGGATCGTGCCCGGCGGCAGCCACGACGTCTACCGGCTGGGCAAGTCACTGCGGCGCAAGGGCTTCACCGCCGAGGGGCTCGCCGAGGAGCTCCCGGAGGTCGAGGCGCGGGCCGGGGAACTGCTCCAGGAGTGGGCCGCCGCCGACGCGCCGGTCTGGATCGACAGCCCGGGGCCGGAGCTGACCGCACGCCGTACCTGGCACTGCGGCCTGCCCGGCGGCGAGGCGAGCATCCCGTGCGGCGGCACCCACCTGTCGCGCACCTCCGAGCTCGGCACGGTCGCCGTCGCGCTGGAGCTGTCCGCCGACGGCTCCGAGCTGACCATGCGCACCACCGCCGGCTGACGGCCGGGGTCTTCCCGGACGGAAAACCCTTTGCCACGGCACGGGGCCGTGCCCGACCATGGCAGGCATGTTCCGGCACGCCCTTCTCGCAGCGCCCGCCACCGCGGGCGCCGCGGCGCGTGCCTCGATGCCCCTCGGCGGCGCGGAGCGCTGACCTCTTCCCGTGAGTCCGGGTGACCCGGCGGGGAGGGGTCGGCCGTACGCGCGGGTCACCGAGGAGACGAGCATCGAAGGAAGGGAACATGGCCGGCACGGCCGACCGGACCGGAGGGTCCAAGAAGGTCTACGCGCGCACCAAGCCGCACCTCAACATCGGCACGATGGGGCACGTCGACCACGGCAAGACCACGCTCACCGCGGCGATCACCAAGGTGCTCGGCGACCGGGGCGGCGCCGAGTACGTGCCGTTCGAGCGGATCGACCGGGCGCCCGAGGAGGCCGCCCGGGGCATCACCATCAACATCTCCCACGTCGAGTACGAGACCGCCACGCGGCACTACGCCCACGTGGACATGCCGGGCCACGCCGACTACGTGAAGAACATGATCACGGGGGCGGCGCAGCTCGACGGGGCCATCCTGGTGGTCTCCGCGCTGGACGGGATCATGCCGCAGACCCGCGAGCACGTGCTGCTCGCGCGACGGGTCGGGGTGGAGCACGTCGTCGTCGCGCTCAACAAGGCCGACGGCGCCGACCCCGAGCTCGCCGACCTCGTCGAGCTGGAGCTGCGGGAGCTGCTCGACGAGCACGGCTATCCCGGCTCGCCCGTCGTGCGGGTCTCCGGCCTGCGGGCGCTGGAGGGCGACCCCGAGTGGACGGCCGCCGTCGAGCGGCTGCTGCAGGCGGTCGACGACCACGTGCCGGTGCCGGTCCGCTACACCGACGCGCCGTTCCTGCTCCCGGTGGAGAACGCGCTCACCGTCACCGGACGGGGCACCGTGGTCACCGGGGCGATCGAGCGCGGCACGGTCAAGGTCGGCGACACCGTCCAGGCCGTGGGCCTCGGCGGGGGCTTCACCGCGGTGGTGACCGGGGTGGAGACCTTCGGCAAGACCATGGAGCGGGGCGAGGCCGGTGACAACGCCGCGCTGCTGCTGCGCGGGGTCCGCCGCGACCAGGTACGGCGCGGCCAGGTGCTGGCCGCCGCCGGCAGCCAGACGGCCCACCACCGGTTCACCGCCAGGGTCTACCTGCTGGCGGCCGCCGAGGGCGGGCGGAGCACGGCGGTCGCGACCGGGTACCGGCCGCAGTTCTACCTCCGCACGGCGGACGTGCCGGGCCGGATGGAGCTGCACGGGGCGCCGAGCGCGCTGCCGGGGGAGACGGTCGAGGCGACCGTCGAGCTCGGCAGGCCGGTCGCGCTGGAGAGCGGGCTCGGCTTCGCGATCCGTGAGGGCGGCCGGACCGTGGGCGCGGGAACGGTCACCGCGGTGCTCGGCTGAGCACCGAAGGCGGACCTGTGCTCCGGGGGCGTCCTGCCGCGGACGCCCCCGGAGCCGGCCGGCGGCAGGGAGCGCGGCGGCCTCGACCCGGGCCGGCGGGCCGCGGCGCCCCGCGAAGCGTCCGGCGGCCGTGGGCGCGGGGACGCGCCGCGGCCGCTCCCGCGCGGCACGCCCGCGGCCCTCCCGCCGGGAGACGGTGGCGCGAGGCGGGTCCGGAGTGGGCTAGTATTTCTCTGCACCGCAAGGGGCTATGGCGCAGTTGGTAGCGCGCTTCCATGGCATGGAAGAGGTCTGGGGTTCGAATCCCCATAGCTCCACTCAAGATAGTCGACGAGATCCCGCCCGATCGCTCCGATCGAGCGGGATCTCGTCGTTTCCAGGCGGTCCGGGCTCGCTGGGTGTCTCAGCTCTCGAGTTCGGCGAGGTCCTGGGAGGTTAGGCGGATCCGGCTCGCGCCCATGTTCTCCTCCAGATGGTCGAGGGAGCCGGTGCCGGGGATGGCGAGCAGCACGGGGGAGCTCGCCAGCGACCAGGCGAGCGCCACCTGCGCGGTGGTCGCCTGACGGCGGGCCGTGACCCGCGCCATCCTGGCCGCGTCGATCGGGCGACGGCCGCCGCCGAGCGGGAAGAACGGCACGAAGGCGATCCCGTCTTTCTCGCACTGCGCCAGGAGCCCGGCGTCGCCCCGGTCCTGCACGTGGAAGCTGTTCTGCACCGCCGCCACCGGTGCGATCGCCTGCGCCTCGGCGAGCTGGGCGGCGTCGACGTTGCTCACACCCAGGTGCCTGATCAGTCCTTCCTCGCGGAGCCCGGCGAGGGCCGCGAACCGGTCGGCGACCGATTCGCCCCCGGGGCCGGCCATGCCGCCCACCCGCAGGTAGACGAGGTCGAGCCGGTCCACGCCGAGACTGCGCAGATTGTCCTCCACCAGTCTCCGCATGTCGGCCGGTCCGGCCTCGCCGCTCGGGATCCCGCCGGAGTCGAGCAGCGGACCGACTTTCGTCGCGATCACCAGGCCGTCCCCGTACGGAGCGAGCGCCTTCCGGATGAGCTCGTTGGCCGCCACCCCGCCCCTCCGGTAGAACCAGGCCGTGTCGATGTGGTCGACACCCAGTTCGACCGCGCGGCGGAGCACCGCGATGCCCGTCTCCGGATCGCGGACGGGTCCCTGGAAGGTGCCGGTCACAAGGCGCATGGCTCCGAAGCCGAGCCGGCGGACGGGAAGATCGCCGCCGAGGAGGAACTCTCCGGAGAGAGCCGCGGGGAGTGCCTGGTCCGGATGCGTGCCGTTCGTCGTCATGCCTGTCAGCATCTCCGGACCCGTACGGCGGGCCAACGCGGTGGCAGCAAGCTGCCACCACCCGCGGCGGGGACGACGGGCGGGTGGCCACCGATCGGGTCGTCACGGGGGGCTCGCGGCCGGTCGGCCGGTGGAGCCGAGGGCGATAATGGGCGGGTGACTACCGATCAGGTCATCACCGTCCGCGGTGACGCGGAGCTCGTCGCCCGGGCCGGTCACCTGTTCGCCGGGATCCGCCAGGAGTTCGTGTGCGCGGCGCGTGACCTGGACACCTGGTCGCAGCCTGCGGCGCGGCAGGCCGTCACGGACCGGATGCGCGCGACCGGCGGAGCGGGTCTCGCGGTGAGGAAGCTCCTCAGCCCGGTGGCTCTGGCCGATGAGGCGGCCAGGTCGCATCTGCGCGAGGTCATGGCCGGGGGCGCCCAGGTGCGGATCAGTTCGACGGGGCTTCCGCACGAGACGATCGTCATCGACCGGCGGGTGGCGATCCTCGCCGGCCGCGACGCGCCGGGTCCCCGCGAGTTCACCGTGACCACCTCGCCCGCGCTGGTCGGCGGCGTGCACGCGCTCTTCCAGGCGGCCTGGGAGGCCGCCACCGATCTCGGCGCCTATCTCGCCGGGGACGTGCCCCACCTCGACGCGGACGGCTTGGCGGTCCTCCGGGCCCTCGGCTCCGGGCACACCGACGAGGCCGCGGCCAGGCGGCTCGGCCTCTCGCTGCGCACCTACCGGAGACGGGTCGCCGAGCTGATGGCGAAACTGGACGCCGGCTCCCGGTTCCAGGCCGGGGTGCGCGTGGGTGAGCTGGGGCTCGGCCTCGGCGGCGGACCGGCGGTGGCCGGCTGACGTGCCCGCCGGCCGTCCGTGAGGACGGACGGGGCCTCGGACGGTGAGGGGCCCGTCGTGGCGGCGGCCGGTCCGCGTCGCGCGGCCTAGGATCGGGCCATGCCCCTGACCGCGGACGACGTCGACCGGTTCGAGGCCTCCAGGCCGCGTCTGGAGGCCGTCGCCTACCGCCTCCTCGGCTCCGCCGGAGAGGCCGAGGACGCCGTGCAGGAGACCTTCCTGCGCTGGCAGGCCGCCGACGTCGAGCGCATCGAGGTCCCCGAGGCCTGGCTGACGAAGGTCCTCACCAACCTCTGCCTCAACCAGCTCACCTCCGCCCGGGCGCGGCGCGAGACCTACGTGGGCCAGTGGCTTCCCGAGCCGCTGCTCGCCGGGGACCCGATGCTCGGCCCGGCCGACACCGCCGAGCAGCGCGAGTCGGTCTCGTACGCGGTCCTCACCCTCATGGAGCGCCTGTCGCCCGGCGAGCGGGCGGTGTACGTGCTGCGGGAGGCCTTCGGCTACCCGCACCGGGAGATCGCCGAGATCCTCGACATCACCGAGGCCGCCAGCCAGCAGCTCTTCCACCGCGCCAAGAAGCACGTCGCGGAGGGCAGGGCCCGCACCGAGATCGACGGGGCCGCCGCGCGGCGGATCGTCGAGGAGTTCCTGGCGGCCGCCGCCAGCGGCCGGATCGAGCCGCTCGTGCGCCTGCTCACCGAGGACGCCGTCTCGATCGGTGACGGCGGCGGGAAGGTCCCGGCCCGGGCCAAGGCGTTCGAGGGCGCCGTCGCGGTAGCGAAGTTCCTGCGGGGCCTGTTCAAGCCCGGCACGGCCAAGCGCGCCCTGGCCGGTGGCACGCCCGAGGTCTACGCCTGGACCGCCAACGGCGACCCCGCCGTCGTGGCCGTCGTGGACGGCCGGGTCGTCGGCGTCATGTGCCTGGAGGTCACCGCCGAGGGCATCACCGCGCTCCGCAACCAGGTCAACCCCGACAAGCTCGACCGCGCGACCGCACGGTGGGCGGCCGCGGAGCACGGAGAGCCCCTGTTCACCGCCTTCTGACGGAGAACCCCTGTCCATCGCCTTCCGAACACGGTGTGAGGTGCTTCACACCGTGTTCCTGTCAGGGAACGGCGGGCCGCCCGGTTCAGGAGGTGAACCGCACAAGACAGGAGCAAGGGCATGCAGCACCGCATCGTCGTCCTCGGAGCCGGATACGCCGGAGCCACCGTCGCCGGGCGCCTCGCCAGGCGGCTCCGTCGCGAGGACGCCGCCATCACCCTCGTCAACGCCGAGCCCGACTTCGTGGAACGTGTCCGCCTGCACCAGCTCGCGGCCGGCCAGGACCTCGAACCCCGGCCGCTGCGCGAGATGTTCGCGGGCACCGGCGTCGAGCCGAGGATCGCGGAGGTCACCGGCGTCGACGCCGGCCGCAGGACCGTCGCCGTCGCCGGCGCGGACGGCACCGGAGAGCTGGCCTACGACACGCTCGTCTACGCCCTCGGCAGCGGCTGGGACACCCAGGGCGTCCCCGGGGTGGCCGAGCACGCCCATGAGATCGCCGGCCGTTCCGGGGCGCTCCGGTTGCGTGAGCGCCTGGCCCGCCTCGGCGCGGGGCAGGCCGTGGTGGTCGTCGGCGGCGGCCCCGCCGGCCTGGAGGCCGCCGCCGAGATCGCCGAGGCCCGCCCGGACCTCGACGTCGCCCTCGCCGCCCGCGGCGGCCTCGGCGACTGGCTCTCGCCCAAGGGCCGCGGGCACCTGCGGAAGGTCTTCGGCAGGCTCGGGGTCACCGTGCACGAGCACGCCGCCGTCACCGCCGTCGGAGCCGACCGCGTCACCACCGCGGACGGCAGGACGGTCCCGGCCGCGGTCACCGTGTGGGCCACCGGCTTCGCGGTCCACCCGATCGCGCGGGCGACCGCCCTGGAGGTCACCGGCACCGGCCGGATCGTGGTCGACGGGACCATGCGCTCGGTCTCGCACCCGGAGGTGTACGCCGTCGGCGACGCGGCCATGGTGACGGGCCCCGGGGGCAAGCCGCTGCGGATGTCGTGCGCCTCGGGGACCCCGACCGCGTGGCAGGCCGCCGACGCGATCGCGGCGCGCCTGACCGGCGGGAGGCTCCCGAACACGTCGATCCGCTACTTCAACCAGTGCGTCTCGCTGGGCCGCAGGGAGGGCTTGATCCAGTACGTCACCGCCGACGACCGCGCCGTGCGGGCGACCCTGACCGGACGGCTCGCCGCCGTCTACAAGGAGCTGGTCTGCAGAGGCGCCGCCTGGGGCGTCGCCAACCCGACGTTCGGGCTGCCGGGCCGGCGCCGCCGCGTCACGCGGGAGCCGGCCGCGGCGGGCCCGGCCGTCAGGGAACCGGCGTAGGGCACGAGGCGAGCGCCCTCGAAGCCGCCGCCCGGCCGGCGTCCAGGCCCGGTCAGCGTCCGGGCCGCCGGGAGAACCGCGCGGCGGCCGCACCCTCGAGCCGGCCCGGCGGCAGGCGCCGCCCGCAGAGGACGAGCAGCAGGTCCTGCGCGAGACCCCGGAGCGGTGTCCCCGTGCCGTGACTCCAGCCGAGGTCGGTCGCCTGCAGTGCGACCCCCGTGAGGTCGGTTCCGAAGAACGCGACGTTCTTCGGCCGCATCCCGGCCAGCACGGCGGCGATCCGCTCGAGGGGGACCCGGCGGTCGAGCCCCAGGCCCACCGTGATGTCGAGTCCATGGACGACGTCGTGGGAGAGCGCCCCGTGGACGCCTCCGCCGGGAGGGGCCCACGGGTGGGCGACGTTCGCCCGCAGCGACGCGAGCAGCCTCTCGGGCGGCAGACCGGCCGCGTCGCGGCGCGCGCACCGGTCGGCCATACGGTTGAAGTCCCCGCGTGCCCGTACCAGCTCCACGAGCGTCCTGCCGAGCGAGGTCCGGAAGGGCATCGTCGTGTGGGCGACCACCTCGCGCACCCTCCAGCCGTCGCACAACGTGGGCGCGTCCCACTGCTCCGGTGCGAGGGCGGCGAGCAGATCCGCCTGCTCGCCGCGTTCCTCCGCCACCGCGGCCCTGATGCGGTCCTCGGTCATCACGTTCCCGGTCATCACGTTCTCCCGTCCGGCGCACGGATCCGCCGTGCGCTCCGTACAGGGGTACGAACGCCGGGCCGGAAAGTCATCGGTCACCGCCGGGATGTGTCGGCGGCGGCGCGTACGGTCGAGGGGTGACGGAGACATCGACCGGTGAAGGGGCCCGGCTGGAGCCGTTCCGGGCCGAGCTGATCGGTTACTGCTACCGGATGCTCGGTTCGGCCTTCGAGGCCGAGGACGCGGTGCAGGAGACGCTCCTGCGCGCCTGGCGGTCGTTCGACCGCTACGACGAGCGGCGGGCGTCGTTGCGGACGTGGCTCTACGGCATCGCCACCAACGTCTGCCTCGACATGCTGCGCAGCGCGCAGCGCCGGGCCCTGGCCATGGATCTGCGCCGGGCGGCGGATGCGGGGCAGGGCATCGGTGAGCCGCTGCCGGAGCGGGCCTGGGTCCAGCCGATCCCCGACGGTCTCCTGCCGCCCGCGGACGGCGATCCGGAGGAGGCGGCGGTGCGGCGCGAGACGATCCGACTGGCGTTCGTCGCCGCGCTCCAGCACCTGCCGCCCCGGCAGCGGGCCGTGCTGATCCTGCGCGACGTGCTGGCCTGGAAGGCGGAGGAGGTCGCACACCTCCTGGCGGCCACCGTCGCGTCGGTGAACAGCGCCCTGCAACGGGCGAGGGCGAGGCTCAGAGCGGTCGGCGTCATGCCCGGTGAGCCGCTGCGGCCGTCCGACCCCGTCCAGCGCGAGCTGCTCGCCCGCTACTGCGCCGCGTTCGAGCGCCATGACGTCGCCGCGCTCGTGGCCCTGCTCCGCGAGGACGCCACGATGTCGATGCCGCCCTTCGGCTGGTGGCTCCGCGGCCGTGACCGGATCAGGCGGGTGCTGCTGGCCCCGGACGCCCCCTGCGCCGGTGCGCGCCTCGTCCCGGTGGCGGCGAACGGCTCGCCGGCGTTCTGGCAGTTGCGGCCCGGTCCCGACGGCGCCTACACGCCCTTCGGGCTGGTCCTCCTGGACGTGTCCGAGGGGCTGATCCGCGGCATCACCACGTATCTCGACGCCGACCGGCTGGTTCGGCTCTTCGGCGCGCCGCCCGCCGGTCGGGACCTGGGTCCGGGGCTTGCCGCTGCCCGCACCATCTCTTATGGTCATTTCCGTGACTAGTCAATTTTTTGAGTATCGCTAGCCGATGGCTCTGCGGCACGCGGTGCTGGCGGCGCTGCTGGACGGGGAGCACAGCGGCTACCAGCTGGCCAAGATCTTCGACGTGGGCGTCTCCAACTTCTGGTACGCCTCCCCGCAGCAGCTCTACGCCGAACTGGCCAGGATGGAGGCCGGCGGACTGGTGGCGGGCCGGCGGGTGGTCCAGCGGGGGCGCCCCGACAAGCGGGTGTTCGCCGTGACCGAGGCCGGCCTCGCCGAGCTGGCCGCTTTCGCCGCCGCGCCGGCCAGGCCGCTGCTGATCCGCGACGACCTCATCGTGAAGGTCCACGCCTCCGATCTGCTCGCCCCCGAGCCGCTGATCGACCAGCTCCACGAGCGCGCCAGGGAGGCGGAGGCCAAGCTCGAGCTGTTCGGCAGGACGCTGGCGCATCTGCGGGGCGGGCTGGACGAGGAGGAGTTCCTGCGCCGCGGGGAGCGCGTCGGCCCGTACCTCACCTGCCTGGGCGGGATCCGGCTGGAGCGGCAGATGCACGAGTGGTGCGCGCAGACGGCGCGGACGCTGAGCGAGCGCGCCGCGCGGCGTGCGGAGAGGAGGCCGTCGTGACGGTCTACCACCGGGCGGAGAGGAGGCGGCCATGACGGTCTACCACCGGTACGTCGCCCTCGGGGACAGCCAGACCGAGGGCATGGGCGACGGCGACGAGGCGAGGGGGTACCGCGGCTTCGCCGACCGGCTCGCCGAGCACCTGGCCCGCGTCGGTCCCGGCCTGCTCTACGCCAACCTCGCCGTGCGCGGCCGGCGTGCCGTCCAGGTGCGCGACGAGCAGCTCGCGGCGGCCCTGGAGCTCCGTCCCGATCTGGCCACGGTCGTGGCGGGCATGAACGACCTCATCCGGCCCGGGTTCGACGCGGCCGAGGTGGCGGGCGCCCTGGAGGAGATGTTCGCCCGGCTGACCGCCGGCGGGGCGCACGTGGTCACCGTGACCTACCCCGACATCGGCAGGATCGTCCCGGTCGCGCGGCGGCTGCTGCCCCGGGTGCTCGACCTCAACGAGCGCATCCGCCGGGCCGCCGCCCGCCACGGGGTGACCGTCGTCGACACCTTCCCGCTCGCCTCCGTCACCGACGCCCGGTTGTGGAGCGCGGACCGGCTGCACGCCAGCCCCGCCGGCCACACCGTGATCGCCGCCGCGCTGGCGCACGCGCTGGACCTCCCCGGCAGCGACGGCACCTGGATGGACCCGCTCCCGCCGCTGCCCGCACCCCCGGTCTGGCGCGCGGCGGCGACGGAACTGCGGTGGTTCGCCGCGTTCGCCGGCCCGTGGCTCGGCCGCCGCCTGCTCGGCCGTTCCTCCGGTGACGGCCGGACGGCCAAGCGCCCCGCCCTCACACCGGTCCTCGAGCTCGGTGCGGGCTGAGATGCGGGTGATGACCTGGAACGTGTGGTGGCGCTTCGGCCCGTGGCGGGAGCGGCGCGAGGCGATCCTGTCCGTCCTGCGTGACCTGCGGCCCGACCTGGTCGGCCTGCAGGAGGTGTGGGGCCGCGGCGAGGACAACCTCGCGGGATGGCTCGCCGGCGAGCTCGGCATGCACTGGACGTGGGCGCCCTCCGACACGCCCGGACGGTGGCACCGGCGCCTGGGCGACTCCGCCTTCGACGTCGGCGACGCCGTGCTCAGCCGCTGGCCGGTCGCCGAGCACGCGACACTGCGCCTGCCGGCCGCGGGAGGCGCCGACGACGGGCACACGGTCCTCTACGCCCGGGTGGAGGCCCCCGGGCAGCCCGTGCCGCTGTTCACCACCCACCTGAACTCGGCCCCGCACGAGTCCGCGGTGCGGTGCGCCCAGGTCGGGGCCCTGGCCGGGTTCGTCGCCTCGCACCGCGCCGGCACGCCCTTCCCGCCCGTGCTGACCGGCGACTGCAACGCCGTGCCGGACTCCGACGAGATGCGGCTGCTCGGCGGCCACAGAACCGCCCCGCCCGTGCCCGGGCAGGTGCTCCTGGACGCCTGGCTGTACGCCGACCCCGCCGCCCCGTCGTCCACCTGGGATCCCGCCAACCCCTACGTCGCCCGGACCTTCGAGCCCGCCGCGCGCATCGACTACGTCCACGTCGGAGCGCCCGGCCCCGATGGCCTCGGCCGCGTCCTGCGGGTGTTCCGGGCGGGCGACGCCCCGGTCGAGGGGGTGTGGCCCTCCGACCACGCCGCCGTCGTGGCGGACCTGGCCGACGGCCCGGCGGCACCGCCGCCGTGACGGAACGCGGCCGGGACCCCGGAGGCCCCGGCCGCCGTCCGCGCCGGGGCGCTCCGTCCGTACGGCTCAGCCGGAGGAGCCCGTACGGCTCAGCCGAAGGAGATGGAGATGTCCTTCTCCCGGAGCACGTCCAGGACGGACGCGTACATGCGGGTCTTGATGGTGCCGAGGGTGGGGCCGGCCTTGCCCGTGTTGGCGCGGGCGATCTCCAGGGCGGTCGGCCGGACGGCGTCCTCGTCCACCGCGCGGTCGACGATCCCGGCGGCGAGGGCGTCGTGGCCGCCGTAGCGGCGGGCGGTGGTCATGGCCTCGTGCGCGGTCCGCGGGGTGAGCCGGGCCTGGATGAGCGCGGACATGCCCGGGGTGAAGGGGATGTTGATGTCGGCCTCGGGCAGGCACCAGAAGCCCCGGTCGGCGCGCATCACGCGGAAGTCGTGGGCCAGGGAGAGCATCGCCCCGGCCGCGAAGGTGTGCCCCTGCAGGGCCGCCACGGTGATCAGCGGCAGGCTCAGCGTCCGCGCGAAGAGCTCCTGGACACCGGTGACGTAGTCGCTCATCCGGTCGAGGTTGCCGGAGAGCCACTCCAGGTCCAGCCCGTTGGAGAAGAACTTGCCGGTGGCGGCGGTCACCAGGGCCCGGGCGCCCTCCGCCTTCTCCACCTCGTCCAGCGCGGCGTTGACGGAGGCGATCCAGTCGGGGTGGAAGCGGTTCTCCGTGTCCCCGAGGTCGAGGACGAAGACGTCGTCCTGGCGGTCGAGCGTGGGCATGGCTGCTCCTTCACGAGGATCGGTCGGGTCGCGGGCCGCTCCCCGAGGCGCGGGGCCGGTCCTGCCCGCCGCTTTCCCGCCCGGTGGGCGGTCCGCGCCGGGCGGGGTCGGCTGACCCGTGGAGTTCTGCGTGGGCACTTGTGCTACTGGCCGGTAACCTTGCTCGGCATCGTACCGGGGAACGGCCCGGATGTCCGCTTCCCGTCCGCGAGCCCCGCGCCTGCCGCCGTTCCCGCGTTTGGATCTCCCCGATCAGGGAAGCCGTCGGCCGTCCCGACGACGGTGTGCATGAGGAGGACGGCCATGCTGCAGAAGCGGCCACGGATCGGCACGGTCGCGGTGGTCGCCCACCGGAAGAAGTCGCTCGGCGGAGGACTGGACGAGCTGCGCCGGCTCCTGGCCGACGAGGGCGTGGAGGAACTGCTCTGGTACGAGGTGCCCAAGAGCAAGAAGGCGCCCAAGAAGGTGCGGAAGGCGCTCAAGGCGGACGCCCGGCTGCTGCTGGTGTGGGGCGGCGACGGCATGGTGCAGCGGTGCGTGGACGCGGCCGCGGGGTCCGGCGTGCCCGTCGGCATCATCCCGGCCGGTACGGCCAACATGTTCGCCCGCAACCTCGGCATCCCCGAGGACCTGCCGGAGGCGGTGCGGATCGCCTTCCACGGGCGGGAGCGCCGGCTGGACCTGGGCCGGGTCAACGGGGAGCACTTCGCGGTCATGGCCGGAGCCGGGTTCGACGCGGAGATGATCAAGGATGCCGACCGGGGGCTGAAGGAGCGCATGGGCCGGGCGGCCTACTTCTGGACGGGCCTGCGGCACGTCCGCGGGGACCTCGTGCCGATGAAGATCAAGGTCGACGGGGCGAAGTGGTTCGACGGCGAGGCCAGTTGCGTGCTGTTCGGCAACGTCGGCACGATCACCGGCGGCATCGAGGCGTTCGACGACGCGCGGCCGGACGACGGCTGGCTGGAGGTCGGCGTGACCACGGCGAAGGGGCCCGTCCAGTGGGCCCGCACGCTCGGCCGGATGAGCGTCGGGCGCTCCGACTCCTCGCCCTTCGTCCGGATGACCCGGGCGAGGAGGATCACCGTCAAGCTCGGCGCGCCCATGGCCTACGAGCTCGACGGCGGAGCCAAGGGCACCGTCACCGAGCTGCGGGCCGAGGTCGTCCCCGGCGGCCTGACCATCCGCGTCCCCCGGGAGCAGGAGGAGGCGGCCGGGCCCGAGCCTGCGGCGCGGGAGGAGACCCGGGGCTGAGGCGCCCCGGGCCGGGGCGTCCGGGGCCGCCGTCCCGGTCGCCGTCCCGGTCGGCGTCCCGCCGTGGCGCGGGCGGCGGACGCGGATAACCGGTTGGCCCGCCCGGGCGGAACGGGCAGCATGACCACATGCCACTGCGCTTTCATGAGATCGCCGAGGGCGGTCACCGCATCCTGAACCCGTTCACCGACGAGAAGCTGGCGCTGCTCGGCGAGGTCGCCCGGCTCCGGCCCGGCATGCGCCTGCTCGACCTGTGCTGCGGGAAGGGCGAGATGCTCTGCCGGTGGGCCGTCGAGCACGGGACCGAGGGGGTGGGCGTCGACATCAGCGAGGTCTTCCTCGACGCGGCGCACGAACGGGCCGTGGAGCTCGGCGTGGCCGGGCGGATCCGGTTCGAGCGGGGCGACGCCGGCGCCTACCGGGCCGACCCGGGCTCCTTCGACGTCGTCTCCTGCCTGGGCGCCACCTGGATCGGCGGCGGGGTGGAGGGCACGGTCAAGCTGATGCTCCCCGCGCTGAAGGAGGACGGGATCCTCCTCGTCGGCGAGCCGTACTGGACCGAGGAGCCGCCCGCCGGGGCGCACGAGGCGTTCGGCTTCGGGCCGGACGACTTCACCTCGCTGGCCGGGACGTTCGACCGGTTCGAGGCGGCCGGGACGGAGGTGCTGGAGATGGTGCTGGCCGATCCCGACAGCTGGGACCGGTACGCGGCGAGCCAGTGGTGGACGGTGAGCGACTGGCTGCGCGCCAACCCCGGCGATCCGGACGCCGCGGAGATGCGCGTGTTCCTGGAGCGCGCCCGCCGCTCGCACGTCGAGTACGGCCGGCGCTACCTGGGCTGGGGCGTCTTCGTGCTGCGCCGTCGTTGACGGTTACCGGCGAGTAGGTTTAGGTTCTGCATACCGGCCGGTCGGTCCAAGGCCGTGCCCGTCCGGGTGCGGCGGCCCCGGTCGGAGGAGCCCGCTCCGCCGACTCCTGGAGGCACGATGACCGACGTCCAGCTCGCCCGGCAGGCCTGGCGCCGCCTGGAGCCCGTCCACGCGATGATCTACTTCGTCCCCGAGGCCGCCGAGCGCTACGCGGCCCTGGGGCTCGACGAGCGGGCGGGCTACTTCGCCTCCCGCTCGGCGGCGTTCGGCACCGCCTCACCCGAGCTCGTCATCGCGACCTTCTACAACTTCTGTCCCGGCCTCGTGCGTGCCTCGCTCCCGGCGGCCTGGGAGAAGACGACCCCCGCCGAGGTCCTGGCGGCCCGCTACGAGGCCGCCGGGGCCGCGCTGCGCCGGGGCGGAGTCCACGAGCTGCCCGCCCTCGCCGAGACGGCCGCGCTGGCCCGGCGGGCGGCCGAGCGCGCCTGCGAGCACCCCCAGGGCCGTCCGCTGTTCGCCGCGCACGCCGCGCTGCCGTGGCCGGACGACCCGCTGCTGGAGCTCTGGCACGCCCAGACGCTGCTGCGCGAGTTCCGGGGCGACGGCCACGTCGCGGCCCTGCTCGCCGAGGGGATCGGCCCGCTGGAGGCGCTGGTCCTGCACAGCGCCACCGGGGCCGTGCCCGCGGTCTTCCTGAAGGTCAGCCGGGCCTGGCCCGCGCAGGAGTGGCTGGCGGCCGAGGAGTCGCTGCGCGAGCGCGGGCTCCTGGCGGGCGACGAGCTCACCCGGGAGGGACGGGCGCTGAACCGGCGGATCGAGGAGCGCACCGACGAACTGGCCGCGCCCGCCTACGCCGCGCTCACCGGCGACGAGCCGGCCCGCCTGGCCGAGCTGGCCCGGGCCTTCGGCCGCCGGGTGGTCGACGCGGGCCTGCTGAACATCGGCGGCCGGCCGTCGGGAGCCGTCCAGGCGTGACAGGCCCGCCCGGTCGTGCCGGGTGGGGCCGGGCAGGACCGTGCCGGCCCGCCAGGACCATGCCGGGCTGATCATGCCGAGCTGATCGTGCCGAGCTGATCGTGCCGGGCCGGGCGTCGCGGGCTCCGGGCCCGCCCGCGGGGCCGGTCAGCCGGTCGCGGCGGGGTCGGCGACCTGGCCGATGAAGAGCGGCACCAGCGTCGGCCGGTGGACGACCGCGAAGGCGAACGGCCGGTCGGCGCGGAGCTCCGCCTCGGCGGGCGGCGGAGCGGAGAGCCGGAAGGCCAGGCCGGTGACGGCCGCGGCCTCGGTGCCCCACTCGTCCACGGTGATGTTCGCGCCGTGGACGGCCCGATCGAGGACGAGGCCGTCGGAGATGCCGGGATAGCCGGAGCTCCGCAGCCCGAGCCCCTCCAGAGCCGGTCCCAGCTCCAGCGCGGTGGAGAAGTCCCAGCGGGGCAGGGCGAGCCGGACCCGCGTGCGCTCCAGCCCGTCGCGCACCCGGGTGAGCGCCTCGGGGGCGAGCAGTCTCGCGGGGGAACCGCCCGGCGCGGGCAGCAGGACCCACATGGCCAGCCCGCCGCCGGCGTAGGCCAGTTCGGCGGCCTGCCAGCCGGGCCCGCTCGCGTAGGGCAGCTCCGTCTCCAGGCGCATCAGGTCCGTGCGCACCGCCGTGCCGTCGGCACGGGTGAAGACGGCGCCGGGCTCCGGCGGGTCGGTGAACGGCACGGCCCACTCGGCCTTCAGATGGAGAGCGCTCGCGAGGACCAGCCGCGTCGCGGGGTCCAGCAGATCGAAGACCTTCGTGATCCGCCCGGCGGTCCGCTCCCCGGCCCAGGCGTTGATCACCTCGACGGCGTCCGCGGCGAAGTCCACCTGGTGCGCGCCCGTGCCGTAGTGGGCGGCGAGCACGCGCAGGAACTCCTGCCGGACGGCCAGGTCCCCGGCGGTGAAGAGCCCGCCGGCGAGGTGGACGACCGGTGGCGCCGGATCCTGCCGCGCGTCGCGCGGAGTCTCCCGGTCCGGGGCCGGGGCCGGGACCGGGGGAGCCTCGCCGGTCGTGGCGATCACCCTGGACAGGGTGCCGAACGCCGCGTGCGGCCCCTCCGGAGGGAAGCCGAAGACCTCGTCCAGTCCGGCTCCGGTCGCCGGGTCCGCGCCCGCCCGGGCCATGCCGTACGCGTAGGCGATGCCCAGCGGGGACAGCACGGTGTTGGCCCGGGGCTCCGCGACGGCCGACAGCAGGGCGTGGCCGAAGGCCGCCAGGCCGGGCTGGAGGTTCGCCACCGGGGGTCCCGGCTCCGGTCCCGCGTAGGACTCCCGCGCCACCCCCTCCGCGGTGACCAGGCGGTGTCCGGAGCCGGGACCGGACCCGGAGCCGGAGCCGGGTGTGCGGCACGCCGCGAGAGCGGCCAGGGTCAGCAGGGCGGTGGTGAGCGTACGTCGGCGCATGTCCTCTGCGACGTCCGCGGCGGCCGTACGGTTCACGGCCGGCCGTACGGCTCACGGTGGGACGGTCCACGGCGGGGCGTCGCCGTACCCGCGGGGCGTCGCCGTACCCGCGGGGCGGGGCGTCGCCGTACGGCCGGGCCCGTGCGCGCCGCTGGCCGGGGCGAAGCCGCGTCAGACCGTGTACGCGGCGAAGACGGGGAACGGCAGCAGGGCGCGGACCGGGGCGCGCCGCATCGTCCGGCCGGGGAAGCTCTCCCGTACGGCCCGCGCGAGCCTTCCAGGGGAGACGAACCGGAAGTCGTAGATCCACAGCGCGCCCCCCGGCCGCAGGACCCGGGAGAACTCGGCCACGGCACGGTCCACCCGCTCCCAGTGGTGCATGCTCAGCGTCGAGACGACCAGGTCGAAGCGGTCGTCCGGGTAGGGAAGCTCCGCGACGTCGGCCACGTCCAGGGTGATCCGGTCCTCCAGCGCGGCGGCGCGCACGTGGCGGCGGCCGAGCGCGACCATGTCATCCGACAGGTCCGCACCGGTCAGGCGGAGGTCCGGGCGGGTCCGGGCGAGTTCCAGGAGCAGGTGCGCGGAGCCGGTCCCGGCGTCCAGGACCGCGCCGTCCCGTGGAGCGGCGGCGGCGAGGTCGCGGCAGACCCTGCGGAACAGCGGCCGGTTCAGCCGGGCCGCCCGGCGGTCGTAGCGCTCACCGCGGCGGCCTTCGAACTCGGACATGTGACGATCACTTCCTCTCGGGGGCTTGACCTCCTCCTCACTCTGCAAGTTCATGTGAACATGAAGTCAAGCACCGCACGGACCATGGAGATCGGCGAGCTGGCGGCCCGGTACGGCCTGGCCACGCACGTCCTGCGGCACTGGGAGGCGGTGGGGCTGCTCAGCCCCGCCCGCCACGCCAACGGCCGCCGCCGCTACGGCCCCGACGACGACGCCCGCGTCGCGCTGATCGTGCGGGCCAAGGAGACCGGGGCCTCACTGGAGCAGATCCGCGGGCTCGTGGCCGCCGACGACGGGACGCGCAGGCGCGAGATCCTCGTGCGGCACCGGGACGCGCTCGCCCGCCGGATGGAGCGGATCCGCTCGGAGCTGGAGGCGATCGAGCACGTGCTGGAGTGCGGGCACGAGGACGTCTTCGAGTGCCCGGAGTTCCAGCGCATGCTCCTCGCCGGCCCGCGTTGGGAGGCGTGCGACTCCGCCTGAGGACCGGTACGGGGAGGCGTGCGACTCCGCTGGAGCGGAGCGGGGGGTGGAGCGGGGCGGGCGGAGCCGGGGGCTCAGGCGGCGAACGTACGGCGGTAGGCCGACGGGGAGGTGCGCATCACCCGGGTGAAGTGGTGGCGGAACGTCGCCGGGCTGTCGAAGCCGACCGCGGCGGCGACCTCCTCCACCGGGGCGGAGGTGGACTCCAGCAGGGGCAGGCTGGCCGCGATCCGCTGGGAGACCACCCAGCGGATCGGGCTGGTCCCGGTCCGCTCGCGGAAGCGCCTGACGAAGGTGCGCTCCGACATGTGCGCCGCCCGCGCCAGGGCGGCGACCGTGAGCGGCCCGGCGAGGTGCTCCAGCGCCCACGCCATCGCGGCGGCGACCCCGTCGTCGCCCTCCACCGGGGCGACCGCGGCCCGGACGAACTGGGCCTGGCCGCCGTCCCGGTGCGGCGGGACCACGAGCCGGCGCGCGACCGTGTTGGCCACGCCCGGCCCGTGGTCGGAGCGGACGAGGTGGAGGAGCAGGTCCAGCCCGGCCGCGCTGCCCGCGCTGGTCAGCACGTCGCCGCCGTCCACGTAGAGCACGTCCGGGTCGACCCGGACGCGGGGGAAGCGCCGCTGCAGCAGTTCGGCGTACCTCCAGTGGGTCGTCGCCTCCCGCCCGTCCAGCAGCCCGGCCGCGGCCAGCGCGAACGCCCCCGAGCAGATCGAGACCATCCGGGCGCCCCGCCCGTGCGCCGCGCGCAGGGCCGCGACGAGCGGCGGCGGCACCTCGCCGCGCACGTCGGCCACGCCGGGCACGATCACCGTCTCCGCCCCGGCCAGCACGTCGAGCCCGTGCTCGGCCCGGAGACCGAAACCGCCCACGACCCGCAGATCGGCCCCCGGCGTCCCGGCGCAGACGGCCAGCTCGTACCAGGGCACGTCCAGCTCGGGCCGGGGGATGCCGAAGATCTCCACCACGCAGCCCAGCTCGAAGACCGACATGCCGTCGAAGGCGAGGACGGCGACCGTGCGGCGGGCGGCGCGCGACGCCGGTGGGGCCAGGGGGAGCGGCATGGCGGGATCTTAGCGACATACGGCGTTCACGCCACTGTCGCGCGCGGCCGGCGACCGGAAGGATCTCCTCGTGTCCGCACCGGGCCGGAGATCACCGCCACCCGGACCTCACCGCCCGGCCGGGGGAAGCCGTCGCCGGACGTGGTGGTGCGCCGCACCGCCCGGTCGCGGGCCGCCGTCACCGAGCACACACGAAAGGACAGCCGAGATGTCCGCCGTCACCGCGGTCCCCGCCGCCGGCAGCGCCGCCGCCCTCGCCCACTTCGCCGCCCGCCTGACCTTCGAGACCGACGTCGCCGACGTCGCGGCCGACCTGGCCGCGGGGGTCCCCGGCGTGGTCGTGGTCGACTCCCGCAGCCGGGAGAGCTGGGAGCAGGGGCACATCGCGGGCGCCGTCCACCTGCCCACCGCCGAGATCGCCGCCCGCGCGGCCGAGGTCGTGCCCGCGGGCGCGACCGTGGTGACCTACTGCTGGGGGCCCGGCTGCAACGGCGCCACCCGCGCCGCGCTGGAGTTCGCCCGGCTCGGCCACCCGGTCAAGGAGATGCTGGGCGGCTTCGAGTACTGGGCCCGGGAGGGTCTGCCGGTGGAGACCGCCTCCGGTGTCACCCGCCGCCCGGCCGACCCCCTGACCGCCCCGGTCTCCGGCGCCGCCTGCGCCTGCTGACCGCCGGCTCCGGGGTGGACCGGATCGGCGGGGCGGACCGGGAACGGCGGTCAGGACGGGATGGGGACGTGGACCGGCTCGAGTCCCTCGGGCTCCTTGCCGGGGTAGGCGCCGCCGAGCATGGTCGCCACCGTGTAGAGGTGCCAGGCCGTACCGGGTTTCTTGACCACGGGGTCGGCGAAGAGTTCGCGCACCTCGTCCGGCTTGACGATGGGGGCCAGCAGGTCGAGGTGGGCCAGGACGTGGTCGCGGAGCACGGCGCTGAGCGCCTCGCCCGGGCTGGTCCGCCAGCTCCAGCCGCCGCCGGTCTTCGGCGCGGTCAGGAACTCCGGCCTGCGCTGCCACGGGTGGTACTTCCGGCCCACGGTGAAGCGCCACGGCTTGCCCTCGATCGGCACGTGCCGCAGCTGCGGCGCGAACGTCGTGATCAGCTCGTGGATGACCTCCTCCGACAGGCGCCACCCCTGGTCCAGGCCGAGCGCGGCCCGGACCACCCGGTTGTCGAGGAACGGCCGGACCGGGTCGCCCCGGCGCAGCGAGCCCGCCCGGGCGCTGGCCTGCCAGCGCCCGACCTTGTACCAGACGTACATGTGGTCGAGCGCCTCCATGGCGTCCGGCCGGGCCCGCCACGGCTCCGCCAGCGCGCGGGCGTGCTCGTTGGCCGCGTCGGTGAAGAGCGCGACGTCCTTGGCGAAGAAGGTCGTGTCGATCCGCCTGCGCAGGGCCTTGTCGCCCAGGTCGCTCTGGAGCAGCAGCAGGCTCCCGGCGCGCAGGGTCTCGCCGCTCTGCCCCGACATGGTGGGCTTGGCGCTGTAGGGCAGGTAGGTGACGATCGACTCGTAGGCGGAGGTCATGCCCTCGCAGGTGCGCAGCGTCTCGTAGGTCCGCGCCAGCGGGTGCTCCACCAGGACCGCGTCCTTCTTCTCGGCGCGGGCCGGCGGGATCACGGTGTGCTCGACGCCGAGCGCGCGGGCGATCCGCCCGGCGAGGATCACGTCCGGATGCGTGTCGAGCCCGTTCGTCGTCGCCCGGAACGGCACCTTCGCGGCGTGCAGCAGGGCGGCCAGCACCCGGGTGTCCCGGCCGCCGGTCAGCGCCAGGTTCACCGGCTCGCCCGCCTCGCGCAGCGGCGCCACGGTCGCCAGCAGCGCGTCGGCCAGCTCCTCGACGAGCGCCCGCTTGCGCCGGCGGGAGGACGGCGCGGGCGCGGCGGCCGGGAGCGGGTCCGCGGTGACCGCGCGGCGGCCGTCCCGGATGGTGATCGTCGCCGACGGGGGAAGCGCGGAGACCCCGGCGTACGGCGTCTCGTCGGAGACGAAGAAGCCCTGGCGGATCATCGTCTGCAGGGCGGCCACGTCCCAGTCGACCCGGTCGCCGCCGCAGGCCAGGTGGACCAGGAGCGCGCGGCTGCCGACCACGTGCAGGTCGGGGGTCTCGGCGTGGAAGACGGGGCAGACACGGTTGATCGCGGTGGCGGCGGACAGCTCGCCGGGGGCCGCCCGGAAGACCGAGAAGCAGCCGCCGACCGCCTCGGTGCGCAGCCGGGGGGCGTGCGCGAGCCGTTCCACGTCGCGCGGCTCGGCGAGGTGGCCGTTGACCCCGGTCACCCGGTCGGGCTCGGTGAACAGCAGCGTGGGCTGCCGGGAGTCGTCGGGCTCGTTCGTCCAGGCGAACAGGGAGACCCCGGGGCGGTGCCACTCGCGGCCCCGGATGACCTCCGGAGGGACCGGGAAGGCGGCGTCGATCGCGCCCCTGACGGTGTGCAGCACCGCGTCGGGGATGCCCGCCGCGGGGTCCTTGGCCGCCAGTCCGAGATACACGCGCATGGTCCTGGATCATATGCGGTGTTTCCGGGCTTTCTCCGGGACGGAGCGGGGCCGGTGGGAGACGATGGGCGTCATGAACGAGATGCTTTCGCGTGCGGCCGACCGCACGATCGGCGTGGTGCGGGGGATCCGGGACGACCAGCTCGGCCTGCCCACCCCCTGCGCGGAGTACGACGTGCGGGCCCTGCTCGGCCACCTGTCCTGGGTGGCGGCGATGATGGCGGCACTGGCCCGCAAGGAGCCGGTGCCGCCCGCCGACACCGAGCCCGCCGCTCTCCAGGAGCGGGTCCGCGACATGGTCGCCGCCTGGGCGGACCCGGCGGCGTTCGAGGGGGAGAGCCCGATGATGGGCTTCCCCATGACCGTGGTGTTCCAGATGGGCCTGGGCGACCTGGTCGTCCACGGCTGGGACCTGGCCCGCGCCACCGGGCAGGACTACGAGGTGGACGCCGAGACCACCGAGGCGATGCTCGTCTACGTCGAGCAGATGGCGCCTATGGCGCGGCAGAACGGGGTCTTCGGCGAGGAGGTCGCCGTGCCGGCCGGCGCCCCGCCGTTCGAGCGCATGCTCGGGCTCAGCGGGCGCGACCCGGCCTGGAAGCCCTGATCACGCCCCGGACACGGTTCGTGCTCGCTTGGGTCAAGCACCCGGCGCGGGCGGGCGGGGGGTCGTCGTAGGGGATGACGCGCATCCCCCTGGAGGCGACATTGAAGACCCGCCCGCCCGCTCGCCCGTTCACTCGCCCGTTCGCCGTCGCCCTCACCGCGACCGTCCTGCTGCTCGCCGCGGCCTGCGGCTCGTCGGAGCAGGGCAGCACCGTGCCCGCCGGAGACTCCGGCAGGGCCGCACCCGCCCCGGCGGCTCCCGCGGCGCCCGGGGAGGCCCCCCGCCAGGACCCCGGAGAGGCGGACACGGCGCCGACCGGAGTCCCCGAGGCGCGGGACAGCGACCCCGGGCGGCTGTCCACCTTCGCCCTCGACGTGGACACAGCCTCGTACGGCTATGCCAAGCAGACCCTGACCGAGGGGCGCCTGCCGGACCCGGCCCAGGTCAGGCCGGAGGAGTTCGTCAACTCCTTCCGGCAGGACTACGCCGAGCCCGACGGTGACGGCTTCGCCGTGCACCTGGACGGGGCGCGCCTGCCCGGCGGCGGCGCCGCGCTGGTCCGGGTCGGTCTGCGGACCCGCGGGGCCGACCCGGAGACGCGGCGCCCGGCGAACCTGACCTTCGTGGTCGACGTGTCCGGCTCGATGGGCGAACCCGGCCGGCTCGACCTGGTCAAGGAGGCGCTGCACAAGCTCGTCGACCAGCTGGGGCCCGGGGACCAGGTGGCGATCGTGGCCTTCAGCGACGAGGCGGAGACGGTCGTCCCCATGACGCCGGCGACCAGCCGGCAGGAGCTGCACGCGGCCGTCGACCGGCTGGCCGTACGGGACTCGACGAACCTGGAGGCGGGCCTGGTAACCGGGTACGGCGAGGCCGCCCGGACGTTCCGGCCGATGGCCACCAACCGGGTCGTCCTGCTCTCGGACGGCCTGGCCAACACCGGCGACACGACGTGGCAGGGCATCCTGGACCGGGTCAAGGAGTCCGCGGGCCGGCGGATCACCCTGCTCTGCGTCGGAGTCGGCCGCGAGTACGGCGACGCGCTGATGGAGCAGCTCGCCGACAACGGCGACGGCGCCGCCGTCTACGTCGGCTCGGCCGCCGACGCGCACAAGGTCTTCGTGGAGCGGCTCGTCACCACGCTCGACCTGCGGGCCCGCGACGCCAAGGCCCAGGTCGCCTTCAACCCCTCGGTCGTGGAGTCCTACCGGCTCATCGGCTACGAGAACCGCGCGCTGGCGGCCGAGGACTTCCGCGACGACACCAAGGACGGCGGCGAGGTCGGGCCGGGCCACTCGGTGACCGCCCTGTACCGGGTGACGCTGCGCGGCGGCGCCTCCGGGCAGCTCGCCACGGCGACCGTGCGCTGGCAGGACCCGGACACCCGCGGCCCGGCCGAGACCAGCCGAGCCCTGGACGCGCGGGACCTGGCCGGCTCGGTGTGGGAGGGGCCGTCGCCCAGGTTCCAGGTGACCGTGGTGGCGGCGGCGTTCGCCGAGCACCTGCGCGGCCGCGAGGAGGCGTTCGGCGCCGGGCTCCGGGAGCTCGGCCGGCACGCGGACCGGCTGGCGGAGGCCACGGAGGACCCGATGGTCGCGGAGCTGGCCGGCCTGATCCGCCGGGCCTCGGAGCTCGGCTGACGGCGGTGGCGCGGACGGACGCCTCCCGCCGGGCCCGCCGCGGCGGGC
>NZ_JBHSBM010000025.1:64004-72734 GCF_042650625.1 Planomonospora corallina
CGGTCCCGTGGGCGCGGTGCACGCCCCGTGCCCACGGGACCGGACCCGGGCGCGCGACGATTACGGAGTGCCGCTCGATGTCCTATACACTGGCGGGGTGCCGCCGGGGTGAACGCCCCGGACGCGCACATCGCGGGGCTATGGCGCAGTTGGTAGCGCGCTTCCATGGCATGGAAGAGGTCTGGGGTTCGAATCCCCATAGCTCCACGCGGGGCCGTTCTTGAAATGGCCCGGAGCACGTTGACGAGATCCCGTCCGACCATTCCGATCGGACGGGATCTCGCCGTTTCTCCGGATGGCATGACCGTCGGCGGGCTCTTCCGAGCGGGTGCGGCGGCCGCGGAGAAGGGTGCCGCCGGTGTGCGGTCACTGCGAGCGCAGCACGGACCGGCCGAGAGACGCGCGTGACCTCGCAGCCGGTGGTGTGGTGCGCGGTCGGTCGAGCTCGGAATCAGCGGTCGGACGGTGGTGGCCTGCCGTGCGTGAGCGGCAGCGAGGAGGCGTTCTGGCCGGAGACGGGAGCGGCTGCGGCGTGCGGGAGGTCCGCCGGTCGGCGGTCTGCCGCCACGAGGCGAGGACGTGCAGGTCGGCGGTGCGGACCAGGGGCACACCAGCGACTCCACAGGACCCGGGGCAGACCAGGGCCTCCACGGAATTCGGATCGGTTCGGTGAGGGGGACGACATGAGCGCATGGACCGGGCCTGCCGATTTCCCACTCGAGGGCCCCATGTTGGCGGTGCTGCATGGTGAGCTGGAACCGCATCCCTGGCGGGACCCATCGGCAGCCGCCGATGCGTACGGACTCTTCTACGCTCGGTCGGAGGCGTTGGGATGGCTCACATCAGGCGATGACCGCGCCCCACAGGGCAGCTGGGGGATGAACGACGCGGGGCAGCCCGAGGACCCGAGTGCGTGGCTGCCACAGATCGCGTGGTTTCAGGTTCAGGTCACCCATCCGCTGCACCCGGAGCGCCCGCTGCCGACTCAGGCGTTCCTGAACTGCATCGATGATGTGATGGCCCGCATGGGGACACTGAACCTCGAGGCCGTGCAACTGCTGATGCCCCTGCCGAATCTGGGCGACCCGGCCCGGCACTCTTCCATCGAAGCCATTGGAGTGCTTCTGCAGGCCGCTCGCTGGCTGACCGATGGTCCCCCGAGCAGAAGCGCGCACGTCTGGGTGACCCTCGACAGCGGACAGGATCCAGCCATCATCACCGCAGCGCCCCACATACGGGAGTACATGCAGGAATTACGGCAGAACGCCTTCCTGATGAGTTCCGCCGCCGGAGTAGGAGGAGTAGGACAGGACGCGCCGGTCCTGGAGCCCGCCGTCAGGGACGACGCGTGGCCTGGGCCTTCCAAGCATCGGGCCGCCTTTCACGGCACCCTGGCGGAGTGGTCACTGGACGCCGTGGGATGGCTGGCCGGCTTCCTCTCCGAAGTCGCAGCCCGCCAGGGTGTGCGCACGCCCCTGTTGTTCACCGCCATCAAGGCCTGATACCCGAAGGTGCGGCTCGCTCCGGTGGATCAGCTGATCCGGCAGTCCGCCGGCCCGGCGACCGCGGCGCCGCCTCCTCACGGCGCGACCGGTGCGCCGAGGCCGGCGCCGTGGTGTCCGGGCAGCCAGTCGCGGACGGGGTCGTACTCCAGCCAGCGGTTGCGCTCCGCCTCCGCCACGAAGGTGCTCATCAGGGCGTCCAGCAGCGGATGACCGCCGTTGCGGCGCCAGAGCAGCGACCAGGCGTACAGGGGCGTGGGATCCGTCAGCGGGACCGAGCGGATCGCCGGGGCGGGCGGGAGCGGCACGTCCGCGGGCAGCAGGCTGAAGCGGCGCGTGTCGGCAGCCAGGTCGGCCAGGAAGCGGTCCAGGCCCAGGTTCGCGCCCTCGGCGCGGTCGCGGATGCCGAAGGACTCGGCGAAGCTGTGCAGGAAGTCCAGCCGGTGGAGCGCCCCCGGGCTCCACAGCACGCCGTCGCGCAGCTGCGCCGGCCGGACCGCCGGCGCGTGCGCCAGCGGGTGGTCCACGCTGAAGACCACGTCCACCGGCTCCAGTCGCACCAGGCGGTGTGTCAGCCCGGCGGGCAGCGGGGCGTGGACGCGGCCGAAGGCGGCGTCCACGTCACCGTGCAGCAGCGCGGTGATCACCGTCGGCAGGTCACGGCCGTGCCCCGGTTCCAGTCGCGGCTCCAGGGCCGCGACCCGCGCCAGCGTGCGCATGGGCGCGTACAGGTGGCCCCACACGTCGATCCGCAACCGGCGGTGCGCGTCCAGCGCGGCCGCCACGGCCAGGTCCGCCGCGGCCAGCGCCTGCCGGGCGGGCTCCAGGAAACGCCGCCCGGCCTCGGTGAGCCGCACCCCCTGGCCGCCGCGGTCGAGCAGACGCCGGCCGAGCACGGACTCCAGCCGGGCGATCCGCTTGGAGAGCGCCTGCTGGGAGATCGACAGCTCCTCGGCCGCGTGGCCGAAGTGCAGTCCTTCGGCGGCCCGTACGAATGCGCGCACCTGTGCCAGGTCGAGGTCCACGCCGATCACCTTAGGCGACAACCGGTGGTTGTCGGCCTCTCGCCTCCGTTGTTGGATCATGCGTCCCGCATTCCGGTTCCATGGCCGCATGCGTAGATTGATTCCCACAGGAGACGCGGCGCGACCGGTGGAGTTCGCCCAGGACGCTCAGCCCGTTCCCGCCCCGGACGAGGCGCTGGTCAAGGTCGAGGCGTTCTCGCCGAACCGCGGGGAGACCTTCCTGCTCGAGGCGCCGGCCCCCGGCCTGCTGCCCGGCAAGGACGTCGCCGGCCTGGTCGTGCAGGCCGCGGCCGACGGCTCGGGCCCACCGGCCGGCACGCGGGTGGTGGGCCATCCCCCGACGGGCGGCTGGGCCGAGTACGCGGCCGTGCCGACCCACTCCATCGCCGTCCTGCCCGACGAGATCGACTCCGTCCGGGCGGCCGCCCTGCCGCTGGCCGGGATCACCGCCCTCCGGCTGCTCCGTACGGCCGGAGCCGTGACGGGCAGGCGGGTGCTGCTGACCGGCGCCTCGGGCGGAGTGGGGCACTACCTCACCGAGCTGGCCGCCGCGGCGGGGGCGGAGGTGACCGCGGTGACCGCCACCCCGGAGCGCGGTGCCCGCCTGCGCGAGCTGGGCGCCGCGGCGATCGTGCACGACGTGGCCGACGCCGCCGGGCCGTTCGACGTGGTGCTGGAGTCCACCGGGGGCGGCGCCCTCACGGCCGCGCTGGCCAGGCTGCTCCCGGGCGGCACGCTGGTCTGGTTCGGACAGGCCGGCCGCACCCCGGCCACCGTGGACTTCTTCGACCTGCTCGCCGGTCCGGAGAACGCCGTGATCCGGCACTTCCACTACGCCGGCGCTCCGTACGGCCCCGACCTGGCCGCGCTGCTCCGCCTGGTGGCCGGCGGGCGGCTGCACCCGGAGATCGGCCGCACCGCCGACTGGAGTCGGACCGCCGAGGTCCTGGTCGATCTGAGAGAGCGCCGTGTCCGAGGCAACGCCGTACTGACGATCGGAGAGCCGAGATGAACCTGGCGGACTTCGTGGAGATCAACCTGTCGCGCGCGACCGGAGCCGGGCTGGACCCGCACGAGTACCTGCGCGTCACCGGTGAGCTCTCCGAGCTGGACCGGTGGGGCGAGGCGTTCATGCGCGCCGCGCGCGGGCACCTGGAGCGCGCCGCGCAGGCGGACACGGCGATCTCGGCGGGCGAGCACTTCCGGACGGCGGCGCGCTGGTTCCACTTCGCCACCCTGGGGCCGAACCACGAGCGGGCGCTCGCGGCCGCCGAGGCCGACACCGCCATGGGCCGTGCGCTGGACCTGCTCGATCCGGAGGCGCGCCGGATCGAGGGCCCGGGATTCGCCGGCTGGCTGCGCGGTCCGGCCGGCGCCGCGGCCACCGCGATCGTGGTCCCCGGGCTGGACTCCGGCAAGGAGGAGTTCCACGACGTGACCGACGCCCTGCTGCGCCGGGGCCTGGCCGTGTTCACCATGGACGGGCCGGGGCAGGGCGCGCTCGCGGCCACCACCACGGTCCGCGCCGACTACCACCGTGTGATCGGCCGGGTCGTCGACGCGCTCGGCGCCGGGAGCGTAGGACTCGTCGGGCTCAGCCTCGGCGGCTACTACGTCGCGGAGAGCGCCGCCCGGGAGCCCCGCGTGGCGGCCGCCGCCACCGTCAGCGGTCCCTTCCGGCTGATCTGGGACGACCTGCCGCCCTTCCTGCGGGACGTCGTCGTCCAGCGCGCCGGCGGGGAGGACGCGGCCCGCCGCTTCACCGGTCAGGTGGACCTGTCCGACCTCGCCCCGCGGATCGCCTGCCCGCTGCTGGTGGTGGACGGCGGCCAGGACACCGTCCCCGGCATGGTCAACGGTGAGCAGCTGGCCCGCCTGGCCCCGCACGGGCGGTACCTGTGCGTCCCGCACGGCGACCACCTGCTCGGCAACGCCCGCCCGGACTGGCTGGCGACGGCCGCCGACTGGCTTTCCGGCGCACTCACATGACAGGTCCCACCGGCGGGGACCGCATCGGTCACCGGCGCCGCGGGGCCGTCGCCGCGGCGGCCGGGCCGTACCCGCGCCCGCCCGGAACCCTGCCGGTCAGGAGGGCGCGGACGCGCCACCCGGGGGGTGACCGCCGGGGCCGCTGACGTGGCCGCCGCCGTCGTCGTGCGGCTGGACTCTCCTACCGTGGGAGGCCCCACGCTGTTCCCGGTGGCTGATCACGGAGGCGCCGGGCGGGGGACGGGGGACCGTTCGCCGCCCGGCGTGAGGAGGGCGGCACATGACCATCGTGAAGGGCGTCGAGGCCCGCGGCACGCACCACTGCGAGACGACGGCGCTGGGGGTGCTGCTGCGGCATGAGGGACTCGATCTGTCCGAGCCCATGCTGTTCGGGCTGGGCTCGGGCCTGTCATTCGTCTACTGGGACGGCAAGGGCATGGCGTTCCCCTTCCTCGGGGGCCGCGTCAGGCCTTTCGAGCTCACCAGGAACCTGGCCGCCAGGCTGGGGCTGACGCTGACGGTCGAGGAGACCACCTCGGCGCGCAGGGCGTGGGAGAACGCGGCCGCCCCCGTCGACGCCGGCCGGCCGGTCGGCCTGCAGCTCGACAGCTACCACCTGGACTACTTCCGGTCCAAGGTGCACTTCGGCGGCCATGTCGTGGCCATGTACGGCTACGACGAGCACGACGTCCACCTGGTGGACACCGGACCGCAGGGAGGCGCGGTGCGCACCAGCCGGGCCCGTCTGGCCCTGGCGCGGGCCGAACGCGGCCCGATGACCGCCAGGAACCGGTCCTTCACCATCACCGCGCCGGCTCACCCGATCCCCTGGCAGGACCGGATCATCCCCGCCGTCAGGGACTGCGCCGAGGCCTTCCTGTCCGCTCCCATCGCGAACCTGGGCCACCGCGGCATCGAGAAGGCGGGCGAGAAGGTGCCCGGCTGGCTGCTGCGCGCGGGCGACCCGCGGCGGGATCTGCCGCAGGCCGCCCTCCTCATGGAGGAGGGCGGCACCGGCGGCGCCCTGTTCCGCGTCCTCTACCGGGACTTCCTCGAAGAGTGCGCCCGGCTGGTCGGCGACGGCCGCCTGCGCACCGGTCACCGGCTGTACGCCGAGGCCGCCGTCCTGTGGACGGAGGTGTCCGCTCTGATCGCGGAAGCCGGGGAGAGCGGTGACGCGGGGTGCCTGGAGCGGGCCGGCGCCGTCCTCCGCGAGCTCGCGCACGTCGAGAAGGACGCCATGCAGGTGCTGAGCCGGTTGTAGCGCCAGGGGGACCGGCCGTCGTGGTCTCCGGCGGCCCACGCCATCTCCTGCCGGAGACGGCGGGTGAGGAGTTCGCGGCGGTCATCGGGTCTCGGGCGGCAGGGTGGACGCCCGGTCGCGAGCCCGGCCAGGTCCTCCGCCGCCCCCTGGGCGGCCCATGCCGCCGCCGCGGTGGCGAACGCGCCGAAGGCGGTGGCGACGACGAGCGCCGGCTCCCCGCCCTCGTCGTGGACGCAGTGCAGGAGCCGGGCGATGACCGCGGTGGGGAGCCCCGCGGCGAGCAGGACGCGGATGCGGCCCACCGCCACGACGTCCGCCTCGGCGTACTCCCGGTATCCGTTGCCGAACCGTACCGGTCTGAGCAGGCCCTGCTCCTCGTAGTAGCGCAGCAGCCGCCTGCTCACCCCGGTCCTCTGGGCGAGGTCCCCGATCCGCACGTGGCTCCTTCCGGCTTGACCCTCACATGGATGTGACGCCTTAGCTTCCCCGGTGTCACCGATCAAGGGAAGCGAAGGAGACAACGATGCCTGGAGCGGTGGTCATCGGGGCGGGACCGGGGATCGGGCGGGCGGTGGCCCGCCGGTTCGCCCGGGAAGGGCTGCCGATCGGCCTGATCGCGCGGAGTGACCGGTCGCTGCGGCTCACGGCGGAGGCCGTCGCCCCCAGCGGTGTACCGGTGGTCACCGCACCGGCCGACAGCACCGACGAGGAGGCGCTGCGCGGGGCTCTCGACACGGTCGCCCGCCGGCTCGGCGAGCCGGACGTCGTCGTCTACAACGCGGCGGTCATCCGGGCCGACGCCCTGGGAGAGCTGCCGGCGCGCGGCCACCTGGACGCCTGGGCGGTCAACGTGGTCGGCGCCCTCACCGCCGCCGCCCACGTCGTCCCCGGGATGGCGGCCCGCGGCGGCGGGACGTTCCTCGTCACCGGCGGCATGCCCGAGCCGAAGCCCGGCTACCTGAGCCTCTCCCTGGGCAAGGCGGGGGTCCGCACCCTGGTCGCGCTCCTCGACGCGGAGTACGGGCCCTCCGGAGTGCACGTGGCGAGCGTCACCGTGGCCGGTCCGGTCGCCCCGGGGACGGACTTCGACCCCGACGACATCGCCGAGCACTACTGGCGGCTGCACACGCAGCAGCGGCCCGGGTGGGAGCGGGAGGTCCTCCACGCGGGGGCCGCGGGCGCGGCCTGAGCGGAGCCGGTGGGTCAGGCGCGGGCGGCCTCGGCCGCCTCGCCGGTCGGGTCGCCCGCGTCGGCCGTGTCGCCGTCCAGGACCTTCGGCACGCCCCGCAGGGCGAAGAGCGCGGTCACCGCGAGGACGATGAGGATGCCCGCCCCGGTGAGCACCGTCGTCTGCAGGCCGTCGACGAACGCCCGGCGGGCCGCCGCGGTGACGGCCCCGGCGAGCTCCCCCGGCAGCGCGGCGGCGGCGGTGAGCGCGCCGCCCAGGGTGTCGCGGGCCTGCTCCGCGGCCGCGGACGGCAGCCCGGCGGGCAGGTCGAGCCCGGCGCGGTAGGCGGTGTTCAGCACGGTGCCCAGGACGGCGATGCCCAGGGCGCCGCCCATCTCGCCCGCCGTCTCGGAGATCGCCGCGGCGGCCCCGGCGCGCTCCCTGGGCGCGGCGGCGATGATGGTGTCGTTGACGACGGCGAAGGTGAGCCCGATGCCCGCGCTTGCGACGATCATGGCCGCGAGCAGGTACGGGTAGGTCACCTCGAGGCCCATCCGGCTGTAGAGCGCGAAGCCCGCCGCGGCCAGGCACAGGCCCGCCGCCACGGTCCCGCCGCGGCCCAGCCGGGTGACCAGCGCGCCCGCCGCCGAGCCGCCGATGGCTGCGCCCAGACCGCCCGGCAGGCCCGCCAGGCCCGCGACCAGCGGCGACCAGCCCAGCACGAGCTGGAAGTACTGCGCGAAGATCAGCGACATGGTGATCATGGCGAACATCGCGACGAGCGCGGAGCCGACCGAGGCGGAGAACGCCCGGTTCCGGAAGAGCCGCACGTCGATGAGGGGCTCGGCCAGCCGCGTCTGCCGGTGGACGAACACGGCCAGCGCGGCGACACCGGCCAGCGCGGCGACGATCACCGGGACCTGGCCGGCGCCCCCGTGCGCGGCCTCCTTCATCGCGTAGATGACCGCGATCACGCCGACGACGGAGAGCGGCACGCTGGGCAGGTCGAGCCTGCCGGGCGCGGGGTTGCGCGACTCGGGCAGCACGGCCGTGCCCACGCCGATGATCACCGCGACCACCGGGACGTTGATCAGGAAGACCGAGCCCCAGAAGAACTCGTTCAGCAGCGCGCCGCCCACGAGCGGCCCCAGGGCGAAGCCCGCCGCGCCGATGCTGCTCCAGATGCCCACCGCCGTGGTCCGCTCCACCGGGTCGGTGAAGACGTTGCGGATCAGCGAGAGCGTCGACGGCATGATGGTGGCGCCCGCCACGCCGAGCAGCGCCCGGGCGGCGATGAGCAGCTCCGGGCTGGGCGCGTAGGCGGTCAGCAGGGAGGCAGCGCCGAACGCGGCCGAGCCGATCAGCAGCAGCCGTCTGCGCCCGATCCGGTCGCCCACGTTGCCCATGGTCACCAGCAGCCCGGCCAGCGCGAAGCCGTAGACGTCGGCGATCCACAGCTGCTGCGGTCCCGACGGGTCCAGGTCCTCGACCAGCTTGGGCACGGCCAGGTGGAGCACGGTCAGGTCGACGGAGAGCATCAGCATGGCCAGGCACGCGATCACCAGCGTGCCCCATTTGCGGGAGTCGTTTCTCATGCCCGTCAGCGTCGCCGCCGGCGCTGACGGACCGCCTACCGGACGCTGACGGCCGTCCGCCGCCCCGGTCACCGGGCGCTGACGGTCTCCTGGGCTCCCGTCCGCCGTGCGCCGGCGGGCCCTCCCGCCTGACGGGCGCGGGTGACCTCCCGGCGCCCTCACCCGCCGGGCGCCGGGAGGTCACCCG